>CBFGPM010000010.1:0-96894 GCA_965650685.1 uncultured Sediminibacterium sp.
TACATATGCGTTGAAAAAGAGATTTTTCTCCTTATTCAGGAGTAATATGGGCATTTTTTGGGAATAAAACTCTGCATTTAACCCTACTTCAAGCGCTGATAATACCTCATTATACCGCCCATAATCGAATCGAAGGGCCGTTCTTACATGGGCTCCCGGAACAAACTTGATTTCCCCAAAACCCTTGGTCAAAGAGCCTCTTCCCAGAATTATAGTCGGATCCAGGAACAGGTTATCATTGTTATCGTATTTAATCTGCTCTTGTTTATTGGTATTGGGATTTTGGATTTCGATATAATAGGGTTTCAATAAACCTGCAGTTAAACCTCCCCCATAGATGGCAGAAACGGCTACTCCGTTCTTATTTCCTTTTCCGCCAATGAGTCTTTGTTGACCAAAACCTAATTTAAGGTTATAAAAATTATTCCTTTTTCCGTAAACATAGCTTGATACAATCAGGAAGCCACCGGACGCACTAATTGTGGGAACTTTTTCTTCTTTAGGGTGTTTATGTTCCCCAAATTCCAGCCACCATAGGTTGGTTTTAGTAACTGTTTTGTATTTACCATGTTCATAGAACATGCCCCATCCATCGGTATTGAATTTAAAACTGAATGACCCCTGCTTATTAAAAACCAGGGCTCCCTCCTCCTCTTGTTTGATCATTTGATTGATCTTTTCCTTTCTCTCGGCTTTTTTCCTGGCCTTATCTAGTTGAGCCGGTGTTTGAGATTTCTGCTGTGCGGAAACCGCCATTGACCCAAAGAGACTAACAATAATAAATAGCTTCTTCACTTCCATTAGATTTGTTACTTGTAAATTTATAGCAAAATTGACGCAATGACTTCACAAATTATTTATAAAGGTGAGTTACGTACAATCGCAACCCATCTTCAGAGTGGAACCAGTATTGAAACCGATGCCCCTACAGATAACCAGGGTAAGGGTGAACGATTTTCACCTACCGACCTGGTAGCTACAGCACTAAGTGCCTGCATGGTAACTACCATGGCCATCAAAGCCCGGACAATGAATATTGATCTGGATGGCACCCGTATTGACACCACAAAAATCATGTTAAGCGATCCTCGCAGGATCGGTAAAATCATAGCCCATGTTTATTTCCCATCTACCCTTCAATTAGACGATAAAACCAAAGAAATCCTGGAAAGAACTGCCCGCACCTGTCCGGTTGAGAGAAGCCTTCACCCCGACCTCGAACTGGATATGGCGTTTTATTGGTAAGCAGTTCCCACAAGTGCCTTAGTACAGCAAACAAATGATTCATAGCCGAAGCAGTTTGTTGCCTATGGCACAATCAAGGCAGCGCTTATTAACACAATATTGCGTATTCAGCTCGATCAGTGACTGCGAATCTAGTGCACATCGGTTATGGATACCTGCCGATTGCCAATACCTGGTAATCCTGTTTTGCTCAGGTTCTAAAGCATAGAGCCACTGTAAAGCCCTTTCCTTATATATCTGTTGATCAGTAGCTTGCCCATAAGTAAAGACCATAGGTATCGCTACATTAATTAACAGGTGAAGGGTCATTTGTTGTCCGAGCCATTTCATGGATGGCGTGGTTAACTCATCAAACCTGTAATGACTTGTCCAATACTGACTAGCTTTTACGTGAAAAAGTTGCATGAGGTTGTCTGTTGAGGCTGTATCCCTCAATTTTGAAAAAATGCTTTCATGATGGTGCAATAAGGCAGCTAATTGCGATAAACGCAGTGTTGGAAACGAGGCAGGCCGCATACGTAAAAAAGCAGGTTGACCAGCAGGTGGAACTAAATGATATTTACGTTGTAAATGGAGATAGGTTCTGAATAATTGCATTGGGTATGCATCTTTTCTTTTTTTAAGTAAAAGATGCGCTTGTCCAAAAAGCAGTGCCTCAAGTTCCTCTGCTGAATTTCTATGCCTTTGTATGATGGTATATGGGATACTTCTGGCTAGTTGCTCAAAAAAAAATGCATTGGTTTTTGAACCGAATCCCATAGCTAGCTGTCGCCAAAATACTTCATCCCAATGATTATCTGTTTCCGTTAAGAAGTTAGTGATGAGAAGGGATTTTCTTTCCATCCTTTCTATTGCAATCCGCTCTTTCCATGCATACCAGGTTAATTCGTTAACCGCAGGTAAAAAATGATGACAGGCTACCCTGGTGGTTATTTCCATCATTTGTTCATAACGCTCGAGTAAAGCACCTTTTACCCTTCCATCTAAAACAAGTGTTGGAATTGCCTGGCCATATTGATCCAGAACCACTATATCTGCATCCCAAACCACATGCAAAATAACCCCGCTATAATTTGGATCGTTATCGTGCTGGTGCTTATACCATTCAGATGCTTTCACATGTAATTCGATATTGCCTACCCATATGGTATTATCCAATTGAATTTTAGCAGCGGTAAAATCAGGTCCCTGGTGATGGTTAAGAAATCCGGGATGTATAATTTTTAAACTCCCTCCGGAAACAAGCTGCAGGTGGTTTTTGTTATAATGTTGGTGTTGCCAGATAAACTGCAATAAACGTTCATTCATATTCCAATAGTTTTACAGCAAACTACTGGCAAATGGATTGCGGGATATACCTGATTATTTGTTGACTATAATTCTTGCAAGGCTTTAACCACCCTGCTTACCGGCAAGCCCATTACATTGTAAAAATCACCGTTGATAGATTGAATACCAATTACTCCAATCCATTCCTGTATTGCATAAGCCCCGGCTTTATCATAGGGTTGGTATTTATCTACATAAAAAGCAATCTGATCTTCTGTCAAAGTGTTAAAACTTACCGAAGTAATATCAGCAAAAGCTATTTCTGATTTACCTGAAAGTATCACAACGCCTGTTATTACACGATGTGTCTGACCGGATAATTTTTTCAATGTTTCTAAGGCCTGATCTCTGTCTGCAGGCTTACCAATGATTTCATTATTTAAAACAACTATTGTATCAGCAGCTAAAATGGTACGATCTGCATATTCACCATGGTAGGCTTCCTGTAAATGTTTACGAACAGTCAATGCTTTTTCCCTGGCAATAAAAACCGGCACTTCTTCTATTTCAAGAGATTCCGGGAAGGATTCATCTGTTGACTTAACGACCACTTCAAAAGGAACTTCAGCCCACTCCAATAGCATTTTTCTACGCGGAGATTGTGAAGCCAGGATGATTGATTTCATGTTGATCTCTATTTTGTAGTCCATAGTCCATGGACCATGGACCATGGTCTATGGACTATCAACTATGGACTCATTGATAAATCCGGAAAAACACCATCGATAATATTCCTGTAAGCATTACAAGTTTTATCATGGTGCTAAGCTTATGAAAATCTGCAGGTGTTGTTGCTTTGAACAACCTGACCAATATCCAGATTAGTGGGGTAATGATTGCCAGTAAACAATAAAGTGCGCTATGCCACCAACCCAGGGGTAAAACATACAATTGCAGTATGATTAATACAGCTATTAATACGACGAGCCAGATTGCCACAAAAATCTTAGCAGCCTGCACTCCCCAAACGATGGGTAAAGTTTTGCAACCATATTTTCTGTCGCCCTCCATATCTTCTACATCTTTCACCACTTCCCTAACCAATGAAATGATGAATGCGAATGATGCATATAAAATGGTTAACCTGAAAAACCGGATTTCATTATGTCCAACAGACATGAGCGACTTAATCTGTAGCGGTTGTTTGGCTAAAAAAAGAATTAGTATTACCCAGGCTGTCAATAAGGAAATCACAATATTTCCTATAAGTAATTGTTTTTTAAAATTGGTAGAATAAAACCACAGCAATACAACGCTTCCAATATTTGCAAGAACAAGATGCCAGTATAAAGAAACCGGCAAGGCCATTACCGTAAAAAACAATCCGAGTAAGCTTAATAGCATGTGCCAGAAAATTACCCATCTGCGGTTGATGACTACATTTACCACCACTTTATCAGGTTTGTTTACCTGATCGATATTAAGGTCGAAATAATCGTTGATGATGTTTCCCGCAGCAGCAATGAGCACGGATGCGATAACGATATAAGAAAATTGGAATAGATACACTCCTTCTGCTTCACCATAGATACGTGCATAGATACAGTACTCAAACAATATTTGTGTGAGCATGATAAATAACAAGTTGGGCCACCGCACCAACTGAAAAAAAGCAGTGAGTAATTTCAATAATAAAATTTATAGCACAAGATAAGTAAAGCGTAGAATGCGACACATCAACAAAACATTATTTAGCTCGGACCGATGTGTCTTCGTTCCAATCACCACGAAGTTTCATCACTTTTTCAATCACATCCCTTACACAACCTTCTCCTCCTTTTAAATGAGATATATAAATGGCTTTGTCCTTTATTTCCTGAACTGCATCTGATGGGCAGCAGGGAAGTCCAGCAATTTGAATTACATCAAGATCAGGTATATCATCACCCATAAAAAGAATCTCCCCGGCCCCAACACTTTCCTTTTGCATATACTCCTGCAAAACTGCTCTTTTTTGGTGGGTTTTCATCCAAACTTCTGTTACTCCCAGTTTCTTCAACCTATCTTTTACTTCAGGAGAATCGCCGCCAGAAATTACCAATACACGGTACCCTTTTTTTATGGCCAGTTGCAAAGCATAACCATCTTTAATATTCATTCGCCTGGCCATTACTCCGTCAGGAAGCACCAATAAAGTACCATCGGTCATTACACCGTCTACGTCGAATACAAAAGTGGTTATATGGCGAAATGCTTCTAACATAGCAGATCTGGTTATTTTTGGTTATCTCTCCACTCATATACCCAGGCACTCTGGATCATTTCAAGATGACCTTCATTACTCTCTTCCCGCTTGCCAGCAAAATTGGGGATTTCAAGTATCCATTCCAGTAAATCAGTAAATCGAATACGGTATATCTTACTTTCATTAAACTCATCCCCAAAACGCTCATAGAGCTTCATAGCGATGTCTTCATGATCTGCCCAGTGAATGGGAGGTTCGAAATGGTTCATATATTAATTTGAAAATTTGAAAATTTGGAAATTTGAAAATTTGGAAATTTGAAAATTTGGAAATGATGAAGACTTATACTAAAGAATTATTTCCAGTTTAATAGTGCTTTTAAAAATCCAAGACCCCTCATTTTCAAATTTTCAAATTTCCAAATTTCCAAATTATTTACTCTCCCAAAAACTGTGTTTGATCAGGTAAAAGCACTTCTACTTCTCCTTCTCCTTCGAGCAGTACGCACTGGCAACCTAATCTTGAATTCAGTCTGGGATTTACTGCCCTGTCAATAAAATCTTCTTCTTTATCACTCAGTTCTTCCAGATAATCCATCCCTTTTTCAACATATAAATGGCAGGTACTGCAGGCGCAAACAGCTCCGCAATTGTGGTGTAATTCAATTCCGTTATCTAAACAAACTTCGAGTAAACTCTGATCGGGTTCAATGGCCGTTAAAGTAACCGGCTCCAGGTCTTTTTGTTCAAACTTAACTTTAATCGTGTACATAATATATGCCGTTTGGACTGCAAAAGTATTTCAAAACCGTCTCTTTACCACGATCAATATGAGGTTTTGCTTCCGGAAAGCGAAATTTCAGGTAATGGGCTATCTGGGAAATTTATCCCTGATGCTGGCTGTAATGGCATCATAGAGCTTTAAAAGAGATTGATTCTGTGCCAATAATTGCCTATGCTTTTCAATTGTATCAGCATCTCCCCTGAATGCTGGTCCGGCCTGTATATTTCCAGGATATTCGGTTTGTATTTGCTTGGCCACCGATTCGATTATTGGGTTAAAGATGGAAAAATCAATAGCATTTGCCGTGCAATAGTCTGATGCCAGATGGTACAAATGATTGGTAAAATTTGATACAATAGCGGCTATCAGGTGCATTTTTCGCCTGGTTAAATTATCGGCCATAGTAACCCGTTCAGACAACGAATAAGCCAATTCTTTCAGCTTTTCCTTTGTTTCTTCGTCACTTCCATCCAATACCATCGTGCAATCATCCAGGGTTTTCATAGAAGTTCGCATCATTTTCATGGGCCAGAGAACACCATATTTTGGGGCGGCGCCGGCTAATACCTCGATAGCAACCGTGCCACCATTATGTATCAATATCCCATTTTTAAGGTTAAGTTGTTTTGCAAGGTCGGCAATGGCATGGTCACTTACTGCCAGCACATACAAATCTGCATTTTCCGGTATTGCAGATAAGTTATTTAAACATTCAGCACCTAATTCTTTTGCCAGCATTTCCGCTTTGGAAGCATCTCTGTTCCAAATACCTATAATAACATGACCGGCTGCTTTAAGTGATCTTCCCAATACATGTGCAACATTCCCCGCCCCTATCAGAACTACGTCCATATCTTTATATTATGAAGATGAAATTAGGACAAAGAGTTGTGATTGGTTATTACAAAACAAAACTTCGCGCCCTTGGTCTGGCTTCACCCAGGAAGGCAGCAGAACAGGCTTTCAAAATATTCTGTACCCCTTACAGCAAAGGAGTAAAACAAAAAGAACCGCTGATCTTTCATAAAGCGATAAAACATAACGTTTCGTTTGAAGGGTTAAATACCCTGGGGTTTCAATGGATACCAGAGCGTTATAATGGCAAAAAAGTACTGGTTGTACATGGCTTCAGCAGCTACAGTTATAAGTTTGAGCAGTATATCCAACCATTATTAAAAGAGGGATTTGAAGTTTTGGCCTTCGACGCACCTGCCCACGGTTTAAGTGAAGGAAACATGATCAATGCCCTTATTTACATGCGATTTTTGAAAAAGATAGACCAGGAATTCGGTGGCATTTATGGATTTATAGCCCATTCGCTCGGCGGACTAGTAACTTCTCTCCTTGCGGAAGATTTTCAGCATCTCGAAAACCGAAAATTTGCCTTGATTGCCCCCGCTACAGAAACCAGATCTGCCGTACAGGGATTTTATCAACTTTTTAAAATTAATCCTACCGTACAGTCCGAATTTGAACAAATGATCCATTCGATGACTGGAAAACAAATGGACCATTACTCCATCAAAAGGGTTGTTGAGCAAATAAACCCACCCATTTTATGGATTCATGATAAAGAAGACCGGATTTGTCCCTACGCCGATACCATTCCTGTGCAATCGATGCAACATCCACATATTCAATTTCATATAACGAATGGGCTCGGACATAATAAAATATACCACGATAAGGGTGTTATACAATTAATTATTAAATTTTTGATACAGTCATAAGTTTGTCATTTTAATAACACTATAAGCAACTGATTATCAATACACTAATAATCAATTTGAACAAAAATCGCCCCTAAGCCCAGTACGTGTTTTATACGGAGTATTATTGCTTTAATTGGCGAACATTTTTTGTGTTTTCGACGTTTCGACTAATATTGCAGGGTAGCATACCATTTTTTTGCAACATATATATAGGTATAAATGCGATAAATAAGTATGTATACAAGCAACCAAAAGGCTGTTAAAACAGCAAGGAAAAGGTAGATGGCAAAAAACTTATTAATAGTAGAGTCGCCGGCAAAAGCCAAAACAATTGAAAAGATCCTCGGGAAAGATTTCGAGGTAAAAAGTTGTTATGGGCATATCAGAGACCTGGATAAGGGCGATATGGGTATTGATGTAAACAACCAATATCAACCCCGTTATATTGTGCCGGATGATAAAGAAAGGGTGGTAAAAGAACTTCGACAACTGGCCAAAAAAGCAGATGAAGTATGGCTGGCATCGGATGAGGACCGTGAAGGAGAAAGTATTAGCTGGCACCTGGCTGAGGTATTGGGATTGGATCCAAAAACCACCAAAAGAATTGTGTTTCATGAAATCACTGCTCCTGCTATAAAAAAGGCCGTGGAACAACCAAGGCTTATCAATATGAATCTGGTTAATGCCCAACAGGCCAGAAGGGTATTAGACAGACTGGTAGGTTTTGAACTTAGCCCGGTTTTATGGCGCAAAATAGGGATGCAACGCAGTCTTAGTGCCGGAAGGGTACAAAGTGTTGCCGTTAGACTAATCGTTGAACGCGAAAGGGAAATAAACCAGTTTGTTCCAGATAGCAGTTATAAAGTAGAAGCCATTTTTGCTGCAAAAGACATTAATGACAGAGATGTCTCTTTCAAAGCTGAAGGTCCCTCTAAACTAAATACACGTGAATCTGCAGAAGCATTCCTGAACGGATGTAAAAACGCTGTTTACACGGTTAATGAGGTTACGGTAAAACCTGCCAAACGCTCTCCTGCTGCTCCTTTCACCACTTCCACCCTACAACAGGAAGCATCGCGTAAACTGGGTTATGGAGTTAGCAAGACCATGTTACTGGCGCAGAAACTTTATGAAAGTGGTAAGATCACTTATATGCGTACAGACAGTATCAACCTGAGTGATACAGCCATGGCCGATATAAGAAAAGAAATAGATAACAGCTACGGCACTGATTATTACCAGCCCAGGAAATACAAGAATAAAAACGAAAACGCACAAGAAGCACACGAAGCCATCCGTCCAACTTATATGAATAACCGGACTGTGGCCGATGAAGATACCCGCAGGTTATATGAACTGATTTGGAGAAGAACCATTGCTTCACAAATGAGTGATGCTGAGTTTGAAAAAACCGTAGCAAAAATAGATGTGTCTACCAACAAAGAAACACTGAATGCAACCGGTGAAGTAATGAAATTTGATGGCTTCCTGAAAGTATATCTCGAAGGAAAAGATGATGAGGAGGACGAAGACAATGAGGGAATGTTGCCTCCTCTGGTTGCCGGACAATTGCTTGATTTCAGGGAGATGACTGCTACAGAAAAATTTTCACGCCCGGCCCCAAGGTACACGGAAGCCTCATTGGTAAAGAAACTGGAGGAGTTGGGTATCGGCAGACCTTCCACTTATGCACCTACTATATCTACTATTATCAAACGTAACTATGTTGAGAAAAGAGATAAAGAAGGAACAAAAAGACAGGTAAATATTCTCAGGCTGAACAAACAGCAGGAAATAGCCAAAGAAATACATACCGAAAATACGGGCGCGGAAAAAGCCAAACTGTTTCCTACCGACCTTGGAATGGTTGTGACTGATTTTCTTAAACAATACTTCAGCAAAGTGATGGATTTTGGTTTCACTGCGCGAATTGAAGAAGAGTTTGATGAAATTGCCGGAGGAAAAACTAAGTGGAGCAGCATGATAGACCAGTTCTATAAGCCATTCCATGAAAATATTGAACACACTTTAGAAAATGCTGAAAGGGCAAAAGGTGAAAGAGAATTGGGTATTGATGAAGCCAGCGGTAAAAAAGTAATTGCCCGTATGGGTCGTTATGGTCCAATGGTACAGATTGGTCAGGCAGAAGACGAAGAAAAACCAAGGTTTGCCAAATTAAAAGCTGATCAGAGTATTGAGACCATTACCATGGAAGAAGCCATGGAACTCTTTGCGTTACCCAGGGTATTAGGCATGTATGAAGACCAGGAACTGTCTGTTAATGTAGGAAGGTTTGGCCCATATATTAAATTGGGTGATCAATTCATCTCTATTCCAAAAGGGGAAGACCTGCACACCATTGAGCTCGACAGGGCAATTGAACTTCTGCATGAAAAACAACAGGCTGATGCCCCGGTGGCCTTTTATAATGAATTACCTGTAACAAAAGGTAAGGGAAGATTCGGTCCATTTATTAAATGGAACGATATGTACATCAATATTCCCAAAGCCTACGATTTCGACAAGCTTTCTCAACAGGATATCAATGAACTGATTGAGAAAAAAATGGAGAAAGAGGCTAACCGGTTTATCAGGCAATGGCCCGCTGAAAAGATCAATATCGAAAATGGCAGGTGGGGGCCATTCATCCGCTTCAATAAAAAAATGTTGAAGATGGGAAGAAAGGCAGATGGCACAAAATATACTGCGGAGGAGCTAGCAGAAGTTGATTTGGAAGACATCAAAAAAATGATTGAAGAGCAGGTTCCAAATGCATTTGCCAAGAAAACCAAAGCTCCGGCCAAGAAAGCTGCTAAAAAAGCCGCACCAAAAAAGAAGTAACCACTTTGGATATAAAGTCAATAAAAAGCCCCATACAAAAAGTACGGGGCTTTTTTATAGCGAATCAATTTGTTTGTTTAAACTGGTCTACCCATTTGTCTTAAGAAGCGAACATGCGCCACTACAGCCTTACGCATGGTTGGGTATTCGATGTATTGCAATTGATATTCTCTGCAAACATTCCTTACAATTTCACTGATAGCAGGATAATGCACATGTGAAATTTTAGGAAAAAGATGGTGTTCAATCTGGAAGTTTAGTCCACCAACCAACCAGCTAACCAGCTTATTCTTGGTGGCAAAATTTGCTGTTGTCTTAATCTGGTGAGCCGCAAATTCATCGGGCAGTTTATTGCTTTCAATATCAGCCACCGGGAACTCTGTATGTTCTACTGTATGTGCCAGTTGGAAAACAATACTTAATACAAAGCCTGCGAAAAAGCTCATTAAAACAAAGCCGATCACCCAATAGAGCCAACCTACGGTAAGTAAAGGGAGCAGTATAAAAACGATGGCGTGATAAACTTTTACGCCCCAGAATTCTACATGATCATTCAGGCTCATTTTTTTCAAAGGCACAGAACCGATTTTACGAGAGAAATATTTTTTGTAATCTGCAAAGAATATCCAGAATACATAAAGGAGCATATATAAAATCCAGAAATAAAGGTGCTGAAACTTATGGAGCTTATAATGCTTCTGTGTGGGCGCCATACGCATCAATAATCCAACTTCAATATCATCATCTACCCCATCTACATTTGTAAAACTGTGGTGAATCATATTATGTTTCATATTCCACATAAAATGGTTAGCCCCAAGCATACTAATAGAAGATGCAGCTATCCTGTTCATCCATTTATTGTTGCTGAAGCTGCCATGACTACCATCGTGCATTACATTAAAACCAATGGCTGCAACCAGGCCGCCAAGTACCACACATTCAAAAATTGCGAGGTACCAAACTGGTGTGAAAAAAATTAAATGCAGGTATACCGTTATAAAAGCAATAACCATGATGATTGCTTTTGTAAAAAGTTTAGGATTACCTGTAGAAGCAATTCCCCGTTCATCAAAATATTGCTGTACTCGTTTTTTTAATTCAGTGTGCAATGATTGTTTTACGGAGGGAAATTTGGGAGTAGAAACCTGTGACATGAATAAATACTTGAAAATGATCCTACAAAGTAACGCTAATTATGCATCACTTGCTTGTTAAAACCCTGAATTTTACCCCAGAGCGAAAATTAACGACAAAACCATGACTATAGTATTTACTATAATTTGAATATTTCCACAGCACTGAATAACTTCTTATTGACAAATACATCATTTTTATTTTAGTTTGATAAGAAATAAGGCTGCTTATCAGGTCTTTACCCAAACACATGCAGGAAACCAAGGAAATACATGCACTATTTACCCTGATCGATGATCCGGATGAAGAGGTTTATTCCACTATTTCAGAACGTATCCTTGGATACGGCAAGGGAATTATCCCCAATCTGGAGCATTTGTGGGAAAACACCCCCAGCGAAGACGTACAGGAAAGAATAGAGATGATCATTCACAGGCTGCATTTCTGCGACCTTACGAATGATTTCAGTGAATGGAACAACAGCGCCTACCACGACCTTTTATTCGGGGCTTTGCTGGTTTCTAAATACCAGTATCCCGATCTGCAAACAGCCCCTGTTATCCATGAAATTGAAAAGATCAGGAGGAATGTATGGCTTGAGTTAAACAGCTTTCTCACACCACTCGAACAGGCCAATGTTCTTTCAAGTATACTTTACAATTATTACAACCTTAAAGGTGGTGAAGTAAATTACACAAAGCCAGATGAGTTTTTCCTGCATAAAGTCCTTGAATCAAAAAAAGGGAACGCAGTTTCAAATGCCCTTATTTATCAGATACTTTGTGACCAACTGGAAATCAATGCCAGAATTATTAATATCCCAAAACAATGCATTTTGGCATTCTATCACTCAGATTATGATGATGCATTATATCCGGGACATCCGCAAGACAAAATCCATTTTTTTGTAGATGGTACTACGGGGCAGGCTTTTTCTCACGCAGATATTGAAAATTATTTCAAGCGTATCTCTGTTCCTCCGGTAGCTGCTTATTTTAAACCACTATCGCACAAAAGACTTGTTCAGCTTTTACTGGAAGAATTAGCGAAATGCTTCGACAGTCCAACCAATGCTTACAAGCACCGGGAACTAATGCAGTTGGCCGGTTCATTGGAAGTATAGTTCAACTTAAACTATACTTCCTACCAGACCAGCTTTTACTGATTAAACCAACTGAGCGTCTAGAGTAATATCCATATTATAGGCCTTACTAACCGGGCAGTTTGCTTTTGCGTCTGCTGCACATGCATCAAATTGTTCTGCTGTAATTCCAGGTACTTTGGCTTTAAGTACCAAATGTGAGCTTGTTATAGTTCCATCTTCGAGAGTAATGGTGCACTGGGTTTCTAATGTGTCTGGTGTAAATCCGGCAGCTCCTAATACAAAACTTAACTTCATGGTAAAGCAACCGGCATGTGCCGCTGCCATCAATTCTTCAGGATTGGTTCCTACACCTTCTGCAAACCTTGAATTAAAAGAGTATTGGGTTTGGTTGAGTGTAGTGCTTTGAGTGGTCAGGTGTCCATTGCCTTCTTTACCTGATCCATTCCAAACAGCGGTTGCATTGCGTTTCATGGTAATAAATTTTAAATTTGAAAAAATAAAAGCGATATGATTAGTTGGGATGATTTTGAAAAAGTTGATATCCGAAGCGGAACCATTCTTGAAGTTACAGATTTTCCCAAAGCTAAAAAACCAGCCTATCAGTTGAAAATAGATTTTGGTCCATTAGGGATTAAACAATCCTCTGCCCAGATTACCCGGCATTATGAAAAAAATGCATTAATCGGAAAACAGGTATTGGCCGTTGTGAATTTCCCTGTTAAACAAATCGCTAACTTCTTCAGTGAATGCCTTGTTTTAGGCGTCTACGACAGTGAAGGAGCAGTAATTTTATTGCAACCGGAAAGGATGGTTGAAAATGGACAAAGAGTGGGATAGTTTTAGCTGCAAGTTTCTGGCTTGTAGCTTCTGGCCGCAAGCCGCAAGCCGCAAGCTACAAGCCTTGATGGGTGCTTATTATAGACTTTCTGCTTTTATTGGAATAATTGAGAAGGCTGGCGAAATAGTTACTTAGAATAAGGACCATAGACCATGGTCCATGGTCTATGGTCTATGGTCTACGGCCCATTTTCCTGATAAACTACCAATTACCATTTTCAGGTAGTATATTCGGATATTGATTTTCTGCAATAGCAGGTTACCATGAGCGAACTCTATTTTACATATTATGAAAGTCCGGTTGGCCTTCTTAAGATAGGGGGCACAGAACATTTTATAGGCGAACTTACTTATGTCGACAACCCGGACCAGCTTACTTATGGCGAACCAGGTATTAGTGAAGTGATGCATCAATGCACTGAGCAACTGATTGAATTCTTTCATGGAAGCAGGAAACATTTTGATATACCCATACACCAGGAAGGAACCGAATTTCAAAAAAGGGTTTGGGGTGAGCTGCAGGAAATCCCCTACGGCAAAACCATCAGTTATCTCGACATGGCTAAGCGGCTCGGAGATCCAAAAGTAATCAGAGCAGCAGCAAGTGCCAATGGCAGAAACAATATTGCCATCATTGTACCATGCCATCGTGTAATTGGCAGCGATAAATCGCTGGTTGGCTATTCAGGCGGTATGTGGCGCAAGAAATGGCTTTTGCAGCATGAATTCAAGATCACCCACGGCGTACAGACACTGTTTTAGTCCATAGACCATGGTCCATGGACTATGGTCTATGGACTTTACAGCTATAATCATTTATAAAGTTCACAGCCTCTAGTGCATATCGGCACTGGTAAAACTTAATGGTAGTAAACTACTTGCCTGAGGAATAACATAAACCTTGCCTGACAATCCACCTAGAATCAAACGAATGGGTTGTTTTACCCTTAATTCATATTCAAGCAAGCTTTGTCTGCAAATTCCACAAGGAGAAATGGGATGTTGGCTTTGTCCATTCGTATTATCATAACTAATGGCAATACTTTCTATTGCAACACCCGGATACTGCATGGCTGCATTGGATAGTAATACCCTTTCTGCACAAATTCCTACCGGAAAACTGGCATTCTCCTGGTTTGTTCCCCTGATGATCTCACCATTTGCCATGCGGGCCACGGCTCCAACATTAAATTGTGAATAAGGGGCATAGGCCATTTTAGTTGTTTCTCTGGCAATTTTTAAAAGTGCCGCATCACGTTCATTTAGCTGTGCTTCAGTTTCAAACACTTCGAATGAGAACTGAAATTGTTGCTGATTCATACACTAACTTATTAAGACAAAAAAGTCCTCAAAGCATACGCTATGAGGACCCCTTACGGTAATGTAAGTTACGAATTATTTATCTAAAAAATTGCAAAAATGACCCCTGTATGCTCAGTGTTTCGGGGTATTGCTGTCTGGTAAAAAAAGCTTTTAGCCTTTAGCTACTAGTCTCGTCTAGGGCTAGATGGCGGTTATTTTAGGTCTTCTGCTATTAATGGAATAAATGAGGGGAGATAATTTAAAATGAGCTGGTTAAAGAAATATCAGATTGCCGTTAATGCACTGTCTGTAATAAAAGAACTCGGATTTTCATGATTTTCAATATCTATCATGATAAATCATGAAAATCCGTGTTCTATCCTACTTGTAGCTTGCTACAAGAAACCCCTTCAGGAAAAATAACTACTTAATACTTCTCATAATTCTTTTCCAGCGTGGACCTTTATCCCAGCTAAACCATATAAGTGATGCCTTTCCAACAATATGCGTTTCCGGTACGAAACCCCAGTATCGGCTATCCTGACTGCGATGGCGGTTATCACCCATCATCCAGTAATAATTAAGTTTCACTGTATAGGTGTTTGTTGCTTGTCCGTTGATAAAAAATTTACCTTCTTTTTCTTCGAGTGTATTGTGTTCATAGGTCGCGATTAACCTGCGATAGATAGAAATATTCTGATTGTTAAGTTCTATTACATCTCCTTTCTTAGGTATACGAATCGGACCAAAATTATCAATACTCCATGGATAGTTTGCTTCATCATTCGGGAATGTCATACCCGCATAATTTTCAATAGACCTGGTTGCAGAAACAAAGTTGGGCAGTTTCTTTAATTTTTCCAGTTCATCTGGTGTCAGGTTAAACTTGTAACTGCTATCGCTCAACATGTATAATTGTCCTTTCGTATCTGTAGATACATCAATACCCAATTCTTCTTTTAAGAAATCAGGATCATATGGCTGCTTGTTGGTAACAACGATGTATTCCGTTTGTGATCCGCCTGGCACTTCAGCAGGATTGCCGTTTACAAATAATTCACCATTTCTGATTTGTAACACATCTCCCCCAACACCCACACATCTTTTGATATAGTTATCCGTTTTATCCATTGGATGAACGATGATTGGATATTCCGGGCTAGCCATTAACTCCTGTCTGTTTCCTTTAAATGTAAAACGGAGCACATCATAATAGGTAGTCTTACTTCCAAATTCAGGCAAATTAATGATGGTATCTCCGGCAGGGAAATTGAATACCACCACATCATTCCGTTTAACTTCCGTAAAAGCAGGAAGACGTTTATAGGGTAATTGAATCCATTTCAGGTATGATGGTGTAGTAAGAGAGAAAGGCATGGTATTATGTACAAAAGGAAACGAAAGTGGTGTTTGAGGTATCCTTGCACCATAACTCATCTTGTTTACAAAAAGAAAATCATTCACCAACAATGTTTTCTCCATACTCTCGGTTGGAATTACATAAGCTTCAAAAACAAAAGTGCGGATAATTGTTGCAGCTACCACCGCAAATACACCCGCATCTATCCATTCTCTTGATCCTGGCTTTTTATATTGCTTAACTACATCGGAACCATAATATTTTTCATTTTTTGAGAAGCCCAGGTAAGGAAAATAAATGAACGGTAATAATACAGCAGCAGTATGATGCACCATATTAAACCGTTTGAAATGCATAACAAAAATGATGGTAATCCAGATAGTAATAAACTGTCCGGCTATTGGAATCAATTGCAACCAAAACCAATATTTACGGATATGGCATTTTTCTACTATTAACCAGGTATTATAAAACGGTATAAGAGCCTTCCAGGGCTCAATGCCTGCTTTTTTAAACATTCCCCACATACCAAGATGCCATCCGATAATACCAACAATAAACAAGATTAAACCCATGATTTATTTTTTAGATAAAAACAAAAATATTCTTTTCAGCCAGATATGAGGGGAAAGCTACAAAACTTTTCCCAACTACATGATTTTCAAGCAATAACGACAAATTTTGATTCATTAAATAATCCACTTCCCGCTGCTTTTGAGACTTAGATCCTGTTTACGATTTATTCTACCAGTTTCTTATGGCTCTTTTCGGCTGCGCCTTCGTTGAATTTTTCGCCTTAAGCGTTTAGACTATGGCTGCAAAATTCGCCTCGGCTCGCTCGAAAATAGCTCATAATAAACCGGTAGAATAAATCGTAAGCAGGCTCTTAGTCTTCAAGCTTAGGAAAATATTACACAAAACTTTGTTTAATTTATATCTTGTGTGTTTATAAATCTATACCCGTCTGATAATCAAACCCGCTGGATGAATCATTTTACGATTAAAGACATAGAGAACCTGAGTGGTATAAAAGCGCATACGCTCCGGATTTGGGAGCAGCGATACAATTTTCTGGCTCCTAAACGTAAGGAAAGTTTGCACAGGTATTATGACAATGAGGACCTGAAACAGATATTACGTATTTCACAGTTATATCATAGGGGTATCAAAATATCCAAAATTGCAGGGCTAACCGATGACGCGATACGTTCTATGACGATGGGGTCGGCTGAAGACAAGGCCAGTTCTATTATATTGGTTCACCAAATGATTGAAGCTGCCATTGATTTTGATGAGCCAAAATTTGAAAAAATACTGGATACCGCTTTTAAACAACTGGGGTTTGAAAATACCCTGATTGATGTTGTTTACCAGTTTCTTGAGAGAATGGGGCTACTCTGGCTTACCGACCATATAATACCAGCACAAGAGCATTTTTCCAGCAATATTATCCGCCGAAAAATGATTGTTCAGATTGAATCGCTGAAAGAGAGCCCCTCAATTTCTGACAAAGTGTACGTATTGTTTACATTAGAAGGAGAACGACATGAAATTCCGCTACTGCTTGTTTATTACCTTATGAAGGCCAGTGGTAAACGATGCATCTACATGGGTATTGATTTGCCTTTTGATGACCTGGTTACTTATGTAAAACATAAAAATCCCACCCATTTATATTTTCATGCTATTGCGAATGTAAGTGACCAGCCCATAGAACAACATGTTGCTACTTTGGTTCAATTATTTCCAGACCAACAAATATTAATGTCCGGCCCCCTGACCAAAGAAATTAAAGCCCCCCACTCAAATCTGAAAGTGCTGTATTCATTACCGGAAATGATTGCATATATCAAGTCCATAGACGATAGTCCATAGACCATAGCCAATTTACCATGGACCATGGACTATGGACCATAAGCCAGTCCCAAATTCTCAACAGTAACTTTACACATACGCAGTTACGTCCTGCTCTGTGATTGTTTTTCCGGATAAGATTATCAATCTTTCTACCACATTACGCAACTCTCTGATATTACCTGTCCAGTTATGTTGCTGAAGTACCTCTAATGCTTTTTTATCGATTTCTTTTTTCGATTGACCATATTCTGCTGCGATATCATCTAAGAATTTTGCAACAAGAAGAGGTATATCTGTACGTCTTTCGTTTAGGGATGGTACATGGATCAGGATAACACCTAGTCGATGATAAAGATCTAGCCGGAAGTTTTTTTCTTCCACTTCCTTCAGGAGATCCTTATTGGTTGCGGCAACTACCCTAACATCCACTGCAATTTCTTTATCTCCCCCTACTCTGGTAATTTTTCCTTCTTGTAATGCTCTCAATACTTTTGCCTGAGCACTCAGGCTCATATCGCCTATCTCATCCAAAAACAGGGTACCTCCATTTGCTTGCTCAAACTTACCAATGCGTTGTTTTATCGCAGAGGTAAAAGATCCTTTTTCATGACCGAACAATTCGCTCTCAATCAATTCGCTTGGAATAGCTGCACAGTTCACTTCTACAATCGGTCCCTGGGCACGATTACTTTTCTCATGTAACCATCTTGCCACTAACTCTTTCCCGCTACCATTTTCTCCGGTAACCAACACTCGGGCATCTGTTGGTGCCACTTTTTCGATGGTTTCTTTGATGCGTATGATTGCTTCACTTTCACCTATGATTTCCTGTACTTTCGAAACTTTACGCTTCAGCACTTTTGTCTCCTGTACCAAAGTGGTACGATCCATTGCATTTCGAATGGTGATCAATAATCTGTTTAAGTCTGGAGGCTTTGAAATATAATCGTATGCACCTTTCTTAACTGCGTCAACCGCTGTTTCTATATTACCATGTCCACTGATCATAATTACCGGTGTATCAGATCCCGATTCTGTTACTTTTTGCAGGAATTCAATTCCATCCAGTTTGGGCATTTTAATATCACATAGTACTACATCGTATGATCCGGAAGAGAATTTTTTAAACCCCTCTTCTCCATCGGCAGCCTCTTCCACCTTAAACCCTTCATTCCCGAGAATATCTTTTAATACGTTTCTGATAGCCCTTTCATCATCAATAATCAATATAGTTGGCATGGTATACTTTTTTGCTAAGTTAAAGAATGTGATGTCAGCGTAATTCAAAATTCATGCCGAACAGCAGGTTCCTGCCTGGCGCTGCATTATAATACCTCCGTCCCAGTGCATTGATATCATTACCAAGGCTATATGTCTGGTTTAATGCATTATCAATAGCCATGAAAATTTCCCATTTTTTGGCTTTATAACCTACTCGACATTGCAATAGTTCATAATGTTCAGCATAAGCATCATTGATATCATTTAAAGGAATAGCGGATACAGTATTTAAGAAACAGGATACATATATCCCATTCTTTAACCGCAGGTCAATCGCCGAGCTTAAAGTATTCGAAGGAACACCTGTGAGTTTATTATTACTATAATCAACACTACCTTGCTGATAATTAATAAAGCGATAAGGCTGGAAGCTATACGCAAAAGAAACTGATAACTCTTTTACATATCCGGGGCCATTCTGAATGATCATAGGTTTAACCATTGCTTCAATACCTCTTTGTAAAGTACTTCCTGCATTAACAAAATACTCTGTTCCGGAAGTACTGTTTCTTCTCACAATCGCATTATTAAGTTTGAACCGGTAAAAAGCGATGTCGAACATTAATTTATTATCCAGTATTTCCCCTTTAATACCTGCTTCCAAATTCCATCCGCTTTCTGCATTCAGGTCGCCATAAAAATTTCCATCAGATGGTCTGAACTCTGCAAGACTCGGTGCTGAAAATCCTTTCGCAATAACCCCATACACATAAAGATTTGGTTTGATTGCGTAAGCCATAGCAAGCCTCGGGGTAAAAATATTTTCAATTTTTCTTTTTGTATAACCTGAGCTTATATCTGTTAATCGTTTGTAGCGATACAGTTGTTGATTGTTACTTACACCAACAGTAATAGTAAATCGCTCTTTAAAAGAATATTGGAATTGGGAAAACAAAAACCATTGTGTTGCAAAAACTTTATCGCGGTACTGTACGGTATCTTTAACTCCTGACCTGTTGCCAAAATTATCGATAGAAGCTTTTTGCTGCTGCCACTCACCTCCTATATTCAATTGCCAACGATGATCTTGTTTTGCTTGTTTATATTGCCATTGTGTGCCAAAACCAGTATTGTGTTCTTTTCTTTCTTCATAATTGGTGATGAATGGATTGGTGAATTTTGTGCTGCTATACATGCCGAATGATTGGATACTGCTATTAGTATTAAGTATCAGCTCATGATGCAGTCCATTGAACCATGTTTTATTATAAATGGCTGTTTTTTGTTGCACTGCTCCAGGTAATGCTCCTGCTGGCTGTCTGGCTTGTTTAGGATTTTGTTTGTATTGTGTTTCATTAATCCCTCCAGGTGTTTGGTAATATAGATCAGTATAGAAGCTGAGTATGCGCCAGTTCTGCTGCTTTCCGTTTATGGCAGCCTGCCATTTTAATCCATCCCTGCGCATTGCCGATTGTTCGCGATACCCATCGGATTGAGCATGGACCTGTGATAAACTACTGGAAAATTTGGGTGTTGCATATTCCCAGTTCAAAAGTTGACGAAATAACCCATAGGAGCCTCCTGCAAGCCCTCCGTTTATTTTATTCACCGGATTGGCATAAAACTTAAGCGGCGACCTTAACAATACAGCACCGCCCGTTCCAGCACCATAAACAGCGGCTACTGGTCCCTTCAAAACTTCCGCACCTGTGACCTGAGAAAGGTCAATTAAATTAAGATAAGTATTACCTCCCCCATCTGTTAAAGGCAACCCTTCATAATATACTTTGATGTTTCTAACACCAAATGGCGATCTCAATAAACTACCCCTGATAGATAACCGATAACTACCAGGCGATCGCTCTTCCATACGAACCCCAGCAAGTGAATTCATGACAGGTAAAAAGGTAAGTGTTGGCGTTTTTTTCAGATCAGCTTCACGGATAATGGAAATAGCCGCTGGTAATGCCTGCCATTTAGCTCGTCCATAAAAAGCATTCACAACCACTTCATTTAAGGCAATAGTATCTTGTGTAGCATCTTGTGCATAGGTAAAAAATGGTGACAGTAAAATCAATAATAACAGTTTTGTCTTTCCCACCCTTCTTATCATCGTCTGATATTTAATTGGATTATATCGTCGGGCAGATTAAGGTCTGCCTGAGAAATGTCGATTGACCAATATCCATCGGTTAATTTTTCAATTTTTGCTGGTTGGTTATTTTTTAAAAATCTAGCTGACTCAATATTATAGGGTACCTGAAAAAAGATTCGATCAGCAGTTTTTGAAAGTATATGAACGAAAGCTGTTGTTTCTGTTTCTGTAATTGCGCCCCAATCCTGTGGTTTTATAAAACCAGCTCTGGTACCATATATTGTTTGTCCATTTTGTTTTAACCAATCGCCCACTTCTTTTAATCGAACTATAAATTCTGGTTGAACATTACCATCAGGCATGGGACCTACATTGAGCAATAAGTTTGTTCCATACCCTGCTGCTTTTACCAATAACTGAATAATTTCTTTGGTAGACTTATACGTTCTGTCGGTGATGTTAAACCCCCAGGAATTATTAATGGTTTCACAAGTTTCGAGGGGAAGTTTCGACACTGCCTGGCCGCTTAGTCCACCTTTGTTTTCTCCGGGAAGATCCTTTTCAAACATTTGAAAATCTTCACCAGGCAAAGGAGTAAGGTGATGATTATTGCCAATTAATGCCTGAGGCTGCAGACGATGAATGAGAGCATATATTTCCTGGTATTTCCAATCTATTTTAGGTTGCTGTGATTTGTCTGTATCATTATCCAACTGATCCCAGTGTCCATCAAACCAAATACCTGATATATCTCCATATCCCGTAAGCAATTCAGTCAACTGCATTTTCATAAAATTCAGGTAAGCATCATAATTGCTTTTTTGCGTTCGTCCTGTACCCTTACCTGTTCTGCCAGTTTCATAGGGATAGTCTGTTCTGAACCAATCAACCAAAGAATAATAAAGAAAGAGTTTTATGCCTTGTTCTTTGCATGCAATAGATAGTTCTTTAAGTACATCTTTGCCATAGGCAGTGTTGGTGATTTTCCAGTCAGACTGTTTTGTATCCCAGTTGCTAAAACTATCGTGGTGTCGGGTTATAAAAGTGATATATTTCATCCCTGCATTTTTGGCCATTTGAACCCACTGGCGTGCATCGAATGCGATGGGATTAAAAAAATGCAGTAGTCTTTTGTATTCTTCTACCCGAATATTTCTGTTATTCATTACCCATTCGCCTGCACCTAATACACTGGATGCACCCCAATGAATAAATAATCCAAATCGGGCACTATCGAACCAAGTGCGGGTTTGAAGGTTTTGGGGAGATGGTTTGTATTGGGCTTTTGCAGATAATAAACCCAGGCAGATAATAAATATTAGGCCTTTTTTTTTCATTGCCATTAGTTTGGATGAAGTTAGTCAGAAAATAAAAACCCGGAGAAGGTTCCCCGGGTTTACTATTGAATAAATAAGATCTGCGATTATTTTTTCATATACATTACTTCTTTCACCAGTTTAACTGTGCGGCTCACATCTGGAATGGCGAGGGCTGTCAGGTTAGGTGCGTAGTGCATTGGAGCGTCTGCGCTGGTAATTCTTCTGATTGGTGCATCAAGGTAATCGAATCCTTCTTTTTGTATGCGGTAAGAGATTTCAGAAGAAACCGATGCAAATGGCCACTGTTCTTCTACAATAACCAATCTATTGGTTTTCTTAACACTCTCAAGAATAGTCATCCAGTCGAGCGGACGGATAGTGCGCAAATCTATTACTTCGGCACTTACGCCTTCTTTTTCCAGTTCAGCAGCAGCGCCAAGGGCTACTTTCATCATTTTATTGAAAGAAACGATGGTTACATCGCGACCAGCCTTTTTTACGTCTGCTTTACCTAATGGGATATAATATTCTTCATCGGGCACATCGCTCTTATCGCCATACATAACTTCACTTTCCATGAACATCACAGGATCTTCTTCGTATCGGATAGCTTGTTTAAGCAGTCCTTTAGCGTCATATCCGTTAGAAGGAGAAACTACTTTCAACCCTGGGATATTGGCATAATAACTTTCGAAAGCTGTTGAGTGTTGGGCACCGAGCTGTCCGGCACTACCATTTGGACCACGGAAAACTATTGGACAGCCGATTTGACCGCCACTCATAGCCAGCATTTTAGATGCTGTATTCAGAATCTGGTCCATGGCTAATACGCCAAAGTTCCAGGTCATAAACTCTACAATCGGGCGGAGGCCATTTTGGGCCGCACCAACAGCTACTGCTGCAAAGCCCAGTTCGGCAATTGGGGTATCAATAACCCTTTTTGCACCGAATTCGGCTAGCATGCCCTGGCTTACTTTATAGGCACCATTATATTCTGCCACTTCCTCTCCCATCAGAAACACCCGCTCGTCTCTTCTCATTTCCTCACTCATGGCCTCTCTGAGGGCCTCTCTGAAAGCTATTGAACGCATCATATCTGTTTGTTAAATGAGGAGCAAAAATATAGGATTCCAAGGAATAAGAAAAAAGAAAGCCCCAACCCTTAAAAACAAGAAAGGGAAAGCTTTCACTTTCCCTTTCTTTAGGCATTATTTAGTTAAAACAGGGGGTTAAAATACATTCCAGCCATAACTAATATAGTATAAGCCACCTATTTGTGGGTTACCCCAACCAGTACGGTAATATTTGTTGAAAATATTGGTTCCGCCTATTTTAATCATAGACTTGGTTGCTGGTAATTTATAGCTGATCATCGCGTCAACTGTTCTTACATATGGCACCATACCTACCCCGAAAGTACCTTCGTAGTAGAATGAGTTCTGCCACCTGTAAACCACACTAAATCCATAGCGTTTGTCTTTACCAAAGCCAGTATTATTCAGGGCCATGTTGATGCGGTATTTAGGCGTATTGAAGTATGAAACAAAGCCTGTTGGTAACGCACCAATTTGGTCGTGATAAATGTTTCCAGAGAAAGTGAAGTTCTTAGGAAGCAGGTATTCTGCGGATGCACCCCAACCTGAGGTACTAACTTCACCTGGAGCATTTACAGAAATGCTGTAAGCGATCCTTGTATTTGCATTTAAGAGATCAGCGGGGTTGAATGTTGCATTTCTGGATTGCATTGCTACAACAGAACTTAAGAAGTCTTTATAACGACCCCAATAAGCATATACATCAATCAATAATTTCTGAGCAATCAGACCCTTATAACCAACTTCGAAAGACCTCATTGATTCAGGCTTGAATTCTCCAAAAGTTTGTTGCTGTAACAGGTTCGGATTTGGTGAACCAGCTAAAGCGCTTGCACCAAATGCCTGTACACTCGGCAAGGTAAATACAGGGTTGGTATTAAACTTGTAGAAATTGCGTAATTGTGGCAAACCTCCCAATAATCTTGTACCACCGCCCACGGTAAGATTGATCCACTGATTTTGAGTGGTTGGGAAACGGTAAGCGGTTTGATAAGAGAAACGAAGGTTATGGTCTTTTGCCAGTTTAATTACCGCTGAAGCCCTTGGAGTAAAACGACCCTTAAAGTTCGTATTCTTATCATAACGACCAGAAACGGTTAATTTCAGGATATCATTGAATAAGCGCTGTGATATCTGAGTATAAGCGCCAAACTCATTGATTTTAATTACACCAGCAGTATCAGCGAATAAAGTTCCTTCAGAATTAAGTACATATTGTTTCGCACTTACCCCTACAAGCCAGTCGGTATTTGTTTTTGAAAGACCAAGATCTTCTGTAAAGTTATACTGACCATCAAACACTTTCAAACGTGAACGATCGAGGAAAAGTCCACCACCTTGAGAAATCGGTTTACGGGCAATCGATTGAAACAGGCTGGAATTTCCGATAAAACCGGTTGGTTTGCCCTGATCAGCAAAAGCCCTTGCAGTATTATGAGCCGTTGTATAATCAGCACCTGCATCGTAAGCCGACACATATGCTGCTATGTATTGAGGATACCATGCGGAACTGGCTTTCCATCCTTCATTAAATAATCTGGTTGCAATAGTTGCATTAAAGGAATTACCCGCATTCTCATGTGTTGAATAATACCTGGCATACCAGTTTTTATGCTTTAGTTCATATTTAAACTGAGCAATTTTTAAATCTTTTAAAGAGTAACGATCACTTCCGGTATATACAGAATTACCTGTTCCGAAATAAACATTGAAAGAGGCTTCAATTTTATCGGTGAGTTTGTAGAAAAGCCCGCCGGTAAGTTTCATATTTAATGTAGTAGGATCAATTACATCTGATTCAGCATAGCCAGTTCTGCTGACAGCCTGAAAGCCCAATAAATTTCTGGAAGGAGCAGCACCATAAATTAATGGTGATACACCTGCTGTAACAAGTGCACCAGCACCTGCACCAGTTAGGAATGTATTAAACTGTGCGAGTTTAGCACCAGGATTTGCAGCTAAAAACCCGTTAAATGCGTTAAGCTGAGCCGAACCTAATCCTGCAGCAGCAAAAACCTGTGAGGCAATAGAACTCATTACCTGAGAGGTCTCGTCACCATAATAGTTTACACCATCATAGTTAGGATCTGTTATGCGGTCGCCCGGTATTTTGAAACCATTTGGGGTAATCGCTGTTCTTGAATAGTTATCAGATTGCTCCGCCAGCCAATCCTGGGCTTGTAAAAACTGAGCATTTATTTTAAAGGCGAATTTTTCAGATACTTTCTTTGCCCATCTTAAACTCCAGTCATAGAAAGGCGCTGCTCCACGATATTTACTATCCACATGGTTCACACCTTGTTTGATTTGGAAACTAAATCCCTGGTGTTTGAATGGGTTCTTACTGTTAATCAACACAGTTCCGTTCATACCACCTGGGCCATATAATGCTGATGATGCACCTGGCAGCAACTCCATATTCTCAACGTCTAATTCACTTAAGCCGATAACACTACCTACTGAGAAGTTCAATCCTGGCGCCTGGTTATCCATTCCATCTACCAATTGATTTAGTCTGGTATTACCGCTGCTGTTGAAGCCACGTGTACCAACACTTCTAAACGTTAAACTAGCTGTTACCACATCCACACCTTTAAGGTTGGTCAACATGTCGTAATAACTAAGCTGAGGTGAATTTCGAATGGCTGCTGTTCCAATTCGCTCAATAGATACAGGCGATTCTAGAATTCGCTCCGGTACCCTTGATGCGGACACTACCACTTCATCTCCAAGTGTAAATGAAGGAGTGAGGTCTACTGATATTACATCACTAGCTCCTTTCACCGTAACTTCTTTACTGGCATAACCTACTGAAGATATTAAAAGTGTAAATGGAGGTTTTTGAACTGTTGTAAACTTGAAATTACCCTTATCGTCGGTAAAAGTACCTACCGTGCCTCCTTTAATGGTAACAGAAACGGCTGAAAGCGCTTCTTTAGAACTTGCATTCTTAACGCTACCTGAAACGGTAGTTGTCTGCTGGGCTACCACCGGAATGGTTATGGCTGCGCACATAGCCGCATACAGACATTTACTGTAGACTCTTCTCATTTTGGCAAGATTTAGTGTTTAGTTACTGTAAAATAGCAATTGTTAGTTTTCTGTAAAAATTTAATTTGTCCACAAAACCAAACTACTGTTAAGAAAAACGAACTATGTTACGCTTTATTATTCACGCCACTGGCTAATTTTGCAGCATGAGTAGCTACCAATTTCCCCAACAAACGAATATTTACCACGGAAAAGTCAGAGATGTTTACACTATTGGCGAAAACTGGCTTGTAATGGTGGCCAGTAACCGTATATCAGCTTTTGATGTAATATTACCTAAACCCATCCCTTTCAAGGGTCAGGTTTTAAATCAAATCGCGGCATTTATGCTTGAAAAAACCCGCGATATCTGTCCAAACTGGCTCGTAGATGTGCCCGCGCCTAATATTTCGATTGGAAAAAAATGTGTCCCCTTCAAAATAGAAATGGTGGTAAGAGGAAATGTAGTTGGTCATGCATGGCGAACATACCAGTCGGGTATACGCACACTTTGTGGGGTAACAATGCCTGATGGTTTAAAAGAAAATGATTTTTTCCCTCAACCGATTATTACTCCTTCAACCAAAGCGGCTGAAGGACATGACGAAGACATTTCCAAAGAGGAAATCATTAAACAGGGTCTGGTTAGTGAAACAGATTGGGAAATACTGGAAAAATATGCTTTGGAACTTTTTGCAAGAGGCAAATCTATCGCTGCAAAACAAGGACTCATTCTAGCTGATACAAAATACGAATTTGGCAAAATCGGTGATACTATTTACCTGATGGATGAAGTACACACACCCGATTCGTCACGCTATTTTTATGCTGATGGATTTGAGCAACGCCAGGCTAGCGGTGAAAAACAAAAACAACTCAGTAAAGAATTTGTACGCGAATGGTTGATCAGTAACAATTTCATGGGCAAGGAAGGACAATCTGTTCCAGAAATGAATGATGAATGGATTGATACGATCAGCAAAAGATATATCGAGCTCTACGAAAAAGTAACCGGCACCCCATTTGTGCCAGAACAACCAACCGACGAAGCGATTGTAGAAGCGGTGAATAATGCGCTGAGGAAACTGCAAATAGTTTGAAGAATGGCTGATGTCTGATGTCTGATTTTCGACTTTTGAATTCAAATCAGACATCAGCCATCAGACATCAGAAATCCGCCATCCTTTATTTGTTTTCTCCCAATCTCGGTCTCAACCGCACTTTACTTTTATTGAAAATATTCTGGCCGTTTTCAATTCCTTTGCGTAAGGCTTTCTGACGTTCTATTGGCATGTTTATAGTGTCCTTGCATTCAACACTGCAACAGCCTTCATACTCAGCGGCACAGGATTCACATTGAATAAATAGCAAGTGGCAACCATTGTTTTTACAATTTGTATGTGTATCGGCAGGTTTGCCACATTGGTGACATTTCGCAATCACATCTTCTGTTATCCGTTCCCCTAACCGATTGTCGAATACGAAATTCTTACCGATGAATTTGCTTTCCAACGCTGCTTCTTTTGCCTGACGTGCATAATTGATAATGCCTCCTTCCAGGTGAAATACATTTTTAAATCCTTTGTGCAGCATATAGGCACTGGCTTTTTCGCATCTGATACCACCTGTGCAATACATGATAATGTTTTTATCCTCATTACCCTGCATCATATCAACAGCCATTGGAAGCTGATCGCGAAAAGTATCAGAAGGAATTTCTATTGCATTGCTAAAATGCCCCACTTCATACTCATAATGATTACGCATATCAATCACAATCGTATCAGGTTGCTCAAGCAGTTTATTCATCTGTTCTGCATTCACATACTTCCCTTTGTTTTCCATACTAAACATGGGATCATCAATTCCGTCTGCTACAATTTTATCCCTCACTTTTATTTTCAGCACCCAAAAACTTTTACCGTCATCATCTACGGCAATATTCAAGCGAATGCCATTCAGGTGTTCGATACTGTACAGGTAAGTCCGAAATGATTCAAAAAAATGTTCAGGCACACTGATCTGGGCATTAATACCCTCCTTGGCCACATAAATGCGACCAAACACCTGTAAAGCATTTAACTGCTTATACAACTCATCCCTAAAACCTTGTGGATTTTGAACAGGGAAATACTGGTAAAAACTAATGGTAATACGATGGAATGACTCCTCCATCAAGCGCTGTTTCAACTCTTCGTTTGAAACACGGTTGTGTAAAACTGGCATATTTTCAAATTTCAGCCCCGCCTAGCCTAGGGAAAGACGGGATCCATGAATAATGGAACCACTTGCAGGGTGGTCAAAATCAGTGCAAAAATACGAAAAGAGAGCAGATGTCAAGTGATGGATTTTTGATCTTTGATTTTTTGATCTTTGATTTTTGCTGAGGATCTGAGATTTAAGTGAATTACACTCACAAATCAGACATCAGACATCAGAGATCAGAAATCAAAGATCAAAAATAGTCTTATTCAAAAAGTGGTACTGTTATCCTTACGCCTCTTGGAGAAGGGCCATTTTTCTCGAAGCCTTGTACAAAGTCTACCCTTAAGAATTTAAGGATATTTTCAAGACCGATAAATGTTTCATAATACTGCTTCCCTTTTTGGGTATACATTAGATTGGCTCCTGTTACAAGAAACCAGTTGAGTCTTCTAAAACCCGGTATTTTATTGGTCAGTAATCCGTTCAGGTGGTATTCGACGTTTGCGGTGGCATAAAACTTAGCGGTATTACTGTACCGGTAATAGGGTGCCAATTGAAAACCGCTGAGTGGATTATTGGCAAATACAGTTTGGTTACCCTGGAAATGATTATAATCTGGTGCGTATACTTGTTTTGCATTCAGGAAACCTCCTATTTCTCCCCGGTAACTTAATTTCCCCCCGAGTTTCAAATTCATATCATCTGAAACACTCAAGCGCCATTTAGTAAAGTTGGCATCACTGCCAAATAATCCCTTTACTCCCTGTGTTATGCTGGCATTAAAAGTGGGAAAATCGGACCCGATACCAATTTTACGATCTGGTAGTTCAATGTATTTTCCACCTGGCCTCCATGATAAGCCAACCGTGATAGTGGCCGACTGGTTACGAGGCATATTGGTCGTTAAAATATCTGTTGGATAATTAGGCGTAAAACTTCTACCACTAATATCTTTCCAACTTACCGGATCAGTCAGGTTTTCTAATGCGAACCGATCCTGGAACTGAAAACTTGTTGAAAAAGTCAGCCCATTTCCTATCCCTCCACCATAATTCAATTTAAAATAATTGGCCTCAT
Source organism: uncultured Sediminibacterium sp. (assembly GCA_965650685.1). GTDB lineage: Bacteria > Bacteroidota > Bacteroidia > Chitinophagales > Chitinophagaceae > Sediminibacterium. The sequence goes on from CBFGPM010000010.1 coordinate 29,735, forward strand.
ATATTTTAAGGTGATTATTCTCATATAATAGCGTTGAATAGGTATTCATTCTTTGCGAAATTGGCTGGGCATTATTGTATTGAAATACCTGTCTTCCCCCTTCCACCATTATATTGTTGAAATATTTCTTGCCGAAATTATATCGTCCGGAAATACTGGCATTAAAATGTTTATTGGCAAACCCGTATCGAAGATTGGGAACAATTTGCAAAGATTTACGACCTTCCTCTTCCCCAAATCTTTTTCTGATTACAGGTGAAAAATATAAAACACCACCCTCCACTGTATTGTAGTTAAAGGTTTTTATAAGGGGGTCAAAACTTACAGAAAGTTTTTGCTTTTGTTTGCTGTAAAACTGACCAGTAAGAAATATGCCACCCAGTGACAATTTATTCCGTTTTCTGTCGATCGAGTCCATGTACGCCGGACTCTTTCTAACCTGTTCCAGACTATCTTTCTTTTTATAATCAAGTACTTCTTCAGCTAATAATGGCAGTGGTCTTATACTGTCCCAATATGCCATTGATTTTTTATTCGCACTATCAAAAACTTTAATGAGGGTATTGTTGAAGTATTTTTTTTCAAATACAGGCTCAAGGTTAAAATGATCATATACCTGAACAAAACTTCCAAAAAAATCAAATCCAAACAGCTTACCGGAGGGATATATCACCTGATTTTTTACCACCCATAAATTACCAGATGGGACAAACAATTGCTCGACTACTAATGTATCAAGAAACTGCATTTGTTGTTCTCGCACCAGGTTAAGTCTCAAACTATGAATGCGCCACTGGTCTTCAATGATATTAATATATCCCTGAAACAAAGGTTCATATTTTCTTTTGGGCATTACTTTTATCCTGCTAATCTCAACCCCATTTTCATAAAAGGTTCCTTCGAATTTATAGCGGTAAAAGGAAAGTGCATTATTAGCAATAGGAGACACAAACCCTCTTGGGTTAAGTCCTTCCCCAACCGAAATAATATTATTGTAAAAGGAAATGATTTGCGGTCTGCTAAAACCAAAGGAGTTACTTCTTCCGCTTACTTTGGTGGAAATTATTTCAATCTTTTCATTACGGGGTGGTTCAACAGAATACTTTGCTATGGTTTCAGCAAGCAGCAACATTTTACGTTTGCTGGTATCGCCATCTTCAAAATCAACTTTCTGTCCGAAGAAACTTTTTGGATAATCGCGCAACTGTAGTTGCCCCTTTAAATAAACATCTGCAGTGAATTTCTTTATTTCATTCAAATGCTCATTTCTTTTCTCAATTGCCTTTCTGATGATTGCATAAGCAGGGTCTTCTCCCCCAGTTTTAACGGTAACTTCCTGAAGACTGTATTGTTGTAATTCCAGTTGAAAATCGAGTTCAATATTCTTTCCCTTCTCAACAGATATTGTTTTCTCTATTGCCTTATACCCAATATACTGACAAACCATGGTATATTTTCCGGGCAACAATTGAATAGAATAAACACCTTTAGCATTGGCAGATACACCCTGTGTAGTACCTTTTACAATAACGGAGGAGAATGGTAACAATTCCTGATTCGTATTCCTGATTGTACCACTAACAGTTTGTGCAATACCTGTATAATACCCTATACAGAATAATAAAATAAGCAGTATTGGTTTCATATAACGGAATTAAAACGAAAGTAAGCTTAGCGTTGCTGCTTTTCGTCAAATTACATTTACTCCATCCTGCTTTAACTAATAATTAATAATTTACATATTGGGATCGTTGCATAAATAAATCCCCGCTTATTTTCTTCCAGATTGGCGTAAGTAGCTTCCCGTAAGTGCTGATAATCCGGCAACTAATCCACCAATAACTCCGGTTAATAAAATCAACACCCAATATGAACCTCCAAGGGGAAGAATATTAGCAACTTTGGTTGATAAGATATGTTCATTTGCATTATCCTGTAGAAAAGCCAGAACAACCCACAAGCAAAACAATGCCAGGAATCCGGCCAGGAAAGCTTTTCCTGCTTTCTGATGAACCGTAAGGGCTACTATAAACGAAGTAATGGCAAAACTCCACCAGGGAAGAACACCATATAAACCCGAAGCAAATGCGAGTAATGCTGTAAGCAGAATTGCTGATAAAAATTTCATAGGAACAAACTGTTTAGCTGTTGGTAAATGTTAAATGCCACTTCATTTGCTTATGCTTTGAAGCAGCTTCCTTTTTCAGGAAAAGGATACGGTAATATTTTCCTGCAACCCATGAATCCACAAAATTATCGTAGTATTTACTGCCAGGGTTTCCGCTCTGTCCACCGGGATAAACCCCATAGGCTTCTATTTCATCTGTTAAATGAACAATCATTCGCCAACTTGGGCCATGCGTTGGTGTAGTTGCATTGATGATGTGCACTCCTCCGCCAATTGGCAAATGCAACCTGCTAAGTGGATCCAGTTTAAGCAGATGACTCACTCTGGTATCCTTGAATTTACCCCAGGCAAGTTCTCCTTTTTTCTCTAAAGCTTCACATGCAGCAGATGCTTTTTGAATGGCGGTTAATACTGCATCCTGCAAGGTTTCGGTTTTATCGGGGGTATTGGCATTATCCGCAAAATAATACACACTGTCTTTGATCATTACATCCAGTAATGTGGGTTCATCGGGCCAGGGTAATGGTAAAGGGGATTTATCAAATTCATCTTTCCAGATGGCTGTTTCGAGACTGTCCCAGATGGCCCTGAATACAGTTGCGCCTTCTTCCCCAATATCGTTACGCAAATTCCAGTTTTTCAGCTTTTGCAAATATTTCAACTCAACGGATTTAAGCATCGATTCGTTTACAAAACGCAAAAGTGCTGGTCTCGCCATTTCAGCATACACATTGTAATTATCTGTTTGCATGGCTTGCATATCGGCTGCTGTAATATTGTTCATTGCAGCCAATTTTTTATTGATAATTACGCCTCTGTAAACCGGAAAATCGCTTCCGGCACCAAGATAATAAGGATAAGTTTCGTCGGTAGATTTTTGGTTTGCGCTACTTACAAAACCTCTTTCGGGGTTCCTAATAAAAGGGTTCTCACTATTGGGAATTATTCCCTGCCACATATATTGGTTATCATCACCCGGCATAATAAAATCACCCTGCCTGTTCCAACGCGCAATAAAAGCACCTTGCTGTTTCAAAGCGATATCGCCAGATTTTGATGCAAAAACAAAATTTTGTCCGGGACAGGTCCATTTTTCAATCGCACTCAGGTAGTCGTCAAAATTTTTGGCCCGGTTTAATTCATAGAAGGTTTCGAGTCCTTGTCCACCTTCATGAGCGGTCCATTTAATGGCCAGATATTTACCACTGGCACTTTCGTTTTTGTAAGAGGGATCATACATTACCGGACCAAATGCGGTGTAGGCTACATGATCAATTACATCTGGCTTACCTTTTACTTTTATTACTTCCTCTTTTACATCGGCTTTATTCCATACCCCATTATACCAGTACTGTTCGAGTGTACTGTCTTTGAATTTCATATCATAATAGTCGATCACATCCCTACCAGCATTTGTAACACCCCAAGCGATACTATCATTAAATCCAATGATCACAGCGGGTGATCCGGGAAAGCTTGCACCATAAGTGCTATGTGTAGGTGTGGTAATTTGAACCTCATACCAGAGAGAAGGTAAATTGAGTCCGAGATGCGGATCATTAGCCAGAATTGGTCTACCACTTTTTGTTTTAGTTCCCGAAACCGCCCAGTTATTACTCCCATTATTTTTATCGGGTACAATTGGGGCTGAAGCTGTACCACCTTGTTGATTGGTTTTGTGATAATAAACAGAATCAACACCAGGAGGCGGTTTAACTGCAATGGACGGAGCAGCATAAACTGTTCCTTTTGGAATAATAGGATCTAAAGAATCCTGTACATTGGTAAATAGTTGATCAAAATCCTCATAACCAAAATAGTTTCTGGCGTTGGTCATTCGAAGATCACTGGTAACACCTCTTGCTGTTAAATCGTAAGACATAAACATCAGGAAGAGATAAGTTTTTTCTGGTGTCCACTCCTCTGGTTTATAATCAAGTAATTTATACTCAAAAGGCAAATCTGCAGGATCAAGGTTTTTGATATATTCATTCACCCCTTCTGCGTAAGCTTCTATGGCCGTTTTAAGGGCTTTGTTTTTAGATGCCTGGCGCATGGTTTTCTCGGCGGCATACACCATACCTAATCTCCTGAAAAATTTATCTGTATTGATCCTGTCCGGACCAACAATTTCACTTAACCTACCCGCAGCAACATGTGTCTGGAACTCCATCTGCCAAAGCCTGTATTTTGCATGAAGGTATCCCTGCGTATAGTAGGCATCAGCATCCTGCTCTGCATAAATATGCGGAACAAGTCTGTCGTCCATATAAACATCTACCTTACCCTGTAATCCGGCAAGTGTAATATTTCCATCGTGAGAAGCGTTTACCGGCTCCGCATTTTTCCAAAACCCAAGTTGCGGGGATAAGAAATAACCAAGCCTTGGTGTTTTCCCTGAGCCTACCGGTAGTTGCGTGTTTAAGGTAAATATTAAACCGGCAGTTCCTACTGCCGAAATAATAAATGGAACTATCCTCATTTAAAAAGTTTTGAAATTGAATATAAGATTTTTATAGAAGAATTGGTTCTTGGATGTAAAGGAATTTTGGCTGCGAGCTTCTAGCTGCTAGCCTTGATTGGTGCTTGTTTTATGATTTCTGCTATTATTTGAATAAATGAGAGGGCTTGCGAATCTGTTTTGTAAAAATCCTGCTTAAAATAAGTATTTAATTACCATATTTACGCTTATGGATGGTTAAATCAATACCAAAAAAAGCTAGTAGCTAGCAGCTAGTGGCTAGAAGCTGTTTTTCTTGAAAAATAACTGAACCAACCTTTATTTCATAAATGATACTAATCGATAAATTTCCTCTGCTGTATTATATGCATGAATTACAATACGCAAACGCTCTTTACCTTCCGGTACGGTGGGATACAAAATCGGTCTGACATCCAATCCTGCCTGTTGTAATTGCGCTGCCATCTGCTTTGCCGGTGCATTACCCGGAATAATTACGCCCTGTATAGGGGTTAACGAATGCAATTTTTCAAAACGAATATCAGATCGCTGAAATATAGCTACTAATTCAGCCAAGTTCTTGCGTTCGTTTTGCATCAAGGGAAATAGTTGATACGACCGTATAATCATTTCAATTGCATGAGCCGGCAATGCCGTAGAATATATCAGGCTTCTCGAAAAATTTATGAGATAAGTTTTGAGTTGCTTCGATCCAAGTACAACAGCTCCATGGCAACCACATGCTTTTCCGAAAGTATGTACCCTGGCAAAAACATGATCCTGCAAACCCATTGATTGTACCAGTCCCTCCCCCTTATCTCCGATTACACCAGTTGCATGGGCTTCGTCGATAATCAGGTGTGCATTATATGCTTTAGCAAGTTGAACCATTTCATGCAAGGGACATAAATCTCCATCCATACTAAATACTGACTCGGTAACAATAAAGATATTTCCCGTTGCTGATTCAAGTTTTTTCTTCAGGTCGGCCAGATCATTATGCGCAAAGGAAAATGCTTTAGCAAAAGATAGCCGTATACCATCACGGATAGATGCATGCGACAGATAATCATATAATACCGTATCTCCTTTCTGCGGAACAGATGATAATAATCCAAGATTAGCATCGTATCCGGAATTAAAGATCAATGCGGTTGCTGCTTCATGGAAACTGGCTATTTGTAATTCGGCAGCCTCTATCAAAGGATAATTACCTGCCAGTAATCGGGAACCTGTGGAACCAGTTAATAAGCCATCTACATCTCCATAATTCAATAATCGCTGCCTGGCAATACCGAGGTAATCATTCGAACAAAAGTCTATCATCCCTTCGGATAAGCTTAGTGATCTCAGCGATTGACCATCAATCCTGGCCTGCAATTTTCTGGCTAAAAAATCATCCGGATACATAACCGTAAAACTAAACTAATTTGCTTTAACCAATGAGCAATGAAAAGTCCGGGTTCGAGCGTAATTTGCAACTCAATTGATGTATATGGAGCTTTCAGAACACACGAAAAACATATTGGGACTTCAGCTACCCACCGACCCAAGATGGGTTGACCTTGCAAGTATTAGCCTGGAAGCTATTCTTACCGACCATGCATATTGCGAACAGAAGGCTGCCATTACTTGTATATCTCTTATACAACGGTATTCCCAAAAAGCAGAACTGGTAAAACTATTGTCCCCTATTGTTACAGAGGAATGGGGACATTTCAGACTTGTGCTGAATGAATTACACAAAAGAGGGCTCCAACTCGGCATTCAACGAAAAGACATATACGTAAACAAGCTACTAGAGTTTCAACAAAAGGGGGGCAGTGCGGAAGGTAGGTTTCTTGACCAGATGCTAACCATGGCCCTGATTGAAGCAAGAAGTTGCGAAAGATTTAAACGTTTAAGTGAAGGGCTGAACGATAAATACATGCGTAATTTCTATCGCAGGTTCATGGAAAGTGAAGCTGGACACTACACCCTGTTTATAGAGCTTGCAGAAATGTATGTAGACAAAGCAAAAGTGCGCAGTCGATGGAAACAATGGCTCGATTATGAAACTGCCATCATGCAGGAAATAGAACTAAGAGGCGATCGTATCCATTAATTTAGTTCCTGATTTGGGCTTCAAAATATTGCAATTCAGTATCCCAATTAATAAAGGGATACATTTTTACCATCTGTTTTGTTTTTTCCTGATAAGTTTTAAGGAATTGCTGGTGCTGCTCTGTTGCGGGATTAAATGGTTTATGCTGTACAGCCAGGTTGATGGCTGCAATTTCTTTTAAGAGCTGCTTAGTTGTATCAGGCATACAGGCCCCGGTAAATTTTTCCCATACATACTGTGTTGCATGGAAATTCGGATGCACTAAATCTTCTGCGTAAAATCGATAATCCCGCAGGTCATCAATGACCAATTCGTACGCCGGGAAATAATACAGCCCTTCAAATTTTTCTACCAGATGATGCACAGCCTGAATAAGCACCGCTTTGCTCTTGTTATTTTCAATTACACCCTCGCGCAAGTGTCGAACAGGACTGATTGTAAATATAATCTGCAGTTTTGGATTGAAATGAAAGAGCCGATGTATCATATTATCCAGCACGGTCAGCACATCTTCCGTAGTCATTAATCGCTTTGAAAACCAGTCTGACGGCGCTTTATGATTATTTGCCGCCACTGTGCCCAACTTATAATTCGGCGCATTTTCAGTAAGCATATAAACCCATGCCGACCCTAATGTGATCATGATATGATCAGCCTGTTTTAACGCTTTGTGTGTATCATTAATCGACTCATTGATTTTACCCAATGCATCTCCTGGTGTAATTCCTGAATACCTGCTATGGTGCTTCCAGCTATGCCAGCATTCATTCAATAAAAACAGATCATCTTCCGTGTATGTTTTCTCTTCTATATAATCAGTGATTGCTTCTGCAACACTTACAGGATTAAAAAGAATACCATGTGGGTTTTCTGTAACCTTGAATTTATGCTTCCTTAATTTCTCCCCCATGTTTTCTGTAAAACAAGAACCCATCAGCACCAGATTTTGTCCATGCTGTATTTTCTTTTCGGGAGACTTAATATCAAACTCGTAATGAAACTTCATATATCATTGAAAAATTTTTCCTGCCATCATGCTACTCTCCATCAGCGCTTTTGCATTAAGGTCAGGCAACAATCCTTTCTCCTGGAAATATTCAATCATTTTTTCTGTATCCATATTGCCAACAAGTTCATCCTGTGCCATTGGACATCCGCCAATTCCTTTAAGGGCTCCATCAAATCTTTTGCAACCTGAATTATGGGCGGCTTTAAGTTTATCCTTCCAATTTTGTGCAGAGGAATGAAGATGCACCCCAAATGAAACAGCGGGATATTGTGGTATCAGTGTTGATAATGCAAGACTGATTTGTTCCGGTGAAGCGAGTCCAACCGTATCTGCCAGTGAAATAATTTTAATCTCTTCCTGAACCATTCTATCTGCCCATTCCAACAATATAGATGCATCATATAAATCACCATAAGGATTACCAAAGCCCATGCTGAGATAAACCACCAGCACTTTACCTGATTTAATGCATAGTTCTTGAATATCTTTCACCCGATCGAAACTCTCTTCCATGCTGCTGTTCGTATTCTTCAGTTGAAATGTGGGTGAGATTGAAAATGGAAAACCTAAATAATGTATTTCTTCAAAAACAGATGCATCCAAAGCTCCTCGTTGATTCGCTACGATAGCCAATAATTTTGTGGAAGTGTTTTCTAGCCGAAGATTAGCGAGCACTTCCCTGGTATCTGCCATTTGGGGAATAGCTTTTGGAGATACAAAACTGCCGAAATCAAGCGTATCAAAGCCAACCTGCAACAATAGGTTTAGATAGGCCACTTTGGTTTCGGTGGGCAAAAAATGAGGCCAGCCCTGCATTGCATCACGCGGACATTCTATTAGTTGTATCGTATCCTCATTTTTTACTTGCATGGTAAATATTGATAAATCAATCTTTTGAAATCCGGTGTTTCATTGCTTCGTATAAAACAATTCCTGCTGCAACAGAAACATTGAATGAATCAAATTTAGTTGCCATCGGAATAGTAAAAAAAGCATCTGCTGCTTTAGCAAGGTATGGCTGTACACCTTTGCCTTCGTCTCCCATAATTATACAGCAAGGTTCTGCCAGCGACAATTCATATACTTTTTTATCGGCGCGCATTTCGCTGGTAAAAACCTGTATTCCGTTCAGGTGTAGCGTGTCTACGGCTTTTAATAAACTATTGACCCTGCAAATATTAATGTGTTCCAATGCACCGGCACTACTTTTCATTGCTTCTGCATTCAGCGCGCCCACTCCTTTATCGGGAATAATCAGTGCCTGTGCACCACAGCAATGGGCACTACGTGCAATGGCGCCAATATTTCTCACATCAGTTACACCGTCTAACATCACAAACAACGGCAGCTCTCCTTTTGAAACTACATGATCAATTACCTGTTGAAGGTCCATATATTGCACCAATGCCGCAAAAGCTATAACACCCTGGTGATTAGCCTTGGTCAGGTAATGCAGTTTTTCAGGGGGAACCATTTGTATAGGAATCTGGTTATCCCTTGCAAGCTGTCGAATAGCTGCAACCGAGTCTCCGGAAATATTTTTTTGCATCAGGATCTTATCGATCGGCCTCCCCGATTCTAATGCTTCCACCAGTGGTTGGCGGCCTATGATTAATCCACTTTGTTTGATAGCCATATGCAAATGTACTATAACAGTTTACCCTGTAATTGTAATAATTTAATTTTTGTAATTGCTGCTACACTGATTGAATCAGTAATCAGTCCCTTTTCCACCATTTTATAGGCTTCTGATAAGCTGATTTTCTGAAGCCGCAATTGTTCAGTTTCTTCTGGTTCAGGTTCAGACTGCGTTAATTCAGTAGCCAGGAAAACAATTGCCAGTTCATCGCTTACGGAATTAGACAAATGCATCCGAAGCAACTCTTTCCATTGTTTAGCTTCCAGACCTGTTTCTTCTTTTAGTTCCCGTATGGCCCCCTTTAATGGAGATTCATCATGTGGGCAACCACCTTCAGGTATCTCCCAACTATAGGCATTCAGTACATAACGATACTGACCCACCAACCAAATCTGTTCCTGTTCATCCAGGGCTACTATACCGATGGCTATATTCTTGAAATGCACTTTACCATAGATGCCCTTACCACCATTTGGATTAATCACATCATCTTCTGTAACACTGATCCATTTATTATCATATACTGATTTAGAATGTAAGGTTGTCCAGGGGTTAGTTTCCATAGTTTGTTTTTGGGCTGAATAAATTAGTCAACAGGCTAACCAGCAGGTATAACAGAATAAGTATTACTATGAGGAATTTTATGGATGCGAAATAAACTGTTGCCTGTAGACTTATTTCCGTATAATGTCTGGCTAAACTAGCAAGCATGATTATATTCTCCATAACATCAAACACTGCAGCGATCCATGCTGATACCATAAGCCATTTACCTATCCTTATAAGTATTTTATGTTTCCATTGATTGGCGGCTATAGTTAAGGTAAGTAAGAAAAAATGTGTATAGACAATTATAAAAATAAAATCGAGCCAGATATTAACCTTTGCAGCGTCTATGGGCCATAATGAGAGGATGAGGGATAATTTCTCTGATGTATTTGCAAATTCCAATGCAAGAATACCCGATGGTGTATCAGGCATAATCAATGCTGCACCCTGGTAACGCATGATCATTATTACCCCCAATAATAAAATGACGGCTACAATGAGTTTTTGTCTGGATGGATGGTTTGGTTGACGAGACATACTATAAATATAAAAAGCCCCCGGTAAACGGAGGCTTTTTATGAGATCTATTAAGTTTATTTAAGCCCGAAAGCTTTTTTCACTTTGGCTACATAATCCAGTTTCTCCCAGGTAAACAGCTCCACTTTTACTTTCTTCTCTTTACCATCTGGTGATTTAAATGTTTTGGTAACCACTTCACTCTTACGACCCATGTGGCCATAAGCTGCGGTTTCACTGTATATCGGGCTACGCAGTTTCAGGCGTTGCTCAATAAAGTATGGACGCATATCGAAGATGCCTTCTACGATCTTTGCAATCTGACCATCAGTTAAGTTTACTTTGGCTGTACCATAAGTATTTACGTTGATGCTCGTTGGCTGTGCCACTCCGATTGCATAAGATACCTGTACCAGAACTTCGCTTGCAACACCTGCCGCTACCAGATTTTTAGCAATATGACGGGTTGCATAAGCAGCCGAACGGTCTACTTTACTAGGATCTTTACCACTGAATGCTCCACCACCATGTGCTCCTTTACCACCGTAAGTATCTACGATGATTTTACGACCGGTTAAACCAGTATCGCCATGTGGACCACCGATTACAAACTTACCGGTTGGGTTGATATGGTATTTGATATTGTTGTTAAACAGTTTAGCGTATTTCTTGTACTTGCTCTTAACGCGTGGAATCAGGATATTGATGATATCTGATTTTATTTTAGCCAGCATTTTAGCTTCTGTATCAAAGTCGTCGTGCTGGGTAGATACCACAATTGCGTCGATTCTTACAGGCTGGTTGTTATCATCATATTCCAGTGTAACCTGGCTCTTTGCATCAGGACGCAGGTATTTGATCTGTTTATTCTCTCTTCTCAATGCAGCCAGTTCAATCAGGATCTTATGGGCAAGATCCAGTGCAAGTGGCATATAATCATCGGTTTCATTGCTGGCATAACCAAACATCATACCCTGATCTCCTGCTCCCTGCTCTTCTTTTTTCTTCTTATCTACACCCTGGTTAATATCTGCTGATTGCTCATGAATAGCTGATAATATACCACAGCTATTCGCTTCAAACATATATTCACTCTTGGTATAGCCGATTTTACGGATTACACCACGGGCAATTTCCTGTACATCCAGGTATGCTTTTGATTTTACTTCACCTGCCAGTACTACCTGACCAGTGGTTACCAGGGTTTCACAGGCAACTTTTGATTGTGCATCGAAGGCTAAGAAATTATCGATTAATGCATCTGAAATCTGGTCAGCTACTTTATCCGGATGTCCTTCAGACACGCTCTCGGAAGTAAATAAATAAGGCATAGGTTAATTTAAATTTGTGCAAATATAGGCAAATGAAAGATTAGATTCTGGAGAATACAATTCGTAATCGCATCCTGAACCTTGAATGCGTTCCGCCGCCTAATCTTACCCTTCCGTTAGCCGGATCATTACCAATACTCGGATTCAGGTAATACAATAAGGGTGAAGTAGTTTGCGGATAAGGGTTTGAATAATAAATGGAGTCGTTTGTTGGTGCGGACAATTGTAATAGATGTGAAGTATCTTTTCTTGTTACAATTCCTTGCACATATCGGCTCAGGTTAAAAGTATAACCTGCAACACGATCATAGCCCTGCGTTGTTTTATAGAAGGCAAAGCCTCCGAAATCGTTTATGTTAGGGCCATCAGTTGCAAAAATATAATCGTTCTTAACATTGCGTTTTCTGTTATTTACAGAATCCAATACACTGAGTAATAGATATCGGGGAACACTCATTTGACGATCGATGGTAAGCAGGTTTGCATCGTCTGGAACTTGCTCAGCAATTAATTCAGCTCTGTGAATGATTCGGTTACTTAAAGATGCCAACCCTGGAATCCTAACCCTGACAGTGGTTCCCGGTGAAGTTTGCACATATACCAGAGAATCTGATTTGGGATTGTTATTAGTAGTAAGATAGTTAGTAACCTGGCTACCGGCTCTGTTTCTTACAATAAAGTTTGCGTCGCCACTTGCTGCTGTATTAAAACGCATATAGAGTACAGATGTATCTCTAACAGTTGCACCTGTAGAACTTGAACTGTAATAAAGCGCAAATTTGGTATTCGTATCTGCCAGATTAATACGTAATAAGGCATTCGCAGGTGCAGTTTGGTCTACTGTTAAAGCAAAACCAGCAAAATAAGTTCTGAAGATAGAATCAGATTTGTAAGCGTTTGTGGAATCGTATGTTCTTAGAAAACGCTGTGCAACATCATTCCGTAATTTGATGCGGATCTGATTGGTTGCAACTTCATACCTATTCTTTACGGTATCGCCCAACCTGCGTATATCTACATTTACAGGATTAGCCAATGGACCGGCAATATTGATTGGTGTTACTCCCGGATTTGTAACCGGGTATAAACGATTCCTATCGAGCGGTGTACTTTGGTCAATTTCAGAAACAGTTATACGTAATGGTTGTGTTGAATCACCATAGAAACCATTGTATCCTAAAATCAAAACGGCAGAATCAATTACCAGACTGTCTTTGTTTCCAGAAGTAAAGAATGGAAAATAAGGAGGAGATAATTCAAAAAACATTGAGGCCGATGTTTTACCAAAAATCGGGTCATTGGTAATGGCTCCCAGCATGTGAATATCTGCCTTATAAATTCTTGGGGTATCTGTTTCGTTGTAAGTATCAGTAATTACATCAAGAATGGTATCTTTTGTAAATACGCCATCAATCGGGGGTATTAAACCTCCGCCTAAATCGGTAGAAGTAATCCTGGTGCAGGCGGTTACAAAAATGCCGGTTATAATACAGAAAATAAATGTATTACGAAGTGTCGAAAATAAACGCATGTTGTGTTGTGGATTACTTGCCCGCAAGGTCGTTGTACAATTCTAAATACTCTGTTAAATCAGAATCCAAGCCTTTAAAAGGTACTACTTTCTTTCCCTTTACTTTACCGAATTCTTCTACCAGTTTCTTGTCTATCTTTTCTGCACCAAAAGTAATGGCATCAGCAAAGCTGGCACCTCCTTTAAACAGTGCAGTATTATTGGCATCTTTGAATGCCTCCAGATCCTTTTCTTTAATATTGGCATTGATTACAGCCTGTTTCAAGAATCCGGCACCCAGTTTTTCCTTAAAGGTGTTTTCACCAATGGTGAATACAACTTTACTGTTACCAAATACGGGTTCTTTCTTATAAGCTGTTTTAATATACGCGGGAATAAGTCCGGTCATCCATCCGCTACAGTGGATAATATCCGGTGGCCATCCGAATTTTTTTACGGTCTCCAGTGCCCCTTTACAGAAGAAAACAGTACGTAGCGCATTATCATCGAACCACTTATCTTCATCATCATGGAAAATCTGCTTTCTCTTGAAGAAATCTTCATTTTCCAGAAAATATACCTGTAAACGGGCATTTGGCAGGGATGCTACTTTGATCTGAAGTGGGTAATCATCGTTATCTACTGATACGTTGATCCCGGATAGACGTACTACTTCATGCAGACGGTGTCTTCTTTCGTTGATCACCCCAAATCTTGGCATAATACACCTTACTTCCAATCCTCCATCATTGCTCTTGATAGCCAGTTTATTGATAACCTCCGCGAATTCTGTCAATTCGAGGTAGGGTGACATTTCTGTGGCTATGAATAAAATTCTTTTCTTTGTTGACATCCTTGCACCGATTTTTTATTGCGGGAAGCATAAAATGAGTTGGCAAAGGTACGAAAATATAGTTGAACTGCATTTCAAGATTAAAAGCAAGCAAATCAGGCATCCCATGTTACTCGTTAAATCTATATATGAAATAAATAAATATATACAAATCCAAAGGGAAACAGGCGTTTCTATAGGCTTTGTACCTACCATGGGTGCTTTACATGCCGGGCATCTATCATTAATAAAAAATTCAAAAACTCATTGCGACCGTACCGTATGTAGCATCTTTGTTAATCCGACCCAATTTAACGACCCGGCCGATTTTCAGCAATATCCCATCACTATTGAAGCAGATATCAGGTTATTGGAGCAAGCTGGTTGCGATGTACTATTTCTACCTTCAGTAGAGGTTATTTACCCTTCAGATTATGTGAAGAAACAATATCAACTCGGTTCTTTGGAAACTTTACTGGAAGGCAAATACCGACCCGGACATTTTCAAGGGGTTTGTCAGGTGGTAGACAGATTACTTAGCATAGTTATGCCCGATGAATTGTTTCTGGGTAGAAAAGATTACCAGCAATGTATGGTAATAACCGAACTTATTCGACAAACCGGTCTACCCGTAACAACAACCATAGTACCCACCATGCGAGAAAGTTCAGGCCTGGCCATGAGCAGCAGAAACCTGCGACTATCTGAGCATGACAGGGATAAAGCTACCGCTATATACAATAGCCTTCAATGGATCAAAGCTAACCTAAAGCAGGGAGATGTAACAGATTTAACCACCCGGGCAGCAGATCAACTATTAAAAGCAGGTTTCAGCAAAATTGACTATATCAGCATAGCAGATGCTCATAGTTTGGAGGAAGTGAATAACTGGGACGGACAACAACCCCTTGTTGCCCTGGTGGCAGCTTTTCTTTCGGGAATCAGGTTAATTGATAACATTTCTCTGACAAAGGATTGATGGTACATCCGAAGAAGTAAGTAATTTTGCGCCCACTATGCTAATTGAAGTATTAAAATCTAAGATTCACCGCGCTGTAATCACCGAAGCGAACTTACATTATGTTGGCAGTCTTACCCTCGACGAAGACCTGATGGATGCCGCCAATTTTATCGAGAATGAAAAAATACAGGTGGTTAATGTAAATAACGGGGAGCGACTCGAAACATATATCATCAAAGGTAAAAGAGGTAGTGGTGTAGTTTGCCTTAACGGTCCGGCGGCAAGAAAAGGTGCGGTGGGTGATACAGTGGTAATTATCTCTTATGCTACCATGGACTTCGAAGCTGCAAAACAATTTAAACCATCGTTAGTATTTCCAAAAGAAGGAAATAAGCTGTAGCTTACTAATCAGATTATTGTTCAACCAATACTGTGTTGAATATTATTGTAACCCCTTCAGGCCATGAAAAAACGATTCTTATCTTTTGCCAAATATGCCGTTTTTCTTGGATTGGGCATTTTTCTGGTATGGTGGAGCTTTAAACAAATACCGGATGACAAATGGGGTGACTTTAAACAGAGTTTAACAACAGCGAACTACTGGCTATTATTACCTGTATTTCTGATCCTTACCCTTAGTCACCTCGTAAGAGCCTTGCGCTGGAAAATATTGATCCAGTCGATGGGTTATCAGCCGCGCGTTGCAAATACTTTTTTTGCTGTTATGATTGGCTATCTGGCCAACCTCGCCATCCCCAGACTGGGAGAAGTTTTAAAATGTACTTTTTTAGCCCGCTATGAAAAAGTGCCCGCGGAAAAACTCGTAGGTACTATCGTTGCCGAAAGAGCTGTAGATGTTGTATCACTGGGCCTGGTGTTTGTTTTAACCATGGTTACTCAATCCGATATATTAGCAGAGTATGGAAAGGAACTAATAGGACAACTATTCAAGAAAGGGGAAAACGTTTCCATCACTTCATTACTGATAGTTGCTGGCATATTGATTATTTTAATAATTGCAATAAGGGTTTGGATCAAAAAGTTTGCCCACCTTAAAATTGTTGAATTAGGAAAAAAAATCATCCGGGGTGTTTGGGAAGGATTAATCAGCATCCGCAAACTAAAACAGAAAGGGCTTTTCCTTTTATATTCAGTATTGATTTGGTTTTTATACGCTGCCGGTACCTGGGTTGGACTCATGGCAACTGATGGAACTGCCCATTTAGGACTGGGTGCAGCTTTAGGGGCTTTGTCATTTGGCAGTATAGGAATGATTATTACGCCAGGTGGCATTGGCGCATTTGCCTTTTTCATCGCTAAAGTATTAGAGGAAAATGGAGTAGCTTTTGAAATTGGTTTTGCCAATGGTACTTTACAATGGTTTGCCCAATTCCTGATTGTAGTTTTACTGGGTTGTATCAGTTTGCTGGTATTGCCGGTTTATAATAAAAAGAAGACATCTCATGAGAGCCATTAATGCTATCGAAACAAAAATACTGACACTTCCACAGGTACTGGCAAGGGTTGCAGCATGGCGCGTAACAGGCAAAAGCATTTCCTTTACTAATGGCTGTTTTGATATTCTGCATGAAGGCCATATATTCTCTTTAAGCGCTGCCGCTAAAGAAGCCGATTACCTGATAGTTGGTGTAAACAGCGATAAGAGTGTAAAAAAATTAAAAGGCCCTGACCGACCCGTAAACAGTGAACACAGCAGGGCCCTGATTTTGGCAAACCTTGCAGTGGTAGATGCGGTTGTGGTATTTGAAGAAGACACTCCATTCGAACTCATATCTGCCATCATGCCAGATGTGCTTGTAAAAGGGGGCGATTATACCGTGGAACAAATAGTTGGCTCAAAACAGGTAATAGAAGCCGGAGGACGGGTAGTTATAAACCCCATAGTGGAAGGTTTTTCCACCACAGGCATTATTCAACATATCAAGCAATCTTACTCTTGATATTTGGCTGCGAGCTTCTAGCCTCTAGCTGCTAGCTATTGCTGTAAGGAATATTGGCATTAAATTTCATGAAAATCTGCGTTTCATACTACGCTAGACTTGCAGCTTGCGACTTGTTGCTCGCAGCCAAATTTTCAAATTCCCAAATTTTCAAATTTCCCAAACTTAACATTGCCCTCACTTCAGCTTTTTTATATTTGAAGCACTGAAGTATTTACGTATCAACGCTGTCATTTGTGAAAAAAAACCTGATTCAACGCGATATAAGCTGGTTAAGTTTTAATGGAAGGGTATTACAGGAAGCTAATGATCCCTCTGTGCCACTGAAAGAAAGGATTCGATTTCTGGGTATTTTTTCGAATAATACCGATGAGTTTTTCCGTGTTCGGGTGGCTACCCTAAAGCGCATGGTTGAGTATGCGGATAAAAGACGTAAGCTCAACATGCATATGGAAGAAGATCCTCAATCGATCATCGACCAGATACAAACCATTGTATTGAATCAGCAAAATGAATTCAACCGAATTTGGGATGGCATATTAAAAGAACTGAAGAAAGAAAAAATCTTCCTGGTTACAGAGAAACAACTTTCAAAAGAACAGAAGCATTATATCAGACATTTCTTTGATGAAAAAGTGCGATCGAATATCATTCCACTGATGATCGAAAGCCTGCCGCAACTCCCCTATCTGCGCGACAAAAGCATTTACCTCGGTGTGGTGATGCGAAAAAAAGATTCCGCGTACGACCAGAAATATGCTTTGATAGAAATTCCGTCTAAAGACCTTGGCCGTTTCGTTTTGTTACCTTCAAAGGCTGGCGAAAAAAGGATTATTTTACTGGAAGATGTTATCCGGCATAACCTGCCAGATATTTTCACCTACTTCGATTACGACTATTTTGATGCCCATGTTTTCAAAGTAACGAAGGATGCGGAAATTGATATAGACAACGACGTTAGTACCACTTTTGTGGAGAAAATTGAAAAGGGGTTAAAGAACAGGAGAAAGGGCAAACCCGTTCGTTTTGTATACGACAAAGAAATGGATGCAGGTCTGCTTGAATACCTGATCAGAAGACTAAACCTTAACAGAAAAAGCAATATTATTCCTGGTGGGCGTATACATAATTTCAGGCACTTCATGGACTTCCCAAATGTGTTTGATGGAAAAAACACCAGACGTGAACCTTTCCCCCACCCTGCATTTCATGGTCGGTATCGGGTAACAGATGTGGTACTTAAAAAGGATGTGATGTTACATTTCCCCTATCATTCTTTTCATGCCCTGATCGACCTCCTGCGCGAAGCAGCGATGGATCCGGAAGTGCAATCCATTAAAATAACCGCCTACCGACTCGCTTCAAATTCGAAAGTGATTAATGCACTGATCAATGCAGCCAGAAATGGAAAGGAAGTTATTGTAATGCTTGAACTAAAAGCCCGCTTTGATGAGGAAGCTAACCTTGAATGGAAAAAAATACTCGAAGAAGATGGTGTAAAAGTATTACTGGGTGTTCCTAAAATGAAAATACATGCCAAGCTATGTATCATTAAAAAAAGGAAAGGCAATAAAACGGTTCAGTATGGTTTCGTAAGCACAGGTAACCTCAATGAAAAAACAGCTCATGTATATGGCGACCACTGTTTACTAACCGCCAACAGAATGGTAATGGCCGACATCAACCGTATTTTCCATTACCTAGAGAACTATAAATCTGGCACACTTCAACTGAACCAGTGTAAAACCCTGCTTGTTTGTCCTAATAATATGCGCCGCGAAATTGATTTATTAATCAATAAAGAAATAAAAGCTGCAAAAGCAGGCAAACCCGCTTCTATCATTATTAAAATCAACTCGTTGAGTGATGCAAGATTAATAGAGAAACTTTATGCAGCAGCAACTGCAGGCGTCGATATTAAAATGATTGTACGCGGTATATTCTGCGCAGTTATTGAACTTAAGAAATTCAAACACCCCATTAAAGCGATCAGTATTGTAGACGAATACCTTGAACATGCCCGTGTGTTAATATTCCACAATGGAGGAAATGAAAAGATTTACATATCCAGTGCCGACTGGATGGTCCGCAACCTTGATCACCGAATTGAAGCCGCCGTACCTGTAAATGACCCCGATATCAGAAATGAATTAAAAGAGATTATCCACATTCAATTAAGAGACAACGTAAAAGCAAGGATACTCGACAAAGAATTAAGCAACAACTATGTACCTTCCGCAGGTAAAAAGAAGATACGTTCTCAGATTGAGACTTATCATTACCTACATCGGAAAAACATAGTAAATATTGAGGCTCGCCGCAATTGATATTGGAAGTAATGCTGCTCGTTTATTGATTTCAGAAGTCAGTCATGATGCAGAAGGAAAACCCAGGTTTAACAAACTAAACCTGGTGCGTGTTCCTTTGCGCTTGGGTTTTGACGTGTTTGAAAAAGGAGAAATTTCCAAAGAAAAAAGAGGCATGGTTTTGCAAACCATGAAAGCCTATGGTCATTTGATTAATGCCTATGGCGTGGAACATACCATTGCATGCGCCACCAGCGCAATGCGTGATGCCCGCAACAGCAATGACCTTATACGAAAAATAAAACTGGAGACTGGCCTGGATATTGAAATCATCAGTGGAGATTTAGAAGCTTCCATTATATATGAGAATCATGTTGCCGAGAATATGGATACAGACCATAGCTACCTATATATTGATGTTGGTGGCGGTAGTACTGAACTCACTTTTTTTGCGGAAGACAAACTCGTTTTCAAACAATCGTTCAATATTGGTACCATCAGGCTTTTAAAAGAAATGGTGGAAGAAAGCTATTGGACCGAAATGAAAGAGATCATTAAAACCCGTACAAAAGGGTATAAAAAGATCGTTGCGATTGGTACCGGTGGTAATATCAATAAAGTGTTCTCCTTAAGCAAGAAAAAAGATGGCAAGCCTCTGTCAATAGAGCTTTTGAAAGATTATTACAAAGAGATCGCCAGCTTTTCACTGGAAGATCGTATCAATATCTATAAATTAAGGGGAGACCGTGCAGATGTTATTGTACCTGCATTGCAAATTTATATCAATGTGATGCGCTGGGCAGATGCAGAAGAAATATTTGTTCCCAAAATAGGGCTGGCAGATGGACTTATCCAACACCTCTACGATGATTTACAAAGAACGGGGAAGGTTGTATAACAGCTTTAGGATGAATTTATCTCCATTCTGACACTTATCCCTGAAAATCTGCCTACTTTGCAAATGCTTATTTAAAAACAAGCTTATGTCTGTTCATAAAGAAATAAAAAAAATCACTACACATACATTGCTGAAAATGAAAGCAACCGGTGAGAAAATATCGATGATCACCGCATACGACTATTCATTTGCACGTTTGTTTGATGAAGCAGGTATAGATGTTGTTTTAGTAGGTGATAGTGCCAGCAATGTGATGGCGGGAAATGAAACTACCGTTCCTATTACACTCGATCAAATGATTTATCATGCCCAATGCGTAGTAAGGGGAATTAATCGTTCACTGGTCGTTGTTGATTTGCCATTTGGCTCTTATCAATCAAATTCCGATATCGCCCTGGCATCCGCAATAAGAATCATGAAAGAAAGTGGCGCACACTCAATAAAGTTAGAAGGCGGGGAGGAAGTATTAGACAGTATTCAGCGCATTGTATCTGCAGGAATACCAGTGATGGGGCACCTCGGACTTACTCCTCAATCAATCTATAAATTCGGTACGTATAATGTCAGGGCCAAAGAAGAAGCCGAAGCTGCCAAACTGAAAAAAGATGCTTTGCTTTTACAGGATGCTGGCTGCTATGCTATTGTACTTGAAAAAATACCTGCAAGCCTGGCCACAGAAGTGAGCAACTCATTAAATATCCCCACAATCGGCATCGGAGCAGGTGGGGGCTGTAATGGTCAGGTATTGGTAATGCATGACATGTTGGGCATTAATAATATATTTAAGCCACGCTTTTTACGTCAATATCTCAATCTTCAGGAACAGATTCACTCCGCGGTAACACAGTACATCGGAGATGTGAAATCTGGCGATTTTCCCAATGAAAAAGAGTCTTATTAGCATTTTACCGATACTCAAACCATCTTCACCCAAAATCATTTTCAAAATCGAAAATGCATGAATAGATTTGATTAAAACCGGTTACAGGGTTGCAGATTGGCAGAACAAGGGTTTCATTATTGCGCTTGTGTAGCACACAACTTCCCAACCTGGTTATTTTCGACTAAACCCTATTTTGCAAAATGTCTTTTTTATAAAAAAGACTATATTTATTCAATTCATCACTTCAACCGAATTCGTGCGAAACGACAAGAAAATCATCACAATATTTACCCATATAGTTGCCTGGGCATGCTTTTTCTTTGTGCCCTATCTGGTATTCTTTCCAAGGCTAAGGGAGTTCAGCATGAGCGATAACATGCTGACAACGATCATCTGCAATAACATTTTTATTGTACTGTTCTATTATTTCAACACACATGTGTTGGTACCAAAATTGCTGATCAATAAAAAGTGGGGATGGTATATTCTTTCCATCGCAGCATGTTTGGGGGCATTCTTGTTCTTACCTAAAGAAATTGCAAATATTTTAGTAGAACCCGAATATATAAGACAGAATAATGAATTTATCAGAAACCCCGCATTTAAAGGAATTCCGAAACTTACCCGTGCGCCAAGAAGAGCCAGACCAATTGCGGACCCCTATAATACTGTACTCTTTTTATTAGTATTTGCCTTTGGAACCTGTATTTCTGTAACACAGAGATGGCTTAAAACAGAACAAACAAGGAAAGAGACAGAAAACGAAAAATTGAATACGGAACTTTCTTTCCTTAAGTCGCAGGTTAACCCCCATTTCTTTTTTAATACTTTGAATAATATTTATTCGCTTGCGGTTGTAAGAAGTGAAAAAACAGCTCCGGCAGTAATGAAGCTGTCATCGATTATGCGTTATATTCTTACTGAAACACAGCATGACCTTGTACCATTGAGAAACGAGGTTGATTTCATCCACAACTTTATTGAATTACAGCAGGTTCGCCTAACGGATAAAGTAACGCTCAACTTTTCAACCAGTGGCGATATCGAAACATTATTGATTGCACCGCTTATATTTATACCATTCGTAGAGAATGCATTCAAATATGGGGTAAGCACAAAAGAAACTTCAACCATCGATATTACCATCAATACGACCGGAAATAAAATCTTGTTCTATGCCAGCAATAATATTGTTGCATCAGAAAGTCATTTAATGGAAAACACGGGCATAGGCATTAATAATGTTAAACGCCGATTGGAACTTATGTATCCAGACAGACATACATTAACCACTATTGCGGAAAACAAAACCTATACCGTTAAACTCGAGATCACAACATGATACATTGTATAGCTATAGATGATGAACCATTAGCGTTACAGCTAATACAGGAATATTGTGCAAAGATTTCTTTCCTGAAACTGGAGAAAACTTTCACTAATACCGATGAAGCTATTAGTTACATGCAGAGCAATAAAATTGATCTTTTATTCCTCGATATTCAAATGCCCGATATCACCGGCATACAGTTTTATAAAAACCTGACAGATAAACCTCCGGTTATTTTTACCACTGCCTATAAAGATTTTGCGGTTGAAGGCTTTAATGTTGACGCGGTTGATTACCTGCTAAAACCATTTGAATACGATCGGTTCCTGAAGGCTTGTTACAAAGCCAAAGAATACATCGAATTCCTTAGTTCTCAAGAGGTTCAGTTAAATTCATTATTCATAAAAGTGAATTATGAAATTATGAAAGTGAACCTCAAAGACATCGATCTGATTGAGGCCTTGGATGATTATATCAAAATTTACATTAAACCTAATCCGGTACTCACCCTCATGACTTTAAAAAGCATTCAGGAGAAGTTACCGGCACGTGATTTTGTCAGGGTACATCGCTCCTTTATTGTGCCATTGGCTAAAATCGAAAAATTCAGCAAATCTAAAGTTTGGATCACTGGAAAAGAAATACCGATTGGTAGCAGTTATAGTGCTGTTTATGACCAGTTAATTGAAATATCGAAGACCAAGTAATTATTCCCCGATTCAAACCCATTACTCACCTATATGGTGCATTAGCAAAAGCTCATCAAAGTAAATTTACCTTGTAAATGCTGAAAGGCGTTTCATGCAGGGTTTTAGATAAAAAAGTATCACAACGTTGTTCTCAACAAGGTGATACTTTTTTGTTTCCAACAATCCCCATCTCATCCACTGGTACTTATTTCTTTACCTTTATGCAAAATAACCAGCATGGATTTCCTACAAATACTCGGCATCGAATCAAAGAACCCTTCTGCTTCAACAGGAACAAACTGGATTAGTGGTACAGGCATCAACATAGATTCCTTTTCTCCTGTTGATGGAAAAAAAACTGCAAGCGTACAAACAGCAGATAACGATACATACGAAAAAGTACTTCAGTCTGCTACTTCCGCCTTTCAAAGCTGGAGAATGTGGCCTGCTCCAAAAAGAGGAGAAATCGTAAGACAGGTTGGCGAGGCATTACGTAATTATAAAGAACCCCTTGGCAAACTGGTAAGCTATGAAATGGGCAAAAGCCTGCAGGAAGGTTTTGGTGAAGTGCAGGAAATGATTGATATCTGTGATTTTGCCGTGGGCCTCTCCCGTCAACTTCATGGAAACACCATGCATAGCGAAAGACCCATGCATCGCATGTATGAACAATGGCATCCGCTGGGTGTGGTTGGTATTATCTCCGCTTTTAATTTTCCTGTAGCAGTATGGAGCTGGAACGCAGCACTTGCATGGGTTTGCGGAAACACCACAGTCTGGAAGCCAAGTGAAAAAACACCCTTATGCGGTATCGCAGTGCAAAATATAGTTGCCGAGGTATTCAGGAAAAATAATGTACCCGAAGGCGTTAACTGTTTGGTACAAGGTGGTAGAGAGGTAGGCGAATGGATGAGTAAAGACAACAGAATTCCATTGATCTCAGCCACTGGATCTACCAGGATGGGAAAGATTGTGTCTGCTACAGTAGGCGCCAGGTTAGGTAAAACCATCTTAGAACTAGGTGGTAATAATGCCATCATTATTTCTAAAGAAGCGGACCTCGATATGGCATTAATCGGATGCGTATTTGGTGCTGTTGGCACAGCCGGACAAAGGTGCACTACTACCAGAAGACTCATCATTCATGAATCTGTTTATGAACAGTTTAAAGAAAAGCTCATAAAAGCCTATGGCCAACTTCGTATCGGCAACCCGTTGGATACCAATAACCATGTGGGTCCGTTGATTGATAAAGATGCAGTTGAACTATACAAAAAGTCGATTGAAGATTGTAAACAACAAGGTGGTCATTTTATTGTAGAAGGCGGTGTACTCGAGGGCAGCAATTATGAAAGCGGATGTTATGTAAAACCATGTATTGCAGAAGCGGGTAATAACCTACCAGTAGTACAACATGAAACCTTCGCACCTATCTTATACATTATGAAGTATTCCAACATTGAGGAAGCTATTGCCTTGCAAAATGGAGTGCCACAGGGACTTTCATCTGCTATCATGACGCTCAATATGCGCGAGGCAGAACAATTTCTGTCGCATGCAGGAAGTGATTGTGGCATAGCAAACGTAAATATTGGCACCAGTGGTGCAGAAATCGGAGGTGCTTTTGGCGGGGAAAAAGAAACAGGAGGAGGAAGAGAAAGTGGAAGCGATGCATGGAAAGCATATATGCGCAGACAAACCAATACCATTAACTGGAGCACACAATTGCCACTCGCACAGGGCATACAATTTGATTTAAAATAACCGTTATGGCTATTTCAGTTTCGGAAGCAATAAACTTATTGGAACGCACACCAAAGCTTTTGAATACCCTGCTCAAAGGTTTACCCGATCACCTGATTTTTGGAAATGAAGGTCCGGACACATGGTCGCCTTATGATATTGTCGGGCATTTGATTCATGGTGAGTATACAGACTGGATACCACGCCTGAAAATTTGTTTATCAGACCAGGAAGAAAAAACATTTCTGCCCTTCGATCGCTTTGCACAGTTTGAAATCAGTAAGGGTAAAACACTTATCGACCTATTAACTGAATTTGAAAAAATAAGGTTAGCCAATATAGAAAGTCTATTAGCTTTCAATCTTACCGAAACAGATTATAACCGAACAGCTACACATCCAGCATTTGGAAAAGTATCACTGGGGGAATTATTATCTACCTGGGTTGTGCACGACTTAAACCACCTGCATCAAGTAACAAGGGTTCTATCCTATCAATACAAAGATGAGGTTGGTCCATGGAAAGCTTATCTGGGCGTTCTGCCCCGGGATGAATAAACCCTGGCCATTAATGCGAATCAAGGGTTGAAATTTCATAGGAGCGGGCAATGGAACGCAGATTTATCATGATTATCATGATAGATCATGATAAATCCGCGTTCTATCTAAGCAGCCAAATAAGATTAGGAACTATTATTTTTTAGAAGCCTGCTTTAATAATTTCAAAAGACCTCTCTATCGATGATTTTCTCATTTTTGGCAGATTTCAACCCTTGATTCGCATTATTTGTTAAGGAAAACTAAAAAATAAAATTACCGCCTTCAAAACCAGTCTATCCGACGCCAAGATTATCCTAAAAATATCCCCTGCAATTAAATTTTCATTATCATTACCGAAATTTGTAGGGATAGTAAAAATATACTTTTAATGTTTCGTGGGATATACAGAATAGTGGCATTGCCACTCGTGATTGCTTCAAGCTATGTGAATGCACAACAGGTTCCCAGAACCTGGTATCAGATGGATTTTGCAAAAGATTCATTCTATGGTATTAGTTTGAATAAAGCCTATGATTTTCTTCGCAATAGTCAGAAAAAACCACAACCAGTTATTGTAGCAGTACTTGATTCAGGTGTCGATACTACCCATGAAGACCTGAAATCTGTTTTATGGCGCAATCCAAAAGAAATACCGGGGAATGGAATAGATGATGATCATAACGGTTATATCGATGATGTATATGGATGGAATTTCTTAGGAAACAAAGATGGAAGAAATGTAAAGAAAGCGGCCGATGAACGCTCAAGGGTATTCCACAGATGGAAAAATCAGTTTGCTGATAAAGTGATCAACTTTGACCAACTCACGGAACAAGAGCGTGATCAATTTGCACTTTGGAAGAAAGCCTTGAACGAATTGAATTTCAGTGCAGAAGAACAGATGGAACTGATGTTTGTAGAAGTAACCACCAAGGCACTGAAAAAGCATGATAAAGTGCTTCGTCAGGAAATGGGTTGTGAAGAATACAATTTTGAAAAACTGGAAAAGTTTCAGCCAACCAGCAGAACAGGAAAAGAAGCCAAAATGGGTTTCCTCACCTGTATGAAAATGATTGGCCTTGATGCAGAAGAAAAAAACACAGTTTTACTATCACAACTGGAAGAATATATTGACGGAAAAAAATCGGCCTTCGAATCAAAAGAAAAAGCACCTAAAGATTATCGTGCTGAAGTAGTGGGCGACAATTACTTTAACCTCAATGATCGTTTTTATGGAAATGCCGATGTGATGGGCCCAAATCCGGATCATGGCACCCATGTAAGTGGATTAATTGCCGCACAACGTAACAATGGATTGGGTATTGATGGCGTTGCAGATAATGTAAAAATCATGATGTTGCGGGTAGTGCCTGATGGAGACGAATACGACAAAGATATTGCACTTGCCATTCGCTATGCGGTAGATAATGGTGCCAAAGTAATCAACATGAGTTTTGGCAAATCCTTCTCCCCTGAAAAAGTATGGGTAGACAGTGCAATTCGTTATGCCGAAACAAAAGATGTACTCGTATTGCACTCTTCAGGCAATGAAGGAATAAATATTGATGAAAAAGAAGTATTTCCTAATCCGCGTTTAAAGCAATGGAATACTATCGCCAGTAATTTTATTACCGTAGGTGCAAGTAGTGATCCGAAAATTACGGGTAACCTTACAGCTGAATTCAGCAATTATGGCAAAGAAATGGTGGATGTATTTGCACCAGGTGTAAAAATCTATTCTACCATGCCAGGAGGTAACCAATACGGCAACCAACAGGGCACGAGCATGTCTACCCCAATTGTAACGGGTATTGCTGCTTTAATCAGATCCTATTATCCAAACCTGTCTGCTATTCAGGTAAAAAAGATCATCGAGAAATCTGTATTGATACCTGATACTAATAATCTTTGTTTCCGACCAGGGCCAAAAGCGGATATTGTTCCATTTGCAACTTTATCAAAATCAGGAGGTATCGTAAATGCATTTAATGCCATAGTAACTGCAGACCAGTTTAATACGGCAAGTACCACCACTAATAATACAGAAGTAAAACCTTCTGCCATTAAAAAAAATAAAGCACATTAATCGATGAGCAAACCAGTAGCAGGCGATTACCCACCTTATTTTGAAGGTTATATCAGTAAAATTGATGCTGAAAGTATTTCGGAGATAAAAAATAAATATGCCACAGCACTGGAAAATTTTTATACCAGTTTGCCCGAAGCCAAAGCAGATTTCGCATACGCTCCCGGAAAATGGACTTTAAAAGATTTACTGCAGCATGTGGTAGATACAGAAAGGATTATGTCTTATCGCCTGCTTAGAATAGCCAGAAACGATGCTACTCCCCTTGCTTCCTTTGATGAAAACAGTTATGCAGAACAGGCAGCCGCATCAATCAGATCATTTGACGATATTAAGGAAGAGTTTATGGCAGTAAGAAAATCAACCAACCTTTTACTTCAATCTATCCAACCCACCCAATTTGATAATGCAGGTGTTGCAAGTGGTATGAGAATAACTGCAAATGCCCTCGTGTATATTATTTATGGACACATGATGCACCACCGGAGCATTATTGAGGAACGTTACTTGGGGTAGACCATAGACCATGGACTATGGACTTCCTCAGAAAACCTAACACCTAATACCTAGCACCTAATACCTACCCCCCTCATAATCACAATTATCCTCATCGCAAAGTAATTTTTGTAATAGCGGATTACTGAGTACGTCCTTATAATTCATTGCTTTACCATTTACCCAAATAGTTTGATAGACCAGCCTGATACCATGGCTATAATCAACATACCAGTTAACGTGTTTGGTATAAAGGGGTTGAATAGGCTTACCGTCTGGCTTATGCCACCCATATATGGCTACACGGTCATTTTTCTCATATACTTTTAGGGCCGTACTAATAACCACATCTTTTTTAATGCCAGCGATAAGTCCTGCCCTACCCTTGCGCTGTCCTTCAATCATGAGATGATGTTGCCACATCGTAACGGTACTATCCCTGAACGCAAACATGGGTATGGGGTCCAGTTTCACTTTGGCTTGCTGGTAAATATCGTTGACCATTTTTCTGGTAGGTAAAAAGCAATGGTACTGATCTGCTACTTTTTGTGCTGTCTGTGGCGTTAATGGTATCCTGGCCCAATCGGCATTGGTTCCGATTGATAGATAGTCGGGCATTACATAGTAAACCGCTTTGATTTTTTTACCCTTTACATCTTTTATTTCCGCACGAATAGGAACAAAATGGTTTAAAAAAGCGGGCATATTACCGGCAGACAATAATTCTAAGGCGATTGTTTCTCTCTGCTTCCATTGCTGGGCGGCAGTTTTCTGATAAAAAGAAGATCCAGTGGTGCCCTGGCTAATCTGCAAAGGGGTAATTGATCTGCAGGATGCTAATAAAATAATGAGCAGCAAAAAACGGTACATGAGTTAAAAATAAGTCTCTTAAGGCAGTAGGCATAAAAAAAGAGACCCGTAGGTCTCTTTCTATAAAGATACAAAATAGTTGCTTATTTAGCAAAAAGGTGAATTGCCAGTTGCACATCATTAGAAGGACCTTTGTACAAAATACCAAAGGTAGTTCTGTCTACGCTGAAGTAAGCTTGTCCGAAAAATCCTTTCTCGCTTGCACTACGGATATTAGCATTGAATTTTACTGGTATGCTTGCTCCTTTCAGTGATAAATTACCATTGATTTCGCAATTGGTATCGCTGGTATAATTTACAGAGCTGATGGTGTAGGTAGCCTCACCAAATTTTGCAACATCAAAAAAATCAGCGCTTTTCAAGTGACCAGCCAAACGATCGCCTGCGCCATCGGTTACTTTAAGATTAGCAAGATCAATTACAAAAGATCCACCGGTAAGTTTACCGTTGTCTATTTGTACCGAACCACTTTTAAGTGCAAATGTTCCGGTATGAAAATCACCTGCTTTGGATCCGATCCAGTCAATGCGGCTTTTTTCAGTCACAGCTAATGTAATAGGAGCTTTTTTCTTTAATACAGTAAAAGAAGAAATGCCAATGATCATGGCGGCACTTACCAGACTAAGAACTAGTTTTTTCATGGTTTTTTTGTTTTTACAGTTATAGGGCATCGTAAAAATAGGGAAATTAATGTTTCAACAATAAAATTTCTAGGTAAATCTGAATGGCTGATTCTCTTATCTTCGCAAAAATTTTTCCGCGTATGAATCTCCATGAATATCAAGCTAAGGAACTCCTTAAGAAATACCATGTACCCGTACAGGAAGGTATTGCGGTGGATACAGTAATGGCTGCTGAGGAAGCTTATCGTCAGATTAAGACCCAAACCGGCAATAATTTTGCCGTAATCAAGGCCCAAATACATGCCGGAGGCCGTGGAAAGGGTAAAATTGAGGGTACAGAACAAAGAGGTGTTGCCGTAGCAAAAAGTGTGGAAGATGTGGCAACTATTGCCAAAAATATACTGGGAGGTACCCTGGTAACCATTCAAACTGGTGCCGCAGGTAAAAAAGTAAATAAAATACTGGTTGCCCAGGATGTTTACTACCCTGGTCCAAATTCGGTAAAAGAGTTTTACCTCTCCATCCTGCTTGATCGTGCAAAAGGCATGAATGTAATCATGTACAGTACGGAAGGTGGAATGGATATTGAAGAAGTAGCCCATAATACCCCAGAAAAAATATTTAAAGAGTGGGTACACCCGGGTGGTGGCTTACAGGGATTTCAGGCAAGAAAAATTGCCTTTAACCTTGGCTTAAGTGGAGAGGCCCTTAAAAACTGTGTAAAATTTGTAACCAATCTTTATAATGCCTATGTCGGATTAGATTGCGGCATGCTGGAAATCAACCCGCTGTTTAAAACAAGTGATGAAAAAATCATCGCGGTTGACTGTAAGATGAATATCGACGATAATGCACTGATGCGTCATGCAGATACAGCCGCTTTAAGGGATGTATCTGAAGAAGATCCTACAGAAGTAGAAGCCGGTCAGTACAACCTGAACTTTGTTAAACTCGATGGTAATGTAGGTTGTATGGTAAACGGTGCTGGATTGGCCATGGCTACCATGGACATGATTAAACTAAGTGGTGGTGAACCCGCTAACTTCCTGGATGTGGGTGGTACAGCAAATGCACAAACTGTTGAAGCTGGTTTCCGCATCATCATGAAAGATCCAAACGTAAAAGCTATCCTGATTAATATCTTTGGCGGAATTGTACGCTGCGACCGTGTAGCTGCAGGTGTAATTGAAGCTTACAACAAACTGGGAAATATCAATATCCCGATCATTGTACGTTTACAAGGAACCAATGCAGTTGAAGCGAAAAAACTGATCGATGAAAGTGGATTGAAAGTTCAATCTGCCATTGAATTAAGTGAAGCAGCCGCTCTGGTGAAAAAAGCAGTAGCTTAAGTATAAATTATTATCTGATAAAAAGCCTTTTATAATCTTTTATAAAAGGCTTTTTCTTTTTATTCCACCTCTGCGAAAACCTCATTATCTCTGTATCTCTGCGGTGAACACTCTCCCCATTCACTACAGAAGAAGTGGCAGAACAATGTAACACAGAGGAATTAAGGTTCTATTAGCAGCACTTCTGTTACCGCACTAAAAGAATACCGAAGCCCACTTTTTACTTCCACACATTCAAATCTTTTTCTTCTAAGTGCTCCTTTCATAAAGACACGGCCATTCTCTGTTTGAAATAATTGTCCGGAAGGTATTTCTGCCACAGGTATCAATCCCGTTTGTTGTTGTTTATTGTATTTACGAAGTACGAGTAAAAGGTCTGTTTCCCCATTAGCTGTTGCTGCCGGGTTCATAATAGAGCGCTGCAAAGCCATTCGCACATCATCGGGAAATACGCCCAACTGAACAAAATCGTATAACAATGCACTGTAGCAGTTTTTCCATTCCCTTCCATGTGCTTCCACCCTATTGCGGTATTGTTCGAATGTAAGTAAGTGAGCCAACTCGTGTAATAACGTTATGAGGAATTCATATTTATTCAGGTCACCGTTTACCGAAATACGGTGATTCTTGCCCATACTGGCATGCCTGTAATCCCCTAAAACAGATTTTCTTTTTTTGGTGATAGTTAGGTGTACTTTGTATTGCTGGATATACACAACAACTTTTTCAAAGCTGCCCTCCGGAAGAAAAGCAGCCAGCGCCTGCATGGGATGCTCAGCTTTTGGCATTCTTTTTTGGATTCTGTTTCAGGAATAAACGGACTTCCACCCAGGTATAAATCATATACAAACCCAGCGAAGCATATACAGATGTATTACTCTTGTCTTTCCCCACTATTGAAAGATAAACGAGTATCGCCACGGCAAAACCAATGAGTTTAATACCCATTCCAGCCATTACCGCCCTTACAATGGCATTTGGATTAGCATTCGATGCCGCTTTTATCTGTAAGAGGAGGCTGATCAGGGTGAATAAAAAGAGTAGGATATTGGCAATGGTAACCACTTCATATCGCATCCCCATTCCTTCCAGCCTGCTTTTGGCTACCAAAATCAACGCATTAATACCAAGGAACAGCAGTAACAGAGGTTTAATATGTTTCGACATAGGTATTATTTTTTGGAAGTATCTCTGATTAATTTAACCAGTAATCCTGTTAGTGCCAGCAAAGGCAGTATCCAGATAAATAAGGGTTGTTTAACATGCACCCTGGCATCTATCCATCGACCCAAATATACTGCGGCAAGTAATAGGATGATCCACTGAGAAGCCATTCCGGCATATTGAAGGTAAGAAACGGGTTTCCGCTGTTTCTTATTCATTGGATATATCTGCTTTGGGTATCACCAATGCAATGGTATCCAATGCAGCAGGTGTATTTCCTGAGAGTACTTTTTTCACTCCGTCTATATACTGTTCTTTATAACGTATAGCCTGTTCCAGGGAATCAGTGCGCATTTTCAGCGACTGCAGCGCGGCCCTGCTTTCTCTTGTTCCGTAACCCGGTATATAATATTTAAGCGGAGAAAATGCAATAAGCGCAATGGTTAGTCCAACAAGAATCACAAATACCGTACTTAATCCAATATACACACTAAGCCTCGACAAACGGAAGGTAACCACTTCTTCAAATGTGTCGTCATTCATCACAACAAGGCGATAATTATTGCGAATGCGTTTAAGGTTACTATTATTCTCTGTACTGGCCATAAGGTAAAATCAGGTTAAAGGTAATGATGATTCTGCTTTTACCCATCTCAGAAAGGGAAATAACTGTATTTTTAAAGTGTTTTTATGGAGAGAAATGCAAGATTTATATTACCCGTGGTAGCCTATATACCCTGTATAGTTGCTTTGTTGCTGTTTGCCCAAAACAGTACCCTGGCCCAGCCATATACAACCATCGAAGTAAAAAAGGATAAACCTTACGAAAACCGCACCCTCCCAGCCGAGAAAACAGGCAATAAAAAGTTTACCCTTCCAAAGAGGATTTATAATAATACCGTTACGCATTTCAAC
The DNA here is from genome assembly GCA_965650685.1 of uncultured Sediminibacterium sp. GTDB lineage: Bacteria > Bacteroidota > Bacteroidia > Chitinophagales > Chitinophagaceae > Sediminibacterium. The sequence goes on from CBFGPM010000010.1 coordinate 62,629, forward strand.
TATTACTTCAATGCCAACCAGCGGTTGAATGAAATTTTGGAAAGGGCCACTGAATCGCACCGAGACGATTATACCCAGCTATTGTCGTTTTATGATTACGACCTGGAAACAACAGCACAGGATCATATAGATACAGTTTTGTATAAATGTACAGCGGGCATTCTGTTACATGATCTTAGAAGCGATTGGGTAGACAACCTTTATATGCTCATGGGTCGGGCATATTTGTTAAGAAAGGATTTTGATTCTGCCCAGATGGTATTCCAATACGTGAATTATGCATTTGCTCCGAAAGACGACGGCTATGATATTCCCATCGGAAGTAACCAGAGTAATGCAGGAGGGGTATTCTCTATTGCCACAAGTGAAAAAAGAAATCTCTGGAAAAAACTAACTACAACACTCCCCAGCAGAAATGAAAGTTTTATCTGGATGGTCAGAACTTATCTTGAACAGGAAAAAACAGCCGAAGCTGCCGGATTGCTTGCCCTGCTAAGAAGCGACGCACTCTTCCCAAACAGGTTACAGCCTTCACTCGATGAATTAAGTGCCTACCTGTTTTATAAACTGAATGCTTACGACAGCGCCGCCACTTACCTCGTACGCTCTTTAAAAAAAGGTAATGATGATCTTGCCAGAGCTAGGTCTTATTACCTTGCTGGGCAACTATACGAACTCGCCGGAAACAATACAGCTTCCATACAATCTTACCAAACAGCCATCAGGTATTCTACTGATCCTTTTATGGAAGTTTATGCAAGACTGAACATTGCTGCTCTTTCTACTGGCGATAAAGAAAATGCGCTACAGGAGAACCTGAACGAATTACTCAAAATGGCCAAAAAAGATAAATACGATGTGTACCGCGACATCATTTATTATGCTGCTGCCAAGCTTGAGTTGTCCAGAAAAAATTACCCAACAGCACAACAGTTATTGTTAAAAAGCATTGCATATAGCAACGATAATCCGCTACAAAAGCAAGAAAGTTTTCTTTTACTGGGCGACTTGAATTATGATCGAAAATCGTATGGTCAATCATTCCGTTTTTACGACAGTATTCAGGTTAGTATGCTGAAAGAAGCAGAGCAGGAAAGAATTACTAAACGTAAACCAGCGCTGCAACTCATTTCAGAGAATGAGGAGAATATTATTCGGGAAGATAGTGTTCAGTTGATTGCTGCAATGCCGGAAGCTGATCGTTTGAGTTTGCTTAAAGGACTACTTAGAAAACTGAGAAAAGAAAGAGGTTTAAAAGAAACGGACGAACCCTCTTTCGGTAGTGATATTCCTGCAGATAAAAACCAGGCCGCTGATTTATTCGCCAATAATTCCGGAGAATTTTATTTTCAGAATGCCAATTTAAAGAGCCGTGGTTTTAATGAGTTCACCAAAATTTGGGGCAACAGACCAAATGTAGATGGCTGGAGAAGACAATCCGCAGTTGACAAAGTATTGCCCGCTGTAAACCAGGCTACTGTATCTGCCGATAATAAAACGGTTGATAAAAAACAAGAGCTTTCGCTGGAAGCATTACAGAATTCCATCCCATTAACTCCGGAACAAAAAGAAATATCCAATATCATTATTGCAAGAGGACTATTGGAAAACGGAACAATCTTCATGGATCAGCTTAATGACTACCCATCGGCAATTGAAGCTTATGAATCTTTATTGAAAAGATTCCCTCGTTCAGCAGAAGCAGAAGAAGCAAGCTTTAAACTGATTCAATGCTACCGTAAAAGCAATCAAATTTCCGCCGCTGATTCACTGGAAGCTGTCTTCACCAAAAATTTCGCAGATAGTCGCTTCCTTGCAGGTACACCAAATTCTTCAAACAAGGACCTGGCTACAACCAGTTATAACAATATTTACAACTTATTTGTAGAAGGAAAATTTGAAGCGGCAATTGCGGCTAAAAAACAAATTGAGCTACAGTTTAAAAACTCTAAGTGGACTCCCCAGTTATTGTATATTGAATCCATTTATTACATCAAAAAATCTGAAGACAGTATTGCCATCGACCGGCTGGAGCAATTAATTACGAATTTCCCAACATCGCCCCTTACTGAAAAAGCGGCAACTATGATTGATGTACTTCAAAGAAGAAAGGAAATTGAATCATACCTCACGAATTTAACTGTTGAGCGACCAACTGAATCAATTACCAGGGGTATAGACCTTACAGGCCCGGCAACCATCATCAATACAACAACGAAAAAGGATTCAACAGATACTGATATCCCAAAACCGAAGGAATTAAAACCTGCAGCAGGACTAAATCTTGTTAATGCAGTTAAGTCGCCTAAACTTGATCTGTCTGAACCAGAATATGAGTTTATACCTGCAGATACACAGTATGCTGTTGTGGTATTAAACAAAGTAGACGGCATGTTTGTGGGCGAAGCCAGAAACGCTGTGAACAGATTCAACCAGGAGCGCTTTTATAACAAACGATTACCCATTAATACCGTTACAATTGTTCCGGAAACACAACTTTTACTGGTGGGCCCATTCCTTAGTGCGAGTGAAGCAGTAAGCTATACAGATCTTATTAAACCGCAGGCAGCCAAAAGCATATTACCCTGGTTAAGTGCTGAAAAATATGGATTTAATATTATCAGTCCTGCCAACCTTCGGATCTTGCAGCAGAAAAAAGATATTGCCGCATTCCGGGAATTTATGCAAAAGGCTTTACCTGGTAAATTTTAACGAGTAGGAAGCCATGCTTCCATTACTCTTACTTAGTTTTACGCATCGTTTTTTTAGAACCAATAGAGGATTGTTATGTCAAAAACCGTTCGCATTTTCTGGCGCATTTTTTTCTGGTCCCTGGGCGGAGGAATTTTATTCCTTCTGATGATTAACTGGGGCTGGCTGGGCAGTATGCCTTCCATTGATGATATAGAAAACCCATCTGCCTCCCTGGCTAGCCAGGTATATGCACAGGATGGTACACTGATGGGTAAATATTACCTCAATGGCGAAGACAGGATCAATGTTAAATACCAGGATATCAGCAAACATGTGATACATGCACTGGTAGCAACTGAAGACGAACGCTTCTACAACCATAGCGGTGTTGACCCAAGGTCTTTAGGACGTGCCCTTGTATTTCTTGGAAGAGAAGGTGGTGCCAGTACCATTACGATGCAAACAGCAAAAAACCTCTTCACAGACAACTGGAGCACGCGTAATATTTTCCTGCGTATGATCCAGAAGATCAAGGAATCGATTATTGCGATAAAACTGGAACGCAACTTTACCAAAGAAGAAATCATCACGCTATACCTTAACACAGTTGCGTTTAGTGATAATGTATATGGAATCAGGAATGCTTCTAAAACATTTTTCCAAAAAGAGCCAGACCGTTTGAATATTGAAGAGTCTGCCGTATTGATTGGTATGTTGAAGGGAGCCACCATTTATAATCCCAGACGTAATCCAAAACTTGCCCTCGACAGGCGTAATACCGTTATCAATCAAATGGTTCGTAACGAATACCTGACGGATGCGGAAGCTACCATACTGAAGCGCAAGCCGATAGAACTGAACTATAAAAAGCTGGATGAAACTGCTGGTCTTGGCCCCTATTTCAGGATGATACTTGCGGAAGAAATGAAAAAATGGTGCAAGGAAAACAAGAAGAACAATGGCGACCATTACAACCTTTACAGGGATGGATTAAAGATTTATACTACTATCAATCCAAGAATGCAGCAATATGCGGAGGAAGCCGTTGCCAAGCACATGAACTTCATGCAGAAGCTTTTTAATAACCAGGCCAATATTAAAAACAAGTCGATCTGGAAAGGTTATGAAAATGTATTGGAAGCTGCTATGAAACAAAGCGACCGATGGAGAAATCTCGACCGAGAGGGTATGTCAGCAGAAGACATCAAAAAAACCTTCTACGAAAAAACACCCATGCGCATATTTGCCTGGAACAATAACAGGGAGACAGATACACTCATGACGCCCTATGATTCTATTCGTTACCACAGACAGATGCTACAGGCCGGCTTTATGGTAATGGACCCGCTTACTGGGGAAATTAAAGCATGGGTTGGGGGTATTGGTTTTAAAACATATAAATACGACCACGTAAATTTCAATACAAAGCGTCAGGTAGGTTCTACCATGAAACCTTTGCTGTATAGTCTTGCCATCGAAGAAGCCGGATTTACCCCAAACACAACTGTTTACGATGAACAACAGAATTTTGGCGGCTATGGGCTAGTACCAGCAACCAGCAGGTCTTGCCAGGGTGGCGCTTTACCAATGGCATCGGCATTGGCTTTTTCACGCAACTGTGCATCAGCCTATATAATGAAGCAATTAGATGGAGAAGGAAATAATGGTGCAAAAAGATTGGTGAATTTTCTTGAGCGTTGCGACTTTAAGACCAAGATAGAACCTTATCCATCCATTGCGCTTGGATCATGCGAAATTTCATTGTATGAAATGATGCAGGGCTTCAGTATGTTTCCTGGAAGAGGTTTTAATGTAAAGCCAATGTATATTACCCGTGTTGAGGATCGTAATGGTAATGTACTGGCAACTTTTACGCCAAAGCGTAAGGAAGTAATCAGCGAAGTAACGGCCTATTCAGTAGTAAAAATGATGCAGGGAACAGTACAGGTGGGTACCGGACGCGGTATCTGGGGTTACGGAATGCCGTCGGTTGAAATGGGTGCCAAAACAGGAACTACCAATGATAATAGTGATGGCTGGTTTATGGGATATACACCTCAGTTAATGGCTGGTGCATGGGTAGGAGCCGATGATCGTTTTATTCACTTTAATAAAGAGAGCGCATGGGGACAAGGTGGTCGAGCTGCTATGCCAATATGGGCTTATTTTTTCAGTAAGGCCGCAGCAGATCCGAATTGCGGTATTGATAAAAGTGCCCGCTTTGTAAAACCAGATGTGATGAATAACGATATCATCATCGATTACCTTAACGATTCAACACCTATACTGGGAGGAGAAGGAGAAGATGTTGGAACAGGTACTTCAGAGGATTATGAAGTGCCGCAAACCATAAAACTAGAAGATATCGCCCCTGAATCAGATATCAAAATAAACCCACCAAAAACACCGGAGAAAAAAGAGGGGAAGGGTTCAACAACCCCACCCCCGGCGGAAAAACCCAAAGCGGTTTTACCAAAGAAACCCGGAGGAGGGAAATAATGACTGCTAATCAAGGATTGAATAAGACCTGGCATATGGTTTATAGCGATTATAACTCATGGCCTATTGATTTTAGCTGAACCATAAGCTATAAATAACCAACCCGTAATTCAACGCTTGATTCGCACTACAAACAGAAGGACATGAATGATTTAAAAGTTATTGCTTTTGATGCGGATGATACCCTTTGGGTAAATGAACCCTATTTCAGGGAAACTGAAGACAGGTTTTGTGAATTACTGGAAGACTATCTCCCCCATCATTCAGTTGCAAGGGAACTACTACAGGTGGAAATCAGGAACATCAACTTATATGGCTATGGTGTAAAGGGTTTTATGCTGAGTATGATTGAAGCAGCCATGGAACTTTCACAAAAGACCATCAAGGTCGATGTAATTGAGAAGATTATTGAACTTGGTAAAGAATTACTAGAAAAGCCCATTATTCAATTAGAAGATGTGGAAGATGTACTTCAATCATTACATGGAAAATACAAACTGGTTGTTGCCACAAAAGGAGATTTACTGGACCAGGAAAGAAAATTAAGGAAGTCGGGACTCGAACATTATTTTCATCATATTGAAATTATGTCTGAGAAAAGAGACAGTGATTACCTTAAGCTGTTAAAACATCTGGATATTCAACCTTCACAGTTTATGATGCTGGGTAATTCGCTGAAGTCTGATGTTTTACCTGTGCTGGATATTGGTGGACATGCAGTACATATTCCTTATCATACCACCTGGGCACATGAAACCATCGATAAAGATATTGAACATGTCAACTTCAGGCAGGTTAACTCTATTAAAGACGTTTTATCTTTTTTGCTTCCATGAAAACCTTACTCGATATTAATAGCTGGAATCGTAAAGACCAGTTTCGTTTTTTTAATCAATTTGAAGAGCCTTTTTTTGGCATAACGGTTCAGGTAAATTGCGGCAGGGCTTATAAAGTGGCAAAGGAAAACGGTTTTTCTTTTTTTCTTTACTACCTCCATGCTTCTCTAAAAGCAGCGAATGAAACTACCCCATTTCGTTACCGGATTGAAGGGGAACAGGTGTATATATATGATCAGGTAAATGCTTCTCCAACGATCAACAGACCTGATGGCACTTTTGGGTTTTCTTATATGGATTATGATCCTGATTTTTCCATTTTTAGTGCCAATGCAAAAAATATAATTGATGAAGTTCGTAATACCTCTGGATTGATTCCTGCAATTTCAGGTGAAAACGTGATTCACTATTCATCAATACCCTGGCTAAACTTCACGAGTTTATCGCACGCCAGGAGTTTTAGTTTCAAAGATTCCTGTCCGAAAATTTCATTTGGTAAAATGACCGGATCAAATGACGATGCTCAAATGCCGGTTTCCATTCATGTCCATCATGCATTGATGGATGGCTTTCATGTTGCAACATTTGTTGACCGCTTTCAGGAACTTTTATTGAAGTAAGGAATTACTACAGGGAATTACCTTTCAGGTTAAAATTGAAAGAAAACTGGTGAAATAATTGTTGCTGGTAAAAGCCGCTAGCATATCGGATATGCAATTTTGGAAGTATTACCGATGCCCCAAAGTTAAACCCATTTAAACCATTACTGATATTGAATCCGTTCAGGTCGTAACGTCTTTGGAAATTATAGCCGGTAGTAAATTCAATTTTTTCATGCGGATAAAATTGGGCTGCAATAACAATATGGTTGAATACTTTTTGTAGTGTATTGGATTTTGAAAAATCATCATCACCCTCCCCTGCCCTGAAACTGGTATCGTTATAAAAATTATTGAACCGGTGTAAGTCGTGAAAGCTTAAAGAGAATTGTACAGGTGCATTTTTAAGTCGTTTTGAAATACCCATCTGCAGATCAAAAGGCAATTCTTCTTTCCTACCCGAACCGGCGTAAGTACTTAACTGGGTTCCCATATTTTTTACCACCACTGCAGCTTGTATTCCTTCTTCAGGGTCGTGGTAATTCAAGCCAACATCCATGGCTACGCCAGAAGATCGGTATTGACCATAACCTGAATGAATAAATTTAAGGGTTGTTCCATACCACCATTTTTCTTTATGGCTTCTTGATGCCATAACCTGAACAACATAATCCCGGGGGGTAAACCTGCCGAAGATATTACCACTGGCATCTGTTTGGTCAATACTTCCGTAGTTGAAATAATTAATCCCTATTCCCAGATTGGTTTTAGCCTCTTCCAAATGCCAGCCACCCGTAATACTATAATTGCTGATCCCGGCAATAAATGCATTAAAGGATGTATTGATTTGCTGGTGCATATCGTTCCGTAGCAGGGCAGGATTTTGAAAAGCCATACCTACATCCTTTCCGGAAGAACTGATGTTTAATCCACCCAGCGCAGCAAGTTGAGCGGTATTGGGTTGCTTTAAAAAATTAAACACAGCATTGCCACCCAATGTTTGGGATTTTCCCATATACCCTATGAGGAAGAAACAAGATGTTATTAGAATCCGGTAATGCACAATACAATCAAAACTAATATAACTGGGGAAGAAACCGGGAGGCTTTCTGTTATATTCTTAGAAATAAGAAATCCTGTTCCCTCTAAACCGGAAGCTGATGAAAAGAAAAAATCCTCCATTAAAATGGAGGATCTTAACCCTTAAAACAACCAACATGAAGAAAATGTTGATGCTTTAATAACAATATTGTAGGCCAAAAGTTGACTTAAAAGATGTTTTTATTTAAACCAGTGCAATATCCACAACCTGCTGCATGGTTTTAACATAATGGAACTGGAGTCCGCGAATGAAATCGCCTTCAATTTCCTTTACATCTTTTTCATTTTGCCAGCAAAGAATGATCTCTTTAAGTCCGGAGCGCTTGGCAGCCAACACTTTCTCTTTGATACCCCCTACTGGCAGTACTTGACCGCGTAGGGTAATTTCCCCCGTCATAGCCAGATAAGGTTTTACTTTTCTGCCGGTAAAAGCAGAGGTAAGAGATGTTAGCATGGTTATTCCGGCGCTAGGGCCATCTTTAGGCACTGCACCTTCCGGAACGTGAATATGGATAGATTTCTTATTAAATGCCTCGGGATCAATACCATATTTCCTTGCATTGGCCTGAAGGTAACTAAGTGCTGTGCTGGCACTTTCCTTCATCACATTACCCAGATTACCGGTTAGTTTAAGATCACCCTTTCCTTCACCAAGTATGGTTTCAATGAACAGGATATCACCTCCAACATAAGTCCAGGCCAAGCCAACAGCTACCCCGGGCATATTGGCGGTTTTATAGATTTCATTACTATACCTTGCCTGACCCAGTATCTTTTCAACATCAGCGGCTGTTACCGTTGATTTTACTTTATTCTTAATTGCCAACTCTTTTGCCTGATAGCGCATAATGGATGCCAGTTGCCTGTCGAGCTCACGCACCCCACTTTCCCTGGTATAATTTTCAATGACTTTTTCAATTACTTTATCATTGATTTTAACGGGCACTTTTGCCAGTCCATGCGCTTCTTTCTGTTTAGGAATCAGGTGACGCTTGGCAATTTCTACTTTCTCCTCAATAGCATAACCACTCAGGTCGATAATTTCCAAACGATCCCTCAATGCAGGTTGGATGTTCTGGAGATTATTGGCAGTGGCGATAAACAATACCTTGCTGAGATCGTATTCCAGTTCCAGGTAATTATCATAGAAACTGTTGTTCTGCTCCGGATCCAATACTTCCAGTAATGCAGAGGATGGGTCGCCTCTGAAATCGTTTCCTATTTTATCAATCTCATCCAGTATCATTACCGGATTAGAAGATTTGCATTTACGGATATTCTGGAGAATACGTCCGGGCATTGCTCCTATATAGGTTTTACGGTGTCCGCGTATTTCACTTTCGTCGTGCATACCACCCAAACTCAGGCGAACATATTTTCTTCCAATGGCATGTGCAATTGAACGACCAAGGGAGGTTTTACCGATACCCGGAGGACCTAAAAAACACAGTATAGGGCTTTTCATGTCGCCCTTTAATTTCAGTACTGCAAGGTATTCAAGGATACGGCTTTTGATTTTAGACATGCCATAATGGTCGATATCGAGGACTTTTTTGGCATTCTTGAGGTCGTAATTATCGTCTGTATGGTCGTTCCATGGCAGATCGAGCATTAGGTCGAGATGGTTATATACAACCGAATAGTCGGGTGTACTTGGGTGCATGCGCTCCAATTTTTCGATACCAGTTTTAAAGAGGTTCTTAGCAGCATCCGGCCATTTTTTCCCTTCTGCTTTTTTCTTCATTTCGGCTATTTCTCTTTCGTTGGTATCGCCACCGAGTTCTTCTTTGATGCTTTTCAGTTGTTGCTGAAGAAAGTAGTCACGTTGCTGCTTATCGATTTCGGTGCGCGTTTTATTCGTAACCTTATCCTTGAGTTCAGCAAACTGCAGTTCACGTTGCAGTATCTGGATCAATTTTTCGGCCCTTTGATGGATATCATGTATCTCTAACAGTCCTTGTTTTTCGGCAAGGTCTGAGTTGAGGTTACTACTCACAAAATTGATGAGGAAGGAAGGATTCTCGATATTTTTAAGAATAATCGAAGCTTCTGTCGGCAGGTTGGGTGAAAGCTGAATAATTTGGGTAGCAAGGTCCTTAATGCTACTTACTATAGCATTAAAATTTTCTTCTACCGGAACTTCGTCATCCGCAAGCATGCGAATAGCGGCCCTGAAATAAGGGTCTTCAGAAACCATGTTCAGTAGTTCGAACCTTTTTTTACCCTGGATAATGATGGTTGTTCCACCATCAGGCATTTTTATCAGTTTAACTACTTTGGCGATGGTACCAAAAGTGCAAAGGTCCTTGGGTTCAGGGTCTTCGATATTTACATCTTTTTGGGCAAGCACACCGATCAGCTTATCTGTTTTATAGGCTTCATTAACGGCCTTGATACTCTTATCTCGTCCAACCGTAATCGGCAAAACAACGCCCGGAAATAACACGGTATTTCGAAGGGGCAGAATAGGAAGTGTATCGGGGATAATGGTGTCTTTATCAAAATCGCCGTCATTCTCATTAATAGGAATGATGGGCATAAAGTCTGTATCGTCTTCCGATCTGAAAAAAAGTTTCTCTTTCAACATATATCGTTTTCAGTCTTAAGCCAGAATGGCATGAATTATTTTCCATTTACCCAAAGGGTAAGTCTGCAAAAATAAGTCAATATTGATGCCATGCCCTTAAAAATGGATGAATCGGTACAAACTGTCGCAAAAAAAAAATCTTCCACCTGAGGTGGAAGACCTTTTTCCCCGATTAAATCGGGAAAGCTTCTTGCAAGAAGTAATATTGTCTAAAAACAAATACTACTAGTGAGCAGCTGGAGCAGTTGTGTCAGCTTTTGCTGTAGTGTCAGCAGCAGCAGCAGTTGTGTCAGCAGCTGGAGCTACAGTTGCAGTTGTGTCAGCAGCAGGAGTTTCAGAAGTTTCACCTGAATTACATGCAGCGAAGAAACCTGCAACAGCTAAAATTGCGAATACTTTTTTCATTGTACTTGTTTTTTTTAGTTTTATTTGGTCGCAAAGATAAAGTTCCATTTGGCTTTTACAAACTTTTAACAGCTTTTTTTACTTTTTCCTGAAAAAGATTCGAACGGGCACCCCTTTAAAATTAAAGCTTGTGCGTAGTTGATTCTCCAGATAATTGCGATAAGGTTGCTTAATATCATCCGGATAATTGGTAAAAAAGGCAAAAGAAGGTACGACAGTAGGCAATTGGGTCACATATTTAATTTTCACAGTATTTCCTCTAACAACCGGAGCATGGTATGCCTGAACTGCCTTCAGCATAACATCATTTAACTGGGAAGTTGGGATTTTACGCTTTTTGTTTTCGTACACTTCAAGGGCTATTTCTATGGCTTTGAATATCCTTGTTTTATCCTTAACCGAAATAAAAAGCACTGGCACATCTGTAAAAGGTGCAATTCTTTGCTTTAAAGTTTTTTCATAATCACGCGCTGTATTCGTTTCTTTTTCAACGAGATCCCACTTATTTACAAGCACTACTATTCCTTTTCCTTTTCGTGTGGCAAGACTAAATATGGTAACATCCTGGGCAGTAATTCCTTTGTCGGCATCCAGTACAAGGAGGCAAACATCTGCCTCATCCATGGCTTTGATGGCACGTATGATGGAATAAAACTCCAGGTCATCTTTTTCCTTACTCTTTTTGCGGATCCCTGCGGTATCGATCAGCATAAATTCCTTCTGAAATAGCTTGTAATGGGTATGGATGGTATCACGGGTGGTTCCGGCGATATCGCTAACGATGGTCCTTTCCTCCCCGATAAGGGCATTCAAAAGAGAAGACTTACCAACATTCGGCTGACCAATAATGGCAAATTTGGGCAGTCCGTCTTCTTTTAGTGTATCTGCAGCATCTTCAGGTGAAATTCCGCCAGCGATTGCATCCATCACTTCTCCGGTTCCACTACCGGAAATACTGCTGATAAAGAAATTATGTTCAAATCCAAGGCTATAAAACTCGGTTGCTTCCAACTCACGTGTCCCATTATCAACCTTATTAACCACCACATAAACAGGCTTTGTGGTTCTTCTAAGCATATCAGCCATGGCCTCATCGAGGTCAGTGATACCAGTAGCTACATCCACCATAAAAACGATGGCGTTAGCCTCATCGATGGCAATTTTTACCTGTTTGCGTATTTCCTTCTCAAAAATGTCTTCGGTATTGGGCACAAATCCCCCGGTATCGATCAGGTTAAACACTTTCCCGTTCCAATCTGCAATACCGTATTGTCTGTCGCGGGTAACGCCGCTGATATCGTCAACAATTGCTTTTCTTGTTTCCAATAAGCGGTTAAAGAAAGTGCTTTTCCCCACATTCGGCCTACCCACGATGGCTACTGTATAACCCATAATTCATCAATTTAATTAAACTAAATATTAAAATAATATCAGTAAATAATTGGTTATCATATTATTGATAGCCATATTCATTTAACTGCATTTCATTATCTCTCCATTTTGGCCTTACTTTCACGAACAGTTCGAGAAAAACCTTCTGGCCGATAAAAGCCTCTATATCGGTTCTGGCTAGGGTGCCTATTTGTCGAATCATCTTCCCTTTCTCTCCTATAATAATGGCTTTCTGACTTTCCCTTTGCACAATGATGTCTGCCTGAATTTTCACCAACTGCTCTTTTTCTTTGAACTCGTTTACGAGTACTGCGGTATGATAGGGTATCTCATCTCCGAACAACTGGTAAATTTTTTCCCTGACCATTTCACCCACAAAAAATTTCGTTGGAAGATCGCTCAGGTCATCTTCACTGTAAAAAGGGGCACCTTCCGGCAGATAACTCATTACTGCATCCAACAATTTTTGCAGGTGCACTTTTTGAAGTGCCGATATTTTTACCAATTGTTTGCAATAAGGCTTGCCAGCAAAAAAAACTTCCGCCTCAGCTATTTTACCATTGGCGGCTGTATCTATTTTATTCAATACGAGTATTGCGGGAACTTTAAGTCTTAGGGCACTAAATATCTGGTCACATTCCTCAAAATTGTCATTTGAATCTACCAGTAATAATGCCAAATCGGCATCTTCCAAAGCCCCTTTAACCGACGACATCATCCGCTCGTGCAATTTGTATTTAGGGTCAATGATGCCAGGGGTATCTGAAAATATCACCTGGTATTCACCTGGTTTATTAAGAAACGCCTTTATGCGGTGACGGGTGGTTTGTACCCTTGGGGATACAATGGCCATTTTTTCGCCAATAAGGGCATTCAGCAAAGTGCTTTTGCCGGCATTGGGTCGTCCAAATATGTTTACAAATCCTGATTTCATAAAATAAGTCCGGAGTCAGAAAGTCGAGAAGTCCGGGAGACAAGAGAATACTACTTAGAGGAATAAGTAAGCAGAATAGAATAGCCAATTGGCTTTTATTTATTCACTATTTTCTTCAGTATCCAGAGTAGCCTCTAGCCGAACCTGAAAATCCTTATCTGATTTTCTCCGGGTTTTTAAACCCTAAAAAAACGTCAGGCCCCATTTCGAGGCCTGAGATTTATATTTTCTGTTGCGAGGGAAGGGATCGAACCTCCGACCTTCGGGTTATGAGCCCGACGAGCTACCGCTGCTCTACCTCGCGATTTATTGGAGTGCAAAGGTACGGTTGTGAAGGTTCTCTTCCAAATATTATTTAATTAATCATCCGATTTTCGCTTGATTGTAGCACCTCCGCTGGTATTGATATCACGAATTAATCCTGCACCTTTATAATATACAGAGCTTGCTCCACTGGCGGTGGCATTCAATTCTTTATTTACTGTAATCCTTACAACAGAGGCGCCCGAGGCATCTACTTTACATTGCTCTGAACTAACATCATACCCTCTGATATCACTTGCTCCATTTGCATTAATGCCCAACATTTTTACCGTGCCATTGATGGTGATTCTTGACGCACCCGAAGCTTCCAGACTTAAGTCTGATACGGTAAGATCGCCTTTAAAATCACTGGCCCCAGACATTTCAACCTTTAATTTATCGAGATTTAATTTACCTGCCACTTTCACATTGCATGCACCACTGGCTTCAATACTTCTTAGGTCCTTGAAAGTTACATAAGCTTTCATTTTATGGTTACCCCATTTTTTCCAGTTCAATCCCTTTCCATCAAAATATATCCTCAATGTACTTCCACGCATTTCCGTACGTATTCTTCCTAATACTTCTGAAGAACTGGCACTAACAGCAACAGCATCTTCGGTACCCTGTGAAAGGTAAAGATCAATAGCGCCGGACACATCAATGGCCGAAAATCCTTTCAGGTTCCGGGGTTCTGCATTTTCATCGTGCACCAGGTTCTTTTCAATTTGTGCCATAACCGGCACCAGAGAGGTGGCTATAAAGGCAAAAAGTAAAATTATCCGTTTCATAAGAGGGGTTTTGAGTGTAACGGCTATTGCTCGTTAAAGTTACAGTTGCTGGTAATTACTGCAATGATTACTTTTGTGACGATCATTCCTCGGGGTGCTTCCCCCGCCTAAGGCGGGAGAGGCTGAGATAATACCCGTTGAACCTGAACAGGGTAATTCCTGCGAAGGGAAGGCGTACATTTTTTTGGTCGTACCTCTCTCCTATTAGCTATTTCCCTGTTCCCATTTGTAAACTTTTAAACGTTAAAAATGAAAAAGTTTTTGGGAACAATGTCACTGACATTCCTCATCCTGCTCGCATCCGGGCAAACAAAAAACCTCCTAAGAGGCCGCATTACTGACAAAACCACTCACCAGACTATTTCTGGTGCCCTGGTTAGTATTAACCAGTTCCAATCTACCTCAGACGAAGAAGGGGTATTTACCATTAGCTGGTCAGGCACTACGAAGCCGGTTTTAAAGGTAAAAAGTCTTGGTTACCGCGATTTCCAGTTAAACCTATCCTCAGGCACTTCCGACAAAATGCTGGAAATTGAGCTCGAACCCACCAGCCTGTTTCTTCAACCACTGGAAGTAAAATCCATTCGGGCGGCAGATAAAGCACCGTTTGCCAAAAACAATCTATCCAAAGATGAGATTGCTAAGGTTAACCTTGCTCAGGATATTCCTTTCATACTTAACCAAACCCCTTCTGTTGTGGTGAATTCAGATGCAGGGAACGGTGTGGGATATACCGGCATTCGCATTAGGGGAACAGATGCTACACGCATCAATGTTACCCTGAATGGCATACCTTATAACGATGCTGAAAGCATGGGTACTTTTTTTGTAAACCTGCCCGACTTCGCCTCGTCTGTTAACAGTATTCAGGTACAAAGAGGGGTTGGAACATCTACGAATGGAGCCGCAGCTTTTGGTGCAACTATTAATCTGTCTACCAACGAATTCAATGAAAAAGCCTACACTGAATTCAACAATAGTTATGGTTCTTTTAATACCAGGAAACATACTTTAAAAGCAGGTACCGGTTTGATGGGTAAACATTTTACCCTCGATGCAAGGGTAAGTAGTATTCAAAGTGATGGATATATCGATCGCGCTAAAAGTGATCTTAAATCATTTTATGTTAGTGGCGCCTGGTTAAACCAACGCTCTTCTCTCCGCTTCAATGTTTTCAGCGGAAAAGAAAAAACCTATCAGGCATGGTACGGTGTATCAGCATCGTTGCTCAACACTGACCGTACCAATAACCCGGCTGGCACTGAAAAACCCGGAACACCTTATGATAACCAGACCGACAATTATACCCAAACACATTACCAGTTATTCTTCAACCATGCATTTAATAGCCATTGGTCTTTTCAATCCGCTAGTTTTTTAACCCGTGGATATGGTTATTATGAAGAATACAAAGCGGGGCAACAATATTCAAAATATGGATTGCCCAATCCGGTAGTTGGTGGCGTACCTGTTACCAGTACCGACCTGGTACGCCAACGCTGGCTAAACAACTATTTTTATGGTCAGAATATTTCCCTACAATACCAAAAGAAAGGAAATGAATTTACCGTTGGCGGCGGATGGAATACGTATACCGGAGATCATTATGGCACACTTCCTTGGCTGCAAACAGGAACTGCACCGGCAGGATATAAATACTATAACCACCCTGCAATTAAAAAAGATGCCAACCTATTTGCTAAGTGGCAACAACTGATTGTTTCGCATGTATATGGGTTTGTGGATCTGCAGTACAGACATGTATCTCATAATATGACAGGCTTTCAAAATAATCCAACATTATTGGTTAACCGGAATTTCAATTTCTTCAACCCAAAACTGGGTATTACTTATCGAAAAAATAGCTGGCAGGCTTTCCTGAGTTATGCCATCGGACAAAAAGAACCCAACCGTGATGATTTTGAAGCGGGTACAATTAACCAACCCAAAGCAGAGAAATTACAGGATGTGGAAGCCGGTCTAGAATACAAAAAAAGTACTTATCAGTTTGCTGCCAATTTTTATTACATGCATTATGTTAATCAATTGGTGCTTACCGGACAGATCA
Organism: uncultured Sediminibacterium sp.; assembly: GCA_965650685.1. GTDB lineage: Bacteria > Bacteroidota > Bacteroidia > Chitinophagales > Chitinophagaceae > Sediminibacterium. The sequence continues at coordinate 78,838 of CBFGPM010000010.1, forward strand.
ATGATGTTGGTGCATATACCCGTTTTAATGTGCCCAATAGTTACAGACTGGGGATTGAGTTACAGGGTACATGGAAACCCTCTTCCTGGTTAGCGGTTGGTGCAAACCTTTCCTTAAGCAGGAATAAAATCAAATCGTTCACTGAGTATACCGACAACTATGATTCCGGTAATCAGGATGCCGTACTAAGAAACAATACAGACATTTCTTTCTCTCCCGGAACAATTGCCGGAACACAACTAATGTTTTACCCGGTTAAAGCACTTGAACTTGGACTGATCGGAAAATATGTGGGCAAGCAGTATATGGACAACAGCCAGTTAAGCAGAAGTGAATTGAAAGCATTTGCCACGCAGGATTTACGCATTATCTATAGCTTTAACAACAAAAACTTTAAACAGGTGCAGTTAACTGCTCAAATAAATAACCTGTTCAATAAACGCTACGAGCCGAATGGCTACAGTTATAGCTATACAAGTGGTGGTGTGTTTTACACCGACAATGGCTATTACCCAATGGCAGGAAGGAACTTTGTGGTTGCGGTGAATTTGAAGCTGGGAGAATGAGAAATGAGAAATAAGAAATATGAAATAAGAAATAAGAAAGGAATTGTTAGATTTACTTTCTTATTTCTTATTTCTTATTTCATATTTCTTATTTATTTTTTTCTTGCCACGCAAGCATCCCTCCTGTTACATTAACCAGGTTTTGAAATCCCATGGTACCGAGGATTAGGCATGCCTGGCCGCTGCGGTTACCGCTGCGGCAGTAGACATAGATGGTTTCATCTTTCAGGTCTTCAATTTCATCAACCTGCATGGTTTGTACTTTGCCTAAAGGCAATAGTATTCCACCGATATTAAATTCTGCATGTTCGTGAGGTTCCCGAACATCTACCAGGTGAATTTGTTCTCCAGCATCCAATTTTGCTTTGAGGTCTTCAACAGTAATGGTTTGCATGATAATTAAGCTTGATTATTTGTATTGACTAGGTGGAGGAATCATGATTTTTCCTGTATCGCGAATAGGTCCGACACTACTGATGTACATATCCATCACCTGTCCCTGACGAATTTTATTGGGCATTCTGTTCCCTGCATCATCGAGTAACTCAGACAGGTAATCCGGAGACTGGCGAACGACAAAAGCAGTGGCAGAATCGCGGATATTGCCCATGGCTACGATTGCTCCAACATTGATGCTTAAACTGGAAAGATAGGAACGTGCTTCGCTTAATGTCATGCCGACAAGATTCGGCACATCCATTTCATTGCCACCTAATCCACTACCCAACACAAAACTGATGGTGGCACCAAGTGGAACTTTATCGCCTTCTTTTACGGCTACGCCATTATAAAGTTGTTCGAGCACGGAGTTTCTTGCGATATCGGGTTTATAGGTGATGGCCCCCATTTTCAATTGCAGGCTTTGCAGGTACAATTCCGCACTTTTTACAGAATAGCCAATTAAACTGGGCATTTCAACCTGTGGTGGAACCATTCGGTTAACCGTAAGATAAATGGTTCTACCCGATTTTACCGTTGCATCGGCTTCCGGTGTTTGTCTAACCACCGCCAGTTTGGGAATGCTGTCTACATAAACCGAATCCTGAATTTCTACTTCAAATCCGGCCTGCTCTAATAATTGCGTGGCTGCGGTTACTTCCTGTCCGGTAACGGAAGGAACTTTTGTAATGTTACCGTAGCCGGTAAACCATCCAAGTAAAGAGAAAAAGAGTATAATCAGTATCAGAACAATACCTAAAGCTGCAAGCATATTAACCCACAGCGGTTTTTCGGTGATCTTCTTTATAAATTGTTTCATTGGCTGATATAAACCTAAAATGTCTATCGAATATTAACCAAGTTAAAGGTTTCCCCTTGGGTACCAAACCCCTGGCCAACGTTTTTTATAATTTTAACGAAGTGCCTCATTAACCAGCGCCGTATAAAATTCTTTGAGTGATTTCCCCATTGCCCTTACCTGCTGTGGTATTACGCTCGCATCGCTTTGTCCGGGTACAGTATTTACTTCGAGCATAAAAGGCTGTTGCAGTTCTTGTTCATAAATAAAATCGATACGTACTACCCCCCTGCAATTAAGCACTTCATATACTTTTTTTGCGGCGGCTTCAAGCTGCGATTTCATGGTATCGGTAATTTGTGCCGGTGTAGTTTCTACACTTTTGCCCTGATATTTTGCTTCAAAATCAAAGAATTCATTTTTGGTTTCAATTTCGGTAATAGGTAATACCTGGATATTACCAGCAGATTTAAATACGCCAATCGTAAATTCTCTTCCGCTGATAAACTCTTCCACCAGTAACTGGGTATCTTCTTTAAAACCCTTTTCCAGTGCCAATGGAAGTTCTTCTGCAGTATTCACCTTACTCATACCTATACTACTACCTCCGCTATTGGGTTTTACAAAAACAGGTAATCGAAGTTTACTTAAAATAACTTCCGGTTCAACAGGTGTGTGTTTGAATACATGCATTGATTGCGCCACATGAATGCCACTAAAAGCAGCCACTGCAACTGTATAACGTTTGTTCATGGTTAATGCTGAAGTGGCAGCATCACAACTGGTATAAGGCAACCCGAGCATATCGAAATAGCCTTGTAATTTACCATCTTCTCCGGGTGTTCCGTGTATGCATAAAAGCACTACATCAAAATGAACCTGCGAACCTTTATCAGTAATGGAAAAATCATCTCTATTCACTTTCGACTTCTCGCCGGCTTCATTTTCATACCACCATCCGGATGAATTGATATCGATTTTATATACATCAAACAGATCTCTGTCGAGGTTATTGCCAACTGTTACTGCGCTTTTATAACTAATCTGGGCTTCTCCGCTTAATCCGCCCGTAACCAAGGCCAGTTTTTTCTTCATGATAATTTTGCAGGTTTTCAACAAAGATAGAAGAATGGCAGATGTCAGATCGCAGATATAAAATAAATCTGGGATCTGCCATCTACCATCTGCCATAAAAAAAGGTGAAGAAACTACCCGTCTCTTCACCTCACGTTGACGGGAAATATCACCCGCCGTTACTAGTTGTCGTATGTTCAGATACAACAATAATTGATAGTACTAATTTACAAAATACCCCCGGTAATTGCAAGCTTTCAGGTCAAAAGTTTAGCACAGGGTATTGTGCATTAAATGTGCATTTTCTCCTTTTTTGCGAGCAGCTCATCCACTGTTTCCTGGTACATTTCATCAGGAACGCAACAGTCTACCGGACATACCGCCGCACACTGTGGTTCTTCATGAAAACCCTGACATTCTGTACACTTGTTAGGTGTAATATAATAAGTATCAACACTAATGGGCTCAAAACGCTGGTCAGCGTCTACAACTGAGCCATCCATCAGGGTAAAACTTCCTTTTATGGTAGTTCCATCTGCAATTGCCCATTCTACACCGCCTTCATAAATGGCGTTATTAGGACATTCGGGCTCACAGGCACCGCAATTGATACACTCTTCGGTTATTTTGATAGCCATATTAATGGGTTTGTTGGGTTAGTGATTCTACATTTGCTTTCCAAAAATACGGTTGACAAATGATTTTACAAGAACGAATTCAATTAATGGCCCGCTTGGGGGAATATATGCTGGGAAAGGATGAAGCATGGATGGAAGTTCGAGAACGTGCCTATCGTGAAAATGCCTGGTTTATTCCTGAATTCCAGGATTTGGCTATTCAACAGATTGCTACTCATTTTCTTCAACCCGACCTGCTTCAGCAATTGGCAGTAGATTATGGTGTAAAAGATACTCCCGCAAACCCACATACCGTTGGTATTGTGATGGCAGGAAATATTCCACTAGTTGGCTTTCATGATTTTCTGGCAGTTTTTATCAGTGGGCATCCCATGGTCATTAAAACTTCCTCTAAAGATGAATGGCTCATCAAACACCTGGTTAAAAAACTTTACGAATGGGAAATCACCATTCAGAACCAGGTATCCTTTGCAGAGCAGTTAAAAGGCTGTGATGCATATATAGCTACCGGCTCTAATAATGCAGGCAGGTATTTTGAATACTATTTTGGAAAATACCCGAATATCATCCGTAAAAACAGGACCTCAGTAGCTGTGTTGGATGGTAGTGAAACGAAAGAGGAGTTAAGTCTGCTAGCAGATGACATACAACGTTATTTCGGACTCGGATGCAGGAATATTACGCAGTTATATGTACCTGAAAGTTATGATTTCGTACCTGTTTTACATGAATTGAAGCGATACGAGTACCTGATGGATTACCACAAATACAAACACAATTACGATTACCACCTGGCATTATTGATCATGGGGAATAAATACTACATGAACAATGATTCATTAGTGTTAACCGAAAATATCTCTCCATTCTCGCCGGTTAGCCAGGTTCACTACCAATTTTACAAGGATAAGGAGGCCCTGACAAAAATGCTTTCCGAAAACCTGGATATTCAGTGTGTGGTTGGACATGGCTTTATTCCAATAGGTCAGGCACAAAGTCCTGGCTTAACAGATTATGCCGACGGTGTTGATACTATGGCATTTTTGCAGCAATTATGACAATAATTCGCTATAAATACGAGACCATGGACTATGGTCTATGGTCCATGGTCTATTACCTTGCGCCAAGCCTCCCCTACAACCCAGGTTCGCATTATTGCATGGCTTAGCCAGTTTGCGGATAATTCGTTAACTTTAACATTGGCTTTCCTCTCGATCTACGAGGATTGCCGTAAAACATTTGTTAAATACTGTCAGAGGTATACTGTCAATTAAACAGCTTTGTTTATTTGCTGTCTGAAAGGCATATTATTTGATCCAATTAGATTATTCAAATCATTAAAAGACCATGCATTATGAATCTTAAGAACATTTTAGCCGTGGTTGCCATAAGCGCCACCACTGCTGTCCTCAGTGTTTGGGGTTTTAGCAAATACAACGATTACCAACGAGCAGGCATACAGGAATCCGGAAAGCTACCGGTGAACTATGCTGGTTTTTTTGATAAAAACAATAATATGGCGGCTGCGATTGATTTTACGCCAGCAGCTACCAGTGCTACCCCTGCGGTGGTGCACATAAAAACAAAAACCAAAGCTCGCCAGGTTAGTAATACACAACGTCAGCGTAGTAATCCTTTTGCCGATTTATTTGGTGACGATTTTGGTGATTTCTTTGGTGGTCCACGTGTTATTCCAGAGCAACGCGCAAGCGGTAGTGGTGTATTGATTACTGAAGATGGATACATCATTACCAATAACCACGTTGTTGATGGTGCTGATGAAATCAACGTTACGCTGGCCAATAAGAAATCTTATAAAGCCACTTTAATTGGTACAGATCCAAGCAGCGATATCGCTGTAATTAAAGTTGAAGGGAAAGCCCTTCCATACTTAGTATATGGAAATAGTGATGAAGTAAAACTTGGGCAGTGGGTATTGGCAATTGGATATCCTTTAAATCTTGATGCCACTGTAACCGCCGGTATTGTAAGTGCAAAATCAAGATCAATCGGTATCAACAGCCGCCAAAGTCAAAGTCCGGTTGAATCATTTATTCAAACAGATGCTGCAGTTAACTCTGGTAATAGTGGTGGTGCCCTCATTAATACTTCAGGAGAATTGATCGGTATTAATTCAGCCATTGCATCTCCTACTGGTTCTTATGCTGGTTATTCTTATGCAATTCCTGTTAATATCGTTAAGAAAATAGTTACCGATATCGTAAAATTTGGTACAGTTCAACGCGCTTTTATAGGTATTAATTACCCTAATGAAAATCTTTCAGACGATCAGTTACGTGAACTGGAAAAAGAACTGGGCACTTCAATTAAAGAAGGAGAAGGTGTTATTATCACAGGAGTACCTGATGGTGGTGCCGCTGCCGCTGCTGGTTTGAAAAAAGGTGACCTTGTTACCAAAGTAAATGGAAATGTAGTTACTAATGGACCTGAATTACAAGAACAGGTTGCTTTATATAAGCCGGGCGATAAAATATCTGTGAGTTATAAAAGAGGCGGAAAAGAAAACACCGTAAACATTACCCTGAAAAACAAAGTTGGTACTACTGAAGTAGTAAAATCTACTTCTGCTCTTGAACAACTGGGTGGCGAATTGGAAACCATTGATAAAAGTCTTGCTGCTGCAAATGAAATCAAAGGCGGTGTCCGTGTTAAAAAAGTAGGAACAGGATTATTAAGCAAAAGCAAAATGCAGGATGGATTTGTTATAACTGGCGTAAATGGACGTGAAGTAAAAACAGTTGCAGAACTACAGGAAGTATTATCTTCTGTTAAGAGCGGTGTTGTTAGACTTGAAGGTATTTATCCTGGATTTGAAGGAAGTTATACTTACCCGTTAAATTTATCAAGAGAATAATTCCTCCCAAAAAAGCTATAAAAAAAGCGAATGAAGTAAGTTCATTCGCTTTTTTTATGTCAATATTGTTTGATATAGACTAAATAATCGCCCGGTAATAATTCAAAACTTTCTGCATTTGAAAAATGATATTGAATTCCGGAGAACAGGTTAACATAGCTTCCCTCCAACCATTCATGCGAAATAGGTATGATGCATTTTTCCTGTTCTGACAAATTCAACAACACCAGTACCTGATTATGTTCTTTCCGTCTGAAATAGGCCATTGCGGGTGCCGCCTCAACAGGAAGTATGAATGTTTCTCCTCCAGTAATTGCGGCATTCGATTTTCGCATTTGCAATAATGTTTGATAGAACGATTGTAAGATTGGTTCCTTATGCCATTCAATCTGATCTTTATCAAAGAATGCCAGTCGTTTCATATTGGGATTTTCCTGTCCACTATATATCAGTGGTATTCCTTGCCAGGTACAGGTAAATACGGCCCATGCTTTGGCGCAAAGACCATACTTTTCATATTCGGTACCGTTCCAGCTATTTTCATCGTGGTTACTGGTAAAAAATAATTTACTTGCTCCTACAGGGTATTGTGAATAAGCATGTAATACTTCATGTAGTTGATGTAAACCTGTTTCACCTTTTACAAATTTTTCCGTTGTGTGCATCCACCACCATGCATAACTGGTATCAAATGCATTATGATAATTCACTTCTTCACATTCTGCCAGCCAGTAACCAGGTTTTATTGCGTCGCAGCATGCCCTTGCTTCCATCCAGAAATCGAGTGGAACAAGATGTGCCATATCACATCGAAAACCATCAATATCAAACTCTTTCAACCAATATTGCATAGCTTCTACCATTGCCGTGCGCATGGCCTCCTGGTTAAAATCGAGATCAATCACATCTTTCCATCCGTTTCTTTCAGTGAAATTACCCAACTCATCTTTTATATACCATTCAGGATGTTCGTTCGTCCAGTGATGGTCATAGCCAGTATGGTTCGCCACCCAATCAATAATAACCCGCATACCTAACGCATGCGCTTCATTGATTAATGCACGAAAATCATGTTCGTTACCGAATTCCGGATTAATACGGGTATAACTGCTACAAGCATAATAACTGCCAAGTGTACCTTGTCTTTCTTCTATACTTATTGGAGTAACAGGCATTAACCAGAGTATATCTACCCCCATATCCTTTAATCTTGGAAGATGCTTACTAAAAGCTGTAAATGTTCCTTCTGATGTATACTGTCTGATATTGACTTCATAGATCGAAGCAGATTCGGCCCAGGGCACTGGTTTAAAGCTATGACTCATTTTACGATGATACTGATTTTTAGGGAAAATCAGGTATTTATAGGTATTGTCAATGCTTTAAGGGCTTAATAGAATTGTTCATTAAAAATTCTTGGATAAAAAAAGTTAAGTATCGCATCATCGAAAGGGTAAACCTATTGAATTACATAAGTCAGAACAGTTAGATTGTACTTCCTTAACAGTTATTGCCTGTTATAAAAACCCAGATGAGCCCAAAGATGTCATCAAAAACTGGCTTTGAGCTGTGGGCCATGAGCTTCATGATACGGGTATGATGGAACGCAGATCTTCATGATTTTCAAGATTTATCATGATAGATCTTGAAAATCATGAAGATCCGTGTTCTATTAATAGCAGACTGTGCGTTTTCGGCTATCAAATATTTATTTAAGTCACTGATTTTAAATTATCTAATTCGCAGGTCCACTTCGTATATTCCATTAAAAGCAGAAAGCCAATTAATGCACCAACAAGGCTTGCAGCTTGCAGCTTGTAGCATGCAGCCAAATTTCCCCGGACAACAATGGAATTGAACGCTAATCTACGCAACCCTTCTTTGAAACATCTGAAAAATAACACTCAATAATACTACTACCAAAGCACCCACCACATTCAACCATAAAAATCCAAGTCCGATAATATTGTATTTATCCAGCAGAAAACATGCAATCACAACACATTCTCCAAGAATGGCGGCGGCAAATACCGCATTTGCTTTTACTTGTTTCAGGTAGAATGCTACTAAAAATATACCCAATATCACCCCATAAAACAGGGAGCCCAATACATTCACCGCTTCAATAAGACTACCCATACCAGAGGCAAACTCTGCAGTGATGATACAGAATATACCCCATGCCAGTGTATAGTAACGCGATTGTTTATACTCGCGGGCCGATTGTACAAGATTGCTATTATCACTTTCAATGCCCCTTAGCCTTTGATGAAAATCAATCATGGTACAGGATGCCAGCGAGTTCAATGCTGCTGCAATGGAACCCCAGGCCGCAAGAAAAATAATGGCAATCAATAATCCAACCAATCCTTTTGGTAAATAGTCGACCACAAAACGAAGAAATATATAATTGGTATCGTTTGTATCTGACCCTGGACTTGCCTTAGCCAACACTTTTTTATACTTATCCTGAATGGTGACCAGTTTTTTCGCCCCAATGGTGATACTGTCTTTATACAATTCATTCATTTCAATAGCATACAACTTGCTCCACTCCTGCTGTTTAAGTTGATGGGTATTGAATTCATTTTTCAAACCAGCCAGTTCATCTTTATAGCTTGTTTGCATGGCCTTTTCTTCCACCGCTTTATTAAAAAATACTGGTGATGGATTGAACTGATAAAAAGTAAATAATAAAGCTCCTAATAAAAGTATAAGAAACTGCATCGGCACTTTTACCAAACCATTCATCAATAACCCCACCCTGCTTTCTGTAGTATTTTTTGCAGTAAGGTATCTACCCACTTGTGACTGGTCTGTACCGAAATAAGATAAGGCAAGAAAAAAACCACCAATTACACCACTAATAAGGTTATACCTGTCTTTCCAGTCGAACCCGTTTTCTGTTATCCCGGTTGTAATTACATTTAGTTTTCCTGTAGCACCACTAACTTTCAATGCTTCACTAAACCCAACTCCTTCAGGCAGATAATCAACTATCAGGTATCCGGCCACAAACATTCCGCCGAAGATGATTAATAACTGTAATTGCTGTGTATAGGCTACTGCTTTTGCTCCTCCGGTTACTGTATAAATTATCAGCATGCCCCCCATAACTATATTCGTCCAGAATATATCCCAACCCATCAGCGACGACAGAATGATAGAGGGTGCGTATATGCTTATTCCAGTGGAAAGTCCACGGGATAATAAAAACAGAAAGGAAGTAAAAGTTCTTGTTTTGAGATCAAATCTTTTTTCCAGAAACTCGTAGGCAGTAAAGAGCTTGAGTTTATTGAACAAAGGAACGAATGTGATACAAAGAATTATCATTGCCAATGGCAGACCAAAATAATATTGCACAAAGCGCATCCCATCTGTAAATGCCTGACCTGGAGCTGATAAAAATGTAATGGCACTTGCCTGCGTACCCATGATGCTTAACAATACCAGGTACCAGGGCATAGTTCTATCGCTCAAAAAATATCCTTCGAGATTTTTGCTTGTCCTGCTCTTATATAAACCGTAGGTAATAATAGCCACCAATGTAACTACCAATACAATCCAGTCTGTTTTACTCATGCGTAATTTTTAGTAAGCCATTGAAAAAAAACAATCAGCCCGATAAGTACCAATAAGACCAGTAAATACCAGCCATTCCAGCTCTTAAAAAGGGGGATTTTTTCTTTGTTTTCCATTTGCTTAAATTATCTGTTTCGAATTAAACTTCCTGCAAATAAACCGAGTGCCAATCCTATCAATAAACCGATACGAACATTTTTAATCAGTAATCCAAGTCCAACTCCGATAATAACAATTGTAAATATTCCGATTTGTCTTCTTTGCTTCATACATTAATGCTTAGGCATTGCGATAAGGTTTGCCAGTATTTTAAATGCCCCAGGATTACCTGCAGGTAATTGCCTGAACATCACCAAACTTACATAGGCGAAATTACCTTTCCCATGTGCTGCTGTAATCAAGCTTCCACTGCTGGCTTTTTCTCCCTTGTCGTTCATCGATAATGGAGCCTGATAACGGCTATCTGCCTGATCAGCCTGATAGGTACTACGCTCTTGTACCCAATCATAAAAATCGGCATCCGTTATTTTATTGGGTGTATTTAATACAGGATGATCCGGCAAAGCAAACCTAACTTCTGCATCTTCCTCAGTAACACGATTGGTTGAAATCTGGAAGGGGTATGGACCTATTTTAGGTGATGGAACTCCTCCCTGGTTTCGGTTATATTGAACAATCAGGTTGCCTCCATTTTCAACATAGCGCATCATCACATCATATTTTCCGGTAAGCCAGTCGTGCAGGTTATATGCACGTACTCCGGTAATAATTGCATCGAACTGATTGAGGTTCTCATTGGTTAAATCAGCATCATCTAATTCTTTCACTTCATAGCCTAATTGTCTGAGTGCTTCTGGTATTACATCTCCTGATCCAGGTATATAACCCACTTTTTTACCTTTTACCTTAATTTCTTCTTTTACTATTTTGATGTGATCACGAAACGCGTAATTGATATTGGGTATATGATCATAACGAATAGACTTAAAATAATCTGAAAAGTTCAGGGTTTTTCCTTGTGGCGATATAATAGACATAGTAGCTTCAAGATATTGTGCTGCTGCGTTAGGATTATATACTGTAGCAAGTGGAATATCGATGATTTCACGTTGTCCTTTTACATAATCTCTTTTCTCCCGGCTGATTACAGGTTTAATTTTTTCCTGTCTGATATTCAGGGATGTGGTGACTTGTTTCTGCGAGAAATTTGAGCGGTAAACAACATGCAACATTGAATCTGCCCTGTTTTTGCCATTCTCTTCTTTTACATTCAACAATACCACTGAAGGACTCATATACAATTCTATGTTTGGCACAATGATAAAGGGCTGGTATAACTCGCCTCTTTCGGCATCTACATATTTATACATGACTGGTCTTTGAACCTGGAATTTCACTCCTTCGATTTCAATATCGAACCATACGGTAAATAAAGGATCGTTCCAGGCTTTGCCGATCTCTTGCTGGTCTTCAACCACAAACATGCCATCGGTAGTTTTTGTTTTGCGAAGCCAGTAGGGCTGGGTCTGGTCTGAACCTTTGTCAGGAATGAGTATATGCGTGTATTGGTAATTTTTATTTTTTTCTGCCACCTGCATCACCACTGAATCTTTTTGTCGATCAAACCGCATAGATCTGATGGTTAGGTTTACATCGCTTCTTTTATTCACAAAAAAATTGACCTTTACGCTATCTCCCATCAAGGCTGTTTCCTGTTGTGTAAAAGCTTCAGCAAATAACCCGGACGCATACTCAATAATTTCCTGTATCTCCTTTAGTTTCTGGGTTCTCCATGGGCCTGACGGCAATTTGCTCATCATTACTTTATATACCTGTACCAATTGCGGAACAGATTTCTCGGGTTTCCTGAAATCGTATTGCGCCAGTATATCATCAATGCCATGTTGAATTTGCGCAAGTGGAGAATCTATTGACAACTGTATGGTTGTCTCTTTACCAGACCCATTTGTAAACACAACTGTTTTATCATGTTTAAGCCTTGACCAGCCTGTATTAATTCCATCCATGAGGTCTGATACAGCAGAATCACCGGCGACATGTGCAAAATATTCAAATACCTCCCCTCTGCGTCTTGGCCGACCCTCCGCCTGACTTTTATGCATGCTTCTTGCTTCTCCTCCCAGTTCACCATAACTTTTGCCAAGTAATGGATTATAAGCGCCAACTTCTATTTTTAATTGATTTTCGCTGATTGTATTGTTTCTTCCAAAATTGAAAGTGTTCCACAATAACCTTTTGGCGCGCCATGGTTTTAAGCCGTATCTAAACTGTTCCGGAAACTTTGTACTGTCTGCTGCAGCCTTATACGCTTCTTCTGCAATGATTGCAGATGCGGCATGGTGACCATGTCCGGCCCTTGCATCAGGCGGGAACCTTGCAATAATGATATCAGGTTGTAATGATCGTATCATCCATACTGCATCAGCCAACACCTCTGTTCGGTTCCAAACCCTTAATGCTTCCTCAGAACTTTTACTGAATCCAAATTCATATGCCCTGGTGAAATACTGTTCAGATCCATCAATGGCTCTAGCGGCAAGCAGCTCCTGAGTCCTGATCATGCCTAATTCAATCCCCTGTTCAGGACCAATCAGGTTTTGTCCACCGTCACCTCTTGTAAGACTTAAGTATGCGGTTCGATATAGCTTTTCTTTTGCGAGATAAGGTAAAAGACCGTTGTTTTCATCGTCTGGATGTGCTGCCAGATACAAAACAGAGCCAAGTACATTCAATTTCTTGATCTGCTGGTAAATATCTGCGGCATTTGCCGTAACAGGTACGATCTGACCATAGATAATGCTAAAACCCAGCAACCCCGATAAAAGCAGTATACATTTTTTTTTCATACGACAGGAATGGTGCTAACGAAGATAAAGGCTGGAAGATGATATGCCGCACCATTTATAGAAAAAATCAAAGCTTGCAGTTATTGCTTCAAGCTGCGGGCTGCAAGCTACACGCCTTGATTGGTGCTTATTTTAGGCTTTCTGCTGTTATTGGCATAAATAATAGGGTTTGCAAATTTGTTTTGCAAACCCTACTTAAAAGAAATATTCCATTACCACATTTACGCTTGTTCATATTTTAATTAATAATAAAAAAAGCTTGCAGCCTGAAGCTTGTGGCCTGCAGCTATTAAAGCTTCAACAACACCGCCCTTACAGCCCTATAATGGCTCCAGGGTATGAAATGGTTTGCACCGGGGAGTGTTAAGGTGTCGATGCTACGGGCATTTTTAAATTGTTTAACAGCGTAGTCGAGGTTGGCATAAGGTACAAGAATGTCTTTGTTGCCATGCACAACAAATATTCTTGAGCGCACATTACCCATTTTTGGCGCAAGTAATTTGAGGTCTTTTTTCAGGAACCATAATTCCTCATTGGATGGCCGCATTGCTCCCGGTACTAAAAATTTAAGTGGATTATTCATGAATAAAGGGCGCCATCTTTCTGGCGTTTCCAATGCCGGATCAATTGAACCGGCAAGTATAACTAATGCATCGAAATAATCTGGTCTGTCAACGGCCATCTGAACAATCAAAGGACCACCAAGGGAATGTCCCACGAGGTAAACAGGGCGGTGATTCTCTTCTTTAACAAAAAGCGCATTGATGATCATCGATTGGTCCTGCAGGTTCAATGCATCCCTAAAATCACTGTATCCAAAACCTGGTCGATCAACAGAAATCATCCTGTATTTCCGGAGTAATAAAGAATCGCGCATATAGCTTTCGAAAGCATCCCATGAACCGGGCGAACCATGAACGAATACAATGGTTGGGAGACTATCATTCCCAGTTTTCACATAATGCAATGTTCGTCCATTTACTTTCAGTCTTTGGATATCCAGGGGAACGCCAGCTTTTCTGAATTTCTCTAAAGCGGTTTCATCACTCATCCTGAATTTCATGCAACTCTCCCCTACTATTACCCATGTCAACAGTACCAGCACTAAAACAACCCCGGTTGTTTTCATAACCTTTTTAAATTTTTTCTGACGCATGGTATTTAAAAAAGGCCGTCCAGTTAATTTGGGACGGCCTTTTTATTTATTGTCCTACAAGGAAAACAGCATTTGCCATTAAAAGTTTTCCATTCTCCCAGAAATTCCTGAACAATGGATTTTCAGCAAGAAAAACTACAGATCCTGAACCCATATTCTGCACACCGAACAGCATACCGTCTTTGAGTCTGTTTTTCACTTTTGTTCCTGCAACGCCTGTTACGTAAGCTTCTTTTTTAAGCACGCCTACATTCCAGCCACCTTTCATAAACTCATACAGATTACCATCTTGTTTGAGTGTATAATAGAAGTCGGGATAACCAAATCCGAGTGGATGGGTATTATCAAGGTCAACTTTAAATATAGCCCCTGGAATCGCATTAGGTAAATAGGAGCGATCTCTTTCACCATACTTTTTCACATCAACATAATCTCCTTTTTCTTCTTCTTTATCTGATTTTGTTTTCAATCCGAATTCAGCAGCCATGGCAGAAACAGAACCTTCCATGGCAATTATTTTACCACCACCACGCACAAAATCTTTTAATCGGTCAGCACCCGATTTTTCACCCAATGAGCGGAAATAGCCATCAGGAGCAATTATTACATTAAAATCTTTCAGGTTCATGCGTCCAAGATCACTTCCATTGATCAATGTAATTGGATAGTCGAGCATTCTTTCAAAATAATGCCATACTTCTCCTGCACCCAAAGAAGAGGCCTGATCGCCGGTTAATAAAGCTACTTTGGGAGCTTCACTGATGTTTTTAATATCTGAAGAACCAAAGTCTGCTCCCTGATCCATAAAGCCTGTTTCAACCACATCTGCCTGCACACCAAATTTCATACATGCACCATTGGTAATATCATTCCAATTAACAGTACCATTTCCTGTTTTAAGTACAATCAAAGTACCTCTGTCATAGTTTTTATTCTTATAACGGAATGGCTTTTCTGCAAAACGAACTTTAATATGCTGTTTCAGTAATTCAGCCAATAGTTTGGCACTATTAAAAGAGGTATAAGGAATTAATAAACCATAGCTTGAATTCACTTTATTTACAACGGGTTGTTTCCAGTCGTTGCCCAAATCAAGTTTTTCTTTAACTGCATATCCTTTTACACCATAGGCATAGGGCAATGACCATGTTGTGATATCGTAGGTATTGGAATCATTCACAATTGTTTTTGGTTCCAGCAAAACCTTTGCCATCACAGCTTTTGGCTGGCAGGCACTTACTGCTATATTAAATCCTTCATCCGTAAAGTTTTCATCCTTTCCGGTAAAATAATTGAAGCCTCGGAAATTTTTATTGCTTACTGTTCCCCATTGAATACCATTTTTTTCAAGTAACTCAATAACCGGATTTAGTTTGTGTGGATCTGAAGCAGTTAATACATAGGTCTTGTACTCCCCTACTTTACCGGACCTTCCATCATCAAAATATTTCTTAAACTCCGACATCAATTTCTCGTGATTACGGCTTGAAGTTTCAACAGTTGATAACCCTGTAGTAAAATGATGCGTTGCCCTATCTACCAATGTAAGCGTATCCCCATCAGCAGTAACAACACCTAAACCACCCCTGCTATGTCCACCCTGTTCATAGGTCATACCAATAGCCCCATTATAAATTGGGTAACTATCGCCATATGCAGGGTATAGCAAATCGAAACTTTCTTTGGTAAAAAACAACCAACCGTTTTTATCAAAATATGATGCATTATTTCTTCCAATCAGTTCCTGGAAGTCGCGTTGCCAGGTGGTAATTACTTCATGAAAAGGTTGAGCTGCAGGTGCAAAATAATAAGGTGAATTATATCCTTGTTCATGAAAATCAACATGGACCTGTGGCAGCCATGCGTTGTATTTTTTAATTCGTTGCTGTGTTTCTACCTGTGTTTGCCATGCCCAATCGCGGTTAAGGTCGAAATTATAGTGATTGCTACGACCACCTGGCCATGGCTCAGCATGTTCTCTTGCCATCGGATGTACATTCATGTTATTTCCAACCATGGAATTAAACCAGTTAACATAGCGGTCGCGGCCATCCGGATTAATACAAGGATCAATAACAACGATGGTATTTTTTAACCATTCTTTGGTTTGGGTATTGGCAGGATCAGTAAGAGCATGTATCATCAGTAATGCAGCTTCTGAAGAGGAAGGTTCATTACCATGTACATTATAACTGAGCCAAACAATACCTGGGGCTCCGTTTAATACTGGCGCGGCTTTATCTTTAGCTATGCCTGCCAGACGGAGATTATTTAATCGAATTGATTCCAGTTTTTGGATATTTTCTGGCGTACCTACAAATGCCAACAGTAGTTCCCTTCCTTCGTTGGTAAGTCCGTATTGCTCAAGCTTAACCATGTCTGGTCTGGCTTTGGCAACAGCATTGAAGTACTCAACAATTTTATGGTGTCTTGTATAACGTGTTCCGATTTTATATCCCAGGTAGGATTCAGGGCTCGGAACGTTTTGTGCAAAAGATGCCGAAATAAGCATCAAAAAAGAAAGTAAGGAGATAATTGGTTTCATATATGCTAAAATGTGTTGTGAAAGTAGGGAAGAATACAGGTATCTGACAAGAATCGGGTATTTTTTATCGACAGAAGGTGCTGAATGGATCAGGTCTCTGGTAAATGTGTTAATTTTCTGCCATGAAAAAATGGTGGATTATTCCGTTAATCGGTTGTGCTTCTTTGTCTGTGTCGGCACAAAATATTCCTTCGATTGTAGGAAAAGGGAAAGCTATTGACCCTTATAAGTATTCCATTGTCAAAAAAGCCAATTACCAAAAGGCTGCAGTTTCCAGTGCACACCCCCTGGCCAGTCAGGTAGGTGCCATGATTATGAAACAGGGAGGCAATGCTTTTGATGCAGCAATAGCTACACAATTAGCTTTAGCAGTAGTATATCCTGCTGCCGGAAATATCGGTGGTGGCGGATTTTTACTTGCACGAAAAAAAGATGGTGAATTAATCGGGCTCGATTACCGTGAAGCAGCACCTGAGGCTTCTAATAGAGACATGTACCTGGATGAAAAAGGAAATGCCAGGATTGCCTTATCCCAGAATGGCCACCTCGCATCTGGTATACCAGGAACGGTGGCCGGATTATTTGCTACCCTACCCTATGCCAAATTATCTTTTGCCCGTTTGATACAACCTGCTATAGACCTTGCAGAAAAAGGATTTACCCTAACAGAAAGAGAAGCTTTATCACTGAATAGTGTTAGGGAATCAATACAGAAATACAGCACAAGGCCAACGGCATTTATTAAAGCCGAAAAATGGAAAGCTGGTGATACACTATACCAAAAAGAACTTGCTGCAACTTTAAAAAGAATGCAGAAGGATGGTGCACAGGGTTTTTACGGTGGTGAAACAGCAAAACTGATTGTTGAAGAAATGCAGCGTGGTAAAGGCATCATTACTTATGATGACCTGAAAAACTATACGGCAAAATTGAGAGAGCCCATCCGTTTTGATTACAGGGGGCACCATATCATCAGCTTTTCACCTCCAAGCAGCGGTGGAATATTGATTGCTCAGATGCTGAAAATGCTCGAGAAATATCCGGTTAATGCTTATGGATTTCAAACTGCTAAAAGTGTGCAATTAATGATTGAAGCAGAAAGAAGGGCTTATGCCGATCGCGCAGAACACCTTGGTGACCCTGATTTCTGGGATGTTCCTGTTGATAGCCTCATCAGCGAGCATTACCTCACCCAACGAATGGCAGATTACAACCCAGACAAAGCAGGAAATAGCGCACAAGTAAAAGCCGGACTTATCCAACAAAGCGAAGAAACAACCCACCTAAGTATTATTGATGCACAGGGTAACCTCGTTGCTATCACCACTACACTGAATGGTGGATATGGAAGCAGAACCGTGGTTGGTGGTGCTGGCTTTTTTCTAAATAATGAGATGGATGATTTTAGCGTTAAACCCGGTGTACCAAATATGTATGGCGCACTTGGCGGGGAAGCCAATGCTATTGTGCCAGGCAAAAGGATGCTAAGTTCTATGACCCCTACCCTGGTGCTTAAA
>CBFGPM010000011.1:0-96358 GCA_965650685.1 uncultured Sediminibacterium sp.
TGATGGGTGCTTATTATTGACTTTCTGCTTTTAATGGAATTAAAGGGGGGGGGGGAAATTTAAAGTCAGTTGCTTAAAGAAATATTCGGTTGCCGTAAATGCATTATCTGCTATTAATAGAACACAGATTTTCATGATTTTGAAGATCTATCATGATAAATCCCGAAAATCATGAAAATCTGTGTTCTATTATACGCTTGACTTACAACTCGCAGTTAAATTTCACCAGACAGCAATCATTCATAATCTGTGAATCTGTGGCTTATTAATTTCACTTCATCATTTCAAATTCTTCAACCAATCTATCAACCCCAAATGAATTTTGGTAGCCACATCGTTATGAAATTTAGTACTGATGATTTTCTTCTCATCTGCTGCATTACTGAGGAAGGCAATTTCAACTAACACATTTGGAAAATCCGTTGGTGAATTAAGTGCAAAATTGAAGCTGCCTACATTTCCAAATTCGTTCAGGTTCAATTCCAGCATACGTTTTAATATAGCAGTGGTAAGGGGTCTGAATCCAATATGTTTATAATAGGTACTGGTGCCATTTATTGCTTCCTTACTGCTTGAATTCAGGTGCAGACTAATCACCAAATCGGGCTTTTGTTCCTGCAGCCAAAGGATACGGTCTTTATTATCGAAAGTGGTATCGTTGGTACGGGTCATGATGATGTCTTTTACCCCTTTTAATTTGAGTTGCTTTTGTAAGGCTTTTGCAAAACGAAGCGTGTATATTTTTTCAGAAGCTTTTGCTTTAATACCTGTTGCGCCGGAGTTAGTTCCGCCATGTCCTGCATCAATAGCAATACGCAATTTTTTGAGGTCTGCTATTTTAGGTTGCCTGCGTACTTTTACCACCAATGATTTTCCAACATAAGAAATACTGTAACCCCAGTGTTGTTGGTGTTTTAATTCTATGATCAACCGGAAAACATCATCTTCTACCTGCTGGTAGTAAACATTTTTTACCTCTTCCAGGGTTTGTAATTGTGTGATCCAGTTGGTGTTGCTTTGTACGCCGTAAATGTCTACTACAATTTTAGAAGGATTAATTTCCATCCAGCTCTTATAAGGAAGTTTTTCTTCCATGATAACAGCAATATTATCCGTAAAAGTAGTCGTATCACCTTTTGCACTGATTGACCCTGTAAGGTACCAGGGTTTTAGAGAGTTTGCGCTATCAGCTTTTACATATTGCGGTTCAATAAATGCCTGGTGAAATTTCGATAATTGTATGAGATACATGCCCTGGATAGTATCCATTACCCTTAATGCAATATTCGAATCGATATAACCCATTTTAGCACCACCTAACCTGTCTTCCCCCAATCCATAAGCGAGGGCTGGCAGTTTACCGGTTGACCTGCCGATCCAGGGTGTGTAAAAACCAGACTGGGCGCTGGAACTAATTGCTAAGGCTAAAAAGAAACTGAACAGTACCGTTTTCATGCGGTCAATTTACAGTAAATACAAACAAAAAGGCCTCACTGCTTTCAACAGTGAGACCTTTGTTTGAGCAAGCAACCGTAAAACAAAGACCAAATATGTGAAATCTTTGTGAATTCTGGTAATTTTTTTCTGCTTTTTTTCTTACAAGTGATAGCCGTTGTCTGCCACCAGTCTTTCACAGATCCTGCGACGGGCATCTTTTGAATTAAAGGGCTCTACCTTGGTGAAGCGTTTAAGTCCAATATGCATCATACGAAGCTCATCCCCATCAGCAAAGCTATTCAGGGCATCTTTACCCGCTTTATTGATACGATCGGCCGCATCATAGATATAAGTACGCATAATATCAGCCTGTAACTGGGTAGCAGAAGCACCATTTTTTTCGGTTAGTTTCATCACACGCAAGAGTGCGCTTTCTGCATTATAGGTTTCGATGGCCATATCTGCAATATTCATCAACACTTCCTGTTCTTTCTCGAGTTGCATCATCAATTTCTGTACGGCAGCACCGGCTACCATCAGAATTGCTTTCTTGAAATTGGCGATATATTTTAACTCCTTACTGAAAGCAGTTTCTTCTTCTGTACCAAAATCAGGAATACTCATCAGTTCTTTCTGAACGGCCATTGCAGGACCCATCAGGTCAAGCTTACCTTTCATGGCACGTTTTAATACCATGTCAACAGTTAACAGCCTGTTTATTTCATTGGTGCCTTCATAGATACGGTTGATTCGACTATCACGATAGGCTTTTGAAATCATGTATTCATCGCTAAAGCCATTACCTCCATGAATCTGTACGCCTTCGTCTACCACATAATCAAGCACTTCGCTACCAAATACTTTCAGCATGGCACATTCAATGGCAAATTCTTCGGCAGCGCCAAGTAAGGCTTCTGCAAAGCTTTTACCGCTATCCATCAATTCATGTTCTTTGTTATCGATCCATTTAGATGCACGGTAAAGCGCCGATTCACAAACCCACATACGAATCGCCATCTCAGCCATCTTATGTTTGATGGCGCCAAACTTGGAGATGGAGATTTTAAACTGTTCTCTGGTAATTGCGTATTGTATAGAAGTTGTAGCTGCACGTTTTGATCCACCCAATGCAGCAGCACATAATTTCAGTCGACCGATGTTGAGGATATTAAATGCGATCACATGACCACGACCAATTTCTCCCAACACATTTTCTACCGGCACTTTACAATCCTGGAAATACAGTTGAACGGTAGAAGAACCTTTGATACCCATTTTATGTTCTTCCGGCCCCTGTGTAAATCCTTCAAAACCGCGCTCAACAATGAAGCCCGTAAATTTATCACCGTCAATTTTTGCAAATACCGTATACACGTCAGCAAAACCACCATTGGTAATCCAGCATTTTTGTCCATTCAGTATATAATATTTTCCATCATCACTCAGCTTGGCCGTAGTTTTTGCGCCTAATGCATCACTACCACTATTCGGTTCTGTTAAACCATAAGCACCTTTCCATTCACCGCTGGCGAGTTTGGGTATGTATTTTTCTTTTTGTGCCTCGGTACCAAAATATAAGATAGGCAGTGAACCAATACCTGTATGCGCAGCTACTGCAACAGAAAAAGAATGTCCGCCACCCAATCCTTCGTTCACGATGGTAGAGGTAATAAAATCTTTCCCTAAACCGCCATATTGTTCCGGAAAGGAGGTAGACAATAACCCCTGTTCACCCGCTTTCTCAAGCAGAGAAGGCATCAGACCTGTTTCAAGTTTGTCGATACGTTCTACAATCGGTAATACCTCAGCATCCAGGAACTGGGTACACATGTCCATTACCATTTTCTGTTCTTCATCAAAGTCCTCTGGTATAAACGTGTCGAAGGGATTGCTCTCTTTAATGAGCCATTCACCACCTTGTAAGGCTTTCGCTTGTTTTGTTGTTTCCATGGAAGTAGGTATTTAAGATTTTTATATTTTTTTCAGCGTTTACTATGGACTATGGTCCATGGTCCATGGTCGATAGTCCATAGTAAATACTGCGATCAATCAGCTCATCGTACCGTAGTGCACTACGTCAAATTATCATACACCCTTTGAAAAACTGATTTCACCGTTTCAATCTCCTCTTTATTCACTCCTATCAAAGCCTCATTCATGGTTTGGTTAGCAAGGTCAATGGTGAGGTCTTGCAATGATTTTGCGGCTTCTGTAAGACATACCAGGTTTATTCTCCTGTCTTCTTTGGATGCCGTTCTTTTAACCAGTTTCTGTTTCTCGAGGTTATCAATTAAACGCGTAATGCTGGGCTTGTCGCGGAAAGTACGGTTGCAAAGTTCTTGTTGACTCAGACAATCTTCCTTCCACAAATGATACAAAACACTCCATTGCTCAATGGTGATCTCTAATCCTGCATTCCGAAAATTCTTCTGCAATCTTCTGGCAACGGCTGTTGAAGCCATCCCATTGATAACACTATATAATTCTCCGCGCTTAAATTGGTTGTTTGACATATAGTTAGTTATGCAACTATTTTCAAAGTAAATTTGTTTCTTTGATATTGCCAAGAATAAATCCTTAAAATTCTATGCCAGCACCGCTTTTTATTGAAATACATGGTTCAAGGCTTCATTACCAGCAATTTGGGCATGGGAGCCAATGGCTATGCTGTTTTCATGGGTATGGGGAAGAAGGAGGGAAATTTGAGTTTCTGGCAGAAGAACTTTCAGCAACACATACCATAATAGCTTTTGACATGCCATTTCATGGTAAGACTGAATGGAACGGACCTCTTTTACTGGAACCTGCCGATCTGATGGAAATAGTACTTCAAATGGTCCCATCCGGCAAACCAATTCAGTTGATGGGGTATAGTATGGGAGGAAGAATCTGTTTACGTTTACTGGAGCTCTACCCTCAGCATATCAGCAGCATAATTTTAGCTGCACCTGATGGATTACACAATAACCCCTGGCAAAAATTATCTACCCGAACCTGGATCGGGAACCAACTCTTTCGCTTCTCCATGCAATACCCGGGCTTGATGTTTGCTTTGATGGAACTAACGACACAAGTTGGACTATTCAATAAAAGTATCAGCAAATTTGCGCATCATTACCTGGATGATGCTGTCGAAAGAGACAGGTTGTACAAACGATGGACCAGCATGCGAAGGTTTTCTCCTGCATTAAAAAGATTGAAAAAAGTAATCGCTACCCATCAAGTACCCGTACACCTGTTGTTTGGTAAATATGATCGTGTTATCGTGGCGAAACATGGCTATAAACTACAGGCAGGAATTGAATCCCTGGTGCATATACAGGAGTTGGAAGCGGGACATCATTTGCTTCAACATAAATTCAAACCGCATTTCTTAAAAATAATTCAACATTGAGGCTCATCTTCTACTCCGGTATATAAACATAAATAAGTTTCTTTGCTGCATGTATATTGCCGGACTTATCGTAACAACCATTTTAGTATTGGCATATTGTTGGCTCATCCTTCAATACCGAAAATGGTTTAAACAATTAAAACCTTTCCGCGCAAATAATAGCCTGACACCTAAACATTTTTTTACCGTCATAATACCTGCACGCGATGAGGCTGCGGGAATAGAAGCATGTATCAGAACAATACTGAATGGAAACTATCCTGCCACACTCACCGAACTTATTGTGGTTAATGATTTTTCTACTGATCAAACAGTGGCAATTGTTGAAGCACTTCAAAAAGAATATCCAAATCTCAAACTGATTCACCTCGAAAAATACCTTGATGGGAATCCATTAAACGCCTATAAAAAGAAAGCCATTGAAATAGCCATCAGCGAAAGCAAAGGTGATTGGATTGTAACTACTGATGCTGATTGTGCCGTGTCGCCCGAATGGCTTACCCTATTTGATGCCTATATACAACAATACCAATCCGTGTTTGTTGCGGCTCCGGTTATGTTTACACATGAGAAAGGGGTGTTATCGTTGTTTCAACTACTCGACTTCATGAGTTTGCAGGGTATTACTGCCGCTGCTGTTTCAGCAGGTTATCACACCATGTGTAATGGCGCCAACCTGGCTTATCAAAAAGCTGCGTTTTATGCAGTGGGACAATTCAAGGGCATCGATTCAATTGCAAGTGGTGATGATATGTTGTTGATGTATAAAATACAACAACAGTATCCCAAACAACTGGGCTATCTTTTTCATCCGCAAGCCATTGTTAGAACCGAGCCCATGCATAGCTGGAAGGGCTTTATCAACCAGCGAATCCGTTGGGCGAGTAAAGCAGACCGCTACGACGATAAAAACGTATTTCGCATACTTGCATTGGTATATGCAGTAAACCTTGCATTGCTGGTTTTACTTCCGGTGAACTTATTTGTGAGTGGAGAAATTGCCCATTGGCTAACACTGATGTTGCTGAAAACCGTGGTGGAACTGATGTTCATGCGGCCGGTAGCAAAATTCTATAATCAAAAAGAGGTGTTGCTGTATTTTCCACTTATGCAGCTATTGCACTTATTATATACGGTGATTGCCGGCTGGCTCGGTAAATTTGGATCTTATCAGTGGAAGGGTAGAAGGGTAAAATAATTACTATGGCTTGGCTTCATTTTTTTCCGGCCACCATGAGTAAACGATTGCTAATACTAAACAAATCAGCAAACCAAGATATTTAATGAAATTCCACATATTAAAATACTTACATAAATGATACCAAATCCGTCAAAACGTTTATCCGATTATTGCAGTTATCGGTCAATGCTCCCTTCTAATCGGCCATCTTTATAATTGCTTAATTTTCCACTGTGACTTCTACCCATCATACGTCATCACTTATTAAGCGGTTGCTTCGTAACAAAGGAGCTGCTTTTGGATTGATACTCATCACACTGAGTTTGCTGCTTGTAATATTTGGCTATTTTATCGCCCCTGATGGCTCACCCAATGCCAACCGGATGATTCCGGAAATAGGCAGCAAGAAACCAGGGTTTGATGTAAACCTTCTCCTGATCAAAAGGGAGCAATCTGTTCAATCAACCAGCTTTTTTGCAAAACTGATTAAAGGGACACCAGACCAGTGGCAATATATTCCAGTTGGTGCCAATTATAGTATCAATAGAGATAGCCTGGTCTACGATCGTATCGTAGACGATAACATCACAGAACGTCAGGCAATACTGCGCAGTAGAGCCGCAACAGTTCCCGTTATTACAACCCGTTTTTACCTGGGCACTGATAAGTTTGGGAGAGATATACTCAGCAGGCTCATCATTGGTACAAGGGTAAGTTTTGCGGTAGGAATTATTGCGGTATTGATTTCTTTGAGCATCGGTATTATGCTGGGTGCATTAGCGGGTTATTTCAGGGGCAGAACAGATGATATCATCATGTGGTTCCTGAATGTAATCTGGAGTATCCCCACGCTCCTACTTGTTTTTGCCATCACACTTGTGTTGGGTAAAGGATTCTGGCAGGTGTTTGTAGCTGTCGGATTAACCATGTGGGTGAATGTAGCCCGTTTGGTTCGCGGTCAGGTTTTGGCCATTCGTGAACTGGAATATATTGAAGCCACCAGGGTGTTAGGATACTCCCATCTGCGCACAATCGTTAAACATATCTTACCAAATATACTCGGACCAGTTATGGTGATAGCTGCGAGCAATTTCGCATCGGCCATTGTAATTGAAGCAGGACTTAGCTTTCTCGGCGTTGGCGTTCAACCCCCGCAACCAAGTTGGGGCTTGATGATTAAAGAGAACTATAATTTCATCATAACCAATAACCCCATGCTCGCCCTCGCCCCGGGCATCGCCATCATGCTGCTGGTACTTTCTTTCAACCTACTAGGCAATGGGCTGCGGGATGCGTTGGAAGTGAGGGGGGAGGGGTGAATTGTGCTATGTGAATTGTCAATTGTGAATGGTGAAAAAGAGTTGACAGTATGAAAATGAGTCACTATCCAAAAATGCCCGCTACCTATTGACCATTCACAATTGACAATTGACAATTCACCCCCTCAAGCAAAGCTTTCCCTCTCTTCCTTAAGCCTCTGTTCCAAAACAAATACCATTCCCATGCAGAGCCAGAAGAGACTGCCGATTTTGTCGGTTTCAATCATATCGCTGATGAAGTTTATTACACCGATCATTACCAGTATTACTGCTACCGTCATAGTTACCGCCCTATAGAAATAGCTGTGTAATTGGTGATAGATTTTTTGCAGACGCAACAGCATAAAAAAATATAACAGGCAAAAAATGAGTAGTCCAATGATACCCTGTTCTAAAGCGGTTAGCAGGAAATAATTATGTACCGTAGAGTGTTCGGAATTATTGCTCACCCATGTTTCAAAACGTTTTACGGTATATGGTCGGTAGTGAAGGTAAAACGAAGATGGACCAAAACCGGTGAGTGGTTTATCGGCAAGCATTCTTGCACCGGCTACCCAACGATAAAAGCGTTCTGCATTCGATACATCTTTTAGGGCAACGGTTGCAGAAAGGTGTTGGGAGAAATCGGTATGAAAAATGGTTCTGTCATGATCGGGTGCAAACCTGAAATAACGCTTATCTGTTATCAACCAACTCGTAGAAATTAATACCGCCGTGATGGTGAATACCAATAAAGCGGCCATTTGTTTTTTGCGAATGATCCAGATACTGAAAACACCTGCTGCTGCCGCAAGTAAGGCACCCCTTGAATAAGCGAGTAGAAGTGCCAACATACCAAGCAGTAAAACATACAATATCCGCTTTTTATAACGGGAAGTTTTTGCAGTGAGGTAGTATGCACAAAACATAACGGCCAGCAGACACACCAGCATAGATGCATAGTTCACATGGTTACGAAAGAATGGAAAAAGGTGACGATTGATACTTTCAAAACGCCAGCCGGTACTGGCATGTCTCATTAAAGTAACCACCACTACAAATCCCATGGTCCATAACAGGCATGCAGCAAGTTGTTCGATGCGTTTGATACTGTTAACCAATATAACGGGTAAAATAACAAAGGGCACGATATACCATATTTTAGCAAGCAGGAATTTAATGGCAGGTAAAGGTTCAACTGCATAAATGGTGGAGATGATGATCCATCCTAAATGAAGCATGAGTATAAAAAAAAGTGGGTGTTTCCAAATAGTAATCGGGAATTGTTTGGGTTTATGCCACCAGTATAAAAGGGTAAGTGCTGTAAGTAGCACCATCAAAACCTCATCGGGAAAATCGAGTCCTAAAGAAGGGGTAATATTTAGTTCTGTGGAAAGGGGCAACAGGGCGATCAGTAACCAGAAAAGTTTATCTGTGTGTAAAACAATTTGTTGCCAGCATAATGGTGCGATTATCCATGCGAAGGGCACCAGCATCCAAGGCCATTGTTGGGTGAGTATGGCCACTATGGTTGCAGTTAAAAAGACCAATCGTTCCATTGTTTGGTATGCCCAAATAGCGGAAGGCATGCTTATGCTTGTTTGCGATTAGATAATAATGCAAGAAGGAGTGAAAATAGAAATCCCGCAATGGCTGTCGCTAAAATGATGGCGGGTTTATCCGGACGTTCTGCCTTAGCTGCGGGTACAGCAGGCTCAAGCACATACAGTGCTACCGGTGCGGTGGCTCCGATTAATTGAACAGTTGCTGCTGTTTTGCGGTACTGGGTTAATTGATCCAGCAGTGTTTCCATATGTTTTTGAATAAGGGAAGTTTGTGGAGCAGGGGCTTTCGACAAACTATCAAAGAGTTGCTTATAGGATGCTTCGGTTTGTGTAATGGAAAGATTGAGTTGTTCTTTGGTAGCGCGGTAATTCGATTGCCAGATATCTTCCAGTTTGTTTTCAATGATTTTCACCAATGCATTTACGATACCGGCAGACAAAACAGGATCTTTTGTCCAGCAACTGATGTTGAGTTGACCTTCTTCTGTTCTTTGCACCAGCAGATCGTCGCGCAGTTTTAAAACTGCCTTACGCTGTAATAACGCTTCGGTATCCTTGCTAAGTTTGTAATAGTTGGTGAGGTTAAAATTTTTCACCAGTTGTTTCAGTGAGGTATCAAGTAATGCAATTCCCATAATACGGTCGAGGTCGTCGCCGGAACCGAAATAAGAATAGAGTGATTGTATATTTTCATTGAACAGGCGCGATTTATCTGCCAGTTGAGGATTAGCGGAGATAAGTTTTGCAGCGGAGCGGTATTGTTTGGGCATAAGGAAAACGGTAGCTGTTGCTACTGCTGCGGTTAATATTGTAAACAGGAGAATGCTTCTCCATTTGTTTTGCAATATGCTGGCTGTTTCTGCCATATTGAAGGAATTGTTGCTCATGCAGGATGAATGTACAATTTATTGACAGATGTTTTAGCTGTTTTCAGAAAGTACCACTACGTTTCTATCAAGACTTTCTTCCAGGGAGATAAAGGTCTCGGTTCTTTCGATGCCTTTTATTTTTTGGAGTTCGTCGTGCAGCACGTAGCGAAGTTCCTGGATGTCTTTACAAACTATTTCAGCGAACATGCTATAGTTGCCGGTGGTATAGTTAAGGCGAACGATCTGTGGAATTTTTTTCAGTTCTTTGGCTACGGTATCATAGAGGGAGCTTTTTTCAAGGTAAACGCCGATAAAAGCGATTACATCGTATCCGAGGGCTTTGAGATCAACGGATAGTTTTTTACCTTTCACTACATTTAGTTCTTCAAGTTTTTTGATACGTACGTGTATGGTACCACCGGATACAAATAGTTTTTTGCCAAGGTCGGCATAGGATATCTCGGCATCTTCCATCATTTCCTGGATGATCTGGTAATCCAGTTTGTCAAGATTTAATTTGGCAGACATTTTCAGGTATATTTTTTGATACAATCAAACAATTAAGCAATATTATTGAATATTTTCTATATTTTCAAAATATTTATTGAATTATTTGTAACGAATAGGCCATTTAGCTTAATATTGTGTCATCAAACAAAGAGAAAGTTCTTATATACTGTGGGGTGATGAAATTTTCGGCAGACATGCCCTCTTGTCTCGGGGGTGAGGATAACAGGACAAACGTAGTGTAGAGCCGGATCGGTAGCAATATCGGTTCGACCAGGGTCGACCACTGAACTTTGCGCTATAGCTAACTGCCTCGTGGAGGTTCGATCCCTCCCCCTACAGCTTTTTTACCTAAACCGCCTTGTAAGGATATTACAAGGCGGTTTTTGTTTTAATCCCACGCATCAGCTTGGGTTGGGTTTTATGCTTATTCGTAGCCCGCGAATTCAACTTTTGGAAAATTTCGGAACTTCCCAAAAGTTGAGATGCAGGGGATGCAGCGACATTGAAAAAATCAGACAATTCTTTCGATGAGAATGATATTTTTGGAATGCATCTGTTCAATTTAGAAAAAAGATTTTCACTCAGATAAAAAATGAACAGGAAGAATCAATCGAATAATTAACAGATATGCCAAACAGTTTTTACGAAGATATTATTTCAAATCCGGCTAATGTAATTGCTGTATTGTCTTCAATAGGCACTTTTATTACTGCATTTATTGCATACCGTTCGATCAGGGAAATGCAACGGCAGCGCCAGAGCAGTTACAGGCCTGAATTATACATTACAGGTACACATGCGCAGGTGTTTAGCCCGGCCTTCGGCGAACACCTTTGCCACATCCGCTTCATGCAATACAAAAAGTATAAACCGGTGGATCAGTTCGATGTAGACCCTCCACCAGGCTATCAATATGACACATCCATATTCCAGGCACCTTCATACTGGATAGCAACCCGCCTGCATAATATCGGCCTGGGCACAGCAAAACGAATTGAATACAAATGGGAGTTTGATTATAAGGAGGCAGTTCGCATATTACGCAGTCAGGAATCTAAAGGAAAATTCATCATTGAAGATGGACTGGGTTTAAAGAAGAATAAAAAAGCCTATAATTTATCCAAAAATGATTTGACATGGTTCTGGAGAATAGACGAATCTAATAATGGATTTGTCGGAAATATAGACTTTCTGGAATATAAAAACTTAAATACAGTCCAATCTTCCATAAACATACCTGAAGATTACCTGGATATACTGATTTTGTACATTTTCTATAAACATGATTTACTGTATGCAGACAGAACCGGTAAGATTATTTATGACGAAATTAAAGACCTGCCTTCATTGTATTTCTACATCTCGTATAACGACATCCAGAATAAAACTTATAAAAAGAAATTCGAGTTCAGTTTTGTTTTTAGCTGCATGTTGAATGATGAATCTCCAATACCTGGCCTTGCTGTTGGGAAAAGGGAAAACTTTGGCAATCTTTATGTAGAAGTAAAGGAAATTTTTTCTTAAGGCTGTTTATATCCGTAATTTTATGTTACCCCCCATTTTAATAGTATCCCACATTATTACACGCTTAACCTGATATATGACCGGGCGATTACAGCATATCGAAGACCGTCTGGCCCAACTGGGCCCCGGTGAGTTCCAGAACATTTGCGATGCTTACCTAGTAAGACGTGAAGGCAGTCTGGCAAGTTTTAACAGGTTTGGAAGCCAACTGGGTAAAGCAAAGACCAAAGCCGGCACACCGGATTCACTTTTCCATATGGAAAATGGTGAACTGCGCTATATAGAATTTACCTCCCAGGCCGATGGTCTTGCCACAAAGATTATTGAAGACATAGATAAATGTCTGAACACCTCCTTGACGGGAATTGATAAAACAGAAATAGACAAGGTCATCATCTGCTTTAATTCCAGGCTTAAACCCGCAGATGAGCACATGATTTTTGAACACGCACGAAGTAATGGTGTCAGGATTGAGTTATTAGGGCTTGAATGGCTATCAATAGAAATACTTACTAAATACTTTTTACTGGCCAATGAATTTTTAGGCATCTCCCTCGATACGGGCCAGATATTACCCCTTGAAAATTTTATCGCTGAATACAATAATATGGGTGGAATGGTAGCTACTCCATTGGATAATAAATTCTTCAACC
Source organism: uncultured Sediminibacterium sp. (assembly GCA_965650685.1). Taxonomy (GTDB): domain Bacteria; phylum Bacteroidota; class Bacteroidia; order Chitinophagales; family Chitinophagaceae; genus Sediminibacterium. The sequence continues at coordinate 12,431 of CBFGPM010000011.1, forward strand.
GAACAAAGGAACTTGATCAATTGATCAATTCACTCCGCAATACAGATATCGTAATTCTGGAAGGCGCACCTGGTGTGGGAAAAACAAAGTTAGCCCTGGAAGCAATCAATCACTTTCTTAACGACCATAAGGATTATGACGCATTTGTAATTGCAAAAAAAGATGTTGACATATACAACGATTTGCGTATCCAGCTTGAAGCTGACAAAAACTACCTCTTACTCGTAGATGATGCAAATCGTCAACAGGCTAACTTCCAGCAATTACTTGGAATTTTCCGTGAAAAAAGAAAAGGCAGCATCAAGATCATCCTGACAGTAAGAAATTATGCATTGGAAGAAGTCTTGCGTGAATGCAATCAGTATAATCCAGTTGAAATCAATATACCACGCTTTACAGATGAAGAAATCCGGCAGATTATTTCAGATGAGTTTTTTGGAAAAATCAACAAACAATTTCAGGACCGAATCATAGAAATTGCGGAAGGTAATCCCAGGTTAGCAATCATGGCTGCCCGTGTAGCAAAGGAAAAACAAAGTGCGTTTTTAAATGGTTCAGTGAGTGATTTATATGATGCATACTTTGACACCTTTATAAGGGATTCTGATATTTTCACCAACACCTTGCTTTTAAAAACACTGGGACTAATCGCCTTCTTTTTTACGATTGACAGATCGGATAAAGTTTTTGTAAGGAAGATGACTGAAATATTTGACATAGATTATTATCAATTCCATGAAGCATTGGATACGCTTCATAAACGAGAATTGGTAGAAATACAGTTCAATACTGCAAGGATTTCAGAGCAGGTGATGGCTACCTACTTCTTTTTCCTGGTGTTCATCAAAAAAGAACTGTTGTCATTCCGGCAATTACTCTTTACTTATTTTCCTGAATGGAAAAAACGCTTTTCCGACAACATCATTCCATCGCATAACATGTTTGGGCAAGATATAATTCTTCAAAAAATATCTCACACCCTTGATGAATACCAGGCCAGTGTTGAAAATGACCCGGCAAAAATGCATGAATACTTTTCTTTTTTCTGGTTTTTTAAGAGAACAGAGCTATTGGGTTATTACTACAAACGTATTCAGGACTTGCCGCAACCTGAGGAGCAAAATTATACAACGAGCTATGAAATGAATGCTTTTAGCTGGGACAGAGATGATACATTGGAGCAGCTTGCCCGATTCTATCCATACCCAGTTGAAGAATATGGGATGGCACTTGACTTATCGTTCTTCTACTGTAAAAAAGTGCCTGGAGCACTCCCGGAATTAATTTTCAAAATACGTGAGAATATCAAATGTGATATTTCAGATGAAGTCAATGGATTTCAAAGACAATCCCTGCTTATGCAAAAAGTTTGCGACAGTGCACTTCAAGGTGAGAAGCATTATATCGCATCTTTTTTCGCGTTGGCACCGACCTTTCTATCACACAATTACCAGATTACAAAAAGCAAGCGGAATAATGCTATACAATTTTACTTTTATAAAATTCCGCTTAATGAACCGATAAAATCAATCAGAAAAAAAATATGGGAAACTTTTGCTTACCTGTTGGCCAGTGAAAAGGCACAGGTAAAAGAGGCAATAGTTAATTTTAAGCCTGCATCACGGGAACCTGATATAAACATTTGGATATACGACCTGGATTTTTACCTGCCATTGCTGGACAACGTATTGGAATCAGACAAGATTACGGATGTTGAATCAGCAAACCAGTTTTTCGAGCTCATGGAATGGATTGGGATAAATGATGAAAGAGTAACACAGTTGAAAGAGAAATTCAACAATTCAGAGTTTGAGTACATGAAAAAGCTGGAATGGGATTTTTCAAAGGGAAAACAGAATCCTGAAGTAAAAAATTTTGAGGATTTCAGAAAACATAAAACAGCCCAGCTTCGTGAAGGTTTCGTAATTGATAACATAGATTCTGCTGCCCCTCTGTTGAAAGCCATTCATAACCTGCAAGAAATTACTGGTGGTTCCGGGAACAGTGTTCAACAATCCCTCGATATAATTTTAGACGAAAATTTTATCCGCAACCCGCAAACAGGTTTTGCTTTACTGGAAGAAATAATGGCAGATTATCCGCAAGGGGCACATGTTCCAGCAACTGCCATTAGATCAATTGTGAACAGCACAAAAGAAAATACATGGCGCTTATTGGAATTGGTTAAGCGATGGGAGAACTCCAAAAAAGAACTATGGTTACTTACGATATTCGCCCTGGCCAGCCAGGATTTTATTGACCCCGAATTGACAACAGAATTTCATCGGATGTTTACTTCCTTAACTACATCTATTTACTTGGCGCTCGATGAATATTTAAAATATGAGCCGTATTGGCCAACCCTGATTTTCGATATTGTCACAATAGTAATCGAAAAAAACAAAAAAAACAACCTTAGGATCAACCTCCCTTTTGATTTTTTTACAGATTACGCAGATAAACTCAGAGACCACCTCCCTCTGCTTCATGAAGCCTACATTCAGCAGGAAGAAATCTCTGATCATTTTGACTATGGAAAAAAAGATCTTCGAAAACTGGTTTCAATCGATCCACCCTTTTTATATACTTACATACAGTGGTTATATCCGGAAGGCAAGTATGAACATCGTGATTCAAACGACCAAATGTCGTTTATCTGGCAATTAAATCTTCCAGTTGCTATTCTGGAACAAACCATAAACCATGTAATAGATAATAGTTACGGGTTCATGGATCACGATATCAATATGTTTTTTAAGAATCTTTCAGAGGAAGACAGAAAACGTGCCATTGGTTTCCTGTTTGCTTATGCCGAAAAATATTTTGATGATGAATCAAAACTCAATGCCATAGTAAATGTTTTCAAACATTCACTACCTGATGAATTTCCTGAATTTGTCAAATGGCATCTGGCACGAGATAAAACATTGGAGGCTTTTCAGAAAATATGGTGGATCAGCCAGGGTGGTGTCTACAGCGGAGATGTCATTATAGGCCAGATACATGCTGACGAATGGCAAAAGGTCTTAAGCATAGTAAGCCAGATTGAACCGCAAATGGACATGCTTCCAATCATCTCCTATATCAAGACACAGATTTCGGCCGAATTAAAGAGTGCGGAGCTGGAGAGGCAGAGAAAATTTAGTAATCCCAACTGGTGAACACATGGCAATCACAATAGAGGAAATCATTGGTTTTAAGACAGACGGAGCCACTTCCACTGGCAATGTTGACCGGCTAGCTTATACTGGCAGCTTTGAAGTGAGTCCGCAGCAATATCATTCCTATGCCCAGAAAGATATGGAAAGCGCTATGGATCACAAGCTGATCAATGCGCTCGGCAATGCGAAACGCGCCATTCATTGTCAGGTAGATCTGATTTTAGAATCCTTTGGATTTTATCAGAATGAAAGAAACCGTTTTTGGCCGTTCCCTACGAAATTATCTAAAATAACAGCCATAGGCGTGAGTGCTCCTGCAATTCTGTTACGGTTGAATAATGCAAGAAACATTATGGAGCATGACTATAGCAATCCTTCTGAAGAGCAGGTCATGGATTGTATTGATACAGCACAAATTTTTATTGGTTCAACGATCCCATACCTGCGGGGGCATTGCCGTTTCATTGAATTGCAGAATTCGACCAGATCGCAGAAAATGTGTATCTCATTCGATGCTTTAACCGGCGCTATCGAAGTTCGCCTTTATGATTACTCTGTAGACACATACGCACTTTACCGGGCAGGGTATCAGACGCAGCAATCGGTTGTGCTCAACGCCCTCGTATGCCCGCACGGGAATCCATCCTGGGAACAACTGATCCGTGAATATATCGGCTGTGTAAAAACGGCTAACTTTTTACAATAATGAAGCTTTGCTTTAGATCAATTGTCGGGATGTTTCTGAGAAAACTGCATGTCACCACATATACTTCCTTCCTTTAGCTGAGAAAATCCAGAAATACAGACGCATCGCATGTTCTAATTCCATATAATCGTTTGTCATCAGTTGCTTCTCACCCCGCAGAATCCAGACAAGATCAAGATCATTTTTGTCCATTCATTCGCTTAAGGCATTTTTTTACCAATAACCCGGTTTGGTTATTATACCCCACCGATGGGTCCGTACATATGAGCAAGCCGCTATCTACATTCTCTCCAATACATATTCTCTGCTAGCATCCTGTTTTCCAATTCTCTGGAACTGCATTTGTCCCTGTATTTTTCATTTTCTGCTATTTGGCATAGCAGTTCTTCAAAGACATCTTTACGGTTGTTGTAATTTGGCCTGATATTATTCCAGTTAATTGGCATAGGTAAAACTACATTTTAGCCATTATTAAGCTATAATTATGACTGAAGTAAATCATTTCAAAGTAAATTTGAAAAAATGTAATTTGTAAAGCCCCATAAGGTGATTATTAGTGTTAGTTTCTGATAATCCACTGTTTATTACATTGAAATTTAATCGAATGGAACTACTTTACTTGTGGCTTGATAACTTCCGGAATATTCAGGAACAAGGCTTTGATTTCAGCAGCGAAATAACATTTTCCATAAAAAAGTTGGAAACAAAAAATGGTATCAAATACATTGATCTAAGCCTGTCTTTAAATCCCAACTATATTCCTCTTTTCCCGGAAAATATTGTCAATATTACGGGGATTGTGGGAGCAAATGCATCCGGCAAGACCAACCTTATGGATGGGATAAAACTCTTAGCTGGAAGAATGATGGACATTGCCAGTGGACTTTTCTTCTGTGTTTTAAACCATAAAACCAACACAATCGAAACCTACTATTATGAAAGTGGTGGCGTTAAAAGAGCACAGCCCCTGCATGTTACTATCCAATCAGATGATGACCTGAATAATAAATTCAATGTTAACCAAGCTGTAGGTTACCCCATTGATCGTTACAATATGATTTCAAATAGCATCACACTCTTTGAAGACAACCAGTTCCCTGTAAGTCCATTGTGCTATTTGTCAAACTCTTTTGATAATAGAAACGAAACATTGTATACCGGCATACATAATCTATCAACAAATGCTAGGCTTGAATCATTTTTCAAATCCACACTTGAATCCAAATCAGAAAATAAGGAAAGTATTCCTTCAGCCCCCTATTCAGAGAGCTATCACAGAAAAGAATTAAGAACCCTGCTGAGTTTTATTGCATTAGCTCGGAACAACGGGACTACAGAATTACCAGATATCCCTCAATCCTTGATTATTGAATTCAATTTTAACGAACTTGAATACCTGCGCGACAACTTTTCCTTAACATCCTCCCTATTTCAGTTTAATGACTTAGAACTTGTTCACAACAATGCAATAGAGGCCATTCAAAGTGAAATTGAACCAAAGGAAAAAATTTATAATTTAATTGTTCTTTGCTCCTTTTATTATGCACTTAGATGGGACATTTTTAAGCCCCACCGCATTGGTGCTACTCAAATTCAAGAAAAGATCAAGCAGTTTTCGCAAATTAGAATTGGGAAGTTTCTTTTCGAGGAAATATATAACTTCTTACATCCAATTTCTCTAAATCCACTTAATAATAAGAGCAATACCCTGGAATATCTTTTGGGTGAAAAAATGAAGCTAGCGATTAACCAAATTAGTCTTATCGCTGAGCAGAATATAAGCAATCCTTTGCGCTTTCGCGTAAAGATTGAAGAAGAGTTATGGTCATTTCTAAACCTGATTTTTTCCTTCCGCTACCTCGAACCAAGTAGTTTTATGGATTACAAATGGGAAAATCTAAGTTCAGGACAGGAAGCATTTTTTCTGCAGTTTGGAAGGTTGAATGAAATTAAAAACGATATAACCAAAAAAATGTTCTGGTTATTGATCGATGAAGGAGATTTATATTTTCATCCCCAGTGGCAGAAAAGCTATATCGAACACCTGTTCAAATTCATTACTTTAATATTTCCGGACAAAAAAGTTCAGATATTTATTACCAGTCACTCCCCTTTTATCGCTTCAGATTTACCTCGTTCAAATTTGATTTTTTTAAAGCGAGGTTCTCAAAACAAATGCGAAGTCACAGATATCGCTACTCAAAAGCTCACATTTGGGGCCAATATTCATATGCTTTACACTGACTCCTTTTTTCTGGATTCAGTTGTTGGCAGTTTTGCGCAAAAAAAAATACAGGAATTTATCAACTGGGCCACAGATAAAAATTCACCACCCGATGATGACGGTAATAAACAGAAATTTATTAATCTTATTGGGGAACCAATTATTTCGGCCAAATTATTAGAACTGTATGCAATTAAAATGGGGAAAAACTTCGAACTCACTCAATTATTAGTTCTAAGAAATAAAATAGAGGCCCGGATTACTGAAATAAAAAGAGATAAATGATTCAGATTAAAGATACTACAACCAGAAGACTAAATGATATATGTGAGGCACATTATTTAGGTGTAGAGAATATTGTGACAGGCAAACTAGATCAGCTCACTTCTTTTCCAAAAGTGTTAAAGGAATACCTTAAACAGGATGGTAAACTAAAACAAATCATTACTGCATTACCCGGAGATATGGCAAAGCTTGAAACAGAAATCAAGTTATGTGCAAAATCAAAGAATATTAAGAATCTGAATGGACATTTAAAACGCGTCTTTGATTATAAAAGATTCAGAAGTAAAGAAACACTGAATTATAACGCGTATCATTTAAGTGTCGCTTTAGATGTAAAAGTTTGCCCATATTGTAACCGACAATACACATTCACTACTATCGACACCGCCGGTGATTATACCAGACCTGAATTCGATCATTTTTTGTCCCAAAGCAATCATGCATTATTCTGCCTGTCCTTTTACAACCTAATCCCAAGCTGTTCAATTTGCAATTCAAGGCTAAAACATAATAAAAAATTCAGCCTCAAGAACCATTTTCACCCTTACCTGAACAGTTTCGGTAAAGATGCAGTTTTTAATTATGCTCCTGTAGATTACAATTCTACAATAGGACTTGCATCAAATCTGACTGTTTTTTTAGAATTAAAAGAAGATGCAGTTCATAAGGAGAAAATCAAAAAAAATATTGAGGTATTCCGATTAAATCAAATTTATTGTGGCCACGCAGATTATGTGAGTGAAATTATTAGGAAGTTCTATATAACAAATGCTGATTATTTGAAAACATTGTACAACACTTTTCCAAATATCGGATCAAAAGAAGAATTGTATAGAATTGCATTTGGCAACTATTTTCATGAAGATGACCATGAAAAACGAGTGCTTGCAAAATTAACGTATGATATTGCCAAACGGTTGAAACTACTTGAGTATCTCGAAAGCCTTTAAAGGCTTATTCTTTTAATTATAAACAAAGAAATAAAAAATCCCTTTCGAGACATTCATCGTCATAATATAAAATCTGCCAGAAACTTCAAAACACGCAATTAGTAGTGCAGATAGTCATGCGGATATTGATTTTACAAAAAAGCAAGAGGACGAAATTCAAAAAGTAATTGCTAAGGTTAATTTGGAGCATAAAGATTTAAATTGAAACTAAGCACAATTGTTAAGGGGATTTTTAGAGCCTACTACTCATTTAAGTACATTTCGATTATCCTTTCTACATAATGAACAAAATATCCCTGGAAATTGGGGTAAAGAAACCCTTTACTTGGATTTACTATCGTGCACTACTAGGACTGCAATCAGGACTCCAAATCTATGAAGCTCAACACAATCGAGTCAGCAATAGTATGCAGAAGTACAAAATTAGGCTTACTCCCCCTACAGCTTTGAAGCCACTTTTTAACAAGGTGGCTTTTTTTATGTTTTATAATGAACTATAGCTAACTGTCCACCTCAGGCGGATTCGATCCCTCCCCCTACTACTTTTTACGTAACCTGCCTTGTATTATCCTTATCAGGCGATTTTGTTTTATAAATCAAAGCCGGCCAGGCAACAAATAGAGATCATCAGCTTGAACTAGGCCTTTATATTTAAGTGTAGCCCTCGAACTTAACTTTTGGAATGTTCTAGAACATTCCAAAAGTTAAGATGCACTAAATCAACATGTTATAATAAATCTTTATACTAACCAATATTATTTAAACATTTTTGCTTAGTTTTGAATATGGAAAAAATCGACCTTCTAAAAGGGGTTCATCCTGGTGCATTTCTAGATAGGGAACTGGATAAACGCGCTATTAAACCGGGCCCGTTTGCACTTTCGTTGGGGGAATACCCACAAACGCTAAATGCAATCATGAAAACAAGGCGCGGAATGAATACACCACTTTCTTTAAAAATCGAAAAAGCTTTGGGACTTCCGGAAGGTTTCTTAATGACCTTACAGATATTTTATGAAATAAGGATGGAAAAGAAGAAAACCAATAGCCGCTTCAAACCCGACCTTGCTAAGTTTCGTAAAGGACTATTTTGGGATACCGATATAAATTCCATTGATTGGATTACCCAAAAAGAAGCCATTCTCAATAGAATTAAAGAACGTGGTAATCAGGACGAAATTAAAGCGATCGAGGAATTTTATTCCAGCCTGAACCTCAAAGAAGCATCACTTCCAAAAATAAATTTGGCCGGTTAAAATCTCTGTTGTTAACTTTGCTTAACAGCGTTAGATTTTTTACGTTGATTAACAAGTGGGAAGCAAAGACCGTATACAGAAAATTAAAGAAGATACCAGGCACAATATTTTAAGTGCCAGTCTCGACATCGTGAAAGAAGAAGGTTGGGCTGCTCTTAGTATGCGGAAAATTGCGGAAAAAATTGATTATACCGCCCCTATTATTTATGAGTATTTCAGTAATAAAGATGCCATTTTAAAGGAGTTAACACGTATAGGTTTTGTAAAACTTGCCGCTAAAATGGAGGAAGCCCGGCAACTAAGCACTTCCCCCGAAGGACAGTTAGAAGCAATGTGGCTCTCCTATTGGAATTTCGCCTTTGAATATAAGGAGCTATACCAGGTAATGTATGGAGTGGAAATGAACTGTTGTGCGGCTGAAAACGGTTGTTCCGATTATGCCAAACCAATGAACATGCTTTGGGATAAAATCGAAGAAATAACCCCTCCGGAAAGAAGATCTGAAGAATACATCGACCGTAAGTATTATACATTCTGGAGTGTGGTGCATGGTCTGATTTCCATCAACCTAACCAACCAAATTACCAGACAGGAACTGAATAAAGAAGTATTGCGGGATGCAATCACAGGTATTATTACTTCTATTAAAAACTAAATAAAACACAAGCAACTTAAACAAGTAAACAAAAACAAATCCAGTATTCAAAGAGGATAGTACAGAAGTACTATTTTTTTAAACCGATTACTTAACAACGTTAGATTATTTATCGTTGTTTTTTTAAACAAAATCAAACAGCCTGAAAACTGTTTTTTTAACCACAATTACTTAACACTGTTAGAAAAGTTAACCAATTATGAAGAAACTCACTATTTATTTGCTCTATGCTGCAGTATTATATTTTGCCAGTTGTGCAGGTAATGCAGGAAATCAACAAGCGCCACCACCGCCACCTGCACTTCCAGTTGTACAGCTCGAAACCGGCTCCAGCACTAGCTGGCAATCTTATCCTGCTACTATAGAAGGAACTGCGAATGTTGATATTCGCCCACAGGTAAGCGGCTTTCTAGAAAAAATTTATGTTGAAGAAGGCGCCTGGGTTAACCAGGGACAACCACTATTTCGCATTAATGCCAAAGAATACAGTCAATATAGTCAAACAGCCGATGCTAATATTCAAATTACAAAAGCTACTGTTGAAAAAGCCCAGGTAGAAGTAGACAGATTGATTCCACTTGTGGCAGGCAAGGTAATTTCAGAAGTACAGTTAAAAACCGCTAAAGCAATTTTAAATGAAGCACGCGCGGCACACACACAAGCTATCAGCGGAAAGAACAGTGCAGAAATTACACTCGGCTATACATTAATAACCGCTCCGGTAAGTGGTTATATCGGACATATCAACTTTAAACAAGGCAGCCTGATCGGACGAGGAGAATCACTACCCCTTACCAGTCTTTCAGCCGTGGAAAACATACACGCATACTTTAGCATGAGTGAAAAAGATTTCCTGCATTTTTTTGCTGATGTGGAAGGCCGCAATATTGAAGATAAAATAGAAAAACTGCCGCCTGTTGAACTTCAACTGGCAGATAATACAATTTATAAAGACAAAGGAAAAGTACAACTGGTGCAAGGTGAATTCGACCGCTCAACGGGCAGTATTTTATTTCGCGCAAAATTTGTCAACAAAGAAAAAATATTGCGTGCAGGTATCAGCGGAAGAATACGCATCCCTTTCCTGCTGAAAGATAAACTACTTGTACCACAAGAAAGCACATTTGAACTTCAAGACAAAGTTTTTGTATTTGCCCTTGGAGACAGCAATAAAGTTGCCGGAAAACTAATAACAGTAGTTGGAAAAAGCGGAAATAACTATATCGTTGAAAAAGGTGTATCAAAAGGCGAAACCATTGTTTACAGCGGCATACAGCGACTAAGAGATGGTGCGGTAATAACCCCGCAAAAAATTTCGCTGGATAGTATACTTGCTGCGCGTTAGGAATAGCCAGTTCAAAGATTTATCACAGGTTTTAAGACAATTTTTTACAGCCAAAAACGCTGCAGGATGGCTATTGCCTACCTCAACCACATAACAATATTTTATGTTACAAAAATTCATTAAACGCCCTGTACTTTCCACAGTAATATCCATATTGCTGGTTCTATTGGGCATTGTTTCCCTTTCCAAATTACCAATTACACAGTTTCCTGATATTGCCCCACCGGCAGTACTGGTAACTGCAGCATATCCGGGTGCAAGCGCAGAAGTAGTGGCACGATCAGTAGCCACACCACTGGAAGAAGCCATCAACGGTGTGGAGAACATGACTTACATGACTTCCAATAGCAACAACGACGGTACCATGACACTCAGTGTGTTTTTTACTGCCGGAACAGATCCGGATATCGCTTCCGTTAACGTACAAAACCGTGTTGCTAAAGCCAGTAGCCTGATACCCACTGAAGTTTTACAGGCAGGTATTTCCACCCAAAAACAACAGAATAGTATCATCATGGCTATTGCCATCTATTCAGACGGAACTTATGATGAAACATTTCTACAGAACTATGCTAAAATCAATATTGTTCCGGAAATACAACGTGTACATGGGGTTGGACAGGCTACCATCTTTGGTACAAAAGATTATGCAATGCGTATCTGGCTTAAACCAGACAGGTTAAGCAGCTACGGCCTTTCTGCACAGGATGTACTCAACGCCATCAGGGAACAGAATCTTGAAGCTGCGCCAGGTAAATTCGGCGAAGGCAGTAAAGAATCTTTCGAATATGTGATTAAATACAAAGGAAAACTCAGCAACAGCGAAGAATATGAGAACATTATCCTGAAATCAAATATCGACGGATCAATGATACGCCTGAAAGATGTTGCGAAGATAGGGCTTGGTTCTTTTAATTATACTACTGAAGCTAAAGTAGACAAAGGCCCCTCAACCGGTGTATTGATTTATCAGACAGCGGGATCTAATGCAAATGAAATCCTGACCGAAGTAAACCGTATAATGGAGCGCATTAAAAAAGATTTACCCAAAGGCGTAAAAACTTTTGTTCCTTATTCTTCCAAAGAATTTTTAGACGCATCTATTGATAAAGTAAAACAAACACTTCTTGAAGCCTTTATACTTGTCTTCATTGTAGTGTTCCTCTTCCTGCAGGATTTACGTTCTACACTCATTCCGGCAATTGCAGTACCCGTAGCCATTTTAGGTACTTTCTTTTTTATGCAGCTTTTTGGCTTTACCATCAATCTATTAACACTCTTTGCACTTATACTTGCCATCGGTATCGTAGTAGATGATGCGATAGTGGTAGTGGAAGCGGTACATACTAAAATGGCAACGGAACACCTTCCTGCCAGGGCAGCTACACTTAAAAGTATGGGCGAAATTTCCGGTGCTATCATTTCCATTACACTGGTAATGGCCGCTGTGTTTGTGCCGGTAGGATTTATGCAGGGACCAGCAGGTATATTTTATAAGCAGTTTGCATTTACACTGGCAATCGCCATCCTTATATCTGCCGTAAATGCACTTACACTTAGCCCGGCTTTATCAGCTCTCCTCCTTAAAAGCAACCATACCACTCCCGGTAAACAAAAAGGAATCAAAGCCAGGTTTTTTGGCGCTTTCAATGCAGGATTTGAAAACCTGACTAACCGATACAGTAATTCCTTACGCTTCCTTGTAAAAACAAAATGGGTAGCACTTACCGGTCTGGTATTAATTACTGCTGTTACGGTCATATTGGTAAAAAGAACACCTACCGGTTTTATTCCAACTGAAGACCAGAGTATTTTTCTCTATTCACTTAACATGCCCCCGGGTTCTTCACTGGAACGTACCAAAAAAGAAATGATAAAAGTTGACAGCATTATTGCTACCGTTGAAGGTGTTGAAAAATCGTACAGTGTAGCGGGAATGAATATTATTACCAACGCTTCAAGTCCGATTAACGGTCTGGCATTTATTAAACTGAAAAAACCTGGTACAAGAGGGGCTAATGAAGATATTAATGCCATACTTGGTGAAGTAAACCAGAAACTATCTGTTATTTCTGCGGCTGATCTTTTCACTTTCACACTACCAACCGTACAAGGTTTCGGTAATACCAATGGATTTGAGTTGATTCTTCAGGACAGAGCAGGTGGTAAACTTGAAGATTTAAGCGCTACTGCCAATGGCTTCATCGGTGAACTGATGAAAAGGCCCGAGATCATGTATGCCTTTACCACTTTCAATACAGGCAACCCGCAGTACAAACTGACTATTGATGAAGAAAAAACAAAACAGTTTGGCGTATCCATCAGTGACTTGCTCCAAACATTTCAAACATTTTATGGAAGTCTTCAGGCAGGCGATTTCAACAAATTCGGGAAACAGTATAAAGTTATCTTACAATCAGATATCAGTTATCGGCTCGATCCTGCAACATTGGAAAACGTACAGGTAAAAAACAACCTGGGAGAAATGGTTCCTGTAACCACACTCGTTACGCTTGAAAAAGTATACGGTCCTGAAACGGTTACAAGAAATAATCTGTTTAATGCTGTAACAATCAATGGTGTACCAAAACCTGGTTTTAGCTCAGGTCAGGCGCTAAAAGCTATTGAGGAAACAGCAGCAATGTATCTTCCAAGAGGCTATGCGTTTGAATGGGGTGGATTAACGCGTGAAGAACAACAATCGGGCTCTCAGACTACTTTGATCTTTTTGATGTCTGTAATTTTTGTGTACTTCCTGCTGGCTGCCCAATATGAAAGTTACCTGCTTCCATTTGCAGTGATATTATCCGTACCAACTGGATTATTGGGTGTATTTGCTTTCATCGGTCTCGCAGGAATTGAAAACAATATTTATGTACAGGTTGGACTAATTATGCTTATTGGATTATTAGCAAAGAATGCTATCCTAATTGTAGAATATGCAGTACAAAGAAGAAAAGCAGGACTGTCAATTGCACATGCAGCTATTGAAGCCTCCCGACTGCGTTTGCGTCCGATTCTGATGACATCATTTGCATTTATTGTTGGACTTATCCCGCTATTAACGGCAAAAGGAGCTTCAGCTATGGGTAACAGATCCATCGGTACAGGTGCAGTAGGTGGAATGCTTACCGGTGTTATACTTGGCATATTTATTATCCCTGTTCTCTTCTCAGTATTCCAATACTTACAGGAAAAAGTAAGCAGTCAGAAAATCGTTGAACACGATGACTGGATACATGATAAAATAGCATTACAAAAACAATAATCTTTCAACGATGAAAATTACTTCTTTATACAAGCTACTATTAATTATAACTCTCTTTAATGCCTGTAAAGTATCAAAAAATACCACTGTACCAACGAATACAGTTCCCGATAAGTATCGGGACTATTCGGGAAATGATTCGCTGAACATTGCTAATATACCCTGGAAACAGTTATTTGTGAACGAACAACTGCGGGCATTAATCGATAGTACACTTAATAATAATTTTGATGTTCAGGTTACACTAAAAAACAAAGAAGCGGCCCAATTGCTGATCAAACAAAGTAAGCTGGGTTACCTTCCGGAAGTTAGGTTGCAGGGTGCAGGAGGCATTAACAGACCGTCTGACAACAGTTTATCTGGTTTGAGTTTAAGTCAGTTCCTTGGTAAATCTTATGTAGAAGACTATTCTGTTAACGCTTCATTGAGTTGGGAAGCCGATATCTGGGGAAAAATAAAAAACCAGCAAGCTAAATCACTGGCCACATACTTACAGTCGGAAGAAGCAAGAAAAACAATACAAACCGATTTGATTGCATCTGTAGCAAACGGCTACTATCGTTTGCTTATGCTTGACGAGCAGGAGGAAATTGCAAAAAAGAATCTTGCATTGGCTGATAGCTCTCTTTCCATCATGAAGTTGCAATACCAGTCTGGTCAGTTAAATTCACTTGCCATACAACAAGCAACGGCCCAACGCCTTCAGGCAGCCGAGTTAATTCCCCGTTTAACCCAGCAAATTAGACTTGTAGAAAGCTACCTCAGTATTCTTTCAGGGGTTGCTCCAAAACAAATCATCCGTAAGGGAAACATTTATGAAACAATTGTTTCAGCGGCTCTTTCCCCTGGAATACCTTCCGATCTATTATCCAACAGACCAGATGTTAAATCAATAGAATTGGAACTAATGAAAGCCAATGCCAACACTGGTATAGCAAAAGCTTCATTATATCCAACCTTGAGTATTACTGCAACCGGAGGACTGAATGCGTTTCTGGCAAGTAACTGGTTCAGTATCCCCGCTTCACTCTTTATCTCAGGAATAGCTGGCATTTCACAGCCAGTTTTTCAACAGGGGAAATTAAAAACGCAGTATCGTCTTTCAGAAATTGAAAGAGAAAAAACGGTACTCAGATTCAGACAATCTGTATTACTGGCTGTTGGCGAGGTTTCAGATGAGCTTACAAAAATTGAACAACTAAAAGAACAGGCAATCATTACAAAAGAACGTGTCGTTGTGTTACAAAATGGAATCAGCAATGCCCAAATGTTGTTCAGAAATGGCATGGCCAATTACCTGGAAGTAATTACCGCACAACGCAATGTGCTTGAAAGTGAACTTGCGCTTGCTTTAACTCAGAAAGAACTTTCTGAGGCTGTAATCGGATTATATAAATCATTAGGCGGAGGATGGCAAAGCAACAAATAATCTATTTAAATGCACTAGCTCAAAATGTTACTAATCAGTCTGCTGATTAGTAACATTTTCTTTTCGCTTCATGATTGCTTAAAATCAGATAGCCAGGATTTCAACGATCAATTAAAAAATTATGTCTATAAAATATAATGAGGTTACCATAAAAAAATGGGCAATACTCAGTTTGTTTTTTTTGCTACTTTGTTACAATACTACAAATGCGCAAACCAATGAAAAGAAGCCTTGGTTTTATGGTATGTATTTTCAATGGGGGTACAATCGAGAATCCTATTCGAAAAGTAATATTCACTTTTCCTTGAGTAATGGCGACAGATTTACCCTGCACAGAGCCAAAGCAAATGATTCCCCAGACTTTGGTGCAATTCTGAAAAGTCCGGGAGATATTTCCATTCCTCAATACAGTTATAGAATTGGTTTTTACCTCAACCCAGACAAAACAAGAGCGGTTGAAATAAATTTCGATCATATGAAATATGTAGTTACCGATTATCAGAAAGTACTGGTAACAGGAACGATTGATCACCAGCCTGTACATGGTGACAGCATATTAAATCCAGGCAGTTTTTTACACCTGGAACATACAGATGGTGCTAATCTATTACATATAAACTATGTACAACAGAATACGCTGTTTGGAACAAAAAAAACAGACCGAAAACTTCTTACCTGGCTTTGGAAGGTAGGTGCCGGAATCAATATACCCCGAACAGATTTTACATGGCGGGGTGAAAGGCTAAATAATAAATTTCATATCGCTGGTTATAATACCAGTGCAGAGACGGCCATTCGTCTATACCCTTTTAAAAAAATATTTATTGAAGCATCTGGTAAAGCCGGGTATGTAAATTACCTGAATGCCCTGGCTAATACACCCACTCAAAAAGGGAACAGGGTAAACCATGATTTCTTTTATGTGGAAGCCATTGCCACGATTGGGTTTGATATCAACTTCCATACATCCGACAATGCTGGATTTTAAAGGCCTCAGAACTGAATAAAGTGCCTTGTTTTATAAACTACTGCCCTACTATACCTTATTCACGCCGGAAACGCCGGCAATCGCAATCAGGGAAATAAAGGAAGAAGTATAAAAAAGATATTGATAAGGCACATCAATTAAAGCAAATACAATTACAACCGTAAGCTTTAGTGTTGCCAAAGGAATATTGTTCCGGTGCTTCCATTTTATGCTGCCAAATACAAAAATAAGCGGCAATAAAAAAGAGCAGAGAATAAGCAATTGGTGTTGAAGTTCAATATTTTCTGGTCCGAAGAATTTGGCCAACCCCGTGCTTTGCGTAAAGTATACTGGTGATTCTTTCCAGATTCTTGCAGCATGTTCTATATATTGTTGCGGTTGCTGAAAGGCTATTTGCAATGGTTTGATGCCAAAAGGAAGCACCACTAGCAGAAGCACTACGGAAACAAAAGACAATATAAAGCGAATCGTATCAGGTTTTTGTTTATGAACCAGTACGAGGTACACCAACATTGCGGGTAACCAGCCGGCAATAGCATAACGGCTAAGGGCACATAATGCGGCAGCAATACCAATAAGCAGAAAATTTTCAGACAATATGGCCAGTACGAGTAAACTATAATAAAACACCACAATCCCTTCTTCAGAAAGCCGGATAAAATTATGTGAGGGCTCAGTATATAGCCATAAACATAAAATACCAGCAACCAATAATAAAACTGCCCCGGATATTTTCTGCCAGTGAGCGCGCCACAATAGTATAAAAATGCCAAAGGAAAAAAATACAGCAAGGGAAGTAATCCATCTTGGATCAAACCCGAATTTTACTGCAGCCAAAAATGGCATCCACATAGCAGGTAGATAAATTGGTTTTATACCGCTCCAGATTTCCAACACTGGATCATACACTGCAGACCAGTTACCTTCTAGCCAACGTTTACACATTACCTCCATAATAGGAATCATATCGGCATCAGTATAACTAAGTGGCGATTGATGAATCCATTGCCTGGTAAACAGAAAAATTACAAAGCCTCCAAACAATAACATAGCCAGTTGATAAGCAGATACAACGGATGGCTCTTTTAAACTGAAAGCAAGTTTGCTTTTTTGAGCCGGCATTTTCAAAAGTAAAAACGCTATAGCTATTCCACTTAATACATATACTATTGAAACAAGATGACTGATCGAAGAAAACTTTAGTGAATAGGTTACAGATATTGTTTCCAGTAACAGTAAAATAAGCAGCCATTGTTTAGTAGTACGCATCAACTTATTATAGTTTTTTAAAGTTAATGCTTTATTTGAATCCTACTTGTTCGATCTCTGTGTATTCAGTAGCAATTAAATTAGTTTATTGCTACTGAGAGAAAGACACAGTCTACAGTTACTTTTTGAGAACACTCAATAGTTTTAAAACTTCCAGCTATACCCGACCCTTAACACTTGTGATTCGAGGTAATCGGTGCTGGTATATGTAAAACCATTTCCTCGTATTTGTCGTTTAATACGCAGCGTCCCAAATACATCTGTTGCATTGATGAACCACTCCCTTTTACCCTGGTGAAAGGTTTTCTTGAAACCAAAATCCATCGAATAACGGGCTTCTATCCTTCCCTGTGGCAAAAGATCTGGTGCCAGGTAAACCAGTGAAACCTGTAGATCGGCTGATGCTGGCAATTTGATTGTATTGTTCAGTTTCAGGTTACCAGAAGTAATGCTTTCTTTAGGTGCACTATATACAGTTGGTACCGGGTATTTATTCTCAACGGTATAAGCATGAATGGTATTGCGATAAATATTTACACCAATACTGCTGGTCCACTTTTTACTGAATTCCTGCTGCCAAATAGCTTCTGCTCCGGTTGCTGTACTTTTACCTGCATTCTGAAAAATATTATAAATAAGCGTGTTTCCAGGCACAATAGTAGCAATTCTTGTAATGGTTGCATCTGTTATTTTATGGTAAAGTGCAGCAAACAAGTTGCCCAACTTCCAACTATTCCTGTATCCTATTTCAAAACTATTGGTAAACTGAGGACGCAATGTAGGGTTCCCTACTTTCAACAACTCTGGCTCATCGTATTTTGGGAAAATGCGAATATCAACTTCATTGGGTCTGTCAACCCGTCTGTTAAAAAATACAGACAATTTATTGTTGGCATCAAATTTATAGGCCAGTCTGATATTCGGGAAAGGCTGCGCATAGTCATATCCATCACTTGTATATGTATTGTGATTGGGATTTACTTCATAATTTACTTTTACATACTCCAGTCGCAAACCTGCTTCCAGTTCAAGCTTACCAGACTCATACACATAATTACAGTATAAAGCTGGTATTACTTCCCGATACGTAGCCCAGCCACCTGCGTTTGGATCGATCGGAGAATTTAAGCCGGGAAAGAAAAGCATATTGGTGGGGATAGACCTATAACGAAAACGTCCACCCATTTCTATTCTGCCGCTGCGCAAAGGTTTCACATAGTCAACACTCAAATCAGATACATGTTCATCCGATAAAAGTTTAAAAGCATCTTCTCCCGTATAAGAAGGCATAATATTGGTGAAAAAATATTTCTCATCTTCACGGTGAAAGGTATAATTGAAAGCTATGTTTAAAACATGCCCGGGCTGGTTGTATTTATGCTGGTATGCTGCTGAAGCAATTGCCGTATATTTTACTTCATCCTCCAAAAATTGCCATAAACGAAGTTGTTGTGACAGGTCTTTATTATAATAAGGTATATCACCCCTGTCAATAATTTTTTCCCGGTTAAAGAATCCAGAAATGGTAAAGCTGTTGCTTTCATCGGGATTCCAGTCAATTCCGGTTTTAATGGTACTGAAAGATGTATTCCTGTTTCTTTTTACCTGCTGCTGTATTTCTGTTCCGTCATTGTATTTCCTTACAGCAAACTCATTTCTGTTAAGCGTATGGGTATATAACCAATCGGCCTGTAAAAATGTATTCAGTTTGTTTTTTCTGTAGTTAAGCGAAACAGATGGATTGAGTTTTGGCGTTGCCTGGTATTGTCTTCTGATACCGGGCAGGTTGTCTCTTCTAATCCAAAGTGAACCAAGACCACCCGAAAACCCAACCTTACCATTCCATCCTTCAGTCCTGCTTTTTTTATAAATAATATTAATGATGCCGGCATTGCCATTGGCCTCATACATGGCAGAAGGGCTATTGATAATTTCTATTCTTTCGATTGCAGATGCGGGCAGGTTGTCAAGGGCAGATTGATTACCAAATCCAGTAATGGCATTTTGTTTTCCATCGATCAGTACGGTTACTTTGTCGTTGCCCCGCAATAATATTTTTCCATCCTGCACAGTAACGCCTGGCAGGTTTTGCATTACCTGTAATACAGAACCTCCTGCCTGTGCGGGATTATTGGCAACCGTAAATACTTTTTTATCCATTTTATCCGAAACCCCTTCTTTGGTTCTTGTAGCACTTACTACTACATCTCCCAACAACTTAGGTTCTTCGGTTAATTCAATGATACCCAAATCGAGGTACTGGCTCAGGCTACCTACCATCATTTCCTGGCGATAAGTATTGTACCCGGCATAACTGGCAGCGAGCAGGTAATTGCCTTTTTTTATACCTGTAAGTATAAAACGGCCATCTTCACTACTAATTGTACCTCCAACGAACACACTATCTGCACTGTTATGGATGGTTACATTTACATAAGCCAGTGGTTCTTTTGTTTTGGCATCTTTCAACTGACCCGAAACGGTGACGGTACCCTGTGCCTGTAGCAATACAGGTAATAAAAAGCATAAAAACACCCAATTTTTCATAGCACAAAATAAACAATCAATCCTGAAGCAATTCTGAATTCAGCGCAACGGGGCTATGTTCAGGATTCCTACAGATTTTTCGCCGTATTTTACAATAGCAAAACGCACAACTGTGAAGATTCTTATCATTGAAGATGAACCGGATTTAAATAAGTCATTAGTCGATTTTCTGAATACAGAGGGGTATTTATGCGAATCTGCAATCACTTATAAGGAAGCTTTGGATAAAATAGATCATTTTATTTATGACTGTATTGTGCTCGACATAATGTTACCAGGTGGTTCTGGGTTACAATTGTTGCATTACTTAAAAGAAGACAACAGGATTGACGGCATTATTATTATTTCTGCAAAAGGGGCGCTGGAAGATAAAATTGAAGGCTTACGACTTGGCGCAGATGATTACCTGATGAAACCTTTTCACTTTTCTGAATTAAGTGTTCGTATTTCTGCAATCATTAGAAGAAAGCATTTTTCAGGAAACACCATATTTACCGTTGGCCCTTTTCGCATTGACACTACAGGCAAAAGCATTTTCGTTAATGACCAACACTTAGAGCTAACTCAAAAAGAATTTCAGCTCTTACTATTTCTTATTATTAACCGTAATCGGGTTTTATCTAAAACTGCAATTGCGGAGCATTTGTGGGGAGATGATATGAGCTTCTCAGATAGTTTCGACTTCATATATGCACATATCAAAAATCTGCGAAAAAAAATACAAGCTGCCGGAGTAAATGATCCATTAAAATCTATTTATGGTGAAGGTTATAAAATGGAACTCTCATGAAGTTATTTACAAAATACAATCGTACAAATATCGCCACCACACTTATCAGTTTTTTTGCTGGGAGTATTGCCTTTTATTTTGTACTAAATTTAGTACTTACTAACCAGCTAGACCGTTCTCTACGCGTTGAACAGCAGGAAATAACTGATTATAGCACCGTTCACAACAACCTACCTTTTATTCCTAATACCCGTCACCAATGGCTTACGATCGATACCGCTGTGACTATAACTCCTGAAACAGGTCCGTTAAACAAAACATTATTCAACCCCATTCAACAAGAAAGTGAACCGGTTCGGCAGCTCACTTTTAGCATATCAACGAATAATCGTTTTTATCGCATATCGGTTAATCAGTCACGTACAGAAACCGAAGACATGTTGCAGTTGATTATCTTTATAACCATAGGTATGATTTTCCTGTTGTTGCTCCTCAACTATTTCATCAATAGAAAAATAGTCAATCAGCTTCTTCAACCATTTTATGATACCATAAGCCGTATACGTAATTATGAAACAGCCAAAAGTTCTCCTTTGGAAGCCATACACACAGGTATTGAAGAAATTGATTTGCTTAATGAAAGTGTCAACAGAATGACATTAAGAATTTCTAATGATTATGCTACGTTACGTTCATTCACAGAAAACGCTTCACATGAAATGCAGACACCTCTATCGGTAATTAAATTAAAAACTGAAGCTTTATTACAAAAATTAGAAAACAACCTCCCTGCGTTACAACAGGTATTGGTTATTGAGGATGCCACAAACAAACTATCGCGTCTCCATCAATCTCTTTTACTACTCACCCGTTTGGAAAACAGACAATACACCCTAACTGAAGAAGTGAATATTGAGGAATTGCTACATAAAAAAATAGCCGAATATGAAGAACTAATCAACAGTTTACAGCTAAAATTAAACATAGCTTCAACAAAAAATATTTTACAGTTTCATCATCATCTGGCTGATATTATGCTGGGAAATTTAATTAGCAACATCATTCGGTACACCCCTATAGGAGGAGTGGTAGATATTCATCTTAGCAAAACACAATTAAGTTTTTCAAATACCGCCCAGCATGGTCAGCTTGATGATAAAAAAGTATTTAATCGTTTTTATAAAAATGAGCAATCTACCGAAAGCACCGGACTAGGCTTAGCTATTATAAAAGAAATTTGTATCGTTGCGGGTTACTCAATACACTATAATTATAGATCTTCTATTCATTCATTTACGATCAATTTTACACCACCCTCTTCAGAATTGCTACAAAATGGGTAAGTAAGTTTGTTGTTCAACAAACTATTTAACATGAAATACTTATTGATTGCGACATTTTTGATTGCCGGCTTGGCAAATGGACAGAGTACTCCTGAAAAAGTAAAACAGATTTTTTCAAAAAATCATCCGTCCGCCACAGCAATTAAATGGGAGAAAGAAGATGGGAATTTCGAAGTTAGTTTCAAAGAAAACAGCATTCAGTTTTCCATTATCTATAATGCACAGGCAATTTTATTGGAAACAGAACAGGAAATCTCTCTCTCTGACTTGCCAGCTTCTATAAAAACATATATGGCAAAGCATTACCCATCAAATGCACTGAAGGGTGCCGCAAGAATAACCAACGCCGAAGGAATTGTAACATATGAAGCCGCTATTAAAAGAAAGGATGTGATTTTTGATGCAGCGGGGAAGTTTGTTAGAGAAATCAAGGGTTAATAATTTGTTCAGGTCAGATGGCTTAAAGCCACCTGACCTGAACTTTCAGGAAATTATTTTACTTTTCTTCCTCCTGCCCCACCAAATAATAAAGCCGGTAATAGGCAAACTTGCAGCTATAAGGCTTCCAAAAAAAGCCAATAGTTTGGTAGGCATACCCCCAATTGCCCCCACATGTACATCATAGTTCATTCGGGAAATTTTATCGGCTGTTGAAGTATTTTCAAAGCGACCGAAGGGATGATCTACTGCCATTTCTTCGAGCGTATACTGGTTATAGTAAGTGTAATCAATTTTCCAGTATGTGCCTGGGTCTGGATTAACAGCCAGCGCCACAGCCGAACTATCTGTTTCGGGATAATGTACTTCTATAGTTTGTCCGTTTAAATAAGTAACGGCTGCTTGTTTATACAGCTCATCAACTGCCAGAAAAGACGCATGAGGTAATGGCTTTTTTACGGAGATGGGTTCGTAATACGCTTTCATGGTTTTACCACCAGATGTAACCGCGTAAAATGATTTGGCAAACCATTGAAATCCCATCACCAGTCCGGTAATAGCTATAAAAACAGCGACCCAGCTCATATAAAAACCAAGCACATTATGGAGGTCATAGTTCTTTCTTCTCCAACGTACATTCCATTTTATTTTGAAGCGTTGTTTTCTTGCCGCTTTATTTTTAGGCCACCAGAGTATTAATCCGGTAATCATTAGCACCAGGAAAATAAGTGTTGCCGTAGCTACAATCGGCTGACCAATTGCTACGGGTAACCATAACTGGTAATGACCAATGACCACAATACGAAAAAAATCTTCGTTCATGTTTTTTGTCTTCAGCACGTTACCATTGAAGGGATCAATATATACCAGGTCATAATAATTATCCCCATAAAAAATTACTTTAGCCGCTTTTCCTGTTTCATATAAAACGCTGTGTGGATGTTTACCAGGGACCTGCTTTTCTGCAATAGGTTTTATAACGGAAGGCAGTAACACAGCTTCGTTTCGTTCTTTTACATATTGATAAGGTTGGGTAATTGATTCTATCTCCTGTTGAAATGCCAGTATACAACCGGTAATACCCAGGAAAAAAACCACAAGCCCGGACAATAGTCCGAGCCATAGGTGTATTTTACCAATCCACTTTTTAAGTCGCATGAAGTATAAACTGTTTTAGAAACGATAAGCAATACTGAAACGCAGGTTACGTGGTGCTTCTGTTTGCCAGTTATAGGCAGTAAGCCACTGGTAATAAGAACCGTTGTACAGGTATTTGTTCAGCACATTAAATACGTTCAGGTTAAAACGCAGCATATCTTTTTCATAAGAAATACCTGCATCGAATTTGGTATAGGTTGGTAAGACTTTTGTTGGATCGGGAGAGATATCCCAATAGGTATTTCGCCCTTCAAGTAAGGTAAATCCGCCGGAAAAGCCAAGACCTTTGAGTGCCCCATCCTGCAGGCGATAAGTTAGCCAGATATTAGCTGTATGTTTTGCATATCCCGGCACTACATCTCCTACTTTCATACTTGTTACACCATTTGCTACTTTGGTAATTTTCGAATCCGTTAAAGCATAATTGGCTACAAGGTCTAATCCTGTTGCAATACGTCCTTTTAAATCAAACTCAATTCCTTGTGCACGTTTTTGTCCCATTACAATGCTTAAACCAGAAGCTGGTGGACTAAAAGGATCTGCTGTTAATTCGTTTTCTTTCAGGATACGGTAGAATGTTAATCCCGTATTCCATCTTCCACCTGCCCAATCGCGTTTAAATCCAAATTCGATATTGTTACCTGTAATTGGTTTTACAGAACCACCATTAGCCAGTTTACCGGCCTGTGGAATAAATGACTGATCAAATAATCCGTATACAGTGGTTTGTTTATCAAGAGAAACGCTTAATCCTATTCTTGGGGTAAATCGTTTTGCTGTTTTGGCGGCAGCACCCCATTCAGATTGTGAGATAGTAGTGTAACGACCTGCTATTGTTAGTCGGATGGTATTGTTGAGAAACCCGATCTCATCCTGCAGGTATACGCCTGTATTACGCATATCCATAGTGCCACCGGCTGCTACTGCTCTTTGTTCGAGCGGTGTGCTGAAGTCGAATTGCGGATAGCCATTAGAAGGTTTTCCCAGGTTTGGATTGTTAGCATCGAATAATGCAGCTCCTGTATCAAGTAAATGGTATTGCGACCAGTCGGCAAAATATTGCCTGTTCGATACGTCAAGTCCACCAAGTATCCTGTGTTGCAGGTTGCCTGTTTTGATATTGCCATTCAGGTAAACCTGCGCAGCAGTGATACTGCTTTTAGCATCCCAACTACTCACTGCACGTTGAATTGTGCCGTTAGGATTTACTGCAGCAGGCCACATTGAACTACCACGTTGCTGATAATTATTGTAATTGGTTTGTGCCGTTAGTTTCCAGTTGGGATGAAACTGGTGCTGCAGGTTTAATAAAACAGTATGATCGTTAATGGTAGTACCCGGTAAACCAGCGGGTAAAAATGTAGCTCCTACAGGTAAAGTTGCAAAACCATCGGTAGAGAATACATAATAAGACCCCACATCGCTCATTCGTGCATTTTGCCAGGTGTATTCTGCCGTTAGTTTTGTTTTATCGTTAAACTGATAGGAGATTACCGGCGCAAATGCATAGCGATCATTGTATTCATTGGCCCTATGCGATTTTTTTTGTTGTCCGGCAAGATTAAGTCGGTACAAAAATTTACCATCTTTATTCAGCTTACCGTCGAGGTCTAATGTAGCACGATAGAGGTCGAAGCTACCTATGGTTAATGAGGCTTCACCCTTATTATATCCGCTCGGTTTTTTTGTTACCACATTATATAAACCACTTGGGTCACCACTACCAAGCATAAATCCTGCGGGACCTTTTACAAATTCAATATGATCTACAAAGCTCATGTCTTCCGTTAGTGGCCCCCAGAATGAGTTCACCATATTAAATCCATTACGAAATGCCTGTACCTGTGAACCACGTGCGGTTATATTGGTATACATATCGGCCCAATGTTCCATTCTTATTGCACCACTTACATTACGAATAGCCCCATCGCTCATACTGATTACCTGCTGGTCTGCAAGTGCTTTATTAGTGATGATCTGGATATTCTGAGGGGTCTCTAATAAAGGACTTTGGATACGTAATGAAGAAGAAACAGTACCGGCGCGGTAGGAACGAACACCAGATTTTATGATAACCTCCGTTAATTGTTGCTCACTTAGTTCAAGTGCAATATTTACCGTACTAACCTGGTTATTATTAAGGTTAATTTTTCGGGTTACTTCTTTGTACCCTAGCAGCGATATCTGCAATTCATAAGATGCTGCTGCCAGTCCACGAATGATAAAAAAGCCTTTTTCATCTGTAATGGCTCCCTTTGTTAAGCCTTTTAGTTGAATACTTACTTCTACTGCGGGTTTACCATCATTGGTGGTGATAGTACCCTTGATGGTGCCGTTTCCTTCGGGATGTTCATTTGCTATTGCAAAAGAGAAAGTGAATAAAGCGATGAATATGGATATTATTTTCTGCATACAAAAAGTTTTGAGGCCGCAAAACTATCTGTGCAGTAACCCAATGACTATCAAAATCAGGAATTCTATTTACGCAAAAGGAAACAAAAAGCAAATGCGAATTGCTGATGTAGGATTTTTGATCTTTGATTTTTTGAATTTTGAATTTTGAATTTTGACTAGGAGTATTCAAGGCAGACGAAAATTCTGTTAAATATTTTACAATGAATCCCAAATCAAAGATCAAAAAATCAAAAATTTGAGATCTGCTGCTTGCTATCTGCTTGATTTATAGGGTGTAATTGATCTTACGTTTTTAAGATCTTCTCTGGTTGTTATGATGAATTAGAGTATTTACCACATCAATTAAAGTAATCACCACCTTTTAATTGGTTCGGCGTGGAAATAGCTTGCACAAAAATTAAATTACTATGATACAACATCAAATTTCTTTAGCGCAAGCTATTGATTACACCACTTGTTACCGACAAAATCCTGTTGCTGATTTGTTTTATGCGGAAACTTATCTGGGCAGTTCTGTAAAAGCACTTTTAGCACAAGATGAATGTCATTCATTTCGTATATATTTGGGACGGAAAACAGATAACCGCATCTGTACTGTGCTTGTAGCGGTGGATGAAAATAACCAGGATATTCTTCCAAACCTAAATCCTGTCTTGTTAACAGATGATGAAGGCATCATACTTGAAGATGCTTTTCAGTGCCCCCCTATTTGCCCGCCACCCTCCCCGTTAAATGGATAGGTAATTTATGAGCTATTTTTTATTCACCATGATATCAGCCCTGTCAATTGCAGTCCCATGCATTGCTGGGCTGTTTCGTTTAAAACAAATGTTGTTTAAGAGAAACCTGCCTTTGTTTATCTTATTATTCACAGGACTGGCAAATGAAACAGTAAGTTTTGTTATGATTAAATGTCATAAGCCTAATCTGTTAAACTCCAATTTATTTACTTTTATCGAGTACCTTATCTATGTTTGGCTTTTTATGAACATAAGAGCCAAGCATTTTAAATCAATATGGATTGGTTTGATTATTGGTATAACAACCTGGGTACTTGATAATTTTATATTACATAGTCTCCGTTCAAGTAATTCACTTTTCAGGATAGTTTCCTCCTTAATGATTTGCTGGTTCTGTATCGACAAGCTTTCTGAGTTAACCCTTACAGCAGTATCAGACCGTTTCAAGAAAATAGACCTTCTTTTGTGTTTGTCGCTCCTCGCCTATTTCACCTTTCGTGGTTTCATCCTCATTTTTAAACAGTTTGCACCAATATATACTGCCAGTTTTTGTATGGATCTGCTGATCATCATTTCTGCATTAAATATCCTGGTCAATATATCATTTAGCATCATTATTCTATGTTTACCGAAAACCCAACAAACTACCCGATCCTACTAGCAAGTTTACTGTTTATGTCTATCCTGTTGGCAATGTTCATTTTCTCACTCCTTCGTCAATACAGGTTTCGCCTGAATGAATATGAATGGCAGTTAGCACGAGAAATAGAGCTTATTGACGCGGAAAGAAAAAGAATACATATCGACCTGCACGATGAAATTGGTGCTGGACTCTCTTCCATCGGAATCATTTTGCAACAATATCCGGTGCAAAATGGAGATATGCATAGAAAGATAGTAGATCAGGTTCAATCTATGCGTAGCGTTATCCGGGAAATCGCCTACGATTTTGTGCCGCCATCGTTAGATACCATAGGCTTGAAAAAATCAATCATTCACTTACTTGATGAAATCGAATTAACCCATCAGATAAAAATGGCCACCAGCTTAATTTTCGTAGATAGCGAATTCA
This sequence comes from uncultured Sediminibacterium sp., assembly GCA_965650685.1. Taxonomy (GTDB): domain Bacteria; phylum Bacteroidota; class Bacteroidia; order Chitinophagales; family Chitinophagaceae; genus Sediminibacterium. The sequence goes on from CBFGPM010000011.1 coordinate 40,410, forward strand.
GGCCACAAAAAGCAATTCACCTGTATAGAATTGTAAAAGAAATTACCACTAATACAATCAAGCATGCCTGTTGTACCAATATCCACTGTTCAATTACTGTAAAACAAAAGACACTTCAAGTGGTGATCAGCGACGATGGCATTGGGTTTAGTACTGCCCATAAGAATAGTCTGCAAAAAGGAGCAGGATTGTCACATATTTATTCAAGGTCGAAATTATTAAATGCCCGTATTGATCTTGTTACAAGCATCGGCAATGGAGTAAAATATGAGATCAGGATTCCATTAAAATCACTGCAAACGAATAATGATTATGAATAACCAGATAAGAATCCTGATTGCCGACGATCACGATCTTTACCGCGAAGGCATTAAGGGATTTTTCAAAGATAATGACCTCTATCGCATCATTGGAGAAGCATCCAATGGTGAAGAACTGGTAAGGAAGGCGAAAACATTGGATCCGCACATTATTCTCACCGATCTGCGTATGCCATTACTGGAAGGGTCGCTTGCGATTGAAAGAATCACCAAATGGAACCCCGCTATCAAATGTATTGTGCTTACAAATTATGAAAATGATGTTTCCATTATCGAAGCATTAGAAGCTGGGGCGATGGGATATATCACCAAAAATATGCCCAAGGCAGAACTATTCACGGCACTCGATCAAATTTGTCAAGGATACCCTTATTACTGCCGAACCACCAATACCAGGATGATTCGATTATTAAATCGCAGTTCCTTTAATCCTTATAAAAAAGAACTCTCGGTTGGCTTTTCTGATCTTGAATTGAAGATCATCCAATTTATATGCACAGAAAAAACGAATTTAGAAATTGCAACTACGCTATTCTTGAGCAGACGAACAGTTGAAAATTACCGGGCACAGATCTATAAAAAGATGGAGGTTAAAACATCTGCCGGCGTAGCCATTTATGCACTCAAGCACGATTTGTTCTCCATCGATAAACAATAGGAAATGTAAGAAACTGACATGTAAAATCCTGTCATATAGCCGTTTTCATCCATTGCACCCGTCATTTTAAAGTCTTGTACTTATTAGCATTTTGCTTTCAGCGGTTCAGTAAATCTTTATGCCGCAAAAAACTAAACAGATGAGAGCAAAGTTTACACTATTACTTTTTTTACTTGCCTTGGGCAGCATTTCCTTCGCCCAATCTGGCAATATCATTTCCGGCATCATCCAGGATGATCAGGGCAAAAAAATAGCTTCGGCGACTGTTTCTTTGCTCCAGCAAAAGGATTCAGTATTGGTTAAACTAGCCGTTAGTAATGAAAACGGTCTTTACGAATTCATCAATATAAAACCAGGTAATTACCTGGTATCGGTTCAACTGGTAGGATATGGCAAAAAAATGTCTGCCCCTTTTTCGGTTACCAATAATCCGTTTACCCTTCCAATCATTTCGCTTGAACCTTCTGCAAAAGCAATGAGCGAAGTTACAGTTACCGCCAAAAAGCCCTTTGTAGAAACAAAAATCGATAGAACAGTCATCAATGTTGAAGCATCCCCTACAAGTGCAGGTTCAAGTGCATTGGAGATATTGGAAAAATCACCAGGGGTTAGCGTAAGCAACGAAGGCAATATTAGTTTAAGAGGAAAAGCAGGCGTTATCGTTATGCTGGATGGTAAACCGACTTATATGTCTGCCACCGACCTCGCTAATTTATTACGCAATATGCCCGCTGCTGAACTTGATGTAGTGGAAATTATGACCAACCCTTCTGCCCGATACGATGCAGCAGGCAACTCAGGCATTATAAATATCAAAACCAAAAAAGGACGCAGTAACGGTTTTAATGGTACGCTTACCTTGGGTGCAACGGCTTCTCTATTTAAACCAGCATCTGCCTTATATGTTATTCCAAAATCACAAAACAGTTTTACGTTTAACTATAAGCATAATAAAATCAATTTCTTTGGCAGCTACCTGCCTAACTTCTTCAGAGGACGTCAAACACTTAGTATTGAGCGCAACTTCTACAATGCTATGGGTAATAAAGATGGCTCTTCAGATCTGGTTACCCGTTTTAAATTTGGCAATTTCAATCAAACCCTTCGTCTTGGTCTTGATTACCAGCCAAACAAAAAAAATATATTCGGCGTAGTTATGAGTGGGTTTGCTTTTGAAGGAAGACCGACACCTACCAGTTCTTCCGTTATAAAAGACAATAATGGGACCGTTCTTTCCACACTTTTATCCAACACGAAAAATATTTCCAGTTTTAAAAACTTTACCGGCAACCTTAACTGGAAACATAGTTTCGATTCTACTGGGAAAGAATTAACCACAGATATTGATTATGTAGTGTACAATAACACTTCCGATTTATTACTTACCACAGATGTTTATAATGGAAGTGGCAACCCAGTAGGTTCAAGTATTTTATTAAATGGTCACCTCCCTTCTTTAATCAATATCTGGTCATTCAAATCAGATTATGTGCAACCCTACAAAGGAGGTCGATTTGAAGCAGGGGTAAAAAGTAGTATCGTTGAAAACGATAATGAAGTAAATTATAACCGCCAACTACCTGATAAAAGCTGGATTCCGGATAATCGATCCAATCATTTTATTTACAAGGAGAATATTAATGCGGTATATGTAAATGCAAATAAACAATGGGGTAAATGGAGTATACAAACAGGTTTACGATTGGAAAATACCATAGCGAAAGGTCGTCAGGTTTCCAATGATTCAAGCTTTAAAAGAAATTTTACCAATCTTTTTCCAAGCGTATTCATCAGTTATGCATTTAATAAACAAAACCAACTAACCGCATCTTACAGCAGGCGAATAACCAGACCTAATTACCAGGACCTGAATCCTTTTACCTTCTTCCTCGATTCACTTACTTATCGTGTCGGTAACCCATACCTATTACCGCAGTTTACCCATAATGTTGAATTAAGCTACGCATTCAAATCGAAGTTTATTTTTACACTTGCGGCTAACACCACCAATAATGTCATCTCACAAATATTACGGCAGAATTCATCAGAGAAAATCACTTACAATACCTCAGAGAACATCGCAAAATTCGATAACCTGAGTTTATCGGTTACTGCCCCCGCAAGGTTCAGTTCCTGGTGGAATGCCAATTTCTTTGCTACCGTTTTCAATAACCATTATAAAGGCATCTACAATAACGACCCCATCGATATTTCCTTTACTTCTTTTAATGTAAATATTACCAACAGTTTTGTATTGAGTAAAGCAAAAGGTTTGAATGCAGAACTAAGTGGTTTTTACCGGCATAAAACAGTAGATCAATTGGCCGTATTCAACCCGGTATATATGATGAGTATTGGTTTACAAAAGCAGGTTATGCAAGGCAAGGGAACGCTGAGAATGAATATCCGCGACCCATTTGCCTGGCAGAAATTCAAAGCAACCGTTAAGTATAGCGATGTGGATGTTAGCACAATAGCCATCCCTGATGCCAGACAGATTACGGTAACATTTGCTTATCGTTTTGGAAAGAATACCCCCGGCTCACAACCCCGTCGCAGAACCAGCGGCTCTCAGGAAGAGCAGAGCCGCGTGGGCGGCGGGAACTAGAAGGAGGAATTTTGATTTTTTGATCTTTGATTTTAGGTGATGTAGAATTGGGGAAGGCGGATAGTATTATTTTATAGTATAATTAGCTAAAAGCAGGTACTTTTCGGCCGACTTTGTTATAAAATTTAATTGGCATGCTCCCTCATTTATTCCAATAATAGCAGAAAACCTAAAACAGGCACAATCAAGGCTTGCGGCTTGCAGCTTGAAGCTAGCAGCAACCAAAACCCCGGCAGATTGCCGGGGTTTTGGTTTTTAGGATTTTAGCCTTTTTTTCACAGGTTGGAGGCTACGTGGCCTTATTCTTGCGTGTCTAACAAACAAGCAAATAAACCCAACATGCATCATTACACATTACAAACCCGTTTTGTTACCCAGCAATCAAAGGGTAATAACCTGTTAAACATCCTTACTAGTCTATACAATAAAATGGCCTATGTACATGGGTGCCATCTATACATCATTAACCAGGATGCCGAAAACGGTGACCAGATTTTTGTAACCGAATTATGGGACTCCCCTGAAAGCCACCAAAAATCTCAATCACTCAAAGACTTTCAGGAAGCCCTCTCCCAAGCCAGCCCTCTCCTGGCCGTTGAACCAGAAAGAAAAGTGCTTAAAGCGGTTGCAGGGAAAGGGCTTTTGTAAATAAGGAACAGAGAAATAAGGAATAAGAAATAAGAAAGGTTTATCCTATTTCCTTATTTCTTATTCCTTATTTCTCTGTTCCACTGTTTCTTATCTTTGCTTTCTCATGGGACAGAAAAAATTGATTCGATTTGAAGCTATTAAGGGCTTCGACAATGTGCTGGAATATCCTGAAAACATGCAGGGCAAATGGAAGGATTTCTTTAAGAATGAAAATCCGATTACCCTTGAGTTGGCCTGCGGTAAGGGGGAATATGCTGTTGGATTAGGGCGCATGTATGCCGAACGCAATTTTATTGGTATTGACATAAAAGGCAACCGTATTTGGAGAGGTGCTAAAACAGCTATAGATGAGGGGCTGTCCAATGTGGCTTTCATACGGTCACATATGGATAAAATCACCAACTATTTTGCCCCGGGTGAGGTATCAGAAATATGGATCACCTTCCCCGACCCTCAACTGAGGATTTCAAGGGCAAAGAAAAGATTGACACACCCCAAGTTTCTCAGGCTCTATCAACAAATATTAACCAGCGATGGATTGGTACATCTTAAGACAGATAGTCCAGACCTCTACCAATTTACCTTACTGGTTATTGAACTGTACGGATTAGAACTGGTTGAGCAATCGGACAATATACATACTCAATCAAACATCAAACCCGAATTACTGATTAAAACACACTACGAAGGGTTAGACATTGCCCAAAGCAATCGCATTCATTACCTCTGTTTCAAACTAAACAAGGATTTACCTGTTAGTATTGATGAAACCCTAAAACAAAGTCTGCGTGAACCATCCCTTGATTGAAGGACAAGATTTTTATTATGATGAAAATGGTTATGTAGTATTTACAGAAGCCTATCATATTGCCAAAGGCTATTGCTGCGGACATGGATGCAGGCATTGCCCTTTTGATTATGAATCTGTTCCTGAGCCACGCAGGACAGAATTAATGGAGCAGAAAAAAATGAAGGCCTCCAGTTAAACCCAACATTTACTTTGTTATGATATTCAATGAAGCCCCACATGTTTGCAGAGCTTCATTGATTAAGGTTCATATACTTTACTTACTCCATGCCTTAAATATCTTTTCCATTTTATCTTTTGATGTTACTTCTCCAAAAAATAGTTCTGACTCATAAAAGATATTTCTCAAATTACCCAAGTAATAAGTGACTGTTTTTATATGAGGACACCCCATTTCATCACTCAAATTTTTACTAAACTCGAAATCAGATCTGGGATTGTTACAATTAAAAAAAGCATCAAACACAAGGTCATTTACTCCTAGACGCATTACACATCTTTCTCGTTTATACAATATATTGTTAACCATTGTATCTGCAAGTCTAATTTTCGAATCATATTTGATGTTAAAATTCTTTGTAAAATCTCGCCATGGCCTCCTAACAGTAGTATCACTAAACGAAAATTCCTTTTTTATCGTAGCAGTGTCAGATAATGAGCCGTATTCACGCACTATCTTTTTATCGAAATTAAAAAAGACAAATTTATCTACAACAATCTTTGTTTGTGTAGAAGTATCATCCTCATGAACTACAATTTTAGCTACTGTTTCAATTATATTATTTCCTGATTTCCAGTATTCATCCTTTGTAGTAAATACAGGTATTTTATTCATCGAGTCTCCTGTATACTGGTTATGAATCATAAAAGCATATTCGATGGTTTTATCGTCCGCTTTTCGATTACTACAAGCAAATAAAAGCAGCAATACTTCGAATAGAACAATTTGAATTTTCATGCCATTAAAATCAGTTAGGGAATATTGATGAATATGTAAAATTTTGTGTTTTATCTATAACTTTTGGAGTAGGTTTATTTGTAAATACAAACTGTCCTTTTAAATGTGAAGAAGCATTACTATTAGTTGAACCAGCACCCATAAAAAGTACAATACAACATGTAATCTTTTTCATAAATGTGAGTTAAGGTTTATTAAAAAAGGGATTCATCTAACAATAAATAGCTCGCTACATCAAGAAAATGTGACAATACATAAGTATTGTACAATATCAATATTGCTGTGTCGTGGGGGAATAAATATTGGGGGGACAGAATGAATATATGAATTTAATTCCCTAAATAAATATATAGTACCCAAATTTTATAAAGATTTTTAATATTCTTGGCTAAAAGGAAATTCCTTTTTATAATACCTTGAAAATGAATAAGTACTTTCGGTAGATGCTACTCTAGCATTTATCAAAAACTTAAATTGACTTATAATTTTTAACAGTGCCTTCTAAAAAACCAACCGAAAAACCCAGATCAGTTTTACCTTCTGGCAATAAAGATTATTCCTTTTTTGAACAGGTTTATGATGTGGTTCGTCTGATACCCAAAGGACGTGTTACTTCTTATGGAGCCATCGCCGCATATCTTGGCACCAGAATGAGCGCCCGCATGGTAGGCTGGGCAATGAATGGTGCCCATAATGTGAAGCCCAAAGTACCAGCACATCGTGTAGTAAACAGAAATGGTATGCTAAGCGGAAAAGCACATTTCGCCACTCCAACAAAAATGGAAGAACTGCTGGCAAAAGAAAAAGTCTATGTAAAAGAAGATGTGATTGTAGACTTTAAAACAAAGTTTTGGGATCCGGGGGAGAATTTGAAAATTTGAAAATGAGTTAATTTGAAAATGAGTTATTCTTTCATTTTCAAATTTTCAAATTAACTCATTCTCAAATTAAAGGTAATACGGTTTGATCATAAAGTAAACCACCGGCCCAGTTACAGCTACGTAGAACCAAAGCGGCCAGGTTATTTTTGCAATTTTTTTGTGTTGTGCATATTCTCCGGTGAGTCCGCGGTAGGCTGTAAATAGAATAAACGGTAAAATGATGGCTGCAAGGAAAATATGTGTGATCAGGATAATAAAGTAAACCATCCTCATTCCGCCTACTGCAAGCTTCTCTGCTTCACTGACTAAACCATCATGATCAGCATCGCCGAATTTAGCTTCACCGGCTAATAAATGATGTAGTATATAAGATACCAGAAAAGCAATAGATAAAAGCAAAGCGACCATCATAATTCTTTTATGTGCCGCATATTTTTTTTGTTTTACCATTACCAGTGCTGCTACCAGTAATACTGCAATAATTGCATTGATGAATGCATTGATAGTGGCGAATATATGTACATCGAAATTCAGGTTTACATCAAGTTTTACCTTGCCGAGTACAACAACTGCAGTAAATACTACAACAGAAAAGATGGCGATCAGCCAGCGGGCTTGTTTGTCGTTTTTGGGGAGTGAGGGTTGGAGCATGTTTTTCAATTTATTGCCACTGAGAACACTGAATGACACTGAAATGTTTATAGTTACCCGTTTATTTTTCTGCGCTTACGCATATATAATACAAAGAAAATTACCAGCATTACAATGATCAGCCATAACCAGCTCAGGTCTATGATCTGCATGAATACCGTGCTTTTCTTTTTGTCATCTTTTTCAAGCATCAACAATCCGATATCCCTTGCCAGTTTCGATAGAGAAGAAGAATCAAGTCCATTGTAATAACCTCTCACATAACGATCCTTATCAAGCAATACAAAACGGGTGGTATGCACGAAATCGGGGCTGATGGGTTCTTCACTGAACTTGTCTACTTTCAGTTCCTGAAAAGCAAACTGGTAGATTGAATCTTTGTTGCCGGTTAACATCCACCAGTTATCGTGGTTTACGCCAAAACGATCTGCATAATTTTTCAGTACCGGAACAGAGTCATGTTCCGGATCTACTGTAAACGATACGAATTGTACAATGGATGTATCGATTTTCTTTCTCACATCACCACCCCTCAGGAATGACTGTTGTAGTTTCACCATGTTCCTGGTTAATCCTGGACAGATACTCCTGCAACTGGTGAAGAAGAAATCGACCACCATTATCTTTCCCTGCTTATCGTAAAGACTCACTGAATCTCCCAACTGATTATGCAGACTGATATTGGCTGTCTTATGCCATATACTGTCTGTAATCATTTTACCATTCTCTACACGAGTTACCACGGTATCGAGCAGGTATTTGCGTGGCATATCTACTGCATGCTCACTGGAGTATTTGAGAATGATGTAACAGAATACCGGAATAAAAACCGCCACCATCAAACCCAGTATCGCTTTCTTGTTCATATTCGGAGGGTATAAAAAAACCATCGCCACATAAGCGATGGTTTCCAATTAAATTTTATATCTGAGGAATGATCTTAGTGTTTGTTTTCCACCGCTTCTTTGGTCTCATGTGTTGTATCGGTACCATGTGTACCTGTTGCAGCATCATGAGAACTGCCATGTTCTTTCTTTTCTACTTTAATGGTACTCTGTTCCTTAAAATAAGGATCATAAGTATTACGCAGGTTTCTGAATGAGTTACCATCTGAAAGGAAGGCGATGATAAACCATACAAATAATGCCAATGGCACTACGATGGTCATGATAAGATTTTTGATCTCATGTTTCAGGTGCATGAAATAACCTACAATGTAAAATGCTTTAGCCAGCATCAGAATAATGATGGCGCCTTTAATGGCCATACGTAATCCTTCATTTTCCATACCAATCATCCAGAAACCGAGTACCAGTTCAATGATGGTTAATACAGAGAGGATGATGGTAACTTTTTTTATTTCTGAAGTACCGCCGCCATGTGTTTCTTCGTGACCTACTGTATGTGACATATCAATATCTTAATTAAATGAATGAATGTGTTTAAACCAGGTAAAAACAGGTGAATACAAATACCCATACCAGGTCTACAAAGTGCCAGTACAGACCAGCTTTTTCGATCATCAGGTAATGGCCACGCTGCTCAAATTTATCCATAAGGGTCATTACCAGCATTACGATATTGATGATTACCCCTGAGAATACGTGGAAACCATGGAAACCGGTGATGGTAAAGAAATAGTTGGTAAAGTTGGTTGAAGAAGCTGTTCCATCAGCATTCAGGAAAGGATTGCTACCCCACCATGCCCCTTCGTGGTGTAAGTGTGTCCACTCCCATGCCTGGCAACCTAAGAAAGCAAGACCACCGATGATGGTCCATACCAGATTTTTAACCACCCCTTTCTTATCCATGTTATGACCCGCATGCACTGCAAGCACCATGGTAACAGAGCTGATGATCAGGATGAATGTCATGATACTAACGAACACCAACGGAGCATGTACTCCTTCCGGAGCAAAAGGGAAGCTCCTGAACACTTCATTGGGGTCAGGCCATCCATTGGTTGAGAAACGGATGGTACCGTATGAGATCAGGAATGCACCAAATGTGAAGGCATCACTCATAAGGAAGTACCACATCATCAATTTGCCATACTCTACATTGAAGGGACTCTTTCCGCCACCCCACAATTTGGTTGTTGTTGCAGTTGTTGTCGTTGCCATGATCGTTCTAAAAATTTCGTTACAAAAATATTGGCTGTTGTTCAAAAAAGGTGCATAAACCTTAACTTTTTCTTCAACTATCCGATCCAGTTATAAAAGATAAAAAGATATATCCAAAGCACATCTACAAAGTGCCAGTAGGTGCCTGCTACTTCAACAGGTACGCTGCTGTAAGACTTTGTTTTGCTGCTGTATGCCCTTGCAAACATCACCAGTAAAGCAATTACCCCTCCCAGCACGTGTACCATGTGCAACCCTGTAATAACCAACAGGAAGGACGCGGCAGAATTGCTTTTAGGTCCAACAAGGGCTATATTATTTGCCTCCAGGCTTAAAAAGCCCATGTATTGCAAAACAATGAACAAAACACCCAATGCGGCCGTAACAGTGATTAGGCTTCGATAACGGCTCATTATCCTTGCCTTAAAAGCTTTTGTTGCCAGGTGCATGGTTAAACTGCTCAGTAAGATTACTACTGTAGAATACCAAAATACCGTTGGCAGGTCAAATTCCAGCCAGCTACTCTGGTTCTTTTTTACAATATAGGCACTAGTTAAACCAGCAAATGCCATCACTATACTACCAATCGCCACCCACATGGTAAATTTATGTGGATGGATACGTTTGGGTTCATTCGTCTGCACGGTTGTCATCATCTCAATTTATTTTGTGAGTTGTGAATCGTCAATTGTGAATAGTGAATGTATAGTGCGTAAACCACTTCACACACCAATCTACATTTTCAAATTTTCAAATTCACAAATTACCTAATCTTATCTGCCAGTAAAGCCAGTAACACTATCGGTAAATAGATATAGCTACTGAACATTACTCTTCTTGCTGCTTTTACACTCATTTCTTTGTATAAACGAACACTTTGCACTACCATAAATAAGTTGGCGGCAATCAGTATCCACATACTTGTTTCTCCGGTTAGCCCAAAATAGTAAGGCAGTATACCTACCGGTATCATCAGCACTGAGTACATCACTGCTTGTAAGGCGGTGAATTTTGTTGGTCCCAGGTCAGAAGGAAGTAGTTTAAACCCTGCTTTACTATAATCATTATGCGCTACCCAGGCAATGGCCCAGAAATGTGGGAACTGCCAGAGAAACTGTATACCAAAAAGTATCCATCCACCCGCACTGAAATCATCGTTACCAGCTACCCATCCTATTAAACAGGGTAATGCTCCGGGAAACGCACCTACCAATACAGCGATTGAATTTATTTTTTTCAATGGTGTATAGATATATGCATAGAGAAATAAACTGAAAGCCGATAACAATGCCGATGACAGGTTGAAGAAATACCACATCATGCCCACTCCTAATAACCCGGCGATAAAAGCAAAGAGATAAGCTTCCTCCTGTTTCATCCTGCCATTAGCTACCGGTCTTTTACCGGTACGTTTCATCATGGCATCTGTATCTTTCTCTACAGCCTGGTTAATGGCATTGGCACTACCTGTTACCAACATACCCGCGATAAAAAGAACTACAATCATTGCCAGGTCGTATTCAACTACTTTCGGTGCCAACAGATAACATACGACACAGGAAAAAACTACGGTAAAACTCAGTGTGAATTTTATTAACTGAAAGTAGTCTTTTACTTTAGCCGCCACTGAAAATGACACGGTTTCTTTTGCATCTGCTGTCATGTAATACGATTGGTCTTCACAATGGTGACCAGCATTTTACTGACACCTTTTCCTTTACTACTTCCTGCCTAACAATTTTATCCGAACTAAAAACAATGCTCCCGTTTATTCGGGAGCATTGACATTATTGATTACCTGCTACTGCTTCCAGTTATGCAGGTGAATGTATTAATGGTTTTCACTTTCATCTGCTCCCACTGGTGTGGTTTGTGGAATAAATTCCTTACCGTCTTTACCATAATCATAAGCCCAACGGTGAACTTCAGGAATTTCTCCCACCCAGTTACCATGACCAGGACGAATAGGGGTTGTCCACTCAAGTGTTGTTGCGCCCCATGGATTAAGGGTAGTTACTTTTCTACCTTTGAAAATTGAGTAGAAGAAGTTAAACAGGAACAATAGCTGAATAGCAAATACAATCATCGCAACGGTACTGATAAAGCGGTTCAGTTCTACGAACTGTTTGAAGCTTTCCCAGATGCTGTAATCGTAATAACGACGTGGCATACCAGCTAAACCTTCATAGTGCATTGGCCAGAAAATCAGGTAAGCACCAGCCAGAGTTACCCAGAAGTGGATATATCCCATCGTATTATTCAGGTAGCGTCCGTACATTTTAGGGAACCAATGGTAGATACCAGCGAACATACCGAACATAGATGCCACACCCATTACAATATGGAAGTGAGCGATTACGAAATAAGTATCGTGCAGGTGAATATCCAGTGCTGAGTTACCCAGCCAGATACCTGTTAATCCACCAGAAATAAATAAGCTTACAAAACCAATTGCGAACAGCATACCCGGTGTAAAGCGAATATTACCTCTCCATAAAGTGGTTAACCAGTTAAATACTTTGATGGCAGATGGTACAGCGATCAACAAAGTAAGTAGTACGAAGATCGATCCCAGGAATGGATTCAAACCAGTTACAAACATGTGGTGCGCCCATACAAGGAATGCAAGGATAGCGATAGCGAATAACGACCCAATCATCGCCATGTAACCGAAGATCGGTTTACGTGAGTTTACGGATAATATCTCTGATACCATACCCATGGCAGGTAACAGGATGATATATACTTCAGGGTGACCTAAGAACCAGAATAAGTGTTGGTATAGAATAGCGCTACCACCTTCATTTGGTAATGCACCTACGCCATTGATAAAGATATCAGACAGGTAGAAGCTGGTACCGAAGTTTCTGTCGAATATTAACAGGATGAAACCTGAGAATAATACAGGGAAAGAAAGTACACCAAGTACCGCAGTAAAGAACAGCGCCCAAATGGTTAATGGCAAACGTGTCATGCTCATACCTTTGGTACGCATATTTAATACGGTTGCGATATAGTTCAAGCCACCTAATAAAGAAGATACTACGAAGAGTGCCATTGAAACAAGCCATAAATCCATTCCCGTTTTAGAACCTGGAGACGCATCACCCAGTGCACTTAAAGGAGGATATGCGGTCCAACCACCACTGAAAGGACCCGTTTCAACAAACATAGAAGACAGCATCACGATACTGGCTGCAAAGAAGAACCAGTAACTAAGCATATTCATAAACGGAGATGCCATATCACGTGCACCTACCTGTAAAGGAATCAGGAAGTTGGCGAAAGTACCACTCAAACCAGCAGTCAATACAAAGAATACAAGTACTGTACCGTGTGTAGTTACCAATGCATAATAAGCCTCAGGTGTAATACGACCACCTTTTGCCCATTTACCCAGGATATCTTCTAACCATGGGAATGTTGCATCCGGATAACCCAGTTGCAAACGGAAGAGTACGCTCATCAAACCACCCAAAACAGCCCATACCATACCAGTGATAAGGAACTGTTTGGCAATCATTTTATGATCCTGGCTAAACACATACTTTGTGATAAAAGTCTCATGATGGTGATGCTCATGATGATGATCGCCATGACCCTCGTGTGTGGCCACTGCTCCATGTGCATGCACTACTGCTTCGTTACTCATAATCTTCTTTTATAAATTTCTATCAATGATAACAACCACTTCGTATTTGGTTGAACAATGTTTTACATTTTAGCCACTGCTTTCTTTGCTGCTTCAACAGGTTTTACCGAAGCTGTTTTAGCAGCAGTATCTGCAACTGCTTTTGGTGCAGCAGCATCCTTGTCTGGAAACTGCTGAGCATAATAAGGTTTCTGTTTTACCATCCATGCATCAAACTCTTCCTGCTCTACTACTTCAATTACACCTTTCATAGAGTAGTGACCATTACCGCACATCTGATCGCAACTGATTTCATATTGGAAATCCGGATTCTTGGTCATTTCTTTCATTTCCTTTGTAGTGTACTTAGGCGTAAACCACATCGTAGTAGGAATACCCGGAACGGCATCCATTTTCATACGGAAATGAGAAAGGCCCACATCATGAATTACATCTCTTGAACCAATGATCAGCTTAACTGGTCTGCCCTTAACGAGGTACATAGTTTGCTCCATAACAAGATCATCATGACCCAATTTATCTTCCCAAATCAAACCAAGACTGTTACTTGCATTATCAATGTTCTTAAAGTATTTCTTACCGAATGAACCATCTTTACCTGGATAACGATATATCCAGCCAAACTGCTTTCCTGTTACTTCTACCACCATAGCATTTTTTGGAGGTTCGCCGGTAAACAGGAACCAGTTACGCAAACCAATTACAACCAGCACAGTTAACGCGATGGCAGGAATAACGGTCCAGATAACTTCAAGCTTGGTACTATGTGGGAAATAAAAAACTTTATTGTTTTCTTTTTCCTGGTATTTGTAGGCAAACCAGAACAGTACAATTTGTGTGAGTATAAATACAATACCAGTTACGGCAAGTGTAACCCATAGCATTGAATCTACACGTGCACCTTCTACACTGGCTGCATCCTGAACCAGCAGTGTTTTACCATAATAAAGCTTATTACAGTACCATACACCGATTAAACCTAAAACAAGGAATCCTATCATCAGGAATCCGTTGATTTTATTGTTTTGCTTACGGCTAACTTCTTCTCCTTTCAGTACCGATACATATTCACTTGCTTTAGCGATCTGGAAGATCACTATAAAGATCAGTACGATTACAGCTATGGTTAAAAACATTGTCATAATGCTATCAGTATTTAATCAATCTGAAAATTTGAGAATTTGAAAATTTGAAAATGATAAAACACCGTGAATCATTTTCTAATTTCAAAGACTACCCATTTTCAAATTTCCAAATTTTCAAATTTTCAAATTAACAACTACACCTGGTGTATCACGCTCTCTTTCAGGAAAGGATGATATTTAGGAACCAGTGATTTTTTAGTTAATGCCCTTCCTACACCCAAAATCATCATACCTACAAACAAGCTCAGGATACCAAAGTCTAACCAACCCAGGGTTACATGCTCTTTAGAGAGGCTTCCCATTACCATCTGGTAGAAATCGATCCAGTGACCAAAAATGATCAATACAGCCATGAACGTTATAAGCGTATAATTTCTCTTTGACGAACGCTTCATTAATATTAACAACGGACAAAGGAAATTGATGATCAAATTCAAAAAGAAAATTCCTTTGTAAGGTCCCTGAACCCTGTGTTTGAAGTATACGGTTTCTTCCGGAATGTTTGCATACCAGATCAGCATATACTGTGAGAACCAGAGGTAGGTCCAGAAGATTGAGAAGGCAAACATAAACTTACCGATATCATGCAGGTGTTCCTGTGAAGTAAGTTCCAGGTAGCCTTTATTTTTCAGGTAGATTACCCATAATGCAACGAGTGACATACCAGATACAAATGAACTTGCGAATGTATACCAGCTATACATGGTAGAATACCAGTGCGCATCGATGCTCATCATCCATAACCAAGGAATAGTTGATCCTACAGTCAATGCAAACCAAACTACAAATAAGGCTGCACGGATGGTATTTCTCCAAATAAAACTTGCACCTTTTTCTGCATCCATTGGAGCTTCATCAGCCTCACTGCTCAGTTGACGCATTCTCCAGCCCAATAAACTCCACAAGCCAATGGTAAGGGTAGTCCAGATAATAAAGAAAACAGGATTCAGGAAGCCGGCTTTACCTTTCAATATCGGGTCGTTTGCTACAGCTTCTGTATCTAACCAATGATAAATATGATGTTTGTGACCTACTACCACATAAATTAAAACGGCAAAAGTAATGGCACCAAAAATGGGTACCATGGTAGAGATCGCTTCCGGAATACGACGGAACGACTGCTGCCAGCCACCCATAGCCAAAGTTGTTACGCAAATAAAGAACATACTGGCATTACAAATCAGGGTCCAGAAAATGGTATTATACATCAGTGTACCCCAGAACTGAGTCTGCTCATGTTCATCGGCGCTAAAACCCTTGATCACAAGACCTGCAACAAGGGCAACCAGACCTACACCAATCAGGGCATAGGACCATGTCTTCATTTTACCGGGTATCTCAAATTGCGTTTTGATAGATGCCATCTTTATTCTTTTAATCTCTCCGGATTAAAATCCGGAGCTGGGATTTAATACTAAATTATTTTGCCGCGGGAGCTGATGTAGCAGCTGCTTTAGCTTCTTTTTGTTTGTTCTTGATATACTTAATCACCATCCAACGTTGCTTACGCGATAACTGAGAAGCATAAGAGCCCATCATGTTTTTACCATAAGTAAGAGAGTAAAACATTTGCCCATCTGGCATGTTTGACACTACCGCATCCCCAATCAAATTTTTAGGGGCTGCTTTATAAGGACCATCTCCCTCTTTCCAAAGTGGACCGTTTCCATCAAGCTTGCTGCCATGACAAATACCACAGTTAATAAGGTATAAACGTTCAGCTTCTACAGCATCAGCAGCACTTAATGAATCAACCGGATTAGCTACCATACGTGATGCATAGTAATTGGTGGTATCACCAGGTGCATCTTTGGCAATATGAAAAGGTAATTCTGAACCCCTGGCAATTGTTCCTTCTACGGGCATTGCAGTATAATGAATACCTTTTTCTGACAGATTGCTATGATCTGCATAGGTTTCATAGGCGCGACTGTATGCCATATCAGGCATATAAACTGTACCAGGAGTGCGCTTTACATCGCTACAGGCTACTATTGTGGTAGCAGTGGCGGCAACAGCTATGATCAGTAATTTCTTCATCTTCTTTGTATTCAAAATATTAAGCGGCAACGATTTCTTTGTTTTCAAACATCATTTCTTCCTTGTCGTAACGACCTAACCACCAGCCTTCTTCTGCTACCTGAACATCGGTTTCAACAGCACCATTGCTGCTGAGGAATGCTTTAAGGTCATCAACATTGGTTTTATCGGTGCACTCAATAACCATTACAAACAGATCGTCTGTAGCGCGTGCATGGAAGTGGTGTTTTTTCACAAACGGAGCCAACTGGCAGAGGTAGCAAAACGTTAGTACCATACCTACCGCAGCAAACAATACTGTTAACTCAAACATGATTGGTACCCATGCCGGTAAAGCAAAATGGGGTTTACCACCAATGTTTAAAGGCCAGTCGCGGGTAAATATCCAGCTGATACAGCTGAGTGCTGTTGTGGTACCTGTGATACCATAGATAAAACCGGCAGTATGCAAACTGGTTTCTCTTAAACCAAGTGCATGATCAAGCCCATGTACCGCAAATGGCGTATACACATCATGAATCTTGTAGCCTGACGTGCGAACTTTCTTCACCGCAGGAAACAATACTGCTTCATCATCAAAACAGCCTACTACGAATTTCTTTTTTGCCATGTTTATGATAATTAGATAATTTGAAAATTTGAAAATTTGAAAATGAAAGCAGTTGCTTTCTTGTTTTCAAACTTCAACCTAATCAAATCATCATTTTCAAATTTTCAAATTGCCCCATTAAAAAAATTAATGGTGTGCTTGGTCGTGAACGAAGTCTTCCAACTTCTGCTCTTCGATATGACCCATTTTATTTTTATATCCTTCACCGGTTGTTTTCAATACATACTTGATCTCTGCAATCGCAATTACCGGGAAGTATTTTGCGAAGAGGAAGAAGCAGGTAAAGAATAAACCGAATGTTCCTGCATAGAAACCAATCTCCCAAATAGTAGGGCTGTAGTATACAGACCAGCTAGATGGAAGGTAATCGCGGTACAATGATGTAACGATGATTACAAAACGCTCGAACCACATACCGATGTTCACGATAATACTCATGAAGAAGGTTACGAACAGGTTTCTTCTCATTTTGCGGAACCAGAAAATCTGCGGGCTCAATACGTTACAAGCCATCATACCCCAATAACTCCAGCCATAAGGACTGAACAGGTAAGCACGGCTGTACCAGAATGTGTAACCCTCGTATTTGTTCTGGCTATACCATCCCATGAATAACTCTGTGAGATAAGCCACACCAACGATAGAACCGGTTAATACAATTACTTTATTCATCGCCTCAATGTGACCCATCGTGATATAGTCTTCCATTCCGAAAACTTTACGAACGATCACCATCAGGGTTTGTACCATCGCAAATCCAGAGAAGATCGCACCCGCAACGAAATATGGCGGGAAGATCGTCGTATGCCAACCAGGAATTACTGATGTAGCGAAGTCGAAGGATACGATAGTGTGTACAGAAAGTACCAGTGGTGCACTCAAACCGGCCAATACCAGAGAAAGACTCTCATGACGCTGCCAGTGTTTGGTAGAACCTGTCCAACCAAAAGATGCAATACCATATAAACGCTTACGCAGTTTGGTGAATGCACGGTCACGAACCGTTGCAAAGTCAGGAATCAAACCAGAGTACCAGAATAAAAGAGATACGGTAAAATAAGTTGAGATCGCAAATACGTCCCACAACAATGGTGAGTTAAAGTTTACCCATAATGGACCACGTGTGTTAGGATAAGGAAGTACGAAGAAAGCCATCCATACACGACCCATGTGGAAGATCGGGAACTGACCCGCACACATTACGGCGAAGATGGTCATCGCTTCAGCCGCACGGTTTACACCTGTTCTCCATCCCTGACGGAACAGCAAAAGGATTGCTGAGATCAGTGTACCTGCGTGACCGATACCTACCCACCATACGAAGTTGGTGATATCCCAACCCCATCCGATGGTTTTGTTCAGGTTCCACTGGCCGATACCGTAAGTTACCTCACGATAAACGCTATACACACCAAACAACAATAGGGCAACAGAAATATAGAAGCCGACATACCACAATTTAGTTGGCTTGGCTTCGATAGGTCTTACGATGTCTTCGGTTACCTGATGGTAATTCTTATCACCGTACACCAACGGTTCCCTGAGCTGTGATTCGTACTTTAAATGCATCTGGTCTTATTTTGGTCCATGGGCCATGATTAGTGGCTCATGCGTTTATTGTAACTTTTGTCAAGGTGAATGGTCAATGGTGAATAGTGAATCTATGACCATTCACCGTTCACTATTCACTACTCACTTTAAGCGTGTTCTGCTTCTTTTTTCGCCTCATGCTTTCCTTCCTCGCCATGTGCCGATTCTGTGTTACGCACTTTTGCTAAGTAAGTAACACCAGGTAATACGTGCAGTTGTTCCAGTACATAGAACTGACGGTTTGGATTCTCTGTTCTCACCATGGTAATAGCACTATGTTTATCATTTGCATTACCGAAAGTGATTGCGTTTGTAGGACAAGCCTGCTGACATGCTACTTTAATGTCGCTGTCAACAATTGGTCTGCTTTCTTTTTTCGCTTTCAACTTACTTTCCTGTAAACGCTGTACGCAGAATGAACATTTTTCAATCACACCACGTGAACGAACTGTTACATCCGGATTCAGTACCATACGTGTGAGGTCGTCATTCATATCCAATACCACATCATTTACATGACCTTCCTGGTTATTTCCGAAGCTGTCTGCACCGGTATAATCAGCCCAGTTGAAACGACGTACTTTATAAGGACAGTTGTTCGCACAATACCTTGTACCGATACAACGGTTATAAGTCATCTGGTTAATACCTTCAGAACTGTGGTTGGTAGCTGCAACCGGACAAACGTTTTCACAAGGTGCATTATCACAGTGCTGACACATCAGGGGTTGGAACACCACATTCGGGTTATCCATATCACCACTGAAATATTTATCAATACGCAACCAGTGCATTTCATGACCACGTAATACTTCCGGCTTACCTACAACAGAAACGTTGTTTTCTGCGTTACAAGCAACTACGCAGGCACCGCAACCGGTACAGGTATTCAGGTCTACGCTCATTCCCCATTTAATACCTGGTCTGTCGTATACTGGATAAATGGTACCCTGACTTTCAAACTTCTCCAGACCACCCCATGGTTTTAATTCATGTTCACGCTCATCACGTATTTCAGTCGGATGTTTTTTATAGTCAGCCAGAGTAAGTTCTTTCATTACTTCGGTACGGTTACCTTGTGTGGTATCGTAACGATTATGTGTTTGCGTTAAGGCAACCGGGTATTTTTCACCTGTTACGGCAATCTCAACACTGCTATTGCTAAAGCTTACAGCACCATTGCTGAGTGTAGCCATTGGGAAGGCGTTTTTACCTACACCATCAGCAGCTTTACCAATTTTATTGCTACGGCCATATCCTACAGCGATACCGATGGTATCAGGATGTGTACCTGGAATAATCAATACAGGCAGTGAAATTTCTTTACCGTTGGCGGTAACTTTCACAACTTTCTTCGGAGGATTTACTTCATAAGCATCCGCCTGACCACCGTTGTTCAGGTCGATATCTAAAATGGTTCTTGCAAGTGCAGGAGATACGATAACATAGTTATCCCATGTTGCACGTGTAACCGGATCTGGTAATTCCTGTAACCATGGGTTAGCAGCACCCTGACCAGCACCGATACCTACTTTTTCATACAGTACCAGTTCGTATTTGCCGCCTTTTTTACCTGAAGTCGCAGCAGCAACTGCAGCACCTACCGCAGCACCGTTAAAGGTTCCTGGCTTAGTTGCAGATTCTCCAATGCTTATCACACCATCCTGAAGTGCTTTATCCCAACCAGACTGTCCGCCCAGTTTTGCACTCCAGAAATTTTTCAGGTAAGCGAGGTAATCATTTGTATTACCACTCCATTTCAGCAGGCTATCTTGCCACTGACGGGTTTTAAATAATGGATAAATAGTAGGCTGGATGAAAGAGAAATGTCCAGTTTTTGCTTCAGCATCACCCCAGCTTTCAAGGTAATGATGATCAGGAATAACTACTTTACAGAGTTCAGCAGTTTCATCTACTACTGTAGCAAAAGAAACAGTTGTTTTAACTTTTTTAAGTCCTGCTTTGAATTTCTCTGCATCATACCATGAGTAAGCAGGGTTGGCACCATAAATCAACAATGTGCTCACTGCGCCTGCATTCATATCTTCAACCAGTTTCGCAAAATCTGCATCTACACCTGCACGCTGATGATCAAATACACCCCAGTTAATAGTAGATCCACCTGCTCCGATAGCATTATTGATGGCATTAACAATGATTTGAACATTTACATCGTTGCTACCGGCTACTACTAATGCTGCACCTTTATGCTCATTCAATGCTTTGGCAGCTTTTTCAATACCAGTTTTCAGTTTTGCATCGCTGATACCAGTAACACCTTGTCCGTTTACAGCGCTTAATAAAGCAGCAGCTATAGCAGACGTTTCAGAAGGACGGTATAAATATTTTTCATCGGCATTAGAACCAGTAAGAGAAGCTACAGATTCGAAATGAATATGCTTGCTCATTGATGGGTTCTTCTCGTCGATTCTCTTTCCTGTAGCATATTGTTTTGCAAATTCAACCGGGCTCAACCATGTTCCAAGGAAATCGGCACCAAGGCTAACGATTGCTTTTGCATTATCAAAACGGTAAGATGGAATAGCGCGTACACCATAAGTAGCTTCATTGGCCAGTAACATTGCACTGTAAGAAACGGCATCATACGTTACGTGACGGCTACCAGGATATTTGGCAAGAAACTCAGCAATTACCGCTTTGGTTGATGGAGAAGTAACTGTGCTTGTTAATAACACAACATTTCCGCCAAGACCATCTGCTACTACTTTATCAATGGTTGCAAATGGAACTTCTTTACCATCTAAGGTTGGAAAACGTAAACGGGCTGTATTGTATAAATCAAGAACCGAAGCCTGAACACGTGCAGATGTACCACCTGCAGTGATTGGACTAAGGTCATTACCTTCTATTTTAATTGGACGACCATCACGAACTTTCGCCAGTACACTAACTACATCACCATCCTGTACATAGGTAGTTGCATAGTAATTAGATACACCCGGAACTATGTCTTCAGGTTTATTAGCAAAAGGGATGGCTTTTTTAACCGGCATTTCGCAACTTGCTGCAACTGCAGCGGCTGCGGTGCTGAAGCCCAGGTATTTCAGGAAATCTCTCCTTGGAGCAGCCGTTTCCATGAAGCTTTTACTTTCATCAGCTACAAAAGGCAGTTCTTCCTTAAACTCGTCTTTAACCTCTTTATTGTAAGCCTCAGACTGATTCAGCTCTCCAAAACTTTGCCAGTACTTTTTTTCCATCTTAAAAATTTGAAAATTTGAAAATTTGAAAATTTGGAAATGAATATCCGCTTAGTCAAATTTCTTTTCGTTTGTATGTCAATTTGAAGCCTTGAGAATATGAAAATGCTCAATTCACAATCTTCATTTTTCTAATTAATCTTTTGCCATCTGTTATTCTAAAAGAGAGAATTTGAAAATTTGACAATGACTTCATTTTCAAATTTTCAAATTGAACCACTTTCAAATTAATAATGACATTTCTGACACTCTGTTCCTCCAATCGCTTCTACGGTAACACCCTTGGTGCTGTCCATTTTTCCGCTCTTCAGGTCCTGGTGGTATTTCTCGTAAATGCTGTAGAAACCATTGTCTTTAAACTGTACCTGTGTTTCGCGGTGACAGTTGATACACCAGCCCATGCTCAGGTCGGTAAATTGTTTTACCTCTCCCATTTTCTGGATCTCACCATGACAGGTCTGACATTCTACTTTACCTGCTTTCACGTGTTGTGAGTGGTTAAAGTAAACGTGGTCGGGCAGGTTGTGAATACGAACCCACTCAATTGGTTTGGCTTTTGAAGGATCCCAGGGTTTACCGGGTTCAAAGCCTGCGTATTTGTATAATTTCTGGATCTCAGCAGTACCATTTACTTCTTCGCCGCTTTCATTGTAAATCTTTTCGCCAGCATATTCATTGATCGACATATGACAGTTCATACAAACATTCACAGATGGAATGGTTGCCTGTTTGCCCTGGTAAACGCCGGTATGACAGTACTGACAGTTAATCTGGTTGATGCCTGCGTGTACTTTGTGAGAATAGTAGATAGGTTGTTCTGGCTGGTAATCTTTACTGCGACCCAATGCCATCGCACCTTTTGAAGTAAGGTAACCACCAACCACGAATAGCACTACGGTGATCATGGCGATATAGCTCTTGTTTCTCCAGAAAGGAACAGGCTCAATTGCTGCATGACCTTCGCGCTCGTCTGCCAGTTTTTTAAGGTTGGCATTTACTTGCAACAAAATCAGGGCTACTACAGCCAGGATCAGGGTGAGGATACCAAACAATAAGGTATTATCACTTTCAGCAGCAGCATCTGCACCAGGATTTGGATTCCCTGGAGTTGTAGTACCTGGAGCTGGAACTGAAGCAATATATTTCAGGATGGCTCCAATTTCATCGTCTGTAAGACTAGGAAACTGGTTCATCGCTACTTTGCCGTACTTAATGAATAGATCATTCGCATACTTATCTCCTGTTTTAAGGAAAGCAGCACTATTCCTGATCCAGGAATAGAGATTAGCCTTATTGGGCCAACGTTCCTCAACACCCTTGAGTGCCGGGCCTGTTGATTCCTTATGTACTTGGTGACAAGTTCCACAATTGGTATTAAAGAGGGTCTTACCATCTTGCGCGGAAACTGTATTCACTGTTGAAAAACCCAAGAAAAGGAGTGCACTGAGCAGACAGGTCTTGGTTATGCGTCTAAAAGATATCATATTCACAAACGTGGTTCTTGGTGTGGAAAAATATCCGTGAACGGCTGCAAAAATATGACACGATGCTGACAAAAACCAAACCTTGTAGAATTTTTTTTATCCTTATCTGGCTTGGGTTTCAGCGGATTGGTGAAAATAAGACATGACGAATGTCATGCTTTTTAAACGAATTGGAGAAATATGAAGAAGTAAATTGGAAATGCCACTGAATGCACGGAAATACACAGAAGGAGATGCGCATTTCTGTAATCTTCTGTGCATTCAGTGGCAAAAAAACGACAAGATGAAATTTTCCTGCTCTTTTTATCGCATTTTTGGGGCATGTTTCGTCGCCTGAAAGAAAAATGGGGTTTAAGCTGGCCCCGATTCGCACTCGTTTTCTCCACTTTTGCCCTCGGAGGCAGTCTTTGTGGCTATGCAGGCAAACGATTGATGGTATTTACCCAAATAGATAAGGGTTTATTATACTATATCATTTATATACTGATGGTTACCTTAATTTGGCCCATCTCAGTACTAATTGTAAGTATTCCTATGGGACAATTCCCTTTTTTCCGGAATTACCTGGCAAAAATATGGCGTAGAATTGCAGGAAGAAGGAAGGTGAATGGCGAATTGTTAATGGTGAATAGTCAGGGTAATAAGGAATATGAAATAGGAAATAGGGAACAGGAAATGGGAAATCTGGGGGGAGTTGGGACTAAAGTATCAGAAATAAACCCAAATCCGACATCCGACATCCGACATCCTCAAATCAAAATTGCGCTGTTTGCTTCCGGGGCGGGAACAAATGCCGCCAAAATCATCGCCCATTTAAAGAATCATCCTAAAATAGCCGTTGCACTCGTGGTTTGTAATAAACCAGGGGCTGGAGTGATTCAGATTGCTGCCCATAACCAGGTTCCGGTATTAATGATTGAAAAAGAGCGCTTCTTCCGTGGAAACGCTTATGTAGATGAAATAAAACACCGGGGTGGTATCGACTTTATAGTACTGGCCGGCTTTCTATGGAAAGTACCTCATGCGCTGATAGAAGCATTTCCCGACCGGATTATTAATATACATCCCGCCCTGCTTCCTAAATATGGGGGTAAAGGCATGTACGGCATGCATGTGCATGAAGCTGTTATTGCTGCAGGTGAAAAAGAAAGCGGCATCACCATACATTATGTAAATGAGCACTTCGATGAAGGCGAACACATTTTCCAGGCTCGCTGCGAAATAACCGCCGATGATACCCCCGAAACCCTCGCCCAAAAAATTCATGCCCTCGAACACCAGTATTTTCCGGAGGTGGTGGTGGAGGTGGTGTTGAGGGGGGAGTCCGGAAGTCCGGAAGTCGGAAAGTCTGGAGTGAGTTAGATAATTATATTTATACGTCAATAATAAATCAGATCAGCTTATTAGGACTAAGCAGTCTTTCGGTCTCTCCGACTTCCGGTCCCCGGATTCTACCCCTATTGCATACCTCAAAAAAATTGCTTAAATTTATAGACACTCAGGTCTTATTATCGTCAGGCTTTTTCCCGATCGCATCAGGTATCGTGTTATTCATTAACCTTAAAACCTTATCGAGATGGAAACTGGAACTTCCCCCTATCACTACAGTTTAGCTACCCGCGGTATTTTAGGTGGCTTATTTGTAGGCATTGGCACCACCGTTATCAACCTGGCATTCGATCTTATTTACCGAAAGGTTACGGGATATGAATTTGCAGAATGGGTAAACATTAATTCCATCATCTACTTTACCATTCCAACGCTGGTGGCAGCAGGTATTGTATATGCGGCTATGGTAGAATACCTGAAGAAAGGAGCTGTGCTTTATACCCTGCTTTGTATTTGCCTCGTTGCCATCGTTGCGTTTATTCCCCTCGGTCCTAATATGATGCCCACCGGCGATCCATTGCCCGCAAGCGCAAGAGGACTAACCCTCGGCATCGAAATCATCACCGGCATTTCCGGCTGCTTTCTGCTACCCTACTTTGCAAAGCACCCGGATGTTTGGGGGTGATTATAAATAAGGAATAAGAAATATGAAATATGAAATAAGGAAGTGGAATACTCCTTTACTTTCTCATTTCATATTTCATATTTCTTATTCCTTATTCCTTATTTCCTACAGTTCCACCCTGCGCATTTCTTCTGTGGCTGTTTTTTGGCGGGCGGCTTTGCCTGTTTTACCAAAACGATAGGAGAATGAAAGGGTGAATACACGGCTGTCGCGGCGTACGATGAAGTATTCTTCCGCATCTTTAAAATCGGTCAGCCCTTCCATCCAGTTTGTTTTAAAAATATCACGGGCAGAAAAACGCAGCGTTCCACTGTTTTTCATCACCGGCATCGAAAAGCCCAGGTGTAATTGCCCGAATGGATACAAGAGTTCCTGTAAATCATTCCTTGATCTTCCGGTATATGATCCCGATATTTCTCCATTGATTTTTTTACTGATGCGGAACTGGCTGTTCATATTCAGCGTAAGCTGTGAAATATCGGAACGATAGTTGTTCCACACATAACCAATCAGTTTTTTATAAGTATAAATAGCTTCTGTATTCAACGACCACCATTTGGCTGGCTTAGTAGTTAACATGGTAGAAAAAGTATAATTGTGCATACGGCCAACATTACCCTGAGTATATACCAGAATACCATCGGGATCAGTCAGGAATAACTGAGAGAAATAATCTTTGATGAGTGAATAAGAGAATGTCGTATGCAGCAATTGCTTATACTGGTGCGACAGTTCAAAGTTCCAGGTAAACTGCGGTCTGAAAAAAGGATTGCCTCTTTCGAGTGTGTATTTATTGATGATGTTTACAAATGGATTTAGCCTTTGAAAATTAGGACGATCGATACGGCGACCTATCGATAAAGAAAAAGTGTGTATTGAATCTGCCTCCCAGGTAACAAAACCCGATGGAAAGAACCCATCGTAATTACGACTGAATGAAGAATCTTTCACCACCACATTTCCTAACTGATGTGCGTCGTAATGCGTGTATTCATAACGCAAACCAGCCTGCACTGTCAGCTTTTTAAACTTCTGCTCATACATACCATAAGCCGCGTGTATTTTTTCACCATACACAAAATGGTTGCTCTTGGCATAGTCCGGGTGCCATAAGCCGTTGTTGATGCTAATGGCATAACCCGCATCGTTATCGGTATCGATCTTCGAAGTTTTAACACCCGCTTCCAGTTTTCCATCTCTGCCAATTTCCTGTGTATAGTTGCTGTTTGCAGAAAATATTTTGATGTAGGAAGGAATATTACCAAGTGTACCAATGGTATAACCCTGCGCTCCCGGCCTTTCGCTCTGAAAATATTGTTCGTTGTTTAAATCGTATCGAGCTGCATCGGCATCAATGGTCAACTGTTGTGTTTTGGAAAGTTTATGTCGCGACCCGATACTGATGGCACCTGTTGTAAACCTGTTCTCTGAATTAGATGCTGTGTAGATAGATGAATCGATTGTTCTGGAAGGTGATAACCAGTCGGCCGTAGCAGTATTCCTTGACTTCCGATTGATGAGTGAACCAGAGAAAGAGAAAATAAAAGTGAGTTTATCTGTTGCAGCAAATTCGGTACCGTATTTAATGGTATTGTTGAGGTTGGTATTGTTGAAAAAAGTGGGTTGTTCAAGAATGGCGATGGGCATTCTTGCTGCATCAAAATAGGTACGTAGTGCATAGATCGGCATTCTTGTTTTGGCATAGTTGATACCGTAAGAGAAATAATGACTCCACTTATTCTTTCTGTAGTTAAGTAAAAGTGAGTTATTGGTACGCGGACGCATACCCATTGCCGCAGCCATAGTAAGGGTTCCGTTAAACCCAATCTGTTTAATCTTTTTGGTTTTGATATTGATGATACCCGAATTACCTGCTGCATCGTATTTGGCAGAGGGACTAGTAATGAGTTCTATTTTTTCTACCTGAGATGTGTTCATGGAAGACAGCAGGCTGATTAAATCGGCACCTTGTAAATAGGTAGGTTTATCATCAATCAACACCAGCACTCCCGATTTGTTACGCAGGCTAATACCGTTGTTACGGTCGATCATAACACCTGGTGATTTCTCCAACAGTTCAACAACAGTTGTACCATTATTGGTAGGCGATGCTTCTGGATTAACTACCAGCTTACCTTGCTCACGCTGAATAAATGGCTTGGAAGATTGTACCGTTACCTGTGCCAGTTCAGATACACTGGATTTTAGTGTGAGGTCAATGTATACATCTGATCCGCTTAGTTTAACCTGCCTGGACAATTGTGATTCAAAACCAGTGAATGATGCTGAAATTTCATAAGTACCTGCGGCAGTTTGATCGAATAAAGCTTCTCCGTTTTTTTTACTGATAACGGCGCGTATTTTTTTACCCTGTTCCAATAGCTCAACCACCGCCCCTTCAATGGGTAGTTGTTTTTCGTCTGACACTTTTACAATAATACTGGCTTTCTGTGCAGCAACACCAGCCGTGCTTAGCAGCACAACTAAACATAAAACTAATTTGCCTGGGTTCATGAATTACGATTGCTTATTCGATCCTTGATATAGAAAAATAAAGCAAATATCGCTTCAGCCCAAGCCAGGATAGCAAAAACCTACACCATTGTGGTATATTAAATGATATAAGGAAAGCAGAGTAGAAACCACTTGTCGTATTATTACATGAACGATAGAAACAGGAAATCTGTGGTTAAAGCAAAAGCCCACTTTCGCATTCCTTATTTCTTATTTCTTATTTCATATTCCTTATTTCCTATTTCTTATTCCCACAAGTATTTAACCCAAAAATGGCGTACAGCGGACAAAAGCCGATTGCTGATACAGCCAGAAACACGCCGCCTAATACCAGCAATACCATACCCCAGGTACCAGTTACGGTTCCGGTGAAATACAAAACAGCGGCTACAATAGCAAGTAGTACGCGAATGATCCGGTCGACATTTCCCATGTTTGTTTTCATATAGTTGGTTTGAGTTAACGGTTTTTTATCCAGTTTACGACCAGCCATATAAGGGTTATACATACCGCACAAGCTAATATAAGTCGTAGCCACTGGGTTTTCATATTACAAGGTATAAAGCTTTGGGGATGATTTTTATGACTTTTGTCACACCTTCTTTATTTTATTTTCTGCGTCTTTATTTCCCATTCACTCATTTTTCAACACCCTCCAATCTGTATGTTACCGATTGCATTGCTTATTCATCCTTTTATTCACCCAAACACCGATTTTTATCTGCAGGTATCAGTGGTTACTTTTATATTCGGCTTTATTCATTACCCAATCTTCTGCTATTATGAAAAAACTAACGCTTGCGATTGTTGCCTTATGTATTACTGCCGGACTAACCGCACAAAGACCAACTGGTGGTAATCAGGGTGGTGCACCAGGTGCTGCACCTTCGTCGGGATCTACTGACCCCAAATTAGCGCAATTCAACATTCCATTCAATCCTGATGCCACGGTAACATCAGAACATGAGGCCACCATTAAAGGTACACGTGTGCCTTATAAAACAACTGTTGGTACCATGCCTGTTTGGGATAAGGACGGAAAAATTGAAGCTGGTGTGTTCTTCACCTATTATGAACGTACCGATGTAAAAGATAAAGCTACACGTCCACTGGTGATATCATTCAATGGTGGTCCGGGTACAGCAGCTTTATGGATGCAGATTGGTTATACCGGTCCACGTATCCTGAATGTAGATGATGAAGGATATCCAGTTCAGCCTTATGGCATGAAAGACAATCCACATTCTATATTAGACGTTGCGGATATTGTTTATGTAGACCCTGTAAATACCGGCTTCTCACGCCCCATCAGCAAAGAAATTCCTACTACCCGTTTCTTCGGTGTACGTGCCGATGTACAATACCTTGCTGAATGGATCAACACTTTTGTTACCCGCATGAACCGCTGGGCTTCGCCTAAGTTTTTAATTGGTGAAAGCTATGGTACTACACGTGTATCTGGTCTTGCACTGGAACTGCAGAATGCACACTGGATGTTTTTGAATGGTGTAATCCTCGTATCACCTACCACATTAGGAATTGAGCGTAGTCCGAGAGAAGCAGCAGCTTTACGCCTGCCTTATTATGCAGCCACCGCATGGTACCACAAAAAATTACCTGCCGATTTACAGAAGAAAGACCTCACCGCCATGCTACCAGAAGTTGAGCAGTTTACCATGAATGAACTGATACCTGCCATCAACAAAGGTTTTTTACTAGGCGATCAGGAACGCAAAGCCATTGCCGCTAAGATGGCCCGCTTTTCTGGCATCAATGAAAAAGTGATCCTGCAAAACAACCTCGATGTATCTACTAATTTATTCTGGAAAGAATTATTACGTGAAGAAGGTTTTACCGTTGGACGACTCGATTCTCGTTATAAAGGCATCGATAAAAAAGATGCAGGTGAATCGCCCGACTACAATTCAGAATTATTGTCTTGGGAACATTCTTTTGCGCCAGCCATCAATATGTATTTAAGAGAAGAACTGAAATACAAAACCGATCTGCGTTACTATGTATTCGGACCTGTTAACCCATGGGATCGTACCAACGACCGTACAGGTGACAACCTACGTACCGCTATGGCTGAAAATCCATTCCTTCATGTATTGGTACAGTCTGGCTATTATGATGGTGCCTGTGATTATTTCAATGCGCAGTACAATTTATGGCAGATGGACCCCAGCGGCCGTTTAAAAGACCGTATGAGCTGGGAAGGTTACCGGAGCGGACACATGATGTACCTCCGCAAAGAAGACCTTGCCACGAGTAATGAGAACCTGAGGAAGTTTATTAAAAATAGTATTGCTAAGCCAGGAACACCGGCGAAGTATTAGGAGATTTTTTGATGTCAGATGGCAGATCGCAGATTTGTGAATTGTGAATTGTGAATTTAGGAAGGAGTGAGTAGTGGGAAATAAAATTCTTATTTTTTTATGCCTACTACTCACTATTTGCCAACGACCACAACCCTATTCACAATTGACAATTGACAATTCACACTCCATGTAAACCACCCCAGGCAGTGGATTTTCATAGTACGCATTGATTACTTTAAACCCGTATTGTTCGTAGAGTTTTATGGCGGGTAGAAGGCGGTCGAGGGTGTCGAGACGCATTTTTGTGTAGCCGATTGTTTTAGCAGCATCGAGCAGTTGCTCAACGAGGGCGCGACCAATACCATATTTTCTGAATGCCGGTTTTACATACAACCTTTTCATCTCACAAACACCTTCGACATCCAATGGTTGTAGTGCAATACAACCTACTGCTTCTTCATTCCAGTAAGCAAGAAAAATAGCGCCTTTCGGCGGACCATATTTTTTCAACGGATCTTTTACTTCTGCGTCAAAGCTCTGAAAGCACAGGTTTTCCTGCAGTTCCTCTGCATACTCCAAAAAAAGCTGCCGCACGGTTTCCAATGCGGCATCTCCTGACTGTATTTTTATGATACGAAGCATTTAATCTTTGATTTTTTGATCTTTGATTTTTTGATCTTTGATTTTTGAATTTTGGTTTTTGAATTTTGAATTATTCCTATGAATAAATCAAAAATTCAAATCCGACATCAGAGATCAGACATCAGCCATTTCTACCCCGGTACCCTCGAAATATACTTCTCCACTTCCTTAATCTGATCTACCACTTGTTTGGTGGTTGGTTTGCAGGCTTTGGCTTTGCGGAAGAAATCTTTGGCGGCGCGGAATTCTCTTTTGTTCATGAATATCTGGCACATGGTGAGATAGGCAACGGCTTCACTTTCTTTATCGGGAATACCGGCACGGATAGCGGCACGGATATAGCTTTCACCTTGTTTCAGATCGCCTTTTTGCATGGCCATCATACCTAGTTGCAATTTATTGGCACCTTCTGCCTCGGGCATAGGCGAGCCCAGGTCGGTACTTTTCTTCAGGTGTTTTTCGGCTGAGTCGAAATCCTGTTTCATCATGGCCAGGTTACCCTTGATAGTATAGTAGGTAGAGCGTACAGGTTTATACAATAGACCCGGAAACCAGATACCATTTAATATTTTTTCTACCTCTTCTACATTACCCGATTCCATCGGTTCCTGAATCAGGCGCAATGGACCAATAAAAAAATGACTTAGTAAACCAATCAGTGCAACGAAATAGATAGGAAATGTAGGCCAAAACCCGGTTCCTGTCATATTCAAAGCAACCCCACCCGCAATCAGCACCAAACTGAGCCAGAAACGGTATTTAATAATAATATTATAAAATTTCATAGACTGTTTTGAGAGGGGCAAAGATAGAAAGAAATGGCAGAAATTGTAGATGTCAGATGGCAGATCTCAGATTTGAGTAATATGCTAAATCTGAGATCTGCCATCTGACATCAAAAAATTACTCCTTCGCGTCATTAACCTCAATCCAATACCCATCCGGATCGCGGAACCAGATCTGGTGAACGCCGTCTACACGGTTGGTGATGGCGCCGGGAGTGCCGGCGGAGTCTTCATGTATAATACCGTGCTGTTTGAGCCGGATAATAAACTGGTTGATATTGCCTACACTGAAACAGATATGGTTGCTTTTATAGTATTCTTTCTTTTCCGGTGCGCCGGCAATAATATGCAGCGACATGGCTGGACCTATTTTAAACCAGGCATGTTTACCAATTTTAAAGGGTTCGGGAATGCTATCGAGACCTATTACATCACGGTAAAAGCTAGCTGCTTTTTGCAGGTCGGTCACATAAAGGGCAATATGGTTTAGTTGAATAGCGGGTTGGTTGTTCTGTGCCATAGTTCTACAGGTTGCGCACAAAATTAGCAGGCATAACAGTGCTTTTTGCATAAGGCTGGGCTTGTTTTACTAAAATACCCTTTTTCCTGCTTTCCAAAATGCCGAATCCCCTATTTTTGCCCTCCGAGAAATCAGACATTGGATTTTGGACATTTCTTATTCCTTATTCCTCTGTTCCTCATTTCACCGGTCCCGTAGTTCAATGGATAGAATATCCCCACAGTACTGTGGGGACTAAACTTTGATAACAAGTTCTTATAAATAAACAGGTATATTAAATACCATAAAGAAACCTGGACATTGGATATTCATTATTCCTCTGTTCATCATTTCTTTTGGTCCCGTAGTTCAATGGATAGAATAGAAGTTTCCTAAACTTTAGATACAGGTTCGATTCCTGTCGGGACTACTCGCCCGCCGAAGCTAAAAAGCGAAGGCGGGCTTTTTTATACCCCCCTATTGGTCTCCTGTACCAGCAACGCACGATTTAAATCCAAATATCCCCAGATATATCAATCTCTACTCAGGATTTAAATGATTTAGTTGAAAACTTTGTACGATCAATTTTGGGAGGATTGTTTATGTCGTAATTGTAGGCTACACTATTGAGATATGCTGCAACCTTAAGCCTCTCCTGCCAGCTAAATTTTTTGTAAAATTCAGCATGTTTTGCCGCTTCATTCAGGGTTTGTCCATTAAACGACGATCGGTCAAGTTTGAAACTATCCATGATCAAATTTGCCGATTTATTTCATGAGTAGATTTTTCCCTATTTAAACAGAGTAAATATAAAACAAGGTGAAACCTGCTTTCATCTACTTAGAGCCAGTGCCAGCCATGTTATAAAGCACTCATTTTGAAAGACGAGCTTTTTTTAAGCTGATCTGTTGGGTGAAGTCCATAATTATACTTGCTCACCAATTTTATTGGTTGCCAAAACCTGGTTGAAAAACCCCGTTTTGGCGACTAATAATAACGCTATGATTTTATTCGTCTTAGGTTTTAATAAAGAAAACAGCATTCTTGAAAAACTGCTGAAATCAAATGCACCAGAATTACTGGCATTACGCGACAGAAGACGTGTAGGCAAACCCTTTTTCAATAACCACAGTTTACCAAATCTATTCTATGTATTAACTTTTCACATCTCATCTCAACATCTTCTCCTCTACCTTACTTTTCTCCAGAAATCCTTTGTAATCGCTGAGATGAAGCATGTCGTAGATCGCCTGCTTTTTGTCGCTGGCTTCCTCGAAATAGGCTTTACAAATCTGATAACCTACCCAGTAACCCAGATCAGCGGGCCAGTCTGGCCTGTTCTGACTACTATTAGCGATCCAGTTATTATATCTGTCGAGGTACATTTCTTTTTTAAAGGCCTCCCAGATACGTTTCTCATTCCCTTTTGCCCAGTTAATCTGAAATTCATTGGCGGTTTTACCGGAGATCAGTTCACCTATAAAATCTGCCATGCCTTCTACTATCACATATTTAAGCAATGTTGTATCTGAACGCATGCTGTTTTGCTGTGCATGAATTAATTCATGTGCCACTACATATTTCAGGTTACTGAATAGCACGGAATTATTTTTTTGCCAGTCGTCCAGCTCCGATTTGTCGGTATCTGGATTGTTGGCATACATATCTGCACCAACGTGTAATCCGTAATCTGATACGGTACCGCCCGAA
The DNA here is from genome assembly GCA_965650685.1 of uncultured Sediminibacterium sp. Taxonomy (GTDB): domain Bacteria; phylum Bacteroidota; class Bacteroidia; order Chitinophagales; family Chitinophagaceae; genus Sediminibacterium. The sequence goes on from CBFGPM010000011.1 coordinate 74,292, forward strand.
CTCCATCCACCAATATGAAAACTGAGTGTTGGGAAAATTGCATCCGGGTACCATACTTTCAGTTGCTGATAAATGGCTCTGATACTATCGGTAAGTGAAGCGACTTTTTTTGTGTTTTCTCTTATGCCCGCATAGAATCTGGGCATTTTTTTCATGTTATTCGCAAATCCTTTGACACCTCCGATATTTTTTGTTTTAACCCTGTAATATTCTTGTAATGCAACGGTACCTTTTTCGAAATATTCAGTTAAAAAAAGATTTGCTGCCTGCGATGTATCTTTTATAAAACGGTCATACACTTTCCAGAATAAACTGATATCACTGGTATTGATTGTAGCTGTTAGCGGGTTCTTTTTTGTTGCTTCATTTTTTTTCAACCTGCTGATTATTTTTTTATACAATCGTTTATCAGCAAGTGATAACATTAGACTATCGCTGGTTAAAAATTCTACACCGGCAAAACCATATTTCCTGGTAGCGAGATCAAGTGCATACAATGCACTGTCGGGCATTTGCACCATGCTATAATAATAAGCCGCATTAATAAGCGCCGACTTTTTGAAAGGCTTCATGGTTCTTGCCTGAAATTCTTTCATATATAAACCTGCGGCGGCCCTGTAAGCATTCTTGTCTGCCAGACTATCAGCAGAAACCTTCAATGCAATAGCCCTAGCATTACTACTTTGTGCAGTGGCATTGTTCGTATAACAAAGATGAAATAAGGTTAGTAACACTAATAAAAAGTACTTACAGGATTTCTGAAACATACGAATGGATTTCAATGACAATATAATCTGAAAATTCAAACTGAACAGCTCGAATTTAAAATTAATTGGCAGACCCTGATTATGCAAAGCGTAGATTCTGCGATTAACTTATTTATGTTAAGTGCACTACACTGAAAAAAATATTGAATTTCGAAGGATGAAAATTTTAAAGCCACAGATTCACAGATTAATCCGCTTTAATCTGTGAATCTGTGGCTTTAAGATTTTATTATTTTTATATTTCAAAGGTAACAGTAATAACAGATTTATTTTGTTACCATCAACACAGTATAAGTTTTAACCACACCCTTATAATCTAACTTCACCACTGCCTTTCCAGATAGGGAAGTTGATTGGGTTACGGATACTTTTACCGAAGGATTATTGGTTTTTGCTGTAACAACCGGAATACTGGTAGTACCTGCAGGAAGCGGATAACTCACTTCATATTCCCCATAGTTTACCAAACCATTTGTATTATTTGAACGTACGGGTGTTTCAGGTAAGCTGAGGTCAGTTCCATTTACTGTAATGGTTACCACTGGTGGAACAGGACGGGTAATTTTCTTTTTTACAGTACTAAAACCTAAACCCTGTAAATCAAACAACAGTTCCGATTCTGCTCCTTCAGCAACCAAGTAAATAGCATGTTTTTTATCAAGATGATCTACAAACGCAGCAACATCTATCGTAAACTGTGTACTCTCTTGCTTTGCATTTTCAGGAACTACAATCTCACCTATTTTTTTGCCTTTCCAGGCTGCATTTTCCCAGGGACCATCCAACCAAACATTTACTTTAAATGATTTATTTGTTTTAGGTGTAAGGAAAAGATTGAACGCTGTTTTATTTCCTTTTTTTGTTCCCTCAAAAGCCGGCAATCCTTTGTTGTTTTTGGTTAATCCGCCAAAACCAAAATATTTATAGCCGATGATATGTCCATTTTTCACTTTGGTAATGGGCATGTGGTTATCCCAAATATCCCATGAGTCTTGTTGAATACTATTATCGGAAAGATAGCAAGCATAACCCGCAGAATAATAACGATATGGGTCCAGTCCATAAAAATGAAAACCTTCTGAAGTTACTTCTGCTCCTTTGTATTCTTTTCCTGCACTGTCTTTTACCTCATGTATTTTGTTGGGTGCATAAGGATCAAAAGCACGCATATATACCATACCACCTTCTGAAACAGGTTTCTCATCCCATGTTATTGAAATTGGCGCAACCATTGCCTGACGTGCAAAACCAAAGCCACGTGGGGGACGGTGATAAAACACATACCATTGTCCATTGATCTCCTGAATACTGCCATGTGTATTGTGTCCGGCATTAGTGGTTTGGATAGCAGACCCTGTTTTATTTAATACAGGTGCACGTGAATCAACCAATACACCACCACTTTTCCATGGACCTAATGGCGAATCACCTACAACATAACGCAAAGTGGAGTTAGAACTTCCTACCCCATATTCCGGTCCTGAATAACCGCTATAGATCGACACGAATTTATTACCCACTTTACGGATAGAGGAAGCTTCAAAGAAGTTGAAAGTACCCAGGTCTTCGCCTGGATAAATTTGTGGATATACAGTACCCTGCGGATCACGAAGCATACCATACCTCGAACTGGCAGGTAAAAACCGATCGATGATTTTAGTACCTGGTCTGAGTGAATACATTGTATTCTGATCCAATTGCGCTGCTAATGATCTTTGAAAACCCCAGTATGCATAGGCGCGAAAGCCTATTTCATAGTCCGGGTCTTTCGGATCAGTCACATATTCAATATAAATGGCGGGATCGAAACCTAAAATACTACCGGGTACGGTACGTTTACCATCTTCTGTAAGATTGATGGGTTTAAAAGGTCCGTCGGGTCTATTTGATTTTGCCACCAGTGGCTCTCTGTTTGGGCCACGGCTATGCGGATAGAGATAATATTCTTTCTGCCCGTTTTTTCTTTTCACTTCTACCAGATCGGGCGCATACATTACATCCCACTTGTCTTCCGACTGATAAGTGAATACTGCACCTTCATCGCGCCAGCTCGATAAATCTTCCACCGGTGCCGACCATATTCTGATATCGGGACCACAATAACTGGTAAAACGCAAATCGTGCGATCCAATAATATATGCGCGGTACTTGCCGGGTTTATCAGGATCTTCAAAAACCCTGGGTTCACCATCCGGTAAATGTTCCCACAAAGGCAGGTAAGGATTACCCATGGCTTTGTGTACAAAACGCTGATTTACTTTACTGCCTGTTGTTTCATTTTTCTGCGCCTGTATTCCGCTTTGGGCAAACAGGAGCATGGCCATACATGATAAAATCAGTTTTGTGATTTTCATGACTGGTTGTTTCTCTTTCATGATGGTTCATTGTTTGTAGCGTTTTAGTGAATGGAATATTTGTGGTTGACGATAAAAATAAGGTTTATCGAATAATAAATGTCATTGAAACGTTTATTATTCGACGATAAAACAGAATAAGCGGATATAAGGATCAGGAATCAAGATACAGGGCACAAGGGAGCGATAGAAAGTAGCTGTCCCTTAACCTCAGAGCCCCCACAAATCAGACATCAGATATCATAGATCTGCCATCTCACGCATTTGCCATCAACTGCTCCGCCATGGGAAACAAATGATTGTTTTCAAGATGTACATGTTTATGCAAATTGGCCTCAAAATCTTTTAACATGGTAAGTGTTAACTGAAAAGTAGTACAGGTATTTTCAGGAGGTGTATAATCGAGCGTGAGTATTCTGATCTGATCCATCAGATCCCCTGCTTCGTTGTGTTCGGCCAGCATTTGTTCAATGACGGGTTTAAACGGAATTGCTGCTTCTTTTTTTGTTTCGAGAAGCGCCATTGCCGGAAACAATATTTTTTCTTCCTTTTCCATATGCGATAAAAGTTCAAACGACAGATCACGGAACATAGTAAGCACACGGCTCATTTGTGGAAACCTGTCACCATGTTTGGCATTAATCTTTTCCAGGTACCCCACTATTTGCGGCACTGTTTGTTTGATGAAAAAATGGTGGTGTATGAGAATGTATTGAATAAGCTGTTCCGCTGTCATGTCGGCAAAAACAATATTCTTCTTATACACTCCGCTAATAAGTTCCTCCAATTCCTGTTCTACAGAATGAACATCTAACCCCTTTTGTTCGCAAGCAGTTGCGAGTGTTTGTTTTCCTTTGCAACAAAAATCGAGGTGAAATTTTTCAAATAAGGGAGCCGCCTGGTAATGGTTACTCACAATAGATGCGAGTGTTTCAGATGCATATTTCATATCAACTATTTTGATACAAAATTCCTTTCTCCTTTATGAATAAATTATGCGTCTACGCATAAACGGGTTTTCGATAGCCGAAAAAAATCATCGCTGCGCCTGTAAGTAACCCCAGCGCCACCAACAACAATAATTCCTGAATACCCGGTACCGATATATAAGCCATTGCACAAATACCCTGAAGCATCAGCAATACTTCATTCAATAAAATACTGCTTACAAAGACAGTTACTCCTTTTCGCATCAATGGCAATGATTGCTGTTTTGTGAATACCAATAATACCGTGAGTAAAAACAAACTGATGATACCCAGTAATACCAGGTGCAGGTATCCAATTACAATAGGCCTGAACCCAAAAGCCAGATCGCTGAGTGATGGTATGGTTGAAAAAACCTGTAACAATAATTTTATAGTGAGTGCCAGCAATGCCAACAAACCTGTTCGCTGTGCCATTATGGGCCATTGTATTGTAAAATGATTCTTATGCGCTATGATTATTTTCCATAAATAAAAACAGCCGATCACCTGCGCCGTGGCTGCTATTGCTACAGCTATATACACCCATAAGGGCAATGAGAGCCAGAGTACAGATAAACAATAGGCGGGCAAACAGGCACATACAAAAAGCATGAATATTCGTTGCTCATATTTCAGCAATGGTACATACCGGCGTAGCATGGTAAACAATAAGCCCATGCAAGCAAAAAAGAACCAGCCATTGTATTGAAAATGAAGAAAAAAATACACTGCCGCCAGGTACCACTGTTGGTTGATCCAGTGATTGGCCATCATTACCGATAAACCGAATGCGCCAAATGATGAAATAACAAGGAAAAACAGCGCCGCCTTAAACCAGTTGGCTGCAGGTAGTAATTGCCTGTTTGCATCTTTCCAGAACTTCCACGCAAACCAATATGATACCAGTATGGAAAGTGTTGAGAAACTGATGGAGATCAATCCATATCCCTGAAAGGGAAAACTCAATAACATCCCATAAGCGGTAAATAGGTTGGCTTTCAGTATCGGCTCATACCTACGTAATGCCTGCTCTTTTTCCTGCAAACAGGATACGAGAAATACCATGAGCAATTGAGTGATCCATCCCGAAAAAGCAAAATGAGAATGTGCATGTAATACATGTTTCTGGTGTACCCAGGGTAATGGATACACAATTTTGTAGCGCATGATAAAACCGAGCAGCGCCACGAGAAAAAGATTAAAAATGGCGATCCGCACCCATTTGTGGTAAGCATTTTCCATTCGCCTGATTTTGGGTGCAAATTAATCGGGCAGCAAAATGATTCTTATGATTCAAATCATATTAGCAATACACTTTACCCTTATCAATCATCAACTGTCCCTTTTTGTGAAGGCTGCGAATGGTTCTGATGACTGTTTCAACCCGCATGCCGGTCATGTCGGCAATTTGCTGACGGGTTAGTTTGATACGGTTACAATCAGGACAAATATTTTTCTTCCGCTGTTTCATATAGGCAAACAGTTTCGATATACAATTTTCAGGATCATGCTGCGCCAGCTCTTTAATCACATAAAATTTAAAACGAACACGTTCTATCATCAGTTTGGTGAAAGTGAAATGTGCTTCAGGGTTTTCCTTTAACAGGGAAAGAAACACTTCTTTCTGTAACCGTATAACAACACTGTCTTCATTTGCTATGGCACTGGCTGCATAAGGCTGCCCATCGAACAAAGGCAATTCACCAAACGATTCTCCGGGTTCTATCATCACCTGTAAAAACTCTCTTCCTTCTTCATTGATGTTCACCCATCGAACACTACCACTCACCAACTGGTGATAAAAAACGGCGGAACCGCCTTCATGAAAAATGAAATCACCTGCATTTACTTTTTTATAAACTGCTCCCCAGGCCAGCAGTGTATTAATATCTATAATCATAGCTATTCATTTCAGTAAAAATATACAGCTTAAAGAGCCGGGGGTATGATTTTGCACAGGATGGAATATGATATATATCATGTTTGCATTTTAAACAAGCTGTAAATGAGTGAGTTAGAAATTGGTCTTCTTATGCTTCTCCGGCAATATGATTGAACGCATAAAAATTGAAAAGATTCACAGGTAACCTTGTACCTGATAATTGACTTACTACTTAAAACATCAACCATGAAAAAACTCATTGCAATTTTCTCCATCGTTTCAATTGTTGCTGCCTGTGGAGGTGGCAATTCACACGCTCCTGCTGCAACAACTGCCAGTACCGAAACCAATGCCACCGCCAGTGGTAATCCTTCCTATGACCCAAACAGGGGTGAAGGAAAATTTAAAGATGTTCAGGTAAAACCTACACTCGATATGACCCTTGCCAACGCAGGTGAGAAAGTGTACAACGTTAAATGCAGCAGTTGCCATAAACTCTCTGAAGAAAAACTGGTTGGACCCGGATGGAAAGGTGTTACCACTCGTAACCAGGCTGCCTGGATCCTCAACTTTATTACCAATACTGACGCCATGCTGAATATTGACCCGAAAGCACAGGCCCAACTTGAAATATGCCTGGTAAGAATGCCCAATCAAAGTCTTACAGATGATGAAGCGCATTCACTCTATGAATTCATGCGTAAAAATGATGGCGTTAAATAATTGATCTCTCACAAACTAAACTGATATATAATGACACAGTTTTCATGTAAACAATGGGCATTACTGATAGGTTGTTTAAGCCTCAGCATGTTCGCCTGTAAACCCAAGAATACAGGTAGTGCCGTGGGTGCAGATGCCGCAGCGAAAGCATATGTTGCACCCGGACAATATGACCAGTTTTACAATTTTGTATCTGGTGGTTTCAGTGGCCAGATGAGCGTTTATGGCTTACCTTCCGGCCGTTTACTACGTGTAATTCCTGTTTTCTCTGTTGATCCTGAGAAAGGATGGGGCTACAGTGAAGAAACCAAAGCCATGTTAAATACATCACATGGTATGGTGCCATGGGATGATCTTCACCACACCGAACTTTCTCAAACCAATGGAGAAATTGATGGTCGCTGGGTATTTGGCAACGCCAATAATACACCAAGGGTGGCACGTATTGATCTTACCACATTCCGTACTGCCGAAATCATTGAACTGCCGAATAGTGCAGGTAACCACAGCTCTCCTTTTATCACTGAGAATACCGAATATGTAGTAGCCGGTACCCGTTTTAGCGTACCGCCCGATGACGCCAATGGAGATGTGGCCATTGATACTTATAAAGACAATTTTAAAGGCACCATCAGTTTTATCAGCGTAGATAAAAACGATGGTAAAATGGATATTGCTTTCCAGTTACAATGCCCCGGTGTAAACTTCGATCTTAGCCATGCAGGTAAAGGAAAATCGAATGGATGGTTTTTCTTCTCCTGCTACAACACAGAAAAAGCCAGCACCCTGCTCGAAGTAAATGCTTCGCAGCGCGATAAAGATTTTATCATGGCCGTAAACTGGAAGAAAGCAGAGGAATACATTAAAGCAGGCAAAGGCAGAAAACAGTCTGTGAAATATGCCAGCAACCGCTACGATGAAAAAACACATTCTGCCACTTCTCAAATAAAAACAGAAGTGCTGGTATTGGATGTGAAAGACTTTAAAGACATCTGCTATTTTATTCCCTGTCCAAAATCGCCACATGGATGCGATGTAGACCCAACCGGCGAATACATTGTAGGTAGTGGTAAACTGGCTGCACTGGTTCCTGTTTTCAGTTTCGATAAAATACAGAAAGCCATTGCTGCGAAAGATTTTATTGGTGAGTTTGATGGCTTACCTGTTATCAAATACGAATCTGCCTTACATGGCGAATTACAGAAACCAGGCTTAGGACCTTTACACACTGAGTTCGATGGTAAAGGCAATGCTTATACTTCTTTCTTTGTTTCTTCTGAAGTAGTGAAATGGAACATCAAAGACCTGAAAGTATTGGATCGTGCGGCTACTTATTATTCTATTGGTCACCTCACCATACCCGGTGGCGACAGCAAAAAACCTGATCCTAAATACCTGATTGCCTACAATAAAATTACCAAAGACAGGTACCTGCCTACCGGTCCTGAATTATCGCAGAGTGCACAGTTATTTGATATCAGTGGTGATAAAATGCAACTGATTCTCGATTTCCCCACCATTGGCGAGCCTCACTATGCGCAGGCAGTAAGAGCAGATCTGATTAAAGATAAATCACTGAAGATTTTTAAAATTGATGATAACCAGCACCCCTATGTAGCCAAAGGAGAAGGTGCTACTAAAGTGGTTAGAGAAGGGGGTAAAGTTCATGTGTACATGACCACCATTCGTTCTCACCTGGCACCCGATAATATAGAAGGTATTCAGCAGGGCGATGAAGTGTACTTCCACATTACCAACCTTGAGCAGGACTGGGATGTACCACATGGCTTTGCTATTAAAGGTGCCAATAATGCTGAGCTACTGATTATGCCCGGTGAAACACAAACATTGAAGTGGGTAGCAGACAGGGTGGGTATTTATCCTTTTTATTGTACCGATTTCTGTAGTGCATTGCATCAGGAAATGTCTGGTTATCTAAGGGTTTCACCCAAAGGTTCAAAAGTTCCGCTGCAATTCAGTACCGGAAAAACTGCTCCTGTAAGCAAGTAAGTTGTATGATTTGGTTTTATAGTATAGGGAGCAGGATTGCTGCCTGCTCCCTTTTTGTTCCGTCTAAAGTATTACCATGAAAAAAATACACCTACAAAAGATGAGCAGAATTGCGCTGGGCATTTGTGGTTTATTGTTAATTGCTGTTCTTTTTTTTCCGCTCTGGCGCATTGATCTTGTGGCACCACAATACCCCGAAGGGTTACGGTTGCTGATCTATACCCATGAACTGGCAGGCGATGTAGACATCATCAACGGCCTGAACCATTATATTGGAATGAAAACACTGCACACAAAAGACTTTGTGGAATTTAGTGTACTGCCCTATATCGTTGGCTTTTTTGCACTTGCTTATATTACCACTGCGCTACTGAACCGGAAAAAATACCTCTACCTGTTGTTGCTGCTGTTTATTTGTTTTGGCGTTGTATCGATGTACGATTTCTGGAGATGGGAATACAATTACGGACATAATCTTGAACCTAATGCGGCTATTGTTGTACCCGGCATGTCGTACCAGCCACCATTAATTGGCTTCAAACAACTGCTCAACTTTGGCGCCTATTCTTTTCCGGATATAGGTGGATGGATTTTTATAGTTGTTGGATTGATTACATTTTTACTGGTTGTGATTGAATGGAGACAGAAAATAAATCCTGCATTGAAAACTTTCGTTCTGGTATTTTTTCTATCGGGGTTAGCATCCTGTAACAGTGGCCCTGAGGAAATAATAATCGGAACAGATCATTGCAGTGCCTGTAAAATGCGTGTTACCGATGCGCATTTTGGAGCGGAGCTGGTTACAGCTAAAGGGAAAGTGTACAAATTTGATGATGTGATCTGTTTGAAAAATTACCTGCTACAGGAGAGAGACATCGTTGCACAAAACTTGTACTTAACACTGTATTCACGCCCCAATCAACTCATTGAAGTAAATAAAGCAGTAATTGTTCAGGATGAATCTATCAGGGGGCCGATGGGTGGCAATATTGCAGCATTCGCTCATGCCGATAGTATAATACTCGGGTTAAAAGCTACCGGAAAAATAATCGACTGGAAACAATTCATGAAACCATGAAAAACACATTGCTCCTTGTTGTTGTATTACTGTTGACAAATACTTTGTTTGCCAAAACCATTACTGTTGGCAAACAATCAGGCATTAAGACCATACAAAAAGCACTTGAGCTTGCAAACAACGGAGATACCATCAGGGTAACAGAAGGTGTTTACAGGGAAAAGGGATTGGTGATCAAAAAACAGGTTGTATTAACCGGCGTTAATTATCCTGTGATTGATGGTGAACACCGGTATGAAGTAATTGCCATCAGGGCAGATGGAGTGGTGGTGGAAGGTGTAAAAGTGGTTAACTCAGGCATATCAAGCATGGATGATTTTGCAGGTATTAAAATTTACAACAGCAAAAAAGTAATCGTCCGGAATAATATGCTATCCAATACCTTCTTTGGTATTTATGCGCAGTTAGGCAAGCTGTGTATCATTGAAAACAATCAACTGATTGGTTCTTCCAAAAATGAACAACAGAGCGGTAATGGCATTCATTGCTGGAAAAGTGACAGTATGCAGATCAGGAATAACCAGATCAACGGACACCGAGATGGTATTTATTTTGAGTTTGTAACCAATTCCGTCATCAGTAAAAACAGGTCAGAAAAAAATCTGCGTTATGGCCTGCACTTTATGTTTTCGAATAACGACAGCTACCTCGATAACCAGTTCCGTAACAATGGTGCCGGTGTTGCCGTTATGTTCTCTCATCATGTAACCATGCTGAATAACCTGTTTACACAAAACTGGGGTGATGCTGCTTATGGTATATTATTAAAAGAGATCAGCGACAGTAAAATTGAAAAAAATCAGTTCATTGAAAATACGGTGGCCTTATTTCTTGAAGGAGCCAACAGGATTGATATCCAAAAAAACAGTTTTAAAAGTAATGGCTGGGCCATGAAAATACAGGCTAGCTGTATGGATATAAATGTGAGTGCCAATAATTTCCTGTCGAACACTTTCGATGTAGGCACCAATGGCAGTCTCGTACTCAACAAATTCAGACAGAATTATTGGGATAAATACGAAGGATATGATCTTGATAAAAACAACAAAGGAGATATTCCCTACCGGCCCGTAAGTATGTATGCCGTTATTGTAGAGCGAAACCCAACTGCTATGATCCTGTTCCGCAGTTTTATGACGGCATTATTTGATAAAACAGAGAAATTGATACCCTCTTTAACGCCGGAAAACTTAAAAGATGATTTCCCTTTAATGAAACCTTTGAAATTATGATCATCGCTACCAATGTATCGAAGCAGTTTGGCAAACTAAAAGTGCTCGATAATCTTTCAGTTACCTGTAACAAAGGGGAATGTATTGCCCTGATTGGCCCGAATGGAAGCGGTAAAACCACTTTTATCAAGGCGATCCTCGGAATGGTAATCTGCGATAGTGGCTTCATCACCTTCAACGGGCATAATATTAAAAACAACTGGCAGTACCGGAAACAGATCGGTTATATGCCGCAGATTGGCAGGTATCCAGATAATATGAGCATTGGTCAGTTGGTAACGATGATGAAAGATATACGTTCCAATAATGATAATGGCTTTGATGAAGAGCTGCTCTATGCGTTTGGTTTAGATAAAATTCTTGACAAACGAATGCGGACACTTTCAGGTGGTACCCGGCAAAAAGTAAGTGCCGTACTCGCTTTTCTTTTCAATCCCCAGGTAATTATACTTGATGAACCCACTGCAGGCCTCGACCCGGTTGCGGCAGAAATATTGAAAGAAAAAATTATCAGAGAAAAAGAAAAAGGCAAGCTCGTTTTAATCACTTCGCATATTCTGAGTGAATTAGATGATATGGTTACACAAATCATCTATATACAGGACGGAAAACTTTGTTTTCAACAATCAGTGGGTGAATTACAGAAAACAACCGGGCAGACAAGACTAAGTAAAGTAATTGCTACCATCATGACCCAAAAGCGCTTAGTACCATGAAAAAGATTATTAAATATGTGATCATAGATATTCTGCGGAATAAAATCATACTGGCCTATACACTCTTCCTGCTCCTGTTATCTTTTATGTTATTTGGTCTTGAAGACAATACAACAAAAGGCTTACTGGGTTTACTCAATGTATTACTCATCATTGTTCCGATGGTCTGTATTGTTTTTTCTACCATTTACATGTACAATAGTAGTGAGTTCATAGAGTTACTGGTGAGTCAGCCACTCAAACGTATCAGCATCTGGTTAAGTTTGTTTACGGGTATTGCGGTTTCCTTATCAATCGCTTTCCTGGTTGGCGTTGGTATTCCTGTATTGCTGTTTGTACCCTATGGCACCGGTTTAATGATGGTGGTAATTGGGTTTTTGCTTTCCATTATTTTTATTGCCATTGCCATGCTGGCTGCCGTTAAAACACGCGATAAAGCAAGGGGTATAGGTGTTGCCATATTGCTATGGCTATATTTTTCCTTGTTATTTGATGGCGTTGTACTCTTTCTCCTCTTCCAGTTTGCAGATTATCCAATGGAGAAACCGATGATTTTTATCAGCGCGCTCAATCCCATTGACCTTGGCAGGATCATGATTCTTTTAAAAATGGATATCTCTGCATTAATGGGTTATACCGGTGCTATCTTCCAGCAGTTTTTTGGCACTACATGGGGGCAACTGTTATCGCTGCTCGTTATGCTGCTCTGGGTATTTATACCGGTCTGGTTTTCTGTAAGGAGATTTAACCATAAAGATCTTTAATTATGAAAAGACATATTGCATTACAACCACTCTCACGCGAACATCATGGCGCTTTATTATTAGCGCAGTTACTTCGTAACGATGCACCTGATTACGCCGGTTTACCAACAGATATTCAAGGCAAGGCAGCCTATGCAGGAAATTTTTATCGGGAAACATTACAGCAGCATTTTGAAAAAGAAGAAACCATTTTTAATCAGAGTAAGGGGCTGGCAACTGATCTGGATACAATGATTGATGAAACCATTGCTGAGCATCTGTTATTGAAAAAATTATTCACTGAATTGAATACTCCGTATATCAGTAACGATCAGTTACATACACTCGGGCTGTTATTGAATAGTCATATACGGAATGAAGAACGGGTTTTGTTTCCCTTATTAGAACAATATTGTTCTGCTGAATTACTGGAACAATTCAGGTTATTGCTTTAAAATTTTCGGCATGAAAAAAGATATTACCTGCCGGGACGATATTGCATTAATGGTCAGCGTCTTTTATAAAAAGATTGCTGATGATACTGTTTTAGGAGCTGTATTCAATGGTGAGAAAAAAATAGACTGGGACAAACATATTCCAGCAATGTGCGATTTCTGGGAGAATGCATTGTTCCAGAGTGGTAACTATAAGGGCAACCCGATGAACCTGCACCAGCACCTGCATAAAGTGATGCCCCTGAACGAAGTTCACTTTCGCCAATGGAATATTTTATTTATAGAAACAATTGATGAACTTTTCAGTGGGCATTATGCTTTATTGGCTAAGCAACGGGCACTGAATATTTCACAGATCATTCAGCAGCAACTTTTTGCAGGTAAACAAACCCGTTAACTGTTTTACCTTTTATTGTACGCTTAAAATGTATCGATTTTCAATCGTACATACCGGATAACTGCCCGTTTCGCTGTGTATACAATATGAATAATATCATTTTCATCCACAACAATAGCCGGATAACTGTATTCTCCTTCCTTATGGTCTTCCAGCGTGTACACATCTTTCCAGTTAATGCCATCCGTAGATGATGCAATCTTTAATACACTTCTTCCCTCCCACCAGTTGGCACCTGCTTTCAGTGGATTGTACACCAGTAGCTTTGTGCCGTTATGCATACTCACTGCATCAATACCAGAATTAGGATTGGGCAAATTGGTGGCTGTTGGCACACTCCAATGTTCACCTTCATCTGTTGACCAGCTTTGTACAATAATATTCTCACGGCTGCGAAAAAGCGCCTGTATGCCTTTGTCTTTGTATTGCAGTAAAGTGGGTTGAATAATTCCGAATGTTGTTGGTGGTAATGTAAACGTTCTCCAGTTCAACAAATCAGCCGATGATTTTTCCATATGTGCTGTCCAGTTGTCATCTTCTTCACTTTCACGGCTGGATGGATATAGTATATCGCCATTTGTTAATTGCAATGGCTTATTTCTGATGGGACCTAATAAACTATCGGGTAATTGTGTAGCATCAGACCAATTACGCCCTTTATCTGTTGAGCTTTTATAAAAGCCCAGCCAATTCCGCGGATCGGGTCCTACTTTGTAATGCAGATAGAGGGTTCCTTTTTTATCTAAAAATAATACAGGGTTCCAGCAGGCATATTTCTTCCCATTGAGGGTACCTGTTGCTATTTTTTTGGGCGATGTCCATCCATCCTTATTACGGATAGCAGACCAGATGGCCACCGATGTATCGCCTTCATAGTTACCACCGAACCAGGCGGCCATAAGTTCTCCGTTATTTAAAGAACAGATAGTGGCTGCATGACAGGATTTGAAAGGGACGTTTGTAAAAATATCTTCCTCATTCACCAAACGCAAACTTACCTGTGCGTATAGTGAATTAAACCCCAGAAAGACAAGCAGAATGGTAATTAGTTTTTTATTACAGGAGTACATTGGTGTATATTAAGTCGTTTAATGAATGTAAGGATCACTCACTTATCTCAACTATTTTCTTATTCCTCAACTGCTGCATGGCTTTAGGCACCATTTGCAGTATTTCTTCTTTCAATGTTTGAATGAGTTTGGTTTTAATGTGATCGCGATGCGTAACCAGACTCACTTCTCTTGCCGGACTGGGATCTTTCAACCGCTTCACCAGTTTCATCTGTGTTTTATTAAATTCCATGACTGCGAGTTCAGGGAGGATGGTGAGCCCATCACTTTTATCCACCATCCGTTTCAGTGTTTCAATATTGCCGGTGGCATATTTAAAATGCAGGTCACCGCTTTTACGCAGCTCACATAAATTCAACACCTGCGAGCGAAAGCAATGCCCCTCTTCCAGTAACCATAACTGATTAGGATCTATATCGTCTGCCAACACATATTTTTTATCATACAGCGCATTCTTTCTCGATACATACACAAACAACTCTTCATAAAACAATACATCTTCCTTAATAGATGCATCTTTTAAAGGTGTTACTACCAGTCCGCAATCGAGCCGGTTATTTTTTAGCTCATGTATCACTTCTTCTGTAATCGTTTCTTTGATCACCAGTTCCAGTTGCGGGTATTTTGCACGCACCTGTTTAAACAAAGTTGGTAAAAGGTATGGTGCCAGTGTAGGAATGATACCAATGCGAAGTTCACCCGTCATCACATCTTTTTCATCATGAATCAATTGTTTAATCATTCCCGATTCGCGTAATACTACCCTTGCCTGTGCAATAATTCTTGCACCTATTTCGGTGGGTATCACGGGTTGTTTGGTGCGGTCAAAAATTTTCACACCCAGTTCTTCTTCCAGTTTTTGCAACTGCATACTCAGGGTAGGCTGGGTTACAAAACATTTTTCTGCTGCCAGTACAAAGTGCCGGTAGGTATCTACCGCTATCATGTATTCTAGTTGGGTTAATGTCATAGATTAAATCTATATTATCATAAAGATAATCAATTTGAACTATCAACTAATTAAGTGTAATCTTGCTGCTCTAACAAAACCCGTTTTCATCATCCAGTAACCTTTTTAAAATAGATCAATATGGAAAATAATGCTAATGGCGACATCAGTAAATGTCCCTTTCACAATGGCAGCCTGAAACAGGCGGCAGGCGGTGGTACACGAAACCGCGATTGGTGGCCCAACCAGTTAAACCTGAATGTACTCAGACAACATTCAAGTTTATCTGATCCGATGGACTCCGATTTTGATTATGCTGCAGCATTTCAGTCGCTCGATCTGGATGCACTGAAAAAAGACCTTACCGCACTCATGACAGATTCGCAAGACTGGTGGCCTGCCGATTATGGTCATTACGGACCATTTTTTATCCGTATGTCGTGGCACAGTGCAGGTACTTATCGTACGCATGATGGCCGTGGCGGTGCCGGTGCAGGTATGCAACGTTTTGCACCCTTGAACAGCTGGCCCGATAATACCAATCTTGATAAGGCCCGCTTATTGTTATGGCCCATCAAACAGAAATATGGTAATAAAATTTCCTGGGCCGATTTAATGATCCTCGCAGGTAATGTGGCACTGGAATCGATGGGCTTTAAAACATTCGGTTTTGCCGGTGGTCGTGCCGATGTTTGGGAACCCGATGAAGATGTGTACTGGGGTAGTGAAAAAGAATGGGTAGCACAACACAGAAATCCTGAGAGCCTGGAAGCGCCACTCGGTGCCACAGAAATGGGATTGATTTATGTTAACCCCGAAGGACCAGATCGCAACCCCGATCCAATTCTCGCTGCAAAAGCCATCCGCGAAACTTTTGGTCGCATGGCCATGAACGATGAAGAAACTGTAGCATTGATTGCAGGTGGACATAGTTTCGGTAAAACACATGGTGCTGCCGATCCGGGTAAATATGTTGGTAAAGAACCAGCCGCTGCAGGTATTGAAGAACAAGGTATGGGTTGGACAAATACTTATGGATCTGGTAAAGGTGCCGATACCATTACCAGTGGACTGGAAGGTGCCTGGACCACTACTCCTACTCAATGGAGTAATAACTTTTTTGAAAACCTTTTTGGCTATGAGTGGGAACTCACCAAGAGCCCCGCGGGCGCTCACCAGTGGCAACCCAAAAACGGTGCAGGTGCAGGACTGGTTCCTGATGCACATGACAGCAGCAAACGTCATGCACCATTTATGCTGACCACTGACCTGTCTTTACGTTTTGATCCTGCTTATGAAAAAATCTCAAGGCGTTTTCTTGAAAATCCTGATCAGTTTGCAGATGCATTTGCACGTGCCTGGTTTAAACTTACGCACAGAGATATGGGACCACGTGCTCGTTACCTCGGTAAAGAAGTTCCTGCTGAAGAACTATTATGGCAGGATCCTATTCCTGCAGTTACACATGAACTGATTAATGAATCGGATATTGCAACACTTAAAAACAATATACTGGCTTCCGGAGTATCTGTATCTGAACTGGTATCAACTGCATGGGCTTCTGCTTCTACTTTCCGTGGGTCTGATAAACGTGGTGGTGCCAATGGTGCACGTATCCGTTTAGCGCCGCAGAAATTCTGGGAAGTAAATAATCCGCAGCAATTGTCTAAAGTATTGGATACATTGGAAAGCATTCAAAAAGCATTCAATGCCAATGCCGGTAAAAAACAGGTATCGCTTGCCGATCTGATTGTACTGGGTGGATGTGCCGCAATTGAAAAAGCTGCAAAAGATGCAGGACACAATATCACCGTTCCTTTTACAGCCGGTCGTACAGATGCTTCACAGGAACAAACTGATGTTGAATCATTTGCAGTACTCGAGCCAAAAGCTGATGGTTTCCGCAATTATATGAAAGGAAAACAAATGGCTACTGCCGAAGCATTGTTAATTGATAAAGCACAACTACTCACATTAACAGCTCCGGAATTAACCGTATTGGTAGGTGGTATGCGTGTACTGAACACCAATTATAACCAGTCTAAACATGGGGTATTAACAGATAAACCAGGTGTACTCACCAACGATTTCTTTGTAAACCTGCTCGATTTTAGCACCATCTGGTCTGCTACTGCCGACAGTCACCAACAGGAATTTGAAGGTCGCGACCGCAAAACAGGAACCGTTAAATGGACAGCTACCCGTGTTGACCTGATCTTTGGTTCTAATTCTGAACTGCGTGCATTGGCTGAAGTTTATGCTTGTGCAGACAGTAAAGAGAAGTTCGTGAAAGATTTTGTGTCGGCCTGGAATAAAGTGATGAATCTGGATCGTTTTGATATAGCATAATTGCATATTGTCAATAAAAAAAGGTGATCTTAAAAGATCACCTTTTTTATTGACAGTAACGATGGCATTTAGTTATTGTAATTTTGTAAAAAAGAAACAAATGGAATTAGGAATCAGCATGTTTGGCGATTTACACGTGGATGAACAAGGAATTACTATTCCAACCGGACAACGCCTGCAGGAAATGATGGAAGAAATTAAGCTGATGGATGAACTTGGGCTTGATTTTTTTGGTATTGGTGAGCACCATCGTAGCGAATACGCTGTATCGGCTCCCGAGATTATTCTTGCTGCAGCTTCAACGGTTACAAAGAATATCAGGCTGGGAAGTGCGGTATCGGTGTTAAGTTCTGCCGATCCGATTCGCCTATACCAACAATATTCAAGTATCGACTTGCTGTCGAATGGCCGGGCCGAACTGGTGGTTGGACGTGGCAGTTTTACAGAATCATTTCCTTTGTTCGGTTACGAACTTGCCGACTATGATATATTATTTGAAGAAAAGCTCGACCTGCTACTCCAGGTTAACCAGCAACAACCTGTAAGCTGGAAAGGGAAATTCAGAACGCCACTGGTAAAACAGGAAGTGTTTCCACGTGCTTATAACAAGTTACTTGATATGTGGATAGCTGTTGGTGGCACTCCCGAATCGGTATTGCGGGCCGGTAAATATGGTATCCCGGTTATTTTTGCCATTATTGGTGGAAGTCCGGCTCAATTCAAACCATTGTTCGATTACTATAAGAAAGTGTATGAACATTTTAAATACCCTATAGAGCAACTAAAAACAGGTGTACATATGCATGCCCTTTTTGGTGATAACAGTAAAACTATTGCCGATCAGTATTTTCCACATTATGCTGCACAAATGAATCGTATTGGCAGAGAACGTGGTTGGTCGGCCTACACACGCGAACAATTTGAATTTGGAAGAGGAAAAGAGGGCGCTTTGATTATTGGTGAAGCCAATGAAGCCATTGATAAAATTTTACAACTACATGAAACATTAGGCTTTACCCGTTTTGCAGCACATATGGATGTTGGCGGACCTTCTCATACACAACTGATGAAGTCGATTGAAATATTTGGAAATAAGATTGCACCTGCTATAAAAAAAGTGTTGGGCTGATTATCTTTAGTCAAATAATAAATACTATGCCATTAACATTAGATACTGTCTTGTTATTTGTTTCAGATATCAATAACATGAAACAATTCTATCATGAAGTATTTAGTTTAAACATACTTGAAGAAATATCCGGTGAATGGGTATTGCTATCGGCCGGTTCTGTAAAAATTGGTTTGCATAAAATGGGTGAAACATATACTACTTCAACAGCTCAAGCGCCAGTTGAAACCAATACCAAACTAATTTTCGAAACTTCTGAAAATATTTATTCCTTACATTCAATACTAAGATCGAAAAATGTGACTGTTCAGGATATTACCAGTTTCGATAAGTATCCATATCTTTTATTCATGGGTAATGATCCCGAGGGAAATGTATTTCAGGTAATTCAAAAGAAATAATCTTCTTTAAATACCTGGCTGTACTTTGAGATATACTAGAGGTAAAGATATATTCTCAGCTACTTAATGCGGCTCTCCGGTGAACTTACTTAAATAATCACCGCAGAGCCGCAGAGGAAAAAGAGTTTACGCAGAGATTTCAATAATCAAACATCTGCTTCATTGAATGACAAGCGTAACTCATCAATGCCGGTTTTCACTTTTCGATAGCTTACCCCAGCCCTGTCTAACATTAACTTAGACGCTTTTGACGGATCGCTCCCATCATATTTATCGGATAAATACACCACTTCGTTGATACCAGCCTGTATAATAGCTTTGGTACATTCATTACAAGGAAACAATGCAGTATATATTTTACAGCCTTTTAAATCCATTCCTATATTATTGAGAATGGCATTCAGTTCTGCATGACATACATAAGGATATTTTGTTTCCAGGAAATCGCCCTGTTTACTCCAGGGAAATTCATCATCATCGCAACCAATCGGTAAACCATTATAACCCGCTCCTACTATTTTATTCTTTTCATTTACAATACAGGCACCTACCTGTGTATTGGGGTCTTTACTGCGTTTGGCAGACAATAATGCAACCCCCATAAAATATTCATCCCAGGAAATATAGTTTTGTCTTTTGGTCATGCTGAAAAAGATTAACGCTTGCCTTCAAAAAAGCCCTGTTCTTTTAATATAGCTTTCAGGATATTCATACGGGCATCCATCATTTTTGCATCTTTTGGACCCTCAGCATTCAGTACAAAGAAATACGGGTGTTTATTCTCTTCGATCCAACCAACAATCCAGCCAATCAGGTTGCCATTCTCTTTAAATCCAAGACCGGTTTTATATGCCAGTTGATAATTCGCATTATTTTCCCTGATCATCATCTTCTTCACAATTTCCTGTGTTCTTTTCTGGAAAGGTAATTGCGCAAAATACAAACGCTTTACAAGTCCCATCTGCTCATCAGCAGTAACTTTTAAACTATTGTTGATCCAGAATGAATCTATGGCAGTTCCAATTTGTTTGTTGCCATACTGCAGGCTGTCGATCCACCTTTGCATAGTATCCTTACCTATTCTTCGTGCCACTTCCTGGTAATACGGCAATGCTGAAGCAGCAAAAGCCTCTTCCATGGTCAGGTCACGGTTCCAGCCATGTGCGGTATCACCGCCTGGTAAAACATTCACCTTACCATTCCATTTAATGATCATTTTTTCGTTGGTCACTTTTCCTGTTTCTATACCAATCAAAGAGTTTACAATTTTGAATGTAGATGCCGGCAGGTAAGATGAATCTTTAAAACGAGTCAAGTTATAGATGGTAAACTGTCCTGTTCCATTGTCGAAGAGACCAAACGTGCCTGTTACTTTGTACTCATCGAAATATTTTTTAAACCCATCCTCCACTTTTACATTATTGGGCGAGCAGGCAATCAATAATACACTGAGTATACACCCAATTGAAAAAATATTTTTTACTGACGACATCTTGTTTGTTTTAGTGACCTGATAAGATTTGTTCCATTTATGCTTTTAACACCCCCAGTTCCTTACCTACTTTTGTAAATGCAGCAATGGCCTTATCTAAATGCTGCTGCTCATGTGCTGCACTTAGTTGAACACGAATACGTGCCAACCCCTTAGCTACCACCGGGTAGAAGAATCCAATTACATACACCCCTTCTTCGAGGAGTTTTGCGGCAAAATTTTGTGCCACTACTGCATCATATAACATGATTGGAACAATCGGGTGATCACCGGGTTTGATATCAAATCCAGCTTCCGTCATTTTTGACCGGAAATATTTAGTATTGTATTCCAGTTGATCGCGAAGCTGCGTAGTTTCGGTAAGCATATCTAATACAGCAATTGATGCTCCTACGATTGATGGCGCTACTGTATTGGAAAATAAATAAGGGCGACTGCGTTGGCGCAGCATTTCAATGATCTCCTTTCTACCTGAGGTAAATCCACCACTTGCACCGCCTAATGCCTTACCGAGTGTACCAGTAATAATATCAATTCTACCCATTACACCACGGTATTCATGTGTACCGCGACCGGTTTTACCAAGGAAGCCAGAGGAATGACATTCATCAATCATTACAATAGCATCGTATTGATCAGCCAGGTCGCAGATTTTATCGAGTTGTGCAATGGTTCCATCCATACTGAAAGAGCCATCGGTTACAATAATTCTATTTCTGCAGCCGGAACTTTCTTTCAGTTTTGTTTCCAGGTCCTCCATATTGTTGTGCTCATACCTGAATCGCTGTGCCTTACATAAGCGAACACCATCAATAATAGATGCGTGGTTTAACGCATCACTGATAATGGCATCCTGTTCATTAAATAAAGGTTCAAATACGCCGCCATTGGCATCGAAAGCTGCTGCGTACAAAATAGTGTCTTCTGTACCCAGAAAGTCGGCTATTTTCTTTTCCAGTTCTTTATGAATATCCTGTGTTCCACAGATAAAGCGAACACTGCTCATACCATAACCATGGGTATCGATGGCTTTATGGGCAGCTTCAATCACTTTTGGGTGAGAAGAAAGCCCCAGGTAGTTATTGGCACAAAAATTCAATACAGATTTACCATTCACAACGATTTCTGGTCCCTGCTCACTGGTAATTACCCGTTCTTTTTTAAAAAGCCCTGCTGTTTCGATTTCACGAAGCTCTTCCCCTATCCGGGCAACAAATTTTTCATTCATGGCGTACGTTTATGGAAGGCAAAGATAGGAGAATGTTGAACAGAAGAACAGAGAAACAGAGAAACATCCAACATCCAACTTCGAAGTTGGACATTGGACATTCCTCTGTTCGTCTGTTAAACAA
>CBFGPM010000012.1:0-93986 GCA_965650685.1 uncultured Sediminibacterium sp.
CAGAAAATCTTTCTTTTGCATGCTTCCTTTATTACCCTTTTGGGAATTGGTATTGGCACTTTATCCGGCTTAGGTATTTGCTGGCTACAACAACTCACCGGTTTTATCCGACTGGAAGAGGCGTCTTATTATGTTACTGAAGCACCTATGGAGATTGTATGGTGGCAGGTGGCCACTGTTATTGCTGGCACTACTATCGTTTGCTATTGTGCATTGCTAATCCCTTCCCTGATGGTAAGAAAATTAAGTCCGGTAAAAGCGATTCAATTCAGGTAATTATTTTCCTCCAGATGCACACAATTGCGCCAATAAGATGCCCGTTGCTACAGCTGCATTCAATGATTCTGCTTTTCCAGTGCGGGGTATAGTTATAGCATGTTTAATATAGGGCAGTATATTTTCCCTGATGCCTTTTGATTCATTCCCAATTACCAGTAAAGCTTCTTTGGGTGGCTTTGTTGCATACATTGAAGTTCCATTTAATAAAGCTCCGTAAACAGGCACATTGATTGTGGTTAATAATTCTTCCAATTCACGATACCAGATTTTCACCCTGAGAAAGCTACCCATGGTAGCCTGTATTACTTTTGGATTGTATAGTTCAACGGTATCGTTACTGGCAATAATCTGGTCAATGCCAAACCAGTCTGCAATGCGAATAATGGTACCCAGGTTACCCGGGTCCTGAATGCCATCTAAAACAAGGGTTAGCTTATTTTTTAATACTGGTTCACCAGTTGGCTCCCTTTGTTCTGCCACTACTACAACCTGATTAGGGGTTTGAAGGGTACTGATTTTTTCCAGCTCGATGGGTGAAATGCGGGTGATGGGCAAATCGGGTAAAGGAGCTTCCCAGGACTCCAATGCATAGATGTTTTTGATGGGATAACCTGCTTCCAATAATTCCGCAACAAGTTTTGTGCCTTCGGCCAAAAACAACCTTTCACTGATCCTTTGTTTTTTCTGGCATAAAGATTGAATATATTTGAGCTCATTCTTGCTTAACATCTACTATGCGTTTGATTGGAAAAAGAGGTTATCTGGCATCGTTCATCAGTTTACTGTTGTTGGCAGGACTCTTGAGCGCTTGTTCCGAACAAAAGCATCTAAAAGTGGTAAACTTTCCTGCTAACAGACCATTTGTTTATAGCAACAAGATCAATATCCTTGACACAATTCCCAAAGATGAGAAAAAACGTTTAATAACTGAATTACAGAATTATTGGGAAGATAGTTTACAGGTCAGGATTGTTCAGAAATATGCAGGTCTAAGAAACTACCTATATAATCCGCCAGTTTTTGATAGCAGCAACCTCCCCCGCTCCATCAATTTCATGAATGCTTACCTGAATAGTCAGGGATATTTTTATAGTGACCTAAAGGATTCTGTAGTGATTGATACCGTTAAAAAACAAATCCGGGCCAATGTAATTATGAATATAAAGGCAGGAAAAAATATTCATATCGATTCGGTTTCTTACGATTTCTCAGATTCTACCCTTCAGGCGCTTGTAATGGCCAATAAAAGTGCTCAACTATTAAAAAAGAGTATTCCTTATACAAAACAGGTAATCAGCGACGAAATGGATCGCCTCACGAATTTATTTCGCCAAAACGGGTACTATAATTTTAACAGAGACGACCTTCTCGCTGTAGTTGATACGCTTGACACCAAATTACTGCCCCTCACATTAGACCCTTTTAAACAGGCTGAAATGATTGCAGAGGCGGACCGTAAAAGAAAAGAAAACCCTACCTGGGATATTAATCTCACGCATAGACCCATTGCAGATTCAAGCAAATTATTGCAATTCAGCATGGGCAATATTTATTATTATCCTGAAACCGGTATTGCAGATATACCAGATAGTGTTATTCAAAGGAAAGATTATAAGGTGGATACGTTCCGGAATGGCGTCATGAAATACCACCAGGGTTTATTTCGGTTCCGTCCACTAAGAGAACATACTTTTCTCAGCAGAGGAAATAAATACAATGAAGCAGATTATTATAAAACCATTAACCGCCTCGGACAACTCGGTGCATGGCAACAGGCAGATGCCATTTTACGCGTTCGCGATAAAGACACTTTAGATATGCATATTCTGCTGGTACCTGCTGCAAGACAAACCATTGCCGCAGAACTGGAAGGAAGCAGAAACTCAGGAGATGTAATCACTGGTAATACACTGGGTATATCTACCAATCTTAGTTATATCAACAGAAACAGGTGGAAGCAAGCCGTACAGCAACAAAGTGTGATCAGAACAGGGGTTGAATTAAACCTGTTGAGTCAGGGTAATAATCCATTGTTGCAAACTTTTCTATTAAGTGGTAGTCATACATATGCATTACCTCGTTTATTAACCCCCTTCCGCAATTGGAGAGCACTGCGTAACCTGGAAAATAAAAGAACCTTATTTGCGCTCAGCAGTTCTTATATCGACAGAAAAAATTATTATAAAGTAACCTCACTTACAGGAAGCATCGGTTATGAATGGAGAAAGCCCAGGAAAAATGGAGATGAAGTTTGGTTATATAAACCACTCAATATAGAATTGTACGGCATTAAAAGATTACCTGGATTAGACACCTTAATAAAAAACAACCCCTTCCTTCAGGCTTCTTTTAATGAAGGCAATATCGTAAGTCAGAGCTTATCATTTGTAAGAACCACCACAAGTCCAAAGAACAGGAATAAAAGTCATTACCTGAGAATTGGTATTGAAGAAGCAGGTGGCTTATTTGGATTACTACCTGGTTTGAAAAATAATATTTACAGGTATATTAAAACAGAAGCAGAATACAGACAAAGGATACTTTTTCCAAAAGCTGAACTTGCTTATAGGGCTTTTGCAGGTTTGGGTTATAATTATAGCGACAATGCATCAATCGGTCAAACGCTACCATTCTTTAAGCAGTTTATCGTTGGCGGACCATATAGCATGCGTGCATGGGGATTGCGGCAATTAGGATTGGGTAGTTCTGTATTTAGTGATACCGTTAACAGCAGTTACCGTGATAGGTTTGGTGACATGCAGCTTGAAACCAATCTCGAATATCGTTTCCAACTGGCATCACTTGGTTCTTTTAAAATTGGTAGTGCTGTTTTTGCGGATATTGGCAATATCTGGAACATTAAAAGAAACGATAAGGATCCTACTTCAAGGTTTTCATTAAGTAACCTCGGCAGAGATCTTGCGATAGGGATTGGTACTGGTTTGCGTTTCGACTTTTCCTATTTTCTTATACGTTTTGACGTAGCCTATAGAGTAAAAGACCCCGCCCGTCCTACCAATGGAGGCTGGATGAGTATCAAAAATTTTGTATGGTCTGAAACAAGACCATCTGGTTTAAAAATTAATAATGCAGCATTGCAATTTGGTATTGGTTTGCCTTTTTAGTTTGAAGCTATTGCTGTTGGGGGGGGGGAAATAGCTTCTAGCCACTAGCTGCTAGCTACTAGCTTTTTTTTGTTATTAATTTAACCATCCACAAGTGTAAATAGGGTAATTATATGTTTATTATAAGTAGGATTTTTACAAAACAAATTTGCAAGCCCACTCATTTATTCAAATAATAGCAGAAAATCTAAAACAAGCACACATCAAGGCTAGTAGCTAGAGGCTAGAAGCTAGCAGCCAATTTTCCCCGGACAGCAATGGCTTGCAGCCTGAAGCCAAAAAAACTACTCCCCTTTCAATTCAGCAATCCTCGATTCAAAAACTGCCAGACTATCTGCTTCTTCAACACTAAAGTTGCCGATGCGTGTTCTGCGAAGACTGCTCATGTATCCACCTACGCCAAGTGCTGCACCGAAATCGTGGGCGAGGCTTCTGATATAAGTGCCTGTTGAACAAACTACCCTGAAATGTATAATGGGTAATTCAATTTTCTCAATTACGAATTTGAAAATGGTAACCGGGCGTGGTTCTAATTTTACTTCTATTCCTTTTCTTGCAGCGAGGTAAACGGGCTTGCCATCTTTTTTAATGGCTGAATGCGCGGGTGGTACCTGCATAATTGGACCAGTAAACTGTTCTGTTGCAGTATGTATCTGTTCTGTGGTAAGATGTGTGTAATCGCAAATATTTTCAGGTGCAGATTCAAGATCATAGGTTGGGGTTGTGGCACCTAAAGTAAAAGTACCCGTGTATTCTTTTTCCATACCCATGTACTCGTTGATCTTTTTGGTAAACTTCCCTGTACACACAATTAACAACCCAGTAGCCAAAGGATCTAAAGTACCTGCGTGTCCAACCTTCGATATCCTCGTGAGGATACGCACTTTTTTAACCACGTCGAAGGAGGTCCAGTCGATGGGCTTATCTAATAGAATCACTTTACCATCCAGGTATGGTTGCAGTGCGGGATGTATTTCTTTCTGCTTCATGAAGGATCTGCGAATGCAAGTTTTAATATGCTCTTGCAAACAGTACCCGCTGAACAGAGGGTTTACCTGTTAAAATACAAGTGCCTTCTTCCTGCGGATTATTTAAAGGAATACAACGTATGGTTGCTTTGGTGAGTTCTTTGATTTTATCTTCTGTTTCTGGAGTACCATCCCAATGTGCAGCAATAAATCCGCCTTTCGTATCAAGCAGTTCAACGAATTCATCCCAACTGTTAGCGGGTGTAAGATGTTCGTCGCGGTATTTTTTTGCTTTGTCATACATCTGCTGCTGAATATCATCCAGCAATTGCTTCACCATAGTGGAGAGTCCATCAAGCGATACAGCACTTTTTTCTTTGGTATCTCTTCTGGCTAATTCTACCTGGTTATTTTCAAGGTCTCTTGCACCAAGTGTAATACGCACGGGTACGCCCTTCATTTCATATTCGGCAAATTTCCAACCTGGTCTTGTATTGTCGTTGTCATCGTATTTAACCGTGATGCCCATTGCCTTTAATTCATGGACGAGTCGGTGGGCATGTTCATCAATTTTAGCCTTCTGCTCCTCTCCTTTGTAAATAGGTACAATAACAACCTGTATAGGTGCAATTTTAGGAGGAAGTATTAAACCATCGTCGTCGCTATGCGCCATTACCAGCGCACCTATCAGCCTTGTGCTTACGCCCCAACTGGTTGCCCATACATATTCAAGTTTATTATTCTTATCGCTGAACTTCACATCAAATGCTTTGGCAAAGTTCTGACCCAGAAAATGTGAGGTACCTGCCTGTAATGCTTTACCATCCTGCATCATTGCTTCAATACAATAAGTATCTTCTGCACCTGCAAAACGTTCATTCGGAGTCTTCACGCCTTTTATTACGGGTACTGCCATCCAGTTTTCAACAAAATCGGCATATACATCCAGCATTTTGGTGGTCTCTTCAATCGCTTCTTCTTTGGTCGCATGTGCGGTATGCCCTTCCTGCCATAAAAACTCTGCGGTACGCAAGAATAACCTCGTACGCATTTCCCAGCGAACCACATTGGCCCACTGGTTTACCAGGATGGGAAGGTCACGGTACGACTGTATCCAGCCTTTATACGTATTCCAGATGATGGCTTCGCTTGTTGGACGAACCACCAGTTCTTCTTCCAGTCTGGCTTCAGGATCAACGATGAGTTTGCCTTTATTTGCCGGATCTGTTTTTAAACGGTAATGGGTAACAACCGCGCATTCTTTGGCAAAGCCTTCCGCATTCTTTTCTTCCGCCTCAAACAGGCTTTTAGGGATGAATAAGGGGAAATAAGCATTCTGGTGGCCGGTATCCTTAAACATCCTGTCTAATACATCACGCATATTCTCCCATAAACCATAGCCATAGGGCTTGATTACCATACAGCCACGAACGGCACTATAATCAGCCAATCCACCCTTTAAAATCAGGTCATTATACCATTGTGAATAGTCTTGCTCACGGGATGTTATTTCCTTACTCATAAAAAATTATAATTCTCTTAACAAAATACATTGCTTACAGATGTTAGTTGGCAAAATAATTGCCGCTAAACCATGAAGCCAACAACAGCGCAAATGTATGTAACTTCACATTATATAACCTAGTCAATCCTCCTATCATGAAAACAATACTACTCGGTTCATTACTCGCCATAGGACTCCTTTCCGGGTGTTCTACTGCCTATCAGTCTGGGCAAACGCCTGATGATGTGTATTATTCACCTGCCCGTGAAGGGTTGAACAGAAAAGAGGAAGAGAAGGCCAAAGAGCAACAGGAGCGATATGAAGAATATATCAGCAGTCAGGACGACCGTTACCTGCGCATGAAAGTTGCCAACAGGTACCGTTGGTCTGGAATCGATGATTTTGGATATTGGTACGATAGTCGTTACGATTTTAACCGCATCAACCCATATAGCAACTGGAATACCTACAACTGGAACCACCAATGGAACCTGGGATTAGGTTATGGAGGATGGAGACCTCAGTTGGGACTAGGTTATGGATATTATAACTGGGGTTGGAATAACCCACTTTATACAGTTATAGTATATGCTTCACCTAAATTTTATACCGGAAGCACTTCAGGTAGTAATCTGTCTGCCTACAGAAATACAAAAGGCTTCAACAACAATAACCAGGGATATTATAATCCTAAAACCGGTGCATTTGTTAGCACAGGAAGCAACAATAACAGTTTCGGAAGCCTGCTGAAAAGGGTATTTACCGGAAGCAGCAATGGTTCATCGGGAACTACTGTTGACAGGGCCGTAAGAAGTTTCCCTAGCAACAGCAATGGCTCTACTGCTACACCAAGCAGTAATGCAGGTGGTAACAGCGGGGGTGTTAAGAGTACCGGAAGCAGTTCGAGCTCAGGCCGTGGTGGCAGGGGCAATTAACCATCAACCTCAAATTGGAAGCAATTAATAACCATTCAGTGCCTGGCACTTATTACTAAACCTATATCCAAACGCATTGTAATATGAAATCATATTTACCCATCATAGCAGTTCTACTTACCCTTACAACGGCTGCACAAAACCCTGATTATTCCCTGAGAATGGCCTGGTTCAACCAAAATGGTTCAGCAAGAAACATTGCAACAGGCGGCGTAATGGGATCACTCGGTGGTGAGATCACTGCCAATCACGTAAACCCTGCCGGACTTGGCCTATTCAAAACCAATGAATTTGTTTTGTCGCCAGGTTTCTTTTTAAACAACAATAAATTCAATTACCGGGGAACAGATACACTCAATAGTAAAAACAATTTTGGTTATGGTGCTTCAGGACTTATCCTAAGCAGTAACTATAAGCGTAACAGTAAATGGACAAGTAGTGCATTTGCCATTTCTGTTAACCAGTTGGCGAGTTATAACAATCGTATTCAGTTTAAGGGCTTTAATAACATGAGCTCTTTTTCTGAACAATACCTTGAAGAACTTACCCGTGATCTTGCAGATACCAATGCTGCACTCAGTAATTATATTTTTGGTTCTTCACTGGCTTTCAGAACATTCCTGATTGATACAGCCAACAACGCTTCCGGTAATTTCATAGGCTACCAGAGCCTTGTGCCACTTTCAACTGGTGTTAACCAGCATTATGATGCCATTACGCGAGGCGGTTACCATGAAATAGCTTTAGGCATGGCCGGGAACATGGAAGATAAGTTATACGTAGGTGGAAGTCTTACCATACCTGTAATTCACTACACCCGCGACCTTGTGTACAGAGAAACAGATCCTACCAACGATCCGAATAACCAGTTTAGTTATTTTGAATTCAAAGAACAGTTTACATCAAATGGTTTAGGTGTGGGTGCAAAAATTGGTACTATTTACAAACCAAAAGAATACTGGCGCATAGGTTTCGCTTTTCATACTCCACAGTTCATCACTTTTAAAGATCGTGTAAGGGCTTCTATGACTGCCAATACTGAATCTTATGCCGGACTCAGATCTGAGAATAGTGATAACCTGAACAGTGGCAACCCAGGTAACAGTAATTACAATCTCGTAACTCCATGGCGCGCCATCATCAGTGCGAGTTATGTGTTCCGTGAAATTAAGGATACACGTCGTCAGAGAGCATTCATCAGTGCCGATCTTGAATATGTGAACTACAGGGGTTCCAGATTTTCTGCAGAAGATAAAAACGATCAGGCACTCGTGAACTATTATAATTTGCTGAATAATGTGGTTAAAGACACTTATAAAGGCAATATCAATTTCAGGTTAGGTGGTGAATTGAAATTACACACTATTATGTTCCGCCTCGGTGGTGCTTATTATGGAAGTCCTTATAAGGAAAGTGAATTAAAAGCGCATCGCATCATGGCAACCGGTGGTATCGGCTACCGTGATAAAGGAATATTTATTGATCTGAGCTATGCACATGCTTTTAATCGCGATGTACAGTTTGCTTACAGATTGAATGATAAGCCTAATACATTTGCAGACCAGAGAGGTTCAAGAGGAACAGTGATGATGACTTTTGGTTTCAAATTCTAAGATCATAAATCTGCAGATCGTAGCAGTGCTGCGATCTGTTCCTGAATATTTTCTTCAGCAGCATTCACCCAATGGATGCTGCTGTTTTTTTTGAACCAGGTCATTTGTCTTTTTGCATATTGTCTGGTATGTTGTTTAATCAACTCTACAGCTTTCGACAGACTTGTTTTTCCTTCGAAGTGATCGAATAATTCCTGGTAGCCTACTGTTTGTAATGCATTGAGGTGGCGCGAGGAAAAGAGTCTCTTTGCTTCTTCCAATTGTCCGGCTTCCATCATCGCATCTACCCTGCTGTTGATTCTTTCATTTAGTAATTCGCGTGGCATTTCAAGTTCGATGGTAATTACTTTAAATGGCCTCTCTTCTTTCTTTCCTGATCGATACGTAGTAATGGATTGCCCTGTAGCTTCTACAAATTCAAGTGCCCTCATCAGGCGCTGGGGGTTTTGTTGTTCCGCAATTTCCCAGAATGCGGGGTCTTTTTGTTGTATGGTTTCCTGCAACCAGGCGAGTCCCTTTTCCTGGTAAGTTCGGATAATATTTTCCCTGATTGTCTGAGGTATAGATGGCATAACATCAATACCTTCTACAAATGCGTTGATATAAAGTCCTGTTCCACCCGTCATCACAATTACCGGATGCTGCTGAAACAATTCGTTTGCTTTGGCAAGTGCATACTGCTCAAAAACACCTGCATTTACATCATCCGTTATACTGTGCGATGCAATAAAATGGTGTGGTACTGCTGCCAGTTCTGCTGTTGATGGTCTGGCAACACCGATATTCATTTCACGATAACATTGACGTGAGTCGGCAGAAATAATTTCCGTGTGAAACTGTTTAGCGAGTTGCACGGCAACGGCTGTTTTTCCAACGGCGGTTGGACCTACAATAAGTATAACAGTATGTTGGTGCAAACTAAAGGATTAGCAATTGGGGGACATTAAAAATCTTCTTCACTGGATTCTTCGGCACCAAATTCATCTGTATCCTGATCGCCATCTTCTCCTTCTTCTCCAAATCCATCTGCTGCTTCGGTGAGATCGTATTTTTCTTCTATGTCGGCAAATTTATCCCCTAACAGACTTTTGGTACCATACTGTTGGGGTCCGATTCCTTCTGTGCGTGATATGGCAGGATAGCTAAGCTTGGGATTTTCTTCCTTGCTTACATTAATCAGTTCAACAAGAAAGGTCCAGTTTTTTGCGAAATCATATACGTATACAAATTTCTGGTTTGTATCTCTTATTTCACTTCCGATTGTTGTTTCAGACATCAGGAGTGGTTCTGCCACATAGGGCTTATCGTATTTCTCAAAACTGATTTCTCTTCCACGTTGCCAGTTATCGTTACTCCGGAAGAAAGTTGCCTGATGCTTCTGATCAAATTCATAGGCTTTCAGGATCACAAAATGCAGGTCCAAAAAATGCTGTGTGTGTTTAATCACCACATCGCGATAAACTGCATCATCTTCTTCAAGGTAAATCCGAAATTTTAATACCGCCATCCTCTTAACTTAAACTTTTGTTGAATCAATAGTTGGGTAATAATTACCAATTATCTGCTAAAATACAATTTATTCCACCGCCCGCAAGTTCAGTTCTGCAGCTTTTGCTAGCATAAAGGTCCTGGCTGCTTCATAATCATTCGGAATTTCCCCATCTAAAATGGCTTCCCTTATGGCATCTTTAATAATACCTACTTGTCGGCCAGGGGTAAGTCCAAATGTCTGCATAATAATTTCCCCGGTAATAGGTGGCTGCCAATTCCTTATTCTGTCTGCATCTTCTACAGTTGCGAGGCGTTGTTTTACCAATTCAAAATTCGACAGGAATCGTTTCACCTTCATTTTGTTCTTACTGGTAATATCTGCCGAACACAACATCATCAATGCATCAATATCTTCTCCGGCATCAAATAACAGCCTGCGAACTGCGCTGTCGGTAATATTTTCTTTGGTAAGACTAATAGGCCTCAGGTGAAGAAGTACCAGTTTCTGCACAAACTTCATCTTTTCATTCAGTGGCAATTTCAGCCTGGTAAAAATCTTAGGTACCATTCTGGCGCCAACCACTTCATGTCCGTGGAAGGTCCAGCCATGTCCCTCTTCAAATCTTTTCGTTGCCGGCTTACCGATATCATGCAATAATGCTGCCCATCTAAGCCAGAGATCATCTGTGTGTGCTGAAATATTATCCAATACCTGCAGGGTATGGTAAAAATTATCTTTGTGTCCGATTCCATCAATATATGCAGCCCCATAGAGGTCTACCATCTGTGGGAAAATTTTATGTAATAAGCCAGACCGGAACAAAAGATCCCATCCTACGGATGGTTTTTGGCACATCATTATTTTATTCAGTTCATCCGTAATTCTTTCCTGTGAAACAATACTGATGCGATCAACATTTGCGGTGATGGCAGCAAATGTTTCAGGTACTATTGTGTAGTTTAATTGTGCTGCAAAACGTATGGCCCTCATCATACGCAATGGATCATCGCTGAATGTTTGCGATGGCTCCATAGGAGTTACGATGATCTTATCATTGAGTGCCTGTTGACCATTAAAAGGATCAATTAATTTTCCATAGTCTGCTTCATTCAAACTAATTGCCAGTGCATTAATGGTAAAGTCGCGTCTGTTCTGATCATCTTCAATGGTTCCGGGTAATACATCGGGTTTACGGCTATGTCGGGCATAACTTTCTTTTCGAGCTCCTACAAATTCAATTTCCAGGTCGCCGATTTTTATTTGTGCCGTACCAAATGTTTTAAAAAAGGAAACATAAGGTTTGGGGTTAAACTGTTCTGCCACTTTATGTGCCAATGCTATGCCATCACCTATACATACGATATCGATATCTTTCGTAGGTCTTCCAATCAGTTTATCGCGCACGAAACCTCCAATAAGGTAACATTGCATATTCAACGATGCCCCGGCCTGTGCAATAGTCTTAAAAATCTTTAGTTCTGTATCAGTACAAAGGATGTCCATGTGCGGCAAAGTTAATCTGTTTCTGTATGTTTTGAGCTTCAGGATTCAAGCTACAAACCTGAACTGTTAGGGGAAAATAAGCCGCTAGCTTCCAGCTTCTAGCTGCTAGCCTTGATTGGGGGCTAGTTTTAGGTTTTCTGCTATTATTTGAATAAATGACAGGGCTTGCGAATTTGTTTTGTAAAACCCTACTTAAATTAAAAATTTAATTACCCTATTTACGCATGTGGATGGTTAAATTAATAGCAAAAAAACTAGCAGCTAGAAGCTAGTGGCTAGAAGCTTTTTTCCCCTAGACAGCAATAGCTATAAGCTGCATGTCTTGATTGATGCTTTTTCTCATTAATTATTCAATCTTGAGCGAGTTTATTATCAATGATAAAATTGAGGAATAAATATGCGAGAAGGATTAATAGGACACGGATTTTCATGATTTTCAGGATTTATCATGATAGATCTTGAAAATCATGAAAATCCGTGTGCTATCCTACCCTTGGCTTGCAGCTAAATGTTTTCCAGCAATTGGGAGATTTCAATTTTTTTGGCGCAGTTGAAATGTCCTTCGGGACATTGTGGGTGACCATGGAGTCCGCAGGGGCGACAAGATAGTGGAACAGTGGTTTGTACAATGAAGGAATGATCAGAAAGTGGCCCATATCCGAAGGATGGAACAGTTGAACAATAGATGGCCGTTACCGGTGCATTTACGGCTGATGCAAAGTGCATGGGTGCTGAATCATTTACATAGTTCATTGTAGCTCCCTGCATCAGGGCTGCTGATGATAGAAAAGAAAGTTTTCCTGCAAGGTTGATGACCGATTTATGTGTTGCTTTTTGGATCGTTTCACAAAGAGTAGCATCACCAGGTGCACCCAATAAATAGATGGTATAGGTTTCTGGCAGGTTTGTAATTAATTCGATCCATTTATTTGCAGGAAACTGTTTAGTAAACCATACCGATGCCGGGGCAATACAGATATATGGTTGCGTCTG
The DNA here is from genome assembly GCA_965650685.1 of uncultured Sediminibacterium sp. GTDB lineage: Bacteria > Bacteroidota > Bacteroidia > Chitinophagales > Chitinophagaceae > Sediminibacterium. The sequence goes on from CBFGPM010000012.1 coordinate 12,413, forward strand.
ATAGAGCTCAATATTTGCAAAATCTGTTTTGGATGGATACAATTTAGGCTTAGCTGCAATTAAATCAGTAATATTTCTGATGAGGGCATGATTACGTTGTATTTCATGGAACGAATCACCTTCCCCTGAGAAATCGTGTAGAATTTTATCGGTAAATAAAAAGGCAAATGGATTTTTATTAAACCCAATCGTTCTTTTTGCGCCGGAAAAAGCAGTTAGCAATCCAGTAGCCATGTAGCGCTGTACATTTATTACGAGGTCGTATTTATTGCGGCGGATACGATTCAGCAGTTGAAAAAGATGACGGTATTTGTGTTGCTTTTTATCCCAGATTAATACTTCATGCAGAAAAGGGTGTGCGGTAAAAAGGGTTTCATTCCCTTTGCGTACAACAATATCAAGCTGACTATCCGGAAAATGCTGGTGCAATTTTTCCAATAATCCAGTTGCCAGAACAACATCGCCAATAAAAGCTGTTTGAATAACCAGGATGCGCTGCATCGGGCAAAATTAGGATAAAGCTGGGAGCTTTGGATTGGACCATGGACTTTAGTCCATAGTCCATAGACCATAGTCCATGGTAGGAAATTAGTTGACTTACTTTGGAGCATAGTCCATGGTAGGAAATTAGTTGCTTTATTAAGGAGAGTAGAAAAGTACCGGCTCTAACTATGGACCATGGACTATGGACCATGGACTACTCTACTCATACTCCAGTTCATTGCTAAAAAATTCCCAATCGAATAGTAAAAAATCGGGAGAGAAATGTTTGCGTCCAATTTTGCGGTTGCGGGATAATAAGCTACGGCGGCTGGGCTTATTGGAACTTATGGCATGCCTGTCTAACCCCAATTCAAGGATAGCTTTTAAAAATGATTGCATTTTATCGTTGGGTACATCCAGTATTACACGTGCCATAGGATATTTGCTTACTTTAAGTTTGCATTTTATTACTAGAAATGCAACTAAAATCTAAACAAAATTCCTGCCAATCCATCCCTATTTGGGTCTAAATAACTGATTTATAAGCTATTAACAGAAATTTCGACTTTCACACAGGGTTATGCACATTTTGGGGTGGTCTTTTTGTTTTTGGGTATCAGCTATTAGCCATTAATGCGCATCGAGTGCTGAAATTCCATAAGAGCGAGAAATGGAACGCAGATTTATCATGATGATCATGATAAATCATGATAAATCCGTGTTCTATCTAAGCAGCCAAAAACCAAGGACTCAATTCCTGATAATCGTCAAAACTCCATTCCTGTCCCATTTAACAACAGAGGAAGGTTTATAGTAGTTTTCATCTGCCTGGCGGTACCTGACTACGTAGTCTACACCTTCTTTGATAACAGGTTCTATATCCTGGAACGACTGCGGGGCCGGATATCCTGATAGGTTAGCTGATGTGCTTACCAGGGGCTTGCGGAATCTTTTGATCAGGTGTTTGCAAAATGGGTCGGTTGTTATGCGAATACCGACTGAGCCGTCATCACCTAATATGGCATCTGATAGTCCGATAGCACCATCATAAATAACAGTAATGGGTCTCGACACCCCTTTTATATAATCAAATACCTGTAAGTCGGGCTGGGTGATATATTGTAATATTTCTCTTTCATCTGCCACCAAAACAATCATGGCCTTATGTTCCGGTCTTTTCTTGAGCTGAATAATTTTTTCCACTGCATCAGGATTGGTTGCATCGCATCCTATACCCCAGATAGTATCTGTTGGATATAGTATTAGTCCGCCCTTTTCCAGTGCTTCCAGGCAGGCATCGATATCATTTTGAAATGGTAGCATGGCTATGCAATGTACAAATTGTGTTGAATATGCGATTATCCTACAAGCAACCTGTATGTTTGCAAAAATTTTTGCTATGGAACTAAAATCATTGATCCAGGAAGCCTGGTCTGACAGAACATTATTACAGGCAAATCAGCATAGTGACGCAGTAAGAGCAGTTATCGAAGAAGTAGATAAAGGTCGCTTACGTGTAGCCGAACCCATCGATGGAAATTGGGTGGTGAATGAGTGGGTTAAGCAAGCCATACTGATGTATTTCGGTATTCAGCAAATGCAAACCTGGAACCTCCCTCCTTTTGAGTTTTATGATAAAATGTTGTTGAAATCAAATTATAAAGAACTGGGTGTAAGGGCCGTTCCGCATGCAGTAGCACGTTATGGTGCTTATATAGCAAAGAATGTGGTACTCATGCCGAGTTATGTAAACATCGGTGCATTTGTAGACGAAGGTACCATGGTTGATACCTGGGCAACTGTAGGTAGCTGTGCGCAGATCGGCAAAGGTGTACACCTGAGTGGCGGTGTCGGAATCGGAGGTGTATTGGAACCACTGCAGGCTAGTCCGGTTATCATTGAAGATGGATGTTTTATTGGCAGCAGATGCATAGTAGTAGAAGGTGTTGTAGTGGAAAAAGAAGCCGTATTAGGAGCAAATGTGGTACTCACCCAATCCACCAAAATCATTGATGTAAGTGGAAATGAACCAGTAGAATACAAAGGAAGGATACCAGCCAGAAGCGTTGTAATACCAGGCAGCTACACGAAGAAATTCAATGCAGGAGAATACCAGGTAAGTTGCGCCCTCATCATTGGTCAGCGTAAAGCTAGTACCGATCTGAAAACAAGCTTAAATGACGCATTGAGAGATTTTAATGTGAGTGTGTAGGGGGAGGAGACCATAGTCCATAGTCCATAGTCCATGGTCCATGGTAAGAAAGTTTTTGCTTTAACTATGGTCTATGGACTATGGACCATGGACTATATCCTCCCGCAAAAAACGAACTGTGAATACCCAGGCACAAAAAATAAATCTTGTTGGTTTCCTCATCACTATTGCGGGTGCTATCTTTTTTTCTACAAAGGCTATATTTGTTAAGCTCGCATTTCAGGAAACAAAAGTTGATGCTCTGACACTACTGAGTCTGCGGATGCTTTTCTCATTGCCTTTTTATGTTGGAGCAGTTTGGTTTGCAAGTAGAAAGGAGAATAGCTCAAGCATTACAAAAAGACAATGGTTGCTCATTATGCTCATGGGTATTTTTGGTTATTACCTGAGCAGCCTTTTTGATTTTATCGGATTACAATATGTATCTGCTGGCCTGGAAAGACTGATCCTGTTTTTGTATCCCACTTTTGCGGTGCTTATTAATACCTTTTATTTTAAGACTGCACTTTCCAAAAGGCAAATCATTGCATTAATACTTACTTATATTGGCATAGGTACCGCTTATTGGGGTGAAATACATGCAGCGCATTATGGGCCACAATTTTACTATGGTTCTTTTATGATCTTTCTCTGCGCTGTTACTTATTCCTTTTATCTTGTCGGAACCGGCAGACTGGTTAAAGCAGTTGGTGCTACACGTTATACCGCTTATGCGATGCTTACTGCTACGGCCGGTATTTTTATTCATTACCTTATTCAAAAACCAATTCCATCATTTACACTTGATGCAACCCTTACCAGTTATGGCATTGCACTCGCTATTGTGGCAACTGTTTTACCATCTTTTATGATGAGTGTGGGCATGAAAAAAATTGGTAGTAATAATGTTGCCATTATTACCAGCATCGGACCTGTATCTACCATTCTTCAAGCCCATTTTTTTCTGGGCGAAACCATTATCAGGGAACAAATCATTGGCACCATACTGGTTATTATAGGAGTTATTTTGATTGGCTGGCAGAGTAGGGATATTGATGGAAAGTGACATTCGCTGCAAGCTGCAGGCTGCAAGCTTTGATGGGTGCTTATTATAGTCTTTCTGCTTTTAATGGAATTAAAGAGGGGGAGAAAGTTTAAAGTCAGTTGCTTAAAGAAATAATTGGTTGCCACAATTGCACTGCACGCTATTAATAGAACACGGATTTTCATGATTTTCAGGATTTATCATGATAGATCTTGAAAATCATGAAAATCTGTGTTCCATCCTATGCTTGACTTGCTCAAAGGACTCCTTTGAGATGCCCGTTTCCCCGCTGCAATAATCAAAAACTGCCGGTAAACCCACCTGGTCTGTTTGATGCAATTCCATTTACCGCCAATTTCCCGTCGTTTACCGCCTTTCTTATTCCTGTAACCTAATTCCACTTTGTATGCAGTATCCACACAAATAGCTTTGCATTAAATAAAATACTATGAGACAAAGAGGATATGGTTTACGCAATAATAATGACCGCTTTTATACCGGCATTATACTGATTCTTGTTGGTGCAGTTATTCTGTTGCGCCGGGTGGGTGTTTATATTCCATCCTGGTTATACGATTGGTCAGCAATTATTGTGCTGGTTGGAATAATATCTGGTATCAAAGTAAAATTCAGGGGAGTATCCTGGATGATTATGATAGCGGTTGGTTTATTCTTCATGTCGGATGAACTGATCAAAGACGTTGAAATTCGCCGCTTTCTATGGCCTTCACTGATCATTCTGGTGGGTATTCTATTCATCTTCCGTCCTAAAGTAAGTTCGCTTAGTCAGGATCCACTACTTGGCTTTAAACCAAAACAGCAGAACAACGACGACCCAGAATTTCCACCATCTTCGGAAGACAGGATCGACACTACTTCTGTATTCGGCGAGGTTAAGAGAATGGTTACTTCTAAAAATTTCAAAGGAGGCGAAATTGTATGTTTCATGGGTGGATCGCAGATAAACCTTTCACAAGCTGATATACAGGGACCCGTATTCCTGGATGTAACCATTGTTTTTGGTGGAACTAAACTGGTCATTCCGCCAAACTGGGAAGTGCGTACTGAAACCGTAGCTGTTTTTGCAGGCATCGAAGATAAACGCAACCTGCTACCAGGCAGCAAATTCGATCCGGATAAAATATTGATCCTAAAAGGTACATCTGTTTTTGGGGGCATTGAAATAAAAAGCTATTAATAATAGCTTCTAGCCTCTAGCTGCCAGAAGATGTGGGGACAGCGAAATCACTCATCAGCTAATAGTCCAAAACGCAAAAATAATTATTCACCCAACGCAACACAGTTATGGAATGGTTTCTTGCAAAACTTGTTTATCGGTTCCAGACAGCTAGCAATGAGTCTCAGACCCAGTTTGATGAACAATTGAGACTGGTTTTGGCGGAAGACAATTTGCATGCTTTCCATAAAGCTCAGTTAATTGGCCAGCAGGAGCAGCTTGTTGCGGAAGAGCATTCCCCACATCAGGTAAACTGGATTTTCATGGATGTTATTGAAATATATCCCTTACATAAGATGATGGATGGTGCTGAAGTGTTGTCGCAGATTAGCCAGCCTGCAGACAAAGACCGTTACCAACTTGAGGTTCGGTTAAAAGCCGGATATTTGTTATCGAGCTGTACTGAACGGTTTCTTCAAGCACTTTAAGCATGATAACACCCATAACAAAAGGACGAAGTTTTTATGTAGCATTTATTACCTGGTGGCTGGCCTGGACGGTAGTGCATATCTGGGTGATGGGTGAATACAGGGTTAGTTTTGTGGAAACATTAGCGGATGCTTTTATCTCCAACTGTTTACTGGCATCCTTCTGTTTACTGGTGGTTAACAATATGAAATATTATCTTCCCCGTAAGGAAAGGTATTGGTATATATTAATCATCAGTCTTGTACTCAGCAGTATATATCTATTTCTGGTAAGGGTGATTCTTCGATATTTATTTAAGGCAGATGATGGTTACCAACTCTTGCTGAGCCAATCTTTTTATATCCGGTATATTACCGGTTTTCTGATGATCGGATGTATGTCGATGATCAGTTTGCTCTGGTACACTTTACTGGAACAACAGGAAAATGAAAGAAGAAAAGAAGAAGCAGAAAAAGTATCCAAGGATGCTGAGTTATTAAAATTAAGACAGCAACTACAACCACATTTTCTTTTTAACAGTCTTAATTCGATCAGCGCCCTTGCGGGAAGTCAGCCGGAGAAAGCCAGACATATGATTCAGCAACTGTCGGATTTTCTAAGGGGTACTTTAAAAAAAGAAGAACACCAGTTGGTTGATTTGCAGGAAGAAATCAATCATTTACAACTATACCTTGAAATTGAAAAAGTGCGTTTTGGTCATCGTTTGCAAACGGCATTAGACATCGATCAACAGGCTTCAACCATGCGTATACCTGCTTTGTTGTTGCAGCCGGTGGTTGAAAACGCCATTAAGTTTGGTTTGTACGATACCACTGATGATGTATTGATTAGCATTAGGGCGAATGGTTCAACAAAGGAAATGCTGGAGATTGTGGTTGAAAACCCTTACGATCCGGATACAACGGTTGCCATACATGGTACAGGTTTTGGATTGGCATCCATTGCCCGAAGATTGTATTTGCTTTATGCAAGACAAGATCTCATTCGTACTAGTAAAACTGATAAACAATTTACCACTACCATACTTATTCCCCAATACAACCAAGAAACAAGTGGACAATAAGAATGGTATTAAAATAATGATCAAAGAACGAACTGCTTAAAAGAAACCAGCATGAAACTAATCATCATCGATGACGAGCCACTGGCAAGGAGTATTGTGAAAGAATACCTTCAATCATTTCCCGACCTTGAACTGGTGCAGGAATGTGGCGACGGATTTGAGGGTGTAAAAGCCATTCAACAACACCAGCCTGATCTGATAATATTGGATGTACAAATGCCCAAGATCAATGGGTTTGAGATGCTGGAACTAATTGAAAATCCACCAGCCGTAATTTTTGCCACTGCATTTGAGGAATTTGCCATCAAAGCATTTGAAGCACATGCGGTTGATTATTTGCTCAAACCATTTAGCAAAGAAAGATTCACAAAAGCCATTGAAAAATGGAGGGCCACTGAAACACAGGTTCAACAAAATAATACATCAGCCCTACTGAATACGGTTGCCTCAACGGCTCAGCAGCAGAACAGGATTGTATTGAAGGATAATGGGAAGATTAAAATTATTCCGACAGCCCAGGTACAATATTTTGAAGCAGCAGATGATTATGTAAAAATTTATACGAGTGAGGGGGTATTCCTGAAACATAAAACCATGCAGTTTTTTGAGCAGAAAATGGATCCTGCTTTATTTATACGCATTCATAGGTCTTATCTTGTAAATGTGCACCTGATTGCGAGGATTGATCCATATGAAAAAGATGGACACCTTGCTATACTTAGTATTGGGGTTAGACTACCCGTAAGTAAATCGGGGTATTCCAGGTTAAAAGCAGCCCTGGGTATTTAGCATAACAATTAATGCGAACGCAGGGGCGGATGATGGAACACAGATTATCATGATTTTCAAGATTTATCATGATAATCTGTGTTCTATTAATATTTGGTATTGGATTAATAGGAGAAAGCCTAAAATAAGCACCATCTCGCTTAAACCAGACTAGCAGCTAGAGGCCAGAACTGTCCGGGGAAAATAAGCTGCGAGCTTCTAGCTTCTAGCCGCTAGCCTTGATTGGTGCTTGTTTTAGGCTATCTGCTACTATTTGAATAAATGACAGGGCTTGCGAATTTGTTTTGTAAAAATCCTATTTAAAATAAATATTCAACTACCATATTTACGCTTGCGGATGGTTAAATTAATAGCAAAAAAAGGCTAGAAGCCAGCAGCTAGTGGCTAGAAGCTAGAAGTCAAATTTCCCTGAATAGTAATGACTATAAGCACCCATCTAATGTGCTTCAACCTTTGATTCAAATAATTAATTGAAGCGGGTATCGGAAGCTATTTTTTCCGCAGTTTGCCGGATAATATCCGGAATAATGGCAAAGTCTTTTGCTTTATCGAGGAAGTAATCGGCGCCGGCCTGCATACATTCTGATTTATAGCCAGATAAGGTATTGTTGGTAAGGATAACAATGATAGGATCAATGGTATTACTTCTGCGAATATCTTTTAACATTTGAAGCCCATTTTTTCCTGGGAGGTTGATATCGAGAAAAATAAGGGTGGGATTAAACGTATTGATCCAATTCTCTGCCTCTTCCGCACTGGTAGCCGTTCGTATTTCCTGTACGTTTTTTATTCCTTCCAGCAAATGCTTTACCCGCTGCAGAATAAACTCTGAGTCGTCGACCAGTAATATTTTCAGTGCTTTGTCCACCATAATGGGAAATGGCATCATTAGAATATTGGTTTTAAAAGAGCTTTGCAGGTCTAACCCTGCAAAGCTCATATAGCTTTTGGCTATAAGGTTTTCCTAGGATAAATAAGTTATAGTACCGGTTATCCCAATACGAATTGGATTTTAATAAAGGATAGTGGAATATTTAAAAACAATAGTCAGCTAGTAAATGGGGGGCTTTATAGCTAAAACAAAATACCCTCATTTTTAGAAATGCTGCAATAATGCAACACTTGAAATAAATGTAGTGATATTACTACACAAAAGCTGCTATTTTTTAAACCAGGTTGTTTTGGATGGCATATTTAACCAAATCTGCATTGTTATGCAGTTTCATTTTATCCATAATCCTGGCCCTGTATGTACTAATTGTATTTACATTAAGCGAAAGTATTTCACCAATTTCTGAAATACTTTTTCCCATAACAATCATTTTAAACACTTCAAATTCGCGATCTGATAATTGTTCGTGGGGAGCACGCTGGTCTTTTTGTTCGAGAGAACCTGCCAGCACTTCTGCTACTTCACTTGTTATATATTTTCGTCCGCTTAGAATTTGTTGTACTGCTTTTACCAATTCATAAGGAGCACTTTCTTTGGTAAGGTAACCGGAAGCACCAGCTTTAATAGCGCGCACAGCATATTGTTCGGGGGTGTGCATGCTAAGCATTAATACAGGTGTATTAGGTGCATGTTCCTTTATCTGCTTGAGTATTTCAATGCCGGAGTAGCCTGGCATACTGATATCGGAGATAATGATATCCCATTTTTCGCTGATCGCTTTTTTAAAGAGGTCCGCTGAATCTGCAACATCATGCACTTCAGCAAATGGAAGTGATTCTAACAAAATTTTCCGTAGTCCCTCTCGAATCAAGCTATGATCGTCTGCTATCAGTATTCTCATTTATTATCCTTTAGTCAGTCAGTTTATGTAGAAATCAGTAATGCAATATCCGGCACTAATATATGCTATACACGCAATTATATGTTGCTTTATTGTATCGACACCGATAATTTTTAAAATAGTAATGCTGCAAAAAAACTATTTCCGGTTAACTCGTTCAAAAGAAAAATAATTACAAAGAACCTTCATATGAAAGTTAGTAATTTTTTTTGATATAAAGTATGGAGGAAGATTTGGTAGCAGGTATAAAAAAAAGAGAATGGGGCAACTAATTGCCCCATTCTCTTAGTCTTTACATTAGAATATAGGATTCGTTATATTAAAGGAAATTGGATCGAGGGAAAAAATGTAATAAGATTCTTATTACATTTTTCTTGGTCTTTTAGGATATAGGCGAAACGATTCGATAGAATCATTTACTAAGTGCAAGATACATCGCTGAAGCAGGTATATCCTAGTTTTATTCACTGAATTATGCGGTTGAAAACACTGAATTTTGAAACAGCATAATTGGCATTCACGCTAAATATAGCTTTTATAGTGTTGATTATCATTAATTTGTGTATATTCTATTTTCAAATACACAAATTTGGCAGGTGGGTAATGGCTTTTAGCCTTTAGCCATTAGCTGTTGGCTTTTAGGTGCTAGGTGCTAGGTATTAGGTGTTAGGTATGAGGTGTTAGGAAGTTTTTTCCTCATACCTCATACCTAACACCTAACACCTAAAAGCTAACGGCTATCATCCACAAGCCTGAACAATCTCCCTGATCTTCCCTTCATCCAATGGTTTGGAATAGATCTGCTTAACGGTGGGATAGGTTTTAGCACGTTCAATATCTTCAAAGTAAACAGAAGAAGTGAGCATGATGATGGTGATATTTTCAAAACCTGGTTGTTTGATACGGTTGAATTCAGCGAGAAAATCCCAGCCATCCATGATGGGCATATTGATATCCAGCAATATCAGGTCGGGTAACACTTCTCCAGTGTTACTATGCGCTACCAGGTAATCAATGGCTTCTTGTCCATTTAAGGCTATATCAACCTTTGGTCCACCCATAAATAACCGCAGCATTTCTTTACTAAGAAAATTCGTCACATCATCATCATCTACCAATAAAACATGCATTGGTGCTTTAGTCATATAACCCCTTTTTTTTCTTTAGGAATACATGAAACATGGTTCCTTTATTCACGATACTCTCCACGGCAATCTTTCCTTCAAGGGCTTCAATCTGGTTCTTGATGATGTACAAACCAAGCCCTTTTCCATCTTTGTTATCATGAAAACGCTGATATAGACCAAATATTTTGTTGCCAAATTTTTCCATGTTAATACCGAGTCCATTATCCTTTACATAAAGGATAATAAATTCCCCATCTTCCTCTGTACTTATCTGCACTTTAGGCAATCTGCCCTCCTTTCGGTACTTGATTGCATTAGTCAATAAATTCAATAATACGCTGTGAATGATCTTCCTCGAAAAATACATTCCTGGGGCTTTTGAAAAGTCTGATTCGATGGTTACTTCATTGAGACGGATATCTTCCGAAATTAAATCCTGCACTTTTTTCAGCTCTTCCTCAAATTGCAGGAATTCTTCTCTATCGGCCTTATTACTTCTGGAGGAAAGAATTTCATTGAGGTCATTCAAAGTAGCGTGTAATCGGTTTACACTGGTTTCCATTTTATCCAGGAAAATAGTATTACGTTCAGACAAATTGCCACGGTCGAATAAATCGAGCAGGTTGATCAGGTTGGCGACAGGTGCACGCAAATTATGCGATGTGATATAAGCAAATTGTTGTAATTCGCTGTTACTGTGCATCAGTTCCTGTGTAAGTTCTTTTAGTTCAATTTCTTTTTGTTTGATTTCATCTACATCTAAATGAATACCCGACAAACGTATGGCGTTATTGTTTTCATCGCGCATAGATGCCTTACTCATGGTTAATATCCATTTCCACCTTTTATCTTTGGTGCGCAGGCGGATCATGGCCTGGTATGAATTGGTTTCACCATTCAAATGTTGCTGCAACAGTTGCATGATGGTTTCTTTCTCATTGGGATGAAGCAGGCTTTCAAATGTTTCAATGGTATCTGGCAATCCATCGGGTTCATAACCGAGCATTAATTTCCACTGGTTATTATAATAAACTTCCCCGGTTTTGATATTCCAATCCCATATACCCAACCCAGCCGCCTCGGTGGCCATTTCCAAACGCTCTTCGCTAATCTTTAATAATTGCTGGGCATTGGCTCGTTCCGCTATTTCTTTTTCCAGTTCCCTGGTACGTCTGCGTACTGCATTACGTAAGGAGAAACCGTAGAGGATCGACAAAAGCAATAAAGTGAGAACAGCTATGATTACATAAATAATATTGCGTAAATACCTGGAAGTAACTTTTTTGGTACCATCATAAAGAAATCCATTCAAGTCAGGTTGTTTTTTTATGATGCCCAATTTTTCATGTACATCTACAATATGTCTCCACCTGCCCTCGTTCATATGACCTATTTCAACCAGGTCGGGAAGAATCAGTTTGCGCATGGCTTCTGCTTCCACCAATAAATCATCTTTGGTTACACCTCTTTCTTTAACACCGGGTAATGTTAAAATATAATCGGCGATTTCGCTTGTATGACTCATCGCATATTCCCATCCTTTAAAAGTGGCATTACGAAAACCGGCAATTGTTTGGGGATCGGAGTCGGCTATTTTTTTTCTCGTGAAAAGAATATCACCATAAAAATCGATCCCGTAATTAATAGGTAATATAAAAGAAGGTTCAACCCCCATTTTAAGCAGTTGATTAACTTCAACCGTTATGTATGCGGAAATTGCATCGGCTTTACCATTAACCAGATCGGTATTGTTCCAGGTATGGGATAGTACATGTAATGAATCGGGATTGATCCCTTCTTTCAGGAAAACCGCTTTTAATTCTGTCCAGCCCTGGTCCTCAGAAGCCATCAACCTTTTGCCAATTAAATCGGATGGTAAATTGATATTTCTTTCTTTGACCGAAAGAATAGTGTAAGGTGAATGTTGAAATATGGCCCCCAGGGCAACCACAGGCTCGCCTTTGGCATATTGAACCACCAGGTCGGACCCAGTAATACCAAAATCAGCCCTTCCTGCCAATACTTCCGGCACAGCCGCATGAGTAGGATCACCGGGTATCAATTTAACTTTCAACCCTTCCTCTTTATAATACCCTTTATATTCTGCTGCATAATAGCCAGCAAACTGAAACTGATGCCACCATTTAAGCTGCACACGCAAAGAATCATCAGCGGCCAATGTTTTGCCACAGAAACACAGAATCACTAGTACAAGTATGTAGTATCTACTTAATTTCATGCAGGTACTCAAAGATTAGCTTATCTCAATATACAGGATTCTGGCTGTAATTGCAGCTTTTGTTGAGGGGGTGTGAATTGTGAATGGTGAATTGTGAATGGGAGGCATACTGTGCGGGGAAAATTGGCTTCAAGCTTCAAGCCGCAAGCTGCAAGCCTTGATGGGTGCTTTTTATAGACTTTCTGCTTCTAATGGAATTAAAGGTAGGGTACCGAATTAGAAAATTTAAAGTCAGTTGCTTAAAGAAATATTGGGTTGGAGTAAATGCACAATCGCTATTAATAGGGGCGTGAATTGTGAATTGTGAATTGTGAAAATAGAAACCCCTTTATTGACCATTGACAATTGACAATTCACACCCCCTATTGACCATTGACAATTGACAATTCACACCTCACACCTCACTCCCCCACCCCACATCTCAGCCATTCCAAATACTGCCCGGCATTGGGGGTGTAGCCGATGGGGTGAGTTAATAATTTTCCTTCGGGGGTGATTGCTACGTAAAGGGGTTGGGTTACCTGCTTGAAATGGGTAGACTGAAAATTGGCCCACTTATCTCCAATTGTTCGGATGGATGTTGATCTTTGTGATACGGGTAGTGGCGCTTTATCATCTACATAGAGTGAGAGTAGTATATATTTTTCTTTGAGCATGTTTGCGATGGCTGGTTTGCTCCAAACATTTTCTTCCATCTTCCGACAGTTGACACATGCCCAACCCGTGAAATCGATCAGGATGGGTTTATTGGTTGCTTTTGCTTTTTGAATGGCCGCTTCGAAATCATTTATTATTGGAGAGAGTTGTTGATTCGTTGTGTTTTCATTTTGTTTGTATACACTATAATGTGTGGGTGGTGGGAAGCCACTCAGAAAAGATAAACCATTATGACCTTTTGGCCCCAATGCAGGAAGCAGGTAAAGCGCGAACAATATTATACCTATCGCTAATCCAAACCTGAACTTACTGATCATCCTTTTCCCTTGCCTATACCATTCGCCCAAATTCAACAGGTAAATACCCATGGCGATAAATATCAATACCCATATCCCGATAAAGACTTCCCGCTTTAAAATACCCCAGTGCATGACCAGGTCTGCATTAGATAAAAATTTAAAGGCAAGTGCCAGTTCAATAAATGCCAATGATTTTTTAAATGTCTCCAGCCAGCCTCCCGATTTTGGCAATTTTTTTAACCATTGCGGAAAGATGGCGAATAGTCCGAAGGGCAGTCCCAACGCGACGCCAAATCCTGCTAGTCCTGCCGTGAGTAACCATGCCCCACCAGATAAAGTGCCCACCAGCAATGAACCCAAAATTGGACCTGTACAGGAAAAAGAAACAATCACCAGTGTGAGCGACATAAAAAATATCCCAGTTTGCTTGGATGCTCCAGTTGCCAGAGAACTGGGCAATGAAATGGTAAAGAGTCCAAAGAAGGATAGTGCAAAAAACAAAAAGACCAGAAAGAAAATCAGGTTGAGGGGAACGCTGGTTGCGATATTATTGAGTAGCTCTGGTTTTAATCCTTTTACCAGATGGAAGGGAAGTGATGCGGTAATATAAATCAGGAAAATAAATCCGCCATACAACACTCCATTTTTAATCGCCTGTTTTCTGTTTGATGCCCGATGCGTAAAAAAAGAAACCGTAACAGGTATCATCGGAAAAACGCAGGGCGTTAATAAAGCGAGTAGTCCCCCGGCAAGTCCAAGTAAAAATATCTTCCATGCAGAGGAAGCCTTTGTTCCCTGGTTTGCTGAACCACAATCATACAACGGATTTAACAAATCCAGGTTAGTCAAGTCAATAGCGTTTGCAGCATCTACCTCTCCTCCTTCCAACGCTACTTCAAATGGAAATTCAAAAGAAAGAAACTGATCATCTTCTCTATAAAAACCATTCATACGTCCTTTTAAAACTTTGGGGACTTTACTATTAAAAACGAGTTCCGCGCTTAAGTTTGTTCCTGTTTTGTAAACCCTGCTTTTGTCGGGCGGGAAAACGGGATCAATTTCTTCGATACTCGCTCCTGTTATTTCAGAAAGTTTGCCTGTTGCATTCAGCAGTTCTATTATCGGTCCGGTTAATGCCAATTTTTTATTAGTGGCATAAACAACGGTTGACTTGCTTCCTTTTATTTCAATGGATAGTGTATATTCTTTCTCCGACTTTGCTTTTGCCTGTACGTTAAACGATAATTGCGCTTGTGCAGAAAATGCTGCTGTTAATAACAGCAGCGTTACGAGAATTCCTTTGTTCATCCTATTTTGCTTTTTTTGCCAGTCTGTAAATAGCGCCAATACTCAGGGTGCTGAATTTTCCCTGCAGTGCATTATTTGATGGATCTCCGATTCGTGAAAGTCCATGGCGATAACGTGCTGACAGACCGAAACGGTTGGGAAGGTATTCAAGGGTTGTTTGAAGGAACCATTGTGTTTGATTAGTGTGCTGGTAAATATCCTGTTCTACCCCATTCGTTTTTTGATACCCATTAAGTGCCAATGATAATTCCGGGCCTGCTTTCATCATCCATTGTCTTTTTTTACCCAGGTGCAGTCCGAACTGTAACGGTAAATCCAATGTTGCCATCCTTATACCATTAGCAGTATTACCTGTTCTTAATTGGGATAATGCTATCTCCGGATGAATAAAAAAAGCTTTACTAACCGGCACACCAACGACAAAATGAGTTCTCCAGCCCTGTGCGGCGGATAAATATCCCGGGGCATTTGCTGCCCTTAACATGGCATACTGACCTGAAGCTCCTATTGCAAATACAGAAGCAATACCATTGCCTTTTGCATCACCGGCCCAGTTAAAACTGAATTCATTTCTTTCTCTTTGTGCATGGATATTGCTAACCACTGCAAGAAAAAACAAAGTTGTGTATAGCTGTTTCATTGGTTTAGTTTTTAAAAAGTAAATGCAGGGTATAGAAATACCCCGCTTATGAGTGACCTGCATGAATCACTCATGGCTCAGATTGTTGTCAGACATGTCTGGTTTTGCTGCTTTTATGTTTTTAATTTTTATATGCGTAAGTAACCAGCCATTTTTACCTTCAGCAAATGGCGGTCTGCCAAATTTGAATGCGCTATCAGCTAAAACACGGAAGATGATACTATCGCCTGCTTTACAATTTTTGAAAATCGGGAATGCATCAGCAGACAACTGAGTAGAATCAAAATGCATCCACTCTGTATGTCCGTTTGCCCTACTATCTCTTAACAAGGAGTCATTGAAATACTGTTGTACATCTATTTCAATCCACTGTCCATATTGCACTGTACTCCCTTTTCCTTTCGCTGCAATACGGTATTCCATGCCTGCTTTCCCTTTGGTAAAAGCATTGTTATCGCATGCTGTACAAAAAATAAAAGCCAGCACAAATACCCGATAAATGATTTTCATGATCCTGCTTTTTTAAAGTTCCAGACAAAACTTAAGAGCCATAATTGCTGTTGCATATTCACATTCGATTGTTCAATATATTGTTCGCCTGCATACTGTTGCACTCCTTTGTTCTGGTCCAATAAATCAAAAGCACTTAACCTTATTTCTGCCTGACGGTTTGCTAAAAAATATTTTGACAAAGCACTGTTCCAAACTGTTACCTGGTTTGCCTGTAATCCGGACTGTGCAGGGTTGTTTGCAATAGAGAGATCACTGTTAATTAATAAACCGCCTGGTAATTCGTACCGAAGGTTCATACCATAATTTGAGCGTAACAATTCAATTTTCCGGTTACCGATGGTGTAGTGTGTACTGGAATAATCAATATTTGCTTCTCCTTCAATGGAAAGCCCGGCCAGCGGCTCACAACGCAGACTTACAAATGGAGTAAGTGCAATTTGCTCCTGCACATTTTCTAGTTGATTGATGATACTTTTATCTCTTTGTGCCCTTATTCTTTGACCAAGGCGAAGCATTCCTGATTTTTCAAAAACGGGTATACTATAATTGATTGAAGCATTAACATCATATATCCCATTGATGTTGACCATCTGCTGTTCCTGCACACCTCCTTGCAGTAGTTGTGTGGAGGGTGTTATTTTATTGGTGGTAAGGTTAAGTCCAAGATCCAACATCAGGTACCTGGCGGTTTTTCTGTCGGCTTTTACATAGGAGATATTCCAGCTATGGTTAAAAGAGGGACGTAATGCAGTGTTCCCTTTTTTTATGAGCAGGGGATTTGTAGGATCAATCAATGGTTGTAGCTGATCTGCACTTGGCTGCTGGCTCCTGCCTGTATAACGGATGAAGAGCTGGGTCTGTGCATTTATTTCAACCTGCATAGAAGCCCTTGGCATCCAGTTAACCGTTGTTTGGTTCACACTATTTCCTTTACCACTGAGTACTTCGTTTTGCTGTAAAGTGTAAAGGCTCGCCAATCCTGCCTGGTAACGAATTTTTTGGTGGGAAATATTTATACCCATGGCTGCCCGATGTGAGCTATTGGACGACAGAAATTGATTACTCGTGAGTGAATCATACTGGTCATAAAATCCTGTAGCCGCATTATAATTATAACTAGCCCTTGTTGCCTGGTTATTTTGTTGTTGATAGGCATATTGAAAGTCGAGGATTTTACCCTTTGCGATGGGCTCTGTATAAAATGCCTGAATACCGATATTATTTCCATCAAGGGTTCTGGCAGATTGCTGGTCTAACTGTTGGAAACTGCTACTGGTTTGCAATGTCCGATCTTCATCAGTGTTGCTGTCATTATAGCTAAACCCAATCACGGCACTCCTGCCCGGTTTCTGAAAACGACGGCGATAGGAAACTGATCCGCCCAATTGTAACTGGGTAGCGCTTTCTGATTGTCTACGTTGCACCTGGTTAATCAGTGATTGCATACCATTTTTTTCAGAACGCAGCACGGAACTATCGATTGTATGTTCATCCGATTTTTGAAGAGATATATTGGGACGGAAAACAATGGATTGCATACTATCTGTCTGCCATACCAGGTCACCCCGGAACTGGTGTTGTAATTGTGCAGTTTGTTGTGTTTGGCTACTCGCTTTATTTAGGATTGAGTCTGTTAAAAAATCTCTCCGTATGCTGTTTCTTCGTATCCTATTATCGATATCACTCATACGGTAACTAAATCCGCCGGATATTTTATTTGAAAAGCGGTTGCGGTAATTGATCATCACTTCCCTGCTCTTTTTATCACCTGCCGAACCTCCCATCCTGGGTAATTCGTTGTAGCCCTTGAAAAGATCGTTTAGGGTATTTTCATTTATGCTCAGGTTTAACCATTCGTTGGGAGATAATTTTTGCAGGCTACCGCCTACACTATACTTTCCCCCGAGTGCCTGGGCACCATATGCTTTTCCTACGAGCATATTGCGCATGTCTTTTTTCATCCTGAAATTCAAAGCTTTTGTGCCACTGAAATCTTTGATTCCGGAGAATCTGCTTTCGTCACTTTGCTGATCAAAGGCCTCGACTGCTGCGAGCATATCAGCGGGGAAATCTTTGGTGAGCAACTTGGGGTCACTGAGTAAAAATTCTTTCCCATCTACATATATCTTTTCTACTTTTTGTCCTTGTACGGTCACATTACCATCTTTATCCACCTGCACTCCAGGTAGTTTTTTCAGGAGTTCCTGTACGGATGCATTGGGACCAAGTTTATAGGCAGCTGCATTGTATACAATCGTATCTTTTTTTACCAGCACAGGCGGTATAGATGCTTTTACTACCACGCCTATTAATGAAGTGTCTGGGGCAGGTTCCATTACAAGTGCATCCAATATCAATAAGGTATCTGTAGAACTTACTACTAATTTTTTTTCTAAGGTTGCGAAACCCAGGAATTGAAGTTGAAGTATATAATTACCTGCGATAACCCTTCGCAACTGAAAACCCTGGCGGGTGCTTCTTGTCTGTCGCAGAACCGCGCTATCTTTTGCTCTTTTTAATTGAACGGTGGCACCTTCCAGTGGTTGTCCGGCAGCATCTTTCACACCTGCCTTAATAACAGCCTGCGCTGAAAGCTGGTTCAGGGAAAAAGTGAAAAGTAGTAGTATGAAAAATATATACTTCATCATTGTTTTTATAATAATCGGCGGGTAATGAAAATTACCCGCCTTTGGGTGGCCGAGACCGCCCAGAGGGTACTTGTAATACCATGCCCCTGTGCTGCTCAGGTATTCACAGGCTGAGTTGCTACTTCCTGCAGGTGCATGTTGATTACAGGAAATTTTTCCTTCTTCTTCCGGTAGGCATTTGTTTCGATATATCTGGCTACTACCTTGATCCTATAAT
Source organism: uncultured Sediminibacterium sp. (assembly GCA_965650685.1). Lineage (GTDB taxonomy): Bacteria > Bacteroidota > Bacteroidia > Chitinophagales > Chitinophagaceae > Sediminibacterium. The sequence continues at coordinate 31,091 of CBFGPM010000012.1, forward strand.
GGTCTTTTATAAAATAACCGTTGCTGATGCTATCCAGGTGTTTTTTGGCTACCAGTATATTATCACCGATACGTTCGAATAGTTCTGTACAATGCAGACTTCTTTCCCATGCTGTCAGGATGCCGAAAACAACCACTACATTTCTTCCATAACATATCCTTGTATAACCCGGCACTTTATCACACGCTAAAAAATCAATCTGCTCCAATGGAATTTTATGATAATGCCATTGGGATTTAACGATCATACAATCTGCCAGTAAGGCATTATTGGCAGACTTCAACCCTTTTTCCAGCCGTAATAACTGCGATGGACTAAAGGGTTCTCTCACATGAATTGACACCTGGTGATCGAGGTGTTCCGGATAGCAATCTCTCCTGCCACTGATTAAACCAAAGGAATGACTGATCCTGAATTGTTGCAGCAGGTGTAATTGCCATTGACTGGGATGTAACAATACCAGGTCAAAGACTTGTCTTGCAGCTTTTTCAATGTTCTCCGCTTCTGTTTTTGCGAACTGCACTTCATAACCACGGTTACTAAGCCATTCTCCCAGTCTTATATAATCTGTAAGCTGGATGGTGATGATCAGACACTGTTTTTTAAGGTTCATGTTTTTATTTTAAAAGACCGGGCATCCTGGAAAGGAACCCGGGCATGTGATTTCCCAAACCACATGAGAAAACTACTCTTCTTTAATTAGTAATGCGAATCAAGCGTTGAAATCTGCCAAAATGAGAAAATCATCTTTAAATTGATATTTTGAAGTCATTAAAGCAGGCTCCTATAAAATAATAGCTCTTAATCTTATTTGGCTGCTTAGATAGAACACGGATTTATCATGATCTATCATGATAATCATGATAAATCTGCGTTCCATTGACCACTCTTATGAAATTTCAACCCTTGATTCGTATTAGTATGAAACTGTAATGCCTCCCTTGGCAATAAAGGTTTACGCCAGTTATTTTCAGCAGAACGGATCGCGATGCTCCATTCTTCATAGCTGGCATTTGCATACAATGGTTTTAATGTTTCAATGGTTGGTTTGTTCATTCCCATCAGGTCATGTATTTCAAATTCGAAATACACGATATAGTGAAGTATACGCTTGCGTACAGACATCAACTGAACCCTCTCGGCATCATCCAGTTGCGGGAATACATTCTCAAGCACTTTAATACCTACTGCAGCTTCCATCACCAATTCTTTCATAGCATGGAGCAGCTCCAGTTCTCTAACCGCAGGGTCGGATGCCATATTCACTAACTGGGCCTCCAGTTTGTATAAAATATTGCGGATCATACTAAAGGATTTTCAGCAGTGATAGATTCGCCGATCAGTTGGTATTGAATAATATCCAATACACGGTTTATCTGCGGCAATTGATTGTATCGTGAAAAAGAAAAACGGATATTAATCATTTGATCTGCATGGATGGCCGCCATCACTTTAGATGTTTTACCACTATTGCAGGCGGAGCCAGCACTCACAGAAATTCCGGCGATATCCAGTTCAAGCAATAAATGCTTACTTCTTTCAATATCCGGCAAACCCATATTCAATACGGTGTATAAACGATGATCGTTTTTACTACCATGCCTGATAGCACCCAGTTTTTCGAGTCCTTTCTGTAACAGGTTACTTAGCTGCTGAATATGATGGCTATCCTGCTGGTAATACTGCATGGCCATTTCAAAGGCTTTGGCCATTCCAACAATACCTGCTACATTTTCTGTTCCTGCACGCATACCATTTTCATGCGAACCACCTGTTTGTATCACCTGCAGGCCGAGGTCCTTGCGCATCCATAACATACCTACTCCTTTCGGACCATGGAATTTATGTGCTGACATAGTCATTAGGTCCACAGGTATTTCCGACAGGTTCATTGGAAAATGCCCCATTGTTTGTACGGTGTCGCTGTGAAAAAAAGTTTTGTATCGTGAACAGATCGTACCTACTTCCCATAAATCGATCATGGTGCCGATTTCATTGTTGGCATGCATGAGTGATACCATTGTATGACCATGACCATCTGCCAGATAAGACTCCAGTTCTTTCAAATCCGGGCGACCTTCCCTATCAACATTGAGTTGTACGAATTCTATCTGCCCTTGCCAGGTCAAATCACAAAGTGTATTGTACACACTGGAATGTTCGATGCGTGTACTGATGACCCTGGTTATTTTTTTTGCTTTGATCAATCCGCGTAAAGCCAGGTTATTTGCTTCGGTACCACAGGATGTAAACACCAGTTGTGATGGACTGGTATGCAATAAGCCAGCAATTTTTTTGCGTGCATTTTCTACCGCTAGTCTGGCAATACGCCCTTCCTGTCCCGGTGAAGAGGGATTACCAAATTGCTCAGTCAGGTAAGGCATCATGGCTTCCAGCACTTCCGGAGCAATAGGTGTAGTGGCTGCATTATCGAGATAAATTCTTTTCATCATTTTGTTTTAAAAGAGCGCCATTCCTGGATGCTAGTTGCTCAAAAAAGCATTCCGCTATGACTGCCCTAAATAATTTCTTCACTATAGTTTTTCTTTCTTGTTTTTAAATACCTGTCACGAATAGGAATAAATCCGCCCCTGAATGCAAACCCTTTGTAAGTAATATTATGTACCATGTGAACAGGTACGGCCAACTGATCACTGATTCTATCCATGCAATTATCCGGCAACAATTGCAGTATGGTAGTCAGGTTTGCATTGACCAGGTGATCCCCTTCTGTGGTATGAATTATTACCTGACCTGGCGGTATTTTTTTTATCAGTAAAATTGTATGTACCCGTATAATCTGCAGCCTTCTGTTTTCCATTACGTGGATGCGTTGCAGATCCTCGAGACTTTGTGGTTTTATAGTTGCTACAATAGACTGTAATACCTTGACTGAATATGGCAGGTTCCAGTAAGGAATATTATCATCGTTAAAATGTTCCAGTTTATCCAACTGTGTTCTTACTAATACCAGTTTGGGTGGTTGTTTTGTGGCAAGTAATAGTTCAGCGATTTTAGGATGATAGAGACGTACCGGACAAAAAACCGATAGGAATCTGTCTTGCTGCAATGCTGCTCTTAGTTCATACAAATGAACTACCCTTTGCACCCGAAAATATTTTTCAAGTGCCTTGACTGCCAAATCAGGAAAGGGTTCTATAATGAGCATTTTATCCATTCAATTCAGGTTCCGATATTTTAAATAGCCGGGTCTGTGGAAACAGACCCGGGAGTGCACTTCTTCTTTTAAACCTAATGCACATGAGAAAATGATTATTGCATCCTGCTGTGTACCGGTTTCAAATGCACACATTGCAGGTTGAGTTTTGTTGTTAGTTGTTTTATCCTTTCTGCATCCATCGGTGCATAAAATGCTGTTATCTGGTGCTGATCGGACCTTATGTTCACCCTATGCGCTCCCTCCTTCAGTAATATCCCAATCAGCACTCCATCATTACAACAAGTATCGGTGTTGATACAGATTTGTTCATTTGCTACCGTCGGATAGCGCAACCCATAGGGCAGCAGGTATGCTTTATTAGGCGACTTGCAAGACAGCAATCCGGTAAGTCCTGCTAGTATCCATTTATTCCACCGCAAGTGAAAAGCTTTGTTTTTTGGGTGGTAAACATTCACTGTCGTTACATACCATGAATTCGATGGTTCCGCTGATATTGGTCTTAATTTTTCGCTTTAGTTTAAATACCTGTACAAACTCTACTGTGCCATCGTAGTATTTTACATCCACCCCAAATACTTCTTCTCTTTTGGTAATCATTTTACCCTGCTCATTTACCTGCTGCTCCAAATCAATCATCGGATTCTTATTGAATGCTATGGAGGTAGGAATAGGTCCACCTACAGGTGTTGACTGTGAATAAATATGCCAAGGCTTATTCACAGCAGCTTTAGCCGACCATGAATACAGCCCTTCACCTATTTTTTTTACACTAAACTGCCATTGCACCGGGTTTTGCGCATTGCTTGAATACGCGAGCAATAAGCATAAGCTGATGAATAATTTTCTCATTCCTAAGGTTTAAAAAAGGGGACTCGCCTGCCCATATTATTGTTTGGGTTTGCCCCCTGGTTCGACCAAGAACCGATTAAAAGATTAACACAACCGTTCCCAAAATGGGAGCTGCCTGATTATGTATAGACGCTTGAGAATGGGAAAGGGAGTATTGAGGGAGGGATTTTTTTTGAGGGGGCCATTAGCCTTTAGGAATTAGGTATTAGGCGTTAGGTATTAGGTTTTGGGCTAAAATGTCCAAATGCCTCCTAACACCTAATACCTAACGCCTAACTCCTCTATTGATGCTATAAAGCGGGCTCATAAGAAATAATAGTCCCTAAACTTTTTTTGCTGCTTAGATGGAACACGGATTTATCATGATCTATCATGATTATCATGATAAATCTGCGTTCCATTTCCCGCTTACATACAATTCAATCATTGATTCGGATTTTTAGTTTTTAGTGCTAAAAGCTAATGGCTAAAAGCTTCCCCCATCTATAAAAAACCGGGCATCCTGAAAAGGAACCCGGGCATGTGACTACCGATTGCACATGAAGAAAAACTAAACTTTATACTAGTCATTTACTTTATGGTACCATGCTTTTGATTCCCAAACCTCACCATTGGTGAAATTTTCATTTTTGCGTGTGAGCAGTAGTTTCCCGTCCTCCATCTTCCACTCATCGGTGATTTTCATTTCCAGCTTTGTTTTTTCACCTGCATTGTAAATCTCCGTAACATGGGTAAAACCGGTTTTGTCTGCAAACAGCACAATAGTTGATTTTTTAGGTCTGCCCGATGCAGTTACACTTTCCGTAGACTTACCACCATATAACAGGGTTTCCTTGCTGGTCACATCTCCATTGGCACCTGCTGATGTTCTTTCAATCATGATATCCTGCTCAGACTGTTTAACCGTAAAGGATTTAGGACTTCCGTTGGAATAGAGATTACCGGAAATAGATTCCTGGTTATCAAATAGCCACTTACCGGTGAAATTGGTTTGTGCTGTTAACAGACTACAAACAAGGGTAAAGCAAATACTTAGGGTGATCGTTTTCATTTTGATGGTTGTTTTAAAATTTTAAAAAAAAATCATGCAGCAATTCCAAGTGGTGAGAAATAAATAAAAATGGCAAAGATGATCGCAACCACGATAGCAGATAACACTATATCCATCGTGTTCCAGCTTGCGCGACTCGCAGCTTTATCTTCCGCCACTGTTGTTTCAAAAGTCAGACCACGCAGTTTCACATCAGTTGGTGCAGGAGATCGAAGACTCACCACCACCATCACCACAATAGCAAATAAGAAAAGGTAAATACAGAAATATAAAAAATTGATGGTCGCAAACTGGTAAAGCACGCCGCTCAGGTTCTCTTTAAAAAGTTCAAGTGTCAGTTTAATGATACCCAACACAAAACCAGCAACCATAGCCGTATAAGCACCTTTTGCATTGAGTCGTTTAAAAAATACACCGAGTAAAAACACTGCTGCAATGGGTGGTGCGAGGTAAGACTGCACACTCTGCAGATAGGTATACAATGTATTAGAAATTCTTCCCATCATTGGTATCCATACCATACCAAGTATCACCACAACGCCGGTAGCAATACGGCCCACTTTCACAAGCTGTTTTTCACTGGCTTCCGGATGTGCGGGCTGGTAAATATCCATGGTGTATAAAGTAGAACAGGCATTGTAAACAGAAGCAAGTGAAGCCATCAGTGCAGCAAGCAATCCGCCCGCAAGTAAACCCCGCAGTCCCATCGGCATAATCTGTTCTACCATGGCAGGGAATGCCGCATTAAAATCTGCCATGCCGTTTGCATTGAGTGGCAGTTGCAGTTCACCACGATGATAGAGTACATATGCGATCAGACCGGGAATCAGAAAAATAAAAAAGGGTAATAGTTTTAAATAAGCCGCAAAAATTGTTCCCCTCCTGGCTTCCGATTCATTACGCGCAGCAAGACATCTTTGTACAATATGCTGATCCGTACACCAGTACCATATACCGACAATCGGCGATGCTAATAAAATACCGAGCCATGGAAACTCCGGATCTGACAGGGGACGAAACATATTAAGCTGATCTTTTGGAAAGGCTTCCATCAGTCCATTCCATCCACCCACTTTATCCAGCCCCACATATAATAATACTGCAGAACCGATCAGCAGCACAAATGCCTGAATAGCCTCGGTGTACATAACTGCATGCAGACCACCAAAGATGGTATAGACACCCGTTACAACAACGAGGATTACCGCACCTGTCCAAAACTCCACACCCAGGATTTGGTTAAAGACCAGTGCGCCAGCGAAAATGGTCACCGATGCTTTGGCGATTACATAACTAAGCAGTTGAATGACGGACAATAATTTTCTTGCGCGTGCATCAAATCTTCTTTCCAGAAATTCAGGCATGGTATACACTTGCGAGCGCATATAAAAAGGAACAAAGACCCAGCCAAGGATCAGAACGATCCAGGAATGTAGTTCATAATGACCTAGCACCGTGCCAGATGCAGCAGCAGAGCCTGCGAGACCGACAATATGTTCAGAACCGACATTGGAAGCAAGAATCGATGCGCCGATTACCCACCAGCCAAGATTTCGGTTGGCTAAAAAATAATCTGTCGGAGAGTTTTTTGATTTACGGATAGACCAGATCGAAATGCCTGCAATAACAAGCATGTAAACAACCAGAAAAATCCAGTCGATGGTTCCTAGAAAATGCATAAGCTTGATTTAGTTAAATGATGAGCGTACCACCTGCTATAATATTCTTCTATCGGATCAAATAAATCCGGTGAGATAAGATGAACTGGCTGCCTTTTTTTTAAAACTCCGGCAACAGCACCATGATGAAGTCCAATAACAGCGCCGAGTGCAGCGCTGTATCCATTACCTGTCTGATATATTTCTATCGTTGTTTGTAAAAGATTCGCCATTGTTTTACAAAACACGCTGCTTAAAAACAACCCTGCTTTTGGCGCGTGTATTACGGAGGGCACGAGTCCTTTCTTTTTCAACTCCTCCCATTTTATCCGATATCGAAAAGCGATTCCTTCCAGTATGGCCCTGGCCATATTAGCATTTGAATGTATTTTTTCATCATAACCTGTAAACAGATCAATTATATTTTCATTAGGTGAATTAATATCAAAGCCCTCCCGAATAGTCAGGCCATCACTACCGGCAGGCACTGTTGCAGCAAGCTGGTTCAAAAAAGCAAAACCAGGTGTTGGTTCCATCTTTGTTTCAAGCCACTGATACAATGCTCCTGCTTTACCAACCCCGGATTGATGAACTGTTCTGATACGATCTTTATAATGATTGATATGGGTTGTGCCTTCTATTGGTCTCCCTTCTTCAAGTTCAACCTGATCTGAAACAGTAATGATAGCTCCTTCTGTACCTGCCATTATTCCTGCTTCAAAAGGCCGAAGCACTTGTAATCCCAATGCATTGTTTTCTAATGCAGCAGCCTTATACAATACAGGAGTACCCGATCGCATCCCAAGTTGATTGGCTATCGCCGGCTGTAATAGTCCATGGCTGTCGAATACTTCATAAACTGGAGGTTTGGCACCTGTTGGAATACCCGCCGTCATCAACCCTTCCTGATGTGGACAATGATACTGGTAGTCCCAGAGTGAAGCTGCTGCAAGTAATCCTGTTGTAGTAGTCGCTTCACCCGTTAGTTGCAAGGAAAGATAATCAGCCATAAACATAGCCTGATAGAGTTCCTGCTTTGTTGACCGGATTATTTCTTTTGACTTATTCAGCAATACCATTTTATCAACCGTACTACTGATACCAATTGCTTTTATATGCAGTGGTTGATAGCAACCAGTTTTGTTTAAAGAAAATATCAGGTTGGCAAGAATGCGCCAAGTGGAGACTGGTGACTGATGGTTGATGTTTTGAGATTGCTGTATTACACAAGAAAGAGAGTCTGTTTCAAGTACTGCTACTGAAATTTTTTGTTCACTAATCTCTATTCCAAGTACAAACATGCGAACTGTTTTTTAAATAGCCAGGCATCGTTGAAACGAGCCCGGGAAGCATTTTCGAAAAATGCCTGGAGAATAAGGCTTAACTAACGAATATCCAGAACCGATTGCTACCCTATCTCTGTTTTCAGCATCATTCCCTCGATTAGAATGATCCTTTATAATTAAATAAGATTGTTTTTACGTCATCCGAACTCGCGCCAATCATCACTTCATATCCTCCTGGCTCAGCGGTAAAGCGCATATTTTTATCCCATATTTTTAGTTTCTCCGCATCGAGTGTGAAGGATACTGTTTTGGTTTCTCCTGCTTCCAGATGCACTTTGGCAAAATCTTTCAAAGCCTTCACCGGCTGCACCACACTGGGTGCCTGTGGACGCAGATACAACTGCACCACTTCATCTCCCACCCTTTTACCCGTATTGGTTACATCAACAGATACTATATTTCCGTTTAAAAGCAGGTTGCTGTATTGATAAGTAGTATAAGACAATCCATACCCAAAAGGCCAGAGTGGTTTATTGTCTTCCTGCACATATTCAAAATGGTGTTCGCTGGGTTTGCGGTTATAATAGATGGGTAATTGACCAACAGATTTTGGAACTGAAATAGTGAGTTTACCAGAAGGGTTCACATCACCGAATAAAATATTGGCCAATGCATTACCTGCTTCCATTCCACTGTACCATCCATCGATAATAGCTGTTGCTTTTTGTTTCACCAGGTTTACGCTTAGGGGGCGACCATGCGCGAGATAGACAATAACAGGTTTACCCGTTGCAACCATTGCCGCAAATAGTTCATTTTGCTGTGCCACCAGATCCAGTGTCGACACATCGCCAAAGCGGTCGGGATTACCTGCTTCACGTGAGTATTGTTCATTCTCACCAATGGCGCAGACAATCACATCCGCATCTTTTGCGATCTGAACGGCAGCTTCTATCAGGCGCAGGTTGTTTTCTTTTTTCTGTTCTACCAGTCTGTGTGTGTATTGGTAATTATTAAGGGAAATGGTATCACCATTCAAAGAGAGATCAACTCCTTTGGCATAAACGGTATTAGGGAAGCGTTTACGGATACCTTCCAGTACAGAAATATTTTGCACGGGTACACCACTGTAATCGCCGAGATAGTTAACAGCCGCGCAAGGTCCTACAACCGCAATTTTTTTCAGTTTATTTGGATCCAGTGGTAATAATCCACCCTGAGAGTAGCCGAAGGGTTGGTTTTTCAAAAGCACCATCGACTGCTCCGCCGCACGTCTCGCAAGCTCCTTACCTTTCGGCATTGCCACCCAACGCTTCGCTTCATCCACGGAAATTTCTTTTGTATCATCCAGTAATCCCAATGACTGTTTAAGTCTCAACACTAGTACCACAGCGCTGTCCAGATCACGCATTGCGATCTTTTTTTCCTTGACCAGTGCAATCAGGTTTTCATAATTATTACCATAAGGCAGATCAACGGTAACACCTGCGTTGAATGCTGTCAGCGCAGCATCTTTGCGTGTCGGAACAATTTTATGTTTATTAAACAACTGATCAATTGCCCACCAGTCAGACACTACCACTCCTTTATAGTTCCATTCTTTGCGCAACACATCTTTTAAAAGCCAATTGCTTGCATGAACAGGGATGCCGTCGATTTCGATATAAGCGGGCATAATTGCGGCGGGGTTGGAACGCTGGATGGCAATGCGGAAGGGCTCCATATGGAATTGACGCAGTACCCGTTCGGAATAATCAGCTGGCGCCTGGTTGATGCCACCAATGCTTTGTCCATGTCCGGTAAAATGTTTGAGGGTGGCCGCCACTCCACGTTGCTGGAAGCCACGCTGTAAATTCTGCATCATGTTCCCCAGTCATTCCGGGCAAATTCCCCACCTTATTTTGTCATGTTTTTGAAGCTTGCTAAAAATGATTCCGGGACAAGTTCCCCACCTCGTTTCGTGTAATTCAAACACAATCAAGATACAAGAGCGTTAACGTGTTTTCCGTCATTTACGCGTCATTCCGTCTTATGTTCCCCACAACTTTACAGGGGTTCTTTAAAATTTCGGATACGGGTCGCTTTACTTCCGTCATTTGGAGCTTTTTTAATCTAATCCATTTTGATGGCAGCAAAAACGATTGCTATGAAACAGATCAAACAAGCCATTCAACTTCTCAAAGATGGCATCAGTCTCTCAGAGATTTCACGTCGGTTGGGCATCGACAGAAAAACAGCCCGCAAGTACATCAACCGTGTTCCGGCGCATGATCCCCAGGAAAAAGTTCCGGACAATGAACTCGCAGTGCATCTTTACAAGACCGATCACAAAGTGTTCAAAGATGAGCGTGAGAAAAAACTCATCGAGCATTTTGAAAAAGTTGTATCGCAACTCAAGGATACCGGTGTCAACAAAATGCTATTACACGAAGAGTATCTAAAAGAAGTTCCGGATGGTTACAAGTACAGCCAGTATTGCTACCATTTTAAAAACTTCCTTGAGCGCAAAGACGTAGTGATGCACATTGATCATTCACCCGGTGATCAGATGATGATTGACTTTGCTGGTAAAAAACCAAGCTATATCCATTCTGATACAGGTGAAGTAATTTACCCGGAAGCTTTCATTGCTGTATTGCCTCACTCCGGTATCACTTTCTGTTATGCAGTGCATAGCCAGAAGATACCCGACTTTATTGAGTGCTGTGTAGAAGCAATGAGGTATTTCCAGGGTGTACCCAAAACCATTCTCTGCGATAATCTGCGAACAGCAGTAAAAAGAACCTGTAAAGTAGAACCCACTTTTACAGATAGCTGTTACCAACTGTCGCATCATTATGACACTACTTTTTCTGCAACACGTCCTTACAGTCCAAGAGACAAGGCAATGGTGGAACGATGTGTTAATCTCGTTTATTCCAATGTCTATGCCCGTCTGAGAGACAGAACCTTTACAAGCCTCGCTGAACTCAATCAAGCCATTCGTGAGAAGATTGATGAGATGAACAACAGGCAGTACAAAGGTTCTGACTTCAGCCGAAGACAACTCTTTGAACAAAATGAACGCAGTGTGCTTAAACCATTGCCTGTTCGACCCTTTATGCTTAAGAACGTATCCCAGGCTACTGTGCAGAGCAATTACCACATCGAGCTGCGCAGGATCAAGGAATACTTTAGTGTACCTTACATCTACTGTGGCAAAAGGGTTACTGTGCTTTGGGATAATCATTCCGTTGAGATCTACCTGGATCATCACCGTATTGCTGTGCATCAAAGAAAAAACCGTTTGACCGGACGCTACAATACACATCCTGAACACAGAGCCCCTAACCATGTTGCAGTACATGAACTTAAAGGGTTAACAGAAGAAAAGCTTATTGCTCAGGCTCGTAAGGTTGGCCGATACACCGTACTGGCGCTTACGAAGATCATCAACGATAAAACCTATCCTGAACATGCTTTTAAAAGCTGCAGTGCAATTCTGTTACTTCAAAAACAATATGACAAAGAGCGGTTGGAGCTTGCCTGTGCGCATGCCTTGATAGGCTCACGCGTTGACTGGGCTACCATCAAAGCCATTCTTAAATCAGGCAAAGACAAAGAGCCTTTGCTATTTAATCCTGACCCAGGGAACACACCACCGGACCATGATAACATCCGTGGTGCCGATAATTACCGTTAACAATTTTGGATACCTCACCTTCCCCGTGGGGTATCCGTTTTTTTATTCAACTCAAAAACATCCATTAAAAATGAATGTCAAAGAAACACTTGAACAAATGAAGCAGCTTGACCTGAACGGTATGTACAGCTTCTATTTATCTCAACTCGAACTCCCCGTTCACAACCAATTGCAGGGACACGATCTTGTGGCGCAACTGATCCAGAACGAACTTCTGCATCGCCAGGACAACCGTACTGCACGCTATCTTAAAACCGCGCGTCTTCGTGACCCTGCGCTTCCTCAACTCGTGGAATGCAGTTCTTCACGTAATCTCACCCAACAGCAGTTCAACCAGTTACTCGAAGGCTCCTACATTAAGAAAGGTCAGCATGTTCTCATCACAGGTGCTACCGGATGCGGTAAAAGTTATGTAGCCTGTGCACTCGCTCATCAAGCTTGTGCAATGGGATACAAAACCCTCTATCTTAACATGAACCAGTTTTATGAAAATGTTCTCATGAGCAAGCATGGTAACACCTACAATCAGCTCATGAATAAATACAAACGATTCCATGTGATCATCCTTGATGACTTCGGCTTGTGCGCAATGAATGAAGTAACCCGATTGGCCCTCTATAGTTTACTTGAAGGCAAACATCTTAAAGGATCACTCATCATTACAGCACAAGTACCGGTTGCTAACTGGTATGATCTGATTGGAGAGCCTACCATTGCTGATGCAATATGTGACAGGCTGACAGCTAAATCACATCGCATCGAACTTAAAGGTGACTCCCGCAGAAGGGACTAAATCAATAAACAAAGAACTATCTTTACAACTCTAAAGCGATCCGCTTACGCTCTTTAAAACCAGGTGGGGATCTTCAACGGAACACCTGGGGACGTTCACAAGAATCTACAATTATCTTCATTGTAGTTTGTTTGTTTATCATTTTCTTTATTATTTATTATCGAGAACCCATCCAGTGTTCAGTTTTTGTTTTTTGTTCAATTTCTTTAATGGTTGCGGCAGGGTCTTTCTTCATCTTCTCGTTCCACATCTTACAAACCTTGCACTCCTTACCGCAGTTGAGTGAAGGATCCAACGCATACCCTGTTTCATTTGACGGGAGTTCTTTCATCATCCATCTCGGCGCAGGTGCATCTTTTAAATAGTGGTCGAAATACTGTTTAAGACGGGTTGTGTAATCTATCTTGTCATCTTTTTCATTCAATGAATGACCACCCTTATCATACTGTAGCATCCATACCTTTTTGTTTAACCGCCGAAGACCGGTAAAGAATTCAAGACCTTGAGTCCAAGGGACATTCATATCATTTTTATTATGCATAATTAATAAAGGTGTGTTTACCTTATCTGCACCAAAGATGGGAGAATTTCTAATATACCTAGAAGGATCTTGCCAAAGTGTGACACCCATACGATTTTGCCCTTTTTCAACAAACTGATGTGAATCACTATAAGTTGTTCCAAGAATAGATCCATACCTGCTTATAAAATTGGAGTTTCCGGCACCCGCAGCTGCTGCTGCAAACATACTCGTTCGGGTTACAAGATAATTGACCTGGTATCCTCCCCAACTATGGCCCTGAATGCCCATATGTTTTGCATCGACCCAAGATTTTGTACTAAGCATTTTGGCTGCAGATACTACATAGTCGTAGGCACTTTCTCCGGGATCGCCCACCGTGTAATGAATATCAGGACAAAACACCAGATAACCCTGACTTACCAAAAATGGAATGTTCAAATCACCTGTGCTCAGTTGTGGCTCTAAATAGCTATTAAGGCTGCCGCTAAGACGCTCATAGAAATAAAAAATAACGGGATACTTTTTTTGGGGATCAAAGTTCTCGGGCTTGTAAAGGATGCCTTGTGCATCCTTTCCTTTAAATGTTTTCCAATTGATTAAAGCGCTTGTCAGCCAATTAAACTTTTTTTGAGGATTTAGATCTGTTAATGGTGTAAAGGTTCGAAAATTAGTGGTGATTTGCAAGTTAGGGTACTCACCAGCATTCATTCGCTTTAATAAGTAAACATCCGCCTTCTTTGCTTTTAGCAAAAACGAAGCCTCCATGAGGCCATCTTTATACGCGGGGAAATAGTATACATCCGGCGACATTGATAGTTTAACAGGCGGCTTTTGAGAACCGATTTTTATTTTATAAAAACCATTAAACTTATTAGTTTCATCAAAAGCACATAATAAAATTGAATCACTTATTGCAAGCGGCGGGGATTCTATAACATTGCCACCTTTACAATACACATATCGGAAGACAGTTTTACTTTTTCGACCTTGGCCTTGTGTAATATTTTCCGGAGGTTTCAAACCTTCTGGATCAACTCTCCAGATATCATATCGGTCATAGAGCAACACTGATTCATCATTTTCCAACCATGCTGCAGGACCATATGCAGACGGATAGCTTGATCCATCATAACCTTCTCTGTATATCGTTGGGATATTTTTGCTAATATTTTTTATTGTCCCTCTTTCTATATTGTATATAAAATAAGCTCTCACAGCAATATCAAACCAAAGCACATACTTACCTTCTGGCGAAATTTTATGGTTTACAAGAAATGAAAGATGTCTTTTTATATATTTGATGGACCCATCTTTCGTGCTTATTAGATAGAGATCAGACCTGGCACTTGGGTTCCAGCTTATTTCTTGCACATTTCCAACTGAAACAGCCATTATATAGTTATTCCCCCCATTTATTAACTGAACACCTCTAGCAAGATTTTTCTTCTCATCTAATTGAACAATCTTTTTATCACCTGCATTTAGATTTACAACGGCTGAATAGAATCGATATTTCTCTTGCGAGTTCCAAAATTCAGTTGCCGGGGTTAAAACAGAGTCCTGGTAGTTCCAGATATGAACTCCGACATTTTTTAAGGCCGTCGCATTGTTGTCTTCATTTCTTTTTAGACTGAAGAACAACTTTTGTTCATCCGGGCTAAATTGCAGGTTATTCTTGGCAACACAAAAGCTGTCATTCATTCTTAAACCCTGATCATCTAACAATAAAGTTGCCCAATCAGATCCCCTCTGATAAATCCAAATCGCATTCTTGACGCTCTTTTGTACTTTAGTTTCTGCAATAAATGCGATGGACGTTCCTGCTTTACTGAATGCATAATTGGATGACCTTTCTCCTTCCCAGATAATTTTGCCAGCGCCCTTCTCAAGATCTACAAGTTCTAAATTGCTCCTGTGAACGCTATCCTTATTTTGTGTTTTTTGCAATAACAGTTGCCTGCCCTCGTTATCAAAAATGTAATCATTCACTCCTAGATATTTCTTTTGGACACTTGTCGTCAGATTATACAAAAGCAAATCATTCGAGGCTTGCAGCATAGCTAAATAGGATTGACCATCATTTTCAGCTATTTTGTACGATTGGATATTAGGCACAAATAAGCCTGTTAAGGTATTCAAGTCTAATATGCAGAGACTATCCCCCTGCGTAATAAAGATGACATGCTTCGCATCATCGGTAAATGCGGCATCCTTTGCTCCGGGTATTTCATTTTTATAAGAATGGTCAGTAGACTGGATAACCAGATGAGGATCTGAATTTTTAGCATCAATCTTAAACAATACGAATTTTCCATCGCTACTGATCGCTTCATCTGAAATTTGTGGCCAGATCCCACAATCATTGAGGCCTATGGCGGGTTTCTGCGCTATTAAAAATTTGACAAGTATACAATGGAAAATAAATATGATACAATGTTTCATTGATTGTTCATTTGATTTTGAGTTAAAGTCAGTTGGGATTTAAGGCAGTTGTATTGTACAACACTGTATTTTCATTACTCCTCTGTCCATGTTGGAATGCCAGCTTTCATTTTTTCCAACACTTTTCTAAAATCTTCTATCAGCTCAGGAGAATCACTATTAAACTTGATTTTCATATCCATTGCCTTTTCTTCTTCCTGTATTGCTCTTTGCGTGTCCTTCTTTTCACCAAACAGGTAGCTTATTTTATAAATAAGATTTGCATAAGTGTCCATTGTATTGGGTAAAATATAGCTACTATCGGTGCTTCGTGTTATTACACGTTTAGTCCATTGCAAAGCAGATTCCAATTGACCTTTGTCCAGCGAATGCAAAAACACATCCCAGGCCTGATCATTTAATAGGGCATCTCCGGCATTAATAAAATATTGATTAACAAGCTTCACGCTGTTTTTACAGTACTTTGGCCAATCCTTTTTCCACTTGTACCATCTCATCTTCGCTTCTGTGATAACAAAATCTGAATAGTAGCTAGTGTATTTCTTTTTTATGGTGTTGCCTAACTTTTCCCAATCCGGAGCAATTCCAGATTTATAAGCGGCTGTCATTGCGGGCCTGACCTCTTCATTTGAAATAATAGTATATGCCATTTCTTCGACAAAAGTTGAGTTCTTCAGTTGTTTGTCGATTTTACCTGCGTTGTTATATAAAAATTGAAAACCTTTATCCTCAGACTTAAAGGTGTTCCACCTTATAAATTCCAGGTTCTTGTTTGCATACAAATCAGAATGCTTTAATTTAAGTAAATGATTTTCTATATAATCTTTGGCAATCGTTCGGGCAGTGCTAACATCATTGATCCTGTAAGCTGTACTTATGAGATAATGCATTTTTGAATAGTCCTTAATCCCCTGGTTATATTTTGCTAACAACGTATAATATTGTCTTTCAGGATTAAGAGCATCAGTCATTAATTCAACAAATTGTTGCACTTGACGATATCCTCCTCCTTTATGCACAAGTTCTCCAGTCGGAGAAACAAAAAGGTATGTAGGATAAGAGCTAACCTTATATTCTTTATTAATTGAATGAGCGTCTGAATACCATTTTTTTGTTGCTTCACTATCAGCTTTCGAAGTGTCCATCTGCACTTTAACAGATATAAAATTTGAATTTGAAAAAGTTGAAACGGTGTCGTTAGTATAAACCTCTTTATCCATCATTTTACATGGCACGCACCAAGTAGCATAACAGTCAACAAAAATGTATTTATTTTCTGCCCTGGCTTTTTCTTTTACTTGTTGCCATGTCAACCCCTGTTCGAAATGGATATCATTTTTTTGGGCAAAAGATATATTTATAAAAATAAAGGGCAATAAAATAGCCTTCACAATGTGATAGATGTTCATTAGTCTATTGTTTAATTGGGTTTCTTAATTATAGCCTGGGTTCTGCGTTAGATTTGGATTCGATTGAATTTCGGTGAAGGGTATCGGGAATAATTGGGCAGTCGTTTGCCATGTACCCCCTTTTAATGGCGTGAACAATGTCATTACTGGATCTACAGTCCCGGTTCGTTTTAGATCAAACCATCTATGACCGTATTCTGTGAAAAGTTCAAACTGCCGTTCTTTTTGAATAGCGGAAAGAAGAAATGCCTGAGTGCTAGCCGAGGTGTTAGATAAGCCTGCACGATTTCTAATTACATTGAGGTCAGCTTGAGCCCCTGCGATGTTCCCTTGCTGCGCCCTCGCTTCTGCACGGATCAAATATTGTTCACTAAGTCTCAATACAACCGGGTACTCAGTTGTTGGGGTGCCTTGGTTTAATTTATACTTAAAAGGGTAATAGTAAGTATTAGAACCTACGGTTAAATTTCTTGTCCAGTTAGATTTTCTCAGATCACCTGATTCAAATCCGAGAGCCAGAGAGTCTTGTAGTGTGATCGGGTAATTGCCGTTTGGCCCTCCGCTATTTAAGTAAGTTGTGAGAAAGATACCGCCATCGGCAGTATTAAAACCATTGTTAGGTTTTTCCAACTGCCAAATGGCTTCTTTGGAAGTAGCAAGAAACACACTGTTTAAATTTGTAAGCAAATTGTAGTTTGCGTCATTAATCACGGTAGTGGCTTCAGCTTCTGCGTTGCTCCAATTCTGCTGATACAAATAGACTCTTGCCAAAAGAGAAGTTGCCGCAGCTTTATTTGGGCGAACTCTTGAAGTCGTACTTGCACCACTCGGAGTTAAATAATTATCAGTTAGCAGTAATTGGGCATCTTTTAAATCTGAAACTATCTGTTGGTACACTTCATCTTTAGATGACCGGGAGATTGTAGCATTAATCTTATAATCTACTGTGAGCACCAAAGGAACATCACCGTAAATGTTTACTAAATAAAAATAGCAAAAGGCCCGTATAAACTTAGCCTCACCAATTAGTTGCTGAGACATAGATGGCGTTACTCCCTGAGAGGCTGAAATGCCTTCAATGGCCGAATTTGCCTGGTATATGCAATTATATAGCTCACCCCAAAAAATGCGACCATCCGTACTCTTAAGATCATTTATATAGCTATGGTTCAAGATAACATCAGCTGAATTTGCAGACAATTTAAGCTCGTCAGCTGACAAACCAGACAGTACAGATATGCCATAATTACTGCCACCAATGCTGTTTCCCGCCATTGTAATAAATATACCAGTTATAGCAGAGGCTGCGGTTGAATTAGTAGCATAAACAGATGTGCTTACCAAACTTGTTACAGGTGGTTGTATTTCAACAAATTTTTTACAACTTAAATTAGTCAGGAAAATCCCTAAGACAATTATCCATTTAATAGATTTCATATAATTAATTCGTTTAGCTTATTTTATAATTTTTCCACTCAATTCACTACAAAGAGAATTGGATTCCTGCTGTGATGACCCTTAACGGGGGCAGCGTAGTTAATGATTGAGTTTCCGGATCCATGCCTTTGTATTTGGTGATCGTCAAAAGATTCTGCCCCTGCATGTATATACGGCAATTACTAAGATGCATTTTTCGAATCCATTTATTTGGGAAGGTATAACCAACAGATACGTTTGAGAGACGTATATACGAAGCATTAGTATAGTTAAAATCACTTCGCTTGACATTTGTATATGCAGTACGCGCAGCAGAGCCAGACGCTTGTGTGAATTTTTGCAATGAAGCACTCAAAATACCTGCAGGTTGGTTAATCCTAAAGCCCGGGGCACTAGCGGACTGCACCAAATAATTAATGCCTTCCTGTTTTCTAAATTGAAACATAAAGTCCAACGTGAATCCCTTATACTGAAAGCTATTTTCGACAGCTCCATAATATTTGGGGGCAGTATTTACTAAAGAATTGGCGTCATTTCGAAAAATAGGAGAATAGGTTGGATTGCCTTTGCTATCACTAAATTGGTATACTCCTGTAGTATCATTGACTCCTATCAAATGATACACTCTCGTGGCCGTAATAGGCTCGCCTATCACAAAGATGGATTTGTAGGCTGAGTTTGAAAAGTCTGGAAACGAGATTAACTTATTACGTCCAATAGTAAGGTTGATAAAACTAGTCCATTTAAAATTCGTTGATTTAATATTACTTGAAGTTACTGAGAATTCAAATCCATCGTTTTGAACTGTGGCAGGAAGATTGGCAGTGATAGAGGTGAAGCCGGCAAGCGCTGGCAAGTTATAAAGCACTAGTTGGTTAGACGAGCGATTTAAATAATAGCTAGCCCCAAATAAAAATCTGTCGTTTAAGAATCCTAAATCAAGGCCAACTTCAGCCTTCTTTGTTTCTTCCCAAGCCAAACTCTGGTTAGGCAGTCCTGAAGGAGTTAACCCCGGCGTACCTTGGTAAGCCACCGAAGTACTATTAAATAAATTATAAAAATTATAATCCCCAATTTGATCATTACCGGTAGTGCCGTAGCTCGCCCTTAACTTTCCAAAGCTTAAAAAAGGTAAAGATTTAGAAGTTCGTTTAGAAAATATCCACGATGCACCAATCGAACCGAAATTATTGAATTGATTATTTGATCCAAACCTGCTGGAACCGTCCCTTCGCATCGTTAAATTTAGAAACCATTCATTTTGGTAGTCATAATGGAACCTCCCAAAAATCGCATTATACTTATACTCGTTACTTGTTAGTGAATTAATTGTGAATGTAGCTCCAGCCTGAATGTTTTCGAGCATGGCATCGCTTGTATATCCGTTTGCAAAAATTATTTGCCCATTATTTTTAATTGATTGAAATGTACTTCCCACTAGTGCTTCTATGTGGTGTTCACCAAAGTTTATTTTATAATTTGCTTGCGGTTCAATGATCCAAGAAGTGGTGGTGTTATTGCTAAATGCCGAAGAGCCCTTTGGAGAAGATGCTGGATTTTGAGATAAGATGGGCGTCGTTCGGGTCTCATTAACCTGCATATTAGTATATCCAAAGCTGCTTTTAATCTCCAGGTTTTTCAATAACTGATAACTCACGACAGCGTTACCAACCAAGTTATTTGTACGGGCTTTATATTTTTTTAATGTGCTTGACAGAGGATTATTCCATGTCGAGTTGGCCCAATTTAAACTGCCATCTGGATTGTAAATTGGAGGTGCATCCGGCGGAGTATTCAGCAAACTCGTTAAATCAGTTGATGGCAGGCTACTATTATCCTGAAGATAATTTCCGGTGAGGTTGAATCTGAACTTTTTATTGAAAGAGGTATTGATGATATTGAAATGCGTACTAATCTTTTGATCCCTCCAATCTGCCGGAAATACTGTAGTCTCACCATGATACCCTACTCCAAACAGATATTGTAGATTCTCAGTGCCCCCTGAAAGATTTGTTTGAGCATCTGTATAATGTGCTGTTCCGCCTATTAGCAATTTCTGCCAATCAGTATATCGTGTGGTATCCCAAACCAGGAGGTCAGGGGCATTGGAGTTAGTCGGAGTAACGCCATCGTTAATGAATGCTTTACGCCGCATTTGAAGATATTGCTGTGTGTTCAACCAGTCCATTTTTAATGGAGCTTTCCCAATGCCTGAATAAACATTCACATCCAATTTCGTTTTGCCTGCCTTGCCCTTTTTAGTGGTAATTAACACCGCGCCGTTCGCAGCACGGGATCCATAAATTGCGGTAGCATCTGCGTCTTTTAATACTGAGATACTTTCTATATCAGAAGGATTGATGAAGTTTAATGGACTCCCGGCAACTGGGTTGGAAACAAGGGCAGGATTAACATTATCTAATAATTGAGACATATAAGGCACACCGTCTATTATATAGAGGGGATCGGTGCCGTTCTGGAGGCTGTTTACCCCACGAATTTGTACCGTAAAGGAGCCACCAGGCATGCCGGTATTTTGGGTAATAAACATTCCAGGCATTCTACCTGAGATTGCAGCTAATACATTAGAAACCGGACTCTTTGCAATATCTTTTGATTGCACAGTGCTAACACTTCCTGTTGAAGTTTTTTGTTTTTCGGTGTAGTAACCTTTGTTGACGATGACTTCCTGCAACATCCCCTCCTTCACCTTCAAACTAACTATAAAAGAGGTCCTCGTTCCAACAGTTAAAGTCAATGTCTCATACCCCACAAACGAAATTTCAATACTAGCCTTCTCATCAACCCCCTTCAAAACAAACACCCCATCCGCATTAGTAGAAGTACCCAGCGTACCACCACGAACTTTAATACTCGCTCCAGCTAAAGGATTTCCTTCTGCATCCGTAACCTTACCACTTATGTCGCGGGTTGGCGGAGGTACTAACCCGGGACTTAAGTCCTGGGTTAATGAACTGGTGGACTTTTTTTCTTCCTTTGCTTTAAGTACAATTATTTTGTCTACAATCTCATAAGTGAAGGGCTGATCTTTAAAACACTCACGCAGGAATTGTTCAAGTGGGGTTTTATTGGCCGTAATGGTAATGGGTCTTGCATTACGAAGCACACTTGTCTTGAACGAGTAGTCATAGTCGGTCTGCTTTTTGATCTCGTTTAAGATTTTTTCAGGAGCCGCATTTGTTACTTTAAGCGTAATCTCCTGCGCCGTTAGTCGGGCGCTGGCCTGCAAACAGGTTGCTAAAAGGAAAATACACAGCATTTTCATAATCAGCAATTTTTTAAAGAGTGAGCGGGCCGATTTACCTGTTTTATGAACATAGGTTTGCCCGTTAGCAGTTATCTGCATAGCTTTGGTTTGTTTGGGTTAAACAATAAGTCTGCCTGTCGAAGGATTTGGATTTTTTGGGTAACCCGAACTTTGTGCCGGTAATGTTCCAACCATTACCGGTTTTTTATCTGGGCTACCTTATATAAAAAAACTATTTCCTAACTGTAACACGTCTTCCATCAATATCAAAATGCACCTCACCGGACCTTTCCATTGACTTAAGCAAACTGGAAAGTGGCTTTTTCCTGTCAACACTGATCGTGAATTCTTCCTTGATTGGATCCTGGAATACTAGTTCCACATCGTACCACTTGGCAACCTGCTTCAATATTGCTTCCGCACTAGCGCCTGAAAAACTAAACTGTTCATCTCGCCACGCAAATATTTCATCGAGTTTTTGTAGCGGGATATCCTTTGATATCTTGACCTCACCGCTTACACCTATCTGTGCCTGCTCTCCTGCCTTGATAAGCATTCCTTTGGCAGCGACAAGCCCTTCAAGAACGGTGGTTTTCACTACAGCATCTTCCTCATAGCCACTGATATTAAACTCTGTTCCCTTGTCCTCATAGATAGTGCCCCGCATCTCAACCCTGAAAGGTTGTGCCGCATTATGTGTCACTTTTGCAATGATTTCACCTGTCACTTTAATCAAACGCTCATTGCCTGTAAACCTCGTCGGAAATACCATAGAACTTCCTGCGTTCAGCCATACTGTAGAACCATCCGGCAGATTGATCTTTTGCGTACGCTTCACAGGCACGATGACTGTGATATATTCAACTGGCCGATCTGCTCCTGCACTTGCAATACTTAAGTTATCATCATTCTTACTGATACCTGCATAATCCTCATTCGCTAACAGTCCGTTGGCTGCTGTATCCAGCAATACCTGTTTACCATTAGGCAGCACAACGATAGCCCCAACCTTTCCCGGCTCTACATCATTCTTATATACACTGAATGCAGGTGCCGTTATTTGTTCTGGCATTTTCAGCAGAAAATAAGCACCTGCAATAGCCCCAAGAAAAACTGCGGCGGCAGCATAGCGCCACCACATCTTACGAACCGGCGCTTTTTGCTGTTTACGGATACGCTGTATTATTCTTTCCTGCATCTGCGATTCCAATAACTGTGTTTCTTCTTGCGTAAACCCATCCAGCACATGTGGTTCCTTACCAAACTGTGCATAATAGCTGTCCAGGAAAGCTGTTTCAGCTTCCGTTGCTTTACCCGAGATAAACTTACGGGCCAGTCTTTCCAATTCTTTTCTTTCCAATTTTTCTTGTTTCGGCATGGACTATTATTTGGTATGTACCTAAATTGAGACATGCGCCTAAGCGCAGGTTAATTTTTTTTTACTTTTTTTTAAAACTTAGAATACCAATAGGTTCAGGAAGCGGGACAATTCGGACCGGAAAGATTCCAAAGAAGTACCCAATTGATTGCGGACAGTCTTAGGGGAAAGATGCAGCTTTTCTGCAATCTCCTGTGAGCTAAGACCTTCCACATAATGCAATTTGAATATGTTACGACGTTTCTCAGGCAGGGTGTCGATCCATTTGGCAAAAAGCCACAGCAGGTCTTTCTGACGGATCTTTTCTTCCGCTTCATAGCTACCACCACCTAATGTTTCAAAAAGTTCAAAAAAAGCAGGACCGGCTTTTTTCCTGGAAACAATTTTATAGACCTGAAATTTGCAGGCTGTTTGCAAGTACCCTCCGATATTTTCGATTTTCACCTGTCCTCGCCGCTGCCATAAATCGGCAAAGACATCCTGTACTATATCCTGCGCCTGTTCCTGATTCTTTAGTCGGGCGAAAACAGCATTATATAATTGCTTCCAATAACGGCTATAGAGTTCTGTCAATGCTCCTTCTTCATCCTCTTCGAGCAGGGATATAAGCATACGATCGTCATATGATTGAAAGGACTTCATTGGGGGAAATAATGATAAAAGTACTGGAGACTTATCCAGGATAAAAGTAACAGAAATCTAATAATTACTTAATACACAATACAAAAAGACAATAAAAAAGGAAAAAAAGTTGCAGGTTGATTTCTGGCAAATTAAAAAAAGTTAGTTGCTGTTTAGGCTAATAGTATGTTTTTGGTACATGTAAACTTAAGTTCTCAACGCCATAGACCAATGACCAACTGGACCAATATATACAACCTGCATTATGCAAGCATGTATAAACTTGCTTGTCACTACCTGAAAGACAATCAGCTAGCCGAAGACATTGTGCAAGATGTATTTCTTACACTACTGAGAAAAAATATCTCACCTTCCTTTATGGACCATGCAAGCGCTTACCTGAAAACAGCAGTGTACCATAAATGCATGAGCTATTTCAGAAAACAGAAACATCGCTTATCCATCGACGAATGGTATGCTAACAATTATTTAGACCGCAATAACACCGAAGAACAACTGCACTTCCGTGAATTAACCATACTACACAACCAGGCCATACAAAGCTTACCCCTCCGCGAAAAAGAAGTTTATATTCTCTCTCATATCGCTGGCTATAAAAAAGAAGAACTGGCTTTGCTGCTTGGGACTTCTGCTAAAACAGTGAAGAAACAGTTACAGGTTTCGAGGAAGAGAGTGAGGGAGAGGTTGGGGAGGATGGTGGCGTAGGGGTTGGGGGTTAGGAGTTAGGTGTTAGGTGTTAGGTGTTAGCCATTAGCATTTAGCTTTTAATGGAATAAAGGAAGGCATCTGCGAATTAGATAATTTAAGATGGGCTGGCTTAATAAATATTTGATTGTTGTTAAATCACTACCTGTTATTAATAGAACACGGATTTTCATGATTATCATGATTTTTCATGATAGATCTTGAAAATCATGATAATCTGTGTTCCATCATACGCGACACCTACAGATCGCATTCAAATTTTCCCGGACTATATTGAACAACTATACACTATGATCTATATGATCATTTTAAGCCCCATCTCGCTCCAGGCGAGACTAACACCTAACACCTAATCCCTTGATTCACATTAAGAGCTAAAGGCTAACAGCTATATCAAATATAGACCACGATTCATAGGCCATTAGCTATAAACAATCAAGAGAGAAAAACAGTACGCATTAGTTCTATCAGTTCAATTGGTTTAACCGGCAATTTCATGGATCGTAAAGATTGTTCTACTATCTCCTGCTCTTCCTCCATCATAGATAAGAAATTTTCAAAGTCAGAACGCATTATAGCTGGTATTGCTAACCTCACTGCAGGATCAAGAATAGCAAGTAATCGAAGTACATCCTTTTTATGCTTATATATCTTATCGTCCTGTATATCCACACCTTTTTCTTTCAGTTCCAGATTTCCGAAGAATGCCCGGATTTTCAGACATACCAGACAAGGGATACTGGCTATTCGAAGTCCATCTATCAGTTCACTATGTTGCATGGTTAACTGGTAATAATCATCATTGAGCAGGATGGCTGACAGACTGGAAACCTCTTCTCCGGTAGGTATATCTGTAATATGGATATCTGCCGGCGGTGTACCCAATATTTCCGGGTAACGGGAAAAAAGTTCCAGCATATAAGGATACCCTTTTGCATTTGGTTTATTAAACCTGTAAAAAGATTTCTTACCATCTACCTCTGCGATTGTATATTCTCCATCGCGTATGAATGCATAAAACTGTTGTACAAATTTGTCATTCAATGCTTCAACAATAAGTATAATATCCAGATCCTTTGTACCCCGGAATGGAACTGCCCGCTGCGTAAATTGTCGCTCACAGGCTGTACCGCCAATTAAAACATACTGATCTGTATAATCTGCAAAATGTGCCGTAAATACATCTAGTCCTTCTACCATTCCATTTCATTTATTAGTTCCTGTAATGCCGCTTCTGTTCTTTCATCTTCCACCTGATCACGCATAGACAAATAAAGTGAAAGCCTATCTACCACCCCGCCGACAGGATTACCCGTAAAATCAGGATCATAATCCCAAACTTGTAATTGATATTCACCATATTGTTGCTGCTCATCATGAAGACCAGGATTTCTTTTTTTTAAAGATGGAAGAAAATGTTTCCCGATCGCATAACATAGACCTGATCCTTTTGAAAGCATGCTATAATGTGAGAGAGCAGTTATTCCTGCCATTTTTATACCAGTTGCTCCTTTTAGTGGTTGTTCACTACGCCAGATAGATTTTATAGGTGATGAGAGTAATGGCAATGCCTGCTCCCACAGTTTTTTTCCCTTTGTTATAAAATGAACCAGGTTAGGGCGTCCTTCTTCAATAACTGCCAAACCTGCAGCAGACAATTCTCTTATGCTTCTGCTAATGGTCATAAGGGAACAACCCATCGCATTTGCCATCTGTTGGTATTCAAATGGTTCATATTTGCGTGTATTAAGCTGATGCAGGAGAATGGCTTGCGATGACATACTTAACTTTTCTCCCAAACGAAGAGATAAATTACTGCGCCGGCTTACATCATTCAGGTGCAATAAAAGTTCAGGCACATAAAGTTGCTTATCGGGTTCTATAAATGCAACATGTTGTTCAATCAATCTGCTTCGGTTCCAGCTCTCCAGTTCCGGAAAAATATACACTATCGGATAGGGAATAATTCTAGCAATTTCTGCGGCCTGTTTTTTAAGTTTTACCGGAGACAGTTCGGTTCCCTCCTTTATTGCTACAAAAAGAACCTTGTTATTCAACAGGTTTGCCGACCAGAATTCGAATGCTCCCCTTATATAAAGGGGCAATTTCGCCAGTCGCGACTGCTCCAGCCTACGCATGGATACATCCAGCCCAAAGCCTTTGTTCAGATAATTCCGGATCTCATTCATAGCGTAAAGATAACATCATTTTGCATTATAACAAGATTAATGTTATAATGCAAAATGATGTTAAGATTGTACCTGTCTGATTATCAGCGAATTCAGGAGTTGTAAACAGATTGAGGAATACTGATGTATTTTAGGTGTCAGTTAGGGGTTAGCTATTAGCCATTAGCATTTAGCTGTTAGTCTCACCTGGGGCGAGATGGTCGTTATTGTATGTTTACTGCTTTTAATGGAATAAATGAGGGGGAACTGCGAATTAGATAATTTAAGATGGGCTGGCTTAATAAATATTTGATTGTTGTTAAATCACTACCTGTTATTAATAGAACACAGATTATCATGATTGTCATGATTTTTCATGTTGGATCTTGGTGATCTGTGTTCAACTTATATTTCAAAATATAATCCCTGCACCGGATTTAAATCCGGTACAGGGATTATTATGATCTTGATGGATCATGAAGATCATGAAAATCTGTGTTCCATTATTCTTCAAAATAAACAAGACTTCCACCCACCCATTCTTTATCCTTATTATATCGCACACCAATCATTTTTCCTTTGCTTAGTCGTGCAAGGTTATTAGTGGCAATGGGTCTGGCATCACCTTCTTTCCAGAAATAAAAAATACGTATCTCCGCTTTAGCAGGATCATCGGGGGTTTGAATGATATCGGCATATTTTACTTTACGCTGCAGTATCCAGTTCTCCGGGTCTTTTACTTTTTCGATATCCTCTTTTGTAACATCGATGATTACTCCTTGTCCGGCGAAAGAAAACAATGGTTTTAAAACATATTGATCCAGATCGGCAGGTATTTCTTGTAATTCGCTCAGAAACCATGTTTTAGGCACATAAGGATGATCTATAAAAGGCAATGTGTATTTACTGATACGGTAAAACCAGTTGGGGTGTGGCACCCATTCTACATCCAGTTCTTCCAACAATAATTTTCCTTTTTCCTGTATTGCTGCTGATTGTTGTTGCAAATCATCGAAGATGATGCGGTTATAGATGCGTTTTACTTGTATTTTTTTTCCTGATGCATCCAGGTAGAATAACTGTTTGCCTTCTTGGATTAATTCGGTTAAGCAAACAACCGGAATACCAGTGTACATACTGGTACAATAAAAATCGATTTTGGTTTTTTGCTGATGAGGTAGGATTTCCAGCAGAATTACGTTTTCAGCTTCATGCGTTCCTAAAAGAATTTCTCTTAAAAGTTTTGTATAACTGTCTTTTGTAAAGCCGCTGAGGTAGGTACTGTATCCATCCGGAACAGGAAAGTGTCTGCGGGTAACTTCATCCTGCCAAACCTGGTATCCAAACAATGTTGGGAAACCCTGCATTTCAATAAGCTGTGGTTCATATTCCCCTTTTTCATTTTCACAGATACCAAAATCGAAAGCAATAAAATGGGTATGTGCATTTTCATTAGGTACGCGCACATTCTCCGGTATGGCATGAGAAGTGAGTGTGTTGAAGTTGAATTGCGTAATTACATCCACAATACTTTCACAGGCAGCCAGTATTTTTTCTTTAAATGCCTTATCGATGAATACAGGTGTTTCTGCCACCCTGAATTCAATTGCTCCCGGAAAAAGACTGTTCAGGTCATTTAAATAATCCTGGTATTTTTCAACACTGAATTGTTCATTAAACGCTTTTCTAATCGCTGGTACCATATATACATCATGTTAGGTCTTTGAAAATATAAAAACCTTTTGATACGGAGAAGGTAATTATGAGGGGGGGGTGCTGGGTGCTGGGTGCTAGGTGCTAGGTATTAGGTGTTAGGTGTTAGGTTTTACGGTCTGGTAAAGAAGATTTTTAAGTGTTTAAATTTTAGTAGTTCCTTCGTCGCAATTTCCGGCTTATGGCCGGAATGCTCCTCAGGATGACAAATGCAAGTTGGGAGAACTTGCATTTGTCATCCTGAGGAGCATTCCGATCTACGATCGGAAATTGCGACGAAGGAACTATAAGTTACACCCGGATGTATTCTACTAAAAATAGGATGGTATCCATTAGAGTTTAGAAACTAACGGCTAACCCCTAACACCTAACACCTAATACCTAATACCTAACACCCAGCACCCAGCACCTAGCCCCCCACAGCCAGCATCAAAAAATTAGGCAACACCGTCTGATAAGTATACCGGATTTTCCCTGGGTCCTGGAGTTGGTCGACCATGCTTTGCCATTTGGCTTCTCCATGGTTTTCTATGACGGTTTGTTTTTTATCGTCGCGCGTGAGGTACATGTGCATGCCTGTTGCATCTGCTTCGGGGTGAAATTGTGTTCCGATGAAGTGATCGTTGAAGCGTATGGCCATTACGGCTCTTTCATAGGGCACATGTGGTCTGTTTTTTTCGATGGCAAGTATACTTGCCCCCATTTGATGCAGCTTATGAATATCGGGTTCTATTACCTGGTAATCGCGACTATCAACGGTATAAAAAGGATCTTTTAATCCATCAAATACTGGCTCGGTATTTCCTGCATCCAGCATATGAACGGGGAAAACACCAAATGCGGTAGATTTTCTTTTACAAACATTGCCAATTTTGTAATGCCTGCATACTAATTGAAAACTGTGGCAAATAAAGAATACATGCTTTTTATCTGCGTCTTGAGCGCTATGATTCCAGGATTCAATATTATTCAACCATGTAAAGTAAGCCGCTTCCCATTCCGTACCTTCTGTTTCAAGCGGCGAGCCGGGTCCACCGCTGGAAATATATACATCAAATGAAAGATCTGGCACAGCCAGTACTTGCCTCACATCAAATGTTTCATAATACAATTCAATCCCCCTCTCCTCGCACCATTGGTGCACAATTTCACTGATACAACGCATACCCTGGTTGGCATGACCCTCATAGAGATCAAGTACAGCGATGCGGATATTTTTAGGGTTAAGATGCATTTGGGGGGCAAACATAAGAATCTTTGGATAATGTCAGATGTCAGATGGCAGATGGCAGATTTGTTTTATTCTGGGCGTGTTAAAATTCTCTAACATTCCAAATTTCAAATCTGCCATCTGACATCTGACATCTGCTATCCCCTCAGAGGTAGCTGAGATTCGTTTTCGGTGTCAAAGCCAGTAAACTCTGGTACATCAATTTTATCGTTTCTTCTATATCAGATTTATGCAGCATTTCTACGGTGGTGTGCATATATCTCAATGGTATAGAAATGAGTACCGATGGACATCCATCATTTGCATAGGCAAAGCTGTCGGTGTCGGTGCCGGTGCTTCTGCTGAGGGTTCTGAACTGTACTGGTATTTTATTTTTCTCTGCAACATCTTCTACCAGTTTCAGGAGTTTATTGTGAATGGCGGGCGCATAAGCTAACGATGGACCTTTACCACATTGAATATCTCCTTCAATGATTTTGCTGATCATGGGTGTGCTGGTATCGTGGGTAACATCGGTGATGAAAGCTACATCGGGTTTAATACGGCGGGCAATCATTTCAGCACCTCTTAAACCAATTTCTTCCTGCACGGCATTCACAACATATAATGCAAAAGGCAACTGCTTTTTATTTTCTTTGATCAGTCTGGCTACTTCAGCAATCATAAAACCACCAATGCGGTTATCGAATGCACGACCGATATAGAAATCATTGGCCAGTTCATCAAAGCCTTCCTGGTAAGTAACTACTGCGCCGATATGAATGCCTAAAGCTTCCACTTCTTTCCTACTTCTTGCGCCGCAATCCAGACAAAGATTATCTACTTTAGGTTGAGGCTCTTTTGCTTCAGGATTACTTAAACGGGTATGAATAGCGGGCCATCCGAATACGGCTTTTACAGGACCTTTTTTTCCATGAATCCAAACACGCATGGCTGGTGCAATCTGGTGATCTACGCCACCATTTCTTTTCAGGTAGATAAGTCCTTGTTCGTTGATATAATTTACAAACCAGCTAATTTCATCTGCATGTGCCTCTATCACTACTTTGAAGGGGGCAGTTGGGTTAATTACGCCAACAGCAGTACCATAAGGATCAGAGAAAAAACTGTCGGTATATGGTTTAATATATTCCATCCACACTTTCTGTCCACCGCTTTCAAAACCAACGGGAGAAGGTGTATTGATATAATTTTTTAAGAAACTGAGCGATTTTTCGGTAAGGATTGATTTCGATTTCGCCTTGGTTGTGCTCTTTGACTTGGCCATACTATCTTTTTTTAGAATGAGTAGAAAGGGTTTATCCGTCTGTTTATGCAGCAATAAAACTACCTGCAATGCCACAGAGGGCCTTTAACAGCATCATGCCGTCGATGATTGCAAGATAATAGAGAATGCTTTTACGACGGTGCATATAATAGGTTACAATTATCAACATTAAAAAGGGAATGGTGTTAACTGCTATCCGCAGCGGGGGAAATCCGTTTGAAATTCCATAGGTTAATAAGGTTGCCAGTCCAACAATAGTGAGCGGCATAATGATATAAAAAAGCGTTTTCCGAAGTCCATACCGCACTACAAAAGTTTTAAGCTGAAGGTTATGGTCTGTTGCATAGTCTTTGATATCGAACAGTATACATAACATCGTTATATACATGCCATTTTTTACAAATAGGAGGAAGGAAAAGAAGGCAGGCTCATAAGATTGGTTCTTTTCCAGTGCGGCAAAAAAAGAGGGGTAAATGGTAACAACGCCTGCCCAAATAAATCCTATCACAAAGGGTTTTATCCATCCTTTAGAGCGCAGACTTGATTTTTTGATAAAGGGAAGGTGATCGCCATAATACCAGATAGCAAGCAAGGGGAAGATTGCGAGCAGCAACCATTCCCATGGATTGATCTTAAGCAATTTTGATTGCCAGTTGATGAGTTGGTAGATGGCTATCGCCAGACAGGTTACAGTAAGTATGATTTGAGAATACTGTATCCTTTTTTTGTTGGCAGTATACCATTCACTGCGAAGATTACTTACGCTGGGGTTTTCTCTGAGGTAGGCATAAGTATAATACAGTACTGTGGAGGAGAAAAGAAGAATATAGAATAATAGATTGTTTAGCGGGAACCCTTGTTGCAGGTTTGCTTCAATGGCAAGTGCCACCACGCAGCAGCCATAGAAATAGTTGCCAAAAAAGAAATGCTGGAAAAATCGCTCCGTTATTTTCAATAACCACACATTTTGGACAGTCATGCCCCGTTAGCATACCGTCTATTTCACGATGATGATATCAGGAGAAACAACAGTGTCGCTCACATTTTTGGCTTTATCTCTTGTCCAGAAACGGAAATAACAGGTGTCGGTTTTTGAGCAGGACGGTAAAACGGTATAATTGCTTCCTGGTACAAAACCGGTACTGTAGCCAATTTCAAAAACTCCTTTCAGGTTGCTGGTAGCGGTGAAATTGGGTATTTTGGCGCGGTCGCCGAAGCTGGCACAACCATTCACCCGGGTAATTTTCTGAACCCAGATACTGTCTTGCAGATCGCCTTCTTTGTCGGTAAATTCAATGGAAAAAATGATAGCCGAGTTACTACCAAATGTTTTCCCGTTTACGCTTTTAAACGTCAACTGTGGACGGGTAGTATAAGTATCTTTTTTGCAAGCGGTAATACCGAGTATAATTGCGCTGAATATCAATAATTTTGCCTTCATTCGTTCTACTTTCTTATCAAATTTAGTTAAAACATTACAATACATGGGTGGGTTGCCTTTTGATGTTAACAATATTTTCTCTGTTTCGGCAGATAGTTTCGATGCAACCTGTATGGAATTGTACCAATACCAGTACCGTCAGAACCCCGTATATCGCAAATGGTGTGATATGATCGGGAAATCACCGGCTACTATTCAGACACCCATGGAGATTCCGGCGTTGCCTGTATCTTTTTTTAAGCAGGAAACCATTCTTACCGGTGTGCCGGCTTCACATTATTTTGAAAGCAGCGGCACTACTCAAACAATCAACAGCAGGCACTGGGTGCCCGATTTAGGAATATACCGGAAAAGTTTTCTCCAGGCTTTTGAGCTGTTTTATGGTTCGGTGAAAGACTGGTGCATTCTGGCTTTATTACCTGCCTACCTTGAGCGACAGCATTCTTCGCTGGTGATGATGGCCGATGAATTGATCGCATTAAGTAAACATGAACATAGCGGGTTTTACCTGTATAATCATGCTGAGTTGAATGAAACACTAAAGATGCTGGAGCTGAGGGGACAAAAAACTTTATTATTAGGTGTAACATTCGCCCTGCTTGATTTTGCGGAGCATTATCCGAAGCAACTGAAACATACGGTTGTAATGGAAACCGGTGGTATGAAAGGAAGGCGACAGGAAATGACCAGGGTGGAAGTGCATGAAATACTTCAACAACAACTGGGCATAAACCAGGTTCATTCCGAATATGGCATGACAGAATTATTAAGCCAGGCTTATTCCAAAGGGAATGGATTGTTTGCCTGTCCACCCTGGATGAAAGTATTTGTGCGTGATGAAGAAGACCCACTTAGTTCAGCTACTACTGGCAGAGGGGTGATACAGGTGATAGACCTGGCCAATATCTACAGTTGTGCCTTTATTGCAACAGAAGATCTGGGTATGGTATATCCAGACGGCTCCTTTGAAGTATGGGGAAGATTGGATAATAGTGATATAAGGGGGTGTAGTTTGATGGTGGTTTGAGTTGGGCTGCTAGCTGCTGGCTTCTAGCTGCTAGCTTGATTAGTGCTTATTTTTATGCTTTCTGTTATTAATGGAATATATGTGCAGGCACGCGTTTGATGGAACACAGATTTTCAGGATTTATCATGATAGATCTTGAAAATCATGATAATCCGTGTTCGATAAGAGACAATGCATTTACAGCAATCTAATATTTCTTTAGCAAGCTGATTTTAAATTATCTCCCCCTCTTTTATCCCATTAATAGAATAAATAGGTGGGACCGGAATTAATTTTGTAAAACACCTGGTAAAGAAATATTCCGTTGCACTTCTTACCCCGGAGGGGTTACACATTCCCGCATAGAGGACGATAATGATTTTATGGAGGTTAACAGATACGGATATATTATATGGTTTTGCTAACGTCTTCCTCAATATATCTATACGACACTAACAATACTTCAACACTTCAAAACACTAATTCGTGTTGTGGTGTGTTGTTGATGTGTTGATGATGTGTTGATGGTACGAGTAAATCATTGATAATGAGCGAATTAGAATTTCGTGTTTTGTACTGAAAAAATGGACTGATTGGCCGCAAGCTGCGGGCCTTGATTTGTGCTTGTTATACGCTTTTAAGGGAAAAAATAGGGGCCTGCGAATGGGATAATTTAAAATGAGCTGCTCAATAAAATATTTGATTGCTGCTAACGCAATGCCTGATATTAATAGGACACAGATTTTCAAGATTTATCATGATAGATCTTGAAAATCATGATAGTTAGCATAAACCATCATTCTTATGGCTCCTTACCCCGGAGGGGTTATACATGTGAACACAAACCATCATTCTCATGGCTCCCTACCCCGGAGGGGTTGCACATGTTAGCACAAACCATCATTCTCATGGCTCCCTACCCCGGAGGGGTTATACATGTTAGCACAAATCATCATTCTCATGGCTCCCTACCCCGGAGGGGTTGCACATGTTAGCACAAACCATCATTCTCATGGCTCCCTACCCCGGAGGGGTTGCACATGTTAACACAAACCATCATTCTCATGTTTCCCAACTCGGAGGGGTTATAAATTTTCGTATAGAGTGAGATAATGATATTAGTGAAGTTTACAAATGTGTACATACATTATGTAGGCAATAGAGCATCTCCATTGAACAAATAATGTTGACTAATATTGATGTCCTTGTTACCCCTCCAGGGTAATAAAATTTCTTTTGGGGTTTTTGCTAACATGTGCAACCCCTCCGGGGTAAGGAGCCATGAGAATGATTTCTTGTGCTAACATGTGCAACCCCTCCGGGGTAAGGAGAAATAAAATGACATCTTGTGCTAACATGTGTAACCCCTCCGGGGTAGGGAGACGTGAGAATGATTTCTTGTGCTAACATGTGCAACCCCTCCAGGGTAAGGAGAAATAAAATGACATCTTGTGCTAACATGTGTAACCCCTCCGGGGTAGGGAGACGTGAGAATGATTTCTTGTGCTAACATGTGCAACCCCTCCGGGGTAAAGGAATTCCTCCTATTTATGTCATGAACACAAGGTGTTTGTAATTTCAAAAATGCGCTGAATAGTAGTCTAATTCATAAGTTTTTGGCAATTTTTTACTATATACAAATTTCCCCGTTCATCAATGGCTCCACTCTTTACAATCCCTTTCTAAAATTTACTTTGCAGATAGCCATACCGCTATTATATTTGCAGCCCTGAATCAGATTTATCCGCCTTTGGCGGACATCCTTTCCACTGCCCAGGTGGCGAAATTGGTAGACGCACTGTGTTCAGGTCGCAGCGCCTTCACGGGTGTGCTGGTTCGAATCCAGTCCTGGGCACTTTTTTTAGCTTTTTGGTGTTAGGTATTAGGTGCTAGGTATTAGGTCAAAACACAAAAAGCTAATTGCTAAAAGCTAAAGGCTAATAGCCCCTAACGCCTCTTACTCCCCAGGTATTTATCATGAATAATCGTACTCATCGATTTTCCGTAGACTTTACTTTCTACCCATGAAATCACATCGAGGTAAGCGAAGGCCCTGGTTTCGAAGCGACTCTTTTCGTAGTGTTTTATCTTTTTCAGAAAATCTTTCAAGGCTGTTTTCACTTCTTTAGCTGGCATCTGGAAGGAGTTACGCAGGAATCGGAACATTTCTTCTTCTACCACCGTCAGGTTCTCCATTTTGGCCATAAAGCGATAGACAGATTTTATCAGAGAAGTTTCAATCAGTTCAGCATTTCCTAATTCATAGTGTGCAATAAGGTGCAGCAGACGGGCATAACATTGTAAATCGTTGCGGAGGTCTACATGGTCGTTGATGATACGTCGCAAATAATCGATACAGGTATCATAATCGCCACTACCAAAATACAGTGTAGCAATTTTATAGTTAAACACCAATATCCGATGTTGATCTATAAACAGCATATTCTCCGCAATCTGCGCTTCAATCTGAGGAACCAGTTTTAGTCCTTCAGCAAAACTTCCCTGCATCAGGTGCTGATTAAGTTTTGCACTGGTGATATAGATAAAACTATGTACCCGGAAAATATCGTGCTGGTTGGGTAAATCGGTATCGGCGAATGACTCAAATTTTTCCAGTGTTTCTCTGAACTTTTTATAATTGCGAAGATCAAAATGTGCATTCAGCAAATTGTGTAGTCCTTTGATGTAATGCCCTGTCTCAACTTCAATCATAGCCGGTTCTTTTTCGAAAAGATTTAACCATTGTTCGCTGTAGCGATAATACATCAGGAAATCCTGGCGAATAAATGCATACCAGCAATAGCTTTGGTAGAGGTACAGTTTTTCATAGAAGCCATCCATCTGCCATACATCTGGTGGCAACTGTGATTTAAAAAACTCTTTGATACCTTTTTCTTCTGCTTCATTTCTTGCATGTCCATTTTTCACATACCAACTATACAATTGCAAAGCCAGGTTTGATAACTGGGTAATTACCCGTCGTTTTTCATTTACCTGGTTCGCTTCAAGGGTCAGTTGTTCTGCCCTATCCTGCATACTGCGGGTAATATGCAGGGTTTCTATTTTCTTTTCGAGGGAAATGATCTGTATCAAAAAGCTATCCTGATGATACTGATGGGCCATATCTTTTGCCCGGTCGAGTATCTTAAGGCTCTGGTGGTATAAACCCTTATTGTACAGAATACGGGCATAATCGAGCTGTTCATGCAACTGCATATCAATACTCTCGGCACTTTTCAGCAAGCGGAGGCTCGAAAGCAGTTGTTTGTATAAATGGGTCTTCAGATTCGCCAACTGTGGCTTTTCAATGCCTGCCAGTTTTTTGAGGAGTATTTTTTCATCAAACTCAACCATTTTCTCCAATGCATCAAAAAGCTGGATGATTTTAAGGTCGTCTTTGGCCGAATTTCGTTTGATATATAGTTTGAAATGTCGTTTTTCCGATTTCTGGAGCGACTTTATAAGCTGAAACAAAGGATCCTGCGAACGGTTGGGCATCATATCAATTTTAACCGGAAACCCAATAAAATCGAGCATTCCAGACAAGAAAAACCATTTTTAACGTAAAAAAACAAGGTTAAACTTGTCTTTTTTACATTTATTCTTCATGTTACTTTTACATCAGATAAGCAATCGTATTTCATACGGCAAGGCAATCGAAGAGAAAAGACAAACAATCGCAATCAACGCATTAAGCGTTCAAAATACCGGGAATAAAATCCCAAAGAGTTTTCGTATGGCAAGCAATCGTAGAGGTCGTTCCGTTTCCACGGAGGGACCCTTTTTTTTTGCAATATAGGGAATTTTGGGGAAATGGAGCGAGGAGCGAGGTCTGAAGTCCGAAGTCCGAAGTCCGAGGACCGTGGACCATAGACCATAGACCTTATACTATAGACAATATTCAACAGACGATAGACCATGGACTATGGACCATGGACTATGGACCTATTTTTTCCCTGGCCCATTTCAGGGCGATTTCAAGTTGTTCTTCCCGGGTAAGCTCACTATTATCTAATACCACGGCATCTTCGGCCTGTCTGAGTGGACTAAACTCCCGGTTGCTATCCACATAATCCCTCATTTCCAGGTTTCGCTTCACTTCCTCAATGGTTATCGCCGGATTTTTCTCGTAGAGCTCCTTGAACCTCCTTTCTACCCTAACAGCCGGGTCGGCGGTAACGAATATTTTCAGTTCAGCATTGGGGAATACGGTGGTGCCGATATCACGTCCATCCATCACGATCCCCTTTTTGGTACCCATCAGTTGCTGCTGTGCAACACCGAATTCCCGTACTTCTTTCAAAGCGGCCACTTCACTTACCCTTTCACTCACTACCATCTCACGAATAAGCAACTCTACATCTTCATCATTCAAATACATATCACTCTGTCCGGTACGCGGATTATATTCAAATGAGAGGTTTATTTCAGACAATGCCTGCTTCACCTGTTCAGTATTATTGCAATCAATATGCTGCCTGATAAAATACAAAGTGATGGCCCTATACATGGCACCACTGTCGATAAACACATAATTCAGTTCTTTGGCAAGCTGCCTCGCCAATGTGCTTTTACCGCAGGAAGAAAAGCCATCTAATGTGATAATAATTTTTTTCATACCGTAGCGGCAAAGTTGCAATAAATTGGCGGAGTTTCAAATAGAAAAGCAGTTGCAAGCCACAGGCTGCAAGCTGCAAGCTACAAGCCTTGATGGGTGCTTATTTTAAGCTTTCTGCTATATTGGAATTAAAAAAAGGGGGAAACCTAAAGTTAGTTGCTTATAGGAATATTTGGTTGCGGTAAATGCACTACCTGCTATTAATAGAACACAGATCTTCATGATTTTCAAGATCTATCATGATAAATCCTGAAAATCATGAAGATCTGTGTTCCATCATATGCGTGCCTACACATTTATACCATTTATAGCAGAAAGTCTATAATAAGCACCATCTCGCCCAAGACAAGACTAGCAGCTAGAAGCTAAATTTAAGTCCGGATAGAATCCATATTATTGCGCCATCAATACCTTATCAATCACATGAATTATCCCATTCGACTGCTCAATATCTGCAGATTGAATGGTTGCTTTTAAATTTTTACCATCTGATATAATCAACTTTTTACCTTTTTTGGTAACGGTAAGCGGTATTCCTGCAAGTGTTGTAAGCGTGGCGGTTCCGTCGGCATCTTTTACCATCGCTGAAAGACTTGCCGCATCCAAACGGCCCGCAACGATGTGGAAATTCAGTAAGTCTGTAAGCTTCTTTTTATTCTCCGTTTCTGTGAGCGAGCTAATACTAGCTGAGGGAATTTTTGCAAAAGCATCTGAAGATGGCATAAAAACGGTGTAAGGCCCTGGTCCGGATAACTTTTCCGTTAGTCCACCAGACTGTAACAACATTAAAAAATTGGTATTGCTTCCTGATGACGCAATATTTTCAACGATATTTTTCGAGGGCGACATACCCGCAGATCCTCCGTCTTTTGGATTAGCGGTTCTCACTTCCCTCCCACCAACAAGTCCAACTAATTGGGCATCTGCATTTATGAAATAACAGGCGACGATTAATAGCAGGAATAGCTTTCTCATGATACTGGCTTTTTACTAAAATAGTTTTTTCCCAGTATAAGAGCCTGTTTAAAACCTAAAATACCTTAAAATAGGGATGGCTGTATTTTCTTCATTTCTTCCGCAACTTTTTGTGCGTCGCAGTCGCCAGTTTGCAGCTTTTGAATGATTTGTCCGAAACTGTTTTCATCCCTGTTCTGACTCAGCTTAAAAATGGCATCGGCTTTTTCAATTTTAATCTCAAAAGCAACAATAGCTTTCATGAGTCTTTGTAGATATTCCCCTGGTAATTCCTTGTAGAGTGATGGCGAATTGGGATTGTTTTCAAAATGAGCAGTGAGTTCATCCAGCATTGCCGGCAAGGCTTCATCCGGCAGATAGTGCATAACACCTCTGGCATGAACGGTCATATAGTTCCAGGTAGAAGCCTGCTGCTTATTTTCATACCAACTGGCACTTACATAAGTATGAGGTCCATTAAACAAAACCAATGCCTGACTATTTTCCAGAAAAGCTTTGTGATGGTCTGTTTGTTTCATTATATGACCAGTCAAAAATAGTTGCCCATCTCTTTCCTTTACCAATATGGGTATTTGCGTTGCAACAGGTTGTTGCTCTGAAGAAACACCCATTAATGTTGCAAATGGATATTCCCGCATAAATGCTACAATACGTGCCTGGTCTTTTTCCTGGTAGGTAGGAAGATGGTACATCTGCTTGAATTTTTAAGACGCCAAAGCTATTAAAGTAAGGCATTATCAAAGCACCGTTTATACCAAATTCATGTATCCGTTTATTACATTACCTGAACCGGCTTTGTTTGCGGTATGCTGGCATTGCGGATGGCAATATTTCTCACCGCATTGGCCGCAAAACTACGCAATGCTGCCTTGCTCAGTTCATCTGAACCAGCCATGGCTGGAATGCCTGCATCGCCCCCTTCACGGATATTTTGCACCAAAGGAATTTGTCCAAGGAAAGGAAGATCATATTCTTCAGCGAGGTTTTTACCACCATCTTTTCCAAAGAGGTAGTATTTATTATCCGGCAGTTCGGCCGGAGTGAAATAGGCCATATTTTCAACAAGACCAATAATAGGTACATTGATCTGTGCCTGTCCAAACATAGCGATACCTTTTTTGGCATCAGCCAATGCTACATTTTGCGGAGTAGTAACTATTACCACACCTGTAACGGGTACAGTTTGCATGAGGGTAAGATGAATATCACCGGTACCGGGTGGCATATCAATTACGAGATAATCGAGTTCGCCCCAATCTACATCAGTAACAAATTGTCTGATGGCACTGCTGGCCATTGGACCGCGCCATACCACTGCATTTTTTTCATCAACCAGCAATCCGATACTCATTAATTTAATGCCATACTTTTCAAGTGGTACAATCATGCCCTTTCCATTCACCTCTTTCATCATAGGTCTTTCTCCCCTAACACCAAACATAATGGGTACACTTGGACCATAGATATCTGCGTCCATCAATCCAACAGTTGCGCCACCTTCTGCCAATGCAAGTGCGAGGTTGGCGGAAACTGTGCTTTTTCCAACACCACCTTTACCACTTACTACTGCAATGATATTCTTAACACCAGATAAAACCTGCTGGTTATCTTTTCGGGTAGTTGATGTATTTGAAGTGAAATTCACTGTAACATTTGCCTCTTTATTCACCAATAATTTAACGGCATTTTCACTGGCCGTGCGCATCATATCTTTCATGGGGCAGGCAGGTGTTGTGAGTACAATGGTGAAACTTACATTATTATCATTTATCTGAATATCTTTCACCATATTCAGTGTTACTAAATCCTTTCCTAAATCTGGCTCTTGTACATTACTCAGGGCATTCAGAATTGCAGCTTCGGTCATCACGCAAGTTTTTGTTAAAAAAATCAATGAGGATGCAAAGTTAACCGCTCGCTGCCTTACTTTGTCAGAATTCATGTTGTTTTCAGCAATATGAAAAGCCAGTTGTTGTCGATTTTGGGAAAACCCTTTGTATTTTTGTAAAGAAGAAACGCTCATGCAAGATTATCCTCATAAGGATCAGCATCAATTCAGCGTTATATCTGACCAAAAAACAATAAAAATGAACGGATGAAAGTATTGCTACGCATTTCTTTTTGTTGTATTGTCGGATTAATAGCCAGTTATAAAGCCACTGCGCAGCAAACTCCGAATGCATATAGGGATTCTGTAATACAATTATATGGTGTGGTGATGACTGCTGATAGTCTTCGCGCCATTCCATCTGCCAGCATTATTGTAGAAGGAAAAGGAAGGGGTACCATTACCAATCCGGATGGTGTTTTCTCCATTGCAGTGCTCAAAGGCGATAGAATTACTTTTTCCTGTATCGGCTTTAAAAACAGGAGCATAGAAATACCGCTTAATTTAACTGATAATCAATACAGTGTTATCCAGTTACTGGTTAGTGATACGGCCTATCTCCCCGCAACTATCTTAAAACCAAGACCCACAAGGGAACAATTTGAGCGTGATTTTGTGAATAATAAAATACCGGACGACTCTTACGAAATAGCCCGTAAAAATACCGACGAAGCCCAACGCAGAATATTGATCAATAGTTTACCTGCTGATGGAAGAGAAGCCATCAACTACCAATTACGCCAACAGGCCAATAAATACTATTATTCTGGCCAGCTACCTCCCATGAATATCCTGAACCCCGCTGCCTGGGCTGATTTCATTAAAGCCTGGAAAAGAGGTGATTTTAAGCGGAAGAATTAGCGGTTGTTAGCTATTAGCCATTAGGCATTAGGCATTAGGTTTTAGGTGTTAGGTCTTAGGTGTCGGGAGCGTGTTAGTCTTTAAACATCCTACCTAGTACCCAGCACCCAGCACCCCTAATACTAACACCTAACGCCTAACACCTAACCCCTATCTTCCAATTACTAACTTTTTTTAATTTTTCCGGAATAAGTCCCGCCGGGTTTACCTTTGCGTTTCTAAACGATTGATTATGTCTATAAAAAATGTAAGTGTAATTGGTGCAGGCACCATGGGTAATGGTATTGCACATGTATTTGCTCAAAGTGGTTTTACTGTTCAACTCATAGACCTGAATGCCGCTCAACTGGAGAAAGCTTTACAAACGATTGCTAAGAACCTCGACAGACAGGTTAGCAAAGGCGTACTTACAGAGGATCAGAAAACATCTGCCTTATCACTGCTAAAAACTGAAACCGATATTGCAAAAGGTGTGGCTGATGCCGACCTTGTTGTTGAAGCTGCTACTGAAAATGTGGCACTTAAATTAAACATCTTTAAACAACTGGATGCTGCAGCACCTGCGCATGCTATACTTGCTTCTAATACTTCGTCTATTTCTATCACCAAAATTGCTGCTGCTACCAACAGGCCTGAAAAAGTAATCGGCATGCATTTCATGAATCCGGTTCCGGTAATGAAACTGGTAGAAATAATCAATGGCTATGGCACCAGTAAAGAAGTAAGTGATGTAATTGTAGCACTTAGTAAAACACTGGGTAAAGTACCCTGTGTAGTAAATGATTATCCCGGTTTCATCGCCAACAAAATACTGATGCCCATGATCAATGAAGCCATCTGTAGTTTGTATGAAGGCATTGCCGACGTGGAAGCCATCGACACCATCATGAAACTAGGCATGGCTCACCCAATGGGCCCACTGCAACTGGCAGATTTTATTGGACTTGATGTTTGCCTGAGTATTTTACAGGTTCTACACGAAGGATTCGGCAACCCAAAATATGCCCCCTGCCCATTACTCGTAAATATGGTAACCGCCGGCAAACTTGGTGTAAAATCAGGAGAAGGCTTCTATACCTACAGCCAGGGAAGCAAGGAGCTGGTTGTAAGTGAGAGGTTTAGAGAATAAGAAATAAGGAATAAGGAATAAGAAACAGAGAAATAAGAAATAAGGAAGTAGGTATTAGTTATGGGTATTTAAAAAAAATCATTTCTTATTCCTTATTTCTCTGTTTCTTATTCCTTATTTTCCCCCTGCTTATGTTTTTCATCCTATCGAAATTATTATACTTTCTGCTGATTCCATTTACTTGGGTGATGTTGTTATTGGTATGGATTGCTTTTGCTAAATCAGCGATACTGAAAAGGCGATTAATCATTATTA
The DNA here is from genome assembly GCA_965650685.1 of uncultured Sediminibacterium sp. Taxonomy (GTDB): domain Bacteria; phylum Bacteroidota; class Bacteroidia; order Chitinophagales; family Chitinophagaceae; genus Sediminibacterium. The sequence continues at coordinate 73,947 of CBFGPM010000012.1, forward strand.
CTATTGTAATAACACTGGTGTTTACCAACCCATGGCTTTACAAACAAGCTAACCTGGCCTGGCAGCCTGCTAAAACTGTGCTTAATGCACAGGATACATTTGATGTTGGAATACTCTTAACAGGAATGATTCAATTTGATCATACAGATGAAGGATATTTTGGTACTGCATCAGACAGATTCATACAAACCGCTAATTTATACCATACCGGAAAAATTAAAAAGATATTGGTTACTGGAGGAAGTGGCTCTTTGTTGTATGATTACCCTGCTGAAGCTGTATTCCTTAAAAAAGCATTCCTCGACAATGCCATTCCTGAAAAGGACATCATTATAGAACCAGCATCCAGGAACACTTATGAGAATGCAATTTTCAGTAAAAAAATAATAGACTCGCTCAACCTAAAAGGCCCTTTTCTCCTGATTACCTCTGCACAACATATCCGCAGATCAGCAGCAGTATTTAAAAAAGCGGGAATTCCATTTGTTACATTCCCTGGCGATTTCAGGGTAGTGAAAGATAAATTTTCACCTGATGACATATTAATGCCCAAAGCAGAATTGTTGAAGGAATGGTCCTATTTGCTGAAAGAAATTGTTGGTTTACTTGCGTATAAACTTACCGGGAAAGCTTAGAGCCTGTTTAAAATATAATCTACTAGTTTCTTATGGCTCTTTTCGGCTGCACCTTCGTTGAATTTTTCGCCTTAGGCGTTTAGACTATGGCTGCAAAATTCGCCTTGGTTCGCTCGAAAATAGCTCATAATAAACTAGTAGATTATATCTTAAACAGGCTCTTAGTTTTTGTTACTTCTACTGTATGCAACTCTTTTAGTTTGTACAGGATATCTTCAAGTCTAGCCTTGGGTATTCCTATACGGAGATGACAAAACAATTGCATTTCCTGTAATATCACCGAGCAGTTATATTGCTTAACCAATACCATCACTTCATTCATTCTTGTATAATCGAACTGCAGGTCGTATAATACTTCTATTGGTTTTTGAATAACTGGCACAAGCTGCAATGCCATTGCTGCGGACGATTTATAGGCATTGATTAATCCGGGTACGCCAAGTAATGTACCACCAAAATAACGAACCACTATTATTCCCAGATCGGTAAGTTCTTTACTGTCTATTTGTCCAAGTATAGGTCTACCGGCAGAACCTGCAGGTTCTCCATCATCGCCCACCCTGAACAAATTACCATCAATTCCTATGCGGTAAGCAAAACAATGGTGTACTGCTTTGGGATGTTCTTTCTTCAGGACTTGCATTTGTTGTTTAAAATCATCCACCCCTGATATGGGAAATGCATAAGCCAGGAAACGGCTTCCGCGGTCCTTAAACTCTGCAAAGCCAGGTTTATCAATGGTTTGGTAATAGTCTTGTGTTGTCATAATTGATCTCCAAATGCGATCAGGTAAATTGCCAGTAATGACAATGCTACGCCCAACCAGTTAATCTTTGATAAACGTTCTTTGAATAATACCCATGCAACTACTGCACTGAATAAAACAATCCCCATATTGTTTACCGGTATACTGGAACTTGTTTGCCAGGGACTTTCTTTCAGGTAATGCATGAGGCACCAGATAGAAAAGTAATTGGGTATCCCAATCATCACACCGGCCAACAGGTTCTTCCATTGAAATACTTGTTTCTTCCTGATATACTGAATGCATAAAATTGATGACCCGATGGTGGCTGCTGAGAAAAAGGAGCTCACCAGGTAATCATTATTGTTTGCCTCATTTATATAAGTAATCTGAACATGGTTAATCAGCGCATCAAGCAATCCACTACTCAAAAATAAAATGAGTGGCCATATATATACCATCAAATCCAGACCTGGTTTATTTGCATCATTTTTCTTTTCTGCATAACAGGTAAATACCACTGCGATCAAAGCGAGTATTACGCCAGCAGCTTTCCAGCCGGCAACGGTTTCGTTATACAGATAAACAGATAAAATAACCGGTATGATCAGCGATAGTTTATTGGCAACAGATGCAACAGCCACTCCGTTTTTCTGTGCCGTAAGTGCAACCACATTGAAGATACTTACAAACATTGCCCCCATAATACAGGCCCATTTAAACCAGGGCATAGCAATATTTGCTGCATGAACAGGAAAGGAGCCGTTTACAAAAGAACCTGTTATAACACAGGTGATATAATTAAATACAATGGCCTGGAATACATTCACCCGGAACTGCTCACAAGCTTTGAAGGATAAAGTAAGATAGCTTGTTAATACAATACTGCCAATCAGGTACGCGATCATAATGTAAGCGATTGATCATTGTGATAAAACCTTATTTCATCGTTGCCCATTCGTATAAATTCATTTGAAGTCAATTCTTTTATTTCCGGGGCTTTCAGACCATCTCCTATTGTTAATGCCTGATTGGTAATGGTACGTATTTCATCCCAAACACCTTCTTCCAGGAAAGACTGTAATAAGGAAGCTCCGCCCTCTACTAAAATACTTTGTAGTTTATGTTCATAACAATATGCCAGTATTTGTGACACCCAGGATTTCTCTGTATTCAGTTTTACATAATGAATCTGGTTAACCTTTTCTTCTTTTATTTCATTGAAAACAATCACCGGATGATCATCCTTAAATAGCTTTAAATCCGATCTCAATTTGAGTTGTCGATCGATAACCATACGCATTGGGTGATGGCCATACCAATATCGGTTATTCAGTTCCGGATCATCTTTTGCTGCAGTGCTAGTTCCAACCAGTATTGCCGCTTCTTCTGCGCGCCATTGGTGCACAATCCGGTTGGTATCTGAGTGAGTTATTAAAAGTCTTTTTTCAGAAGCTGCCGCCATGAAACCATCGGCAGTTTGTGCCCATTTCAACAGAACATAGGGTCGCTTCAATAAATGAAAACTGAAAAATCGTTTATTGAGTTTAGTACAAGCTTCTTCAAGCACTGGAACAATCACTTCCACCCCTGCTTTGCGCAATTGTTCTATGCCTTTTCCATTAACTGCTTCAAATGGATCCCTGCATCCTACCACAACCTTTTTAATATTGTTTTCAAGTATCAGGTTTGTACAGGGAGGTGTTTTACCAAAATGAGCACAGGGCTCGAGAGAAACGTATAAAGTAGATAAGGGAATAAGATGACGATCGGCTTCTGCTACATTTTGCAAACAATTTACTTCTGCATGCGGACCACCATATTGCTTATGCCAGCCTTCGCCAATGATCCTGTTCTCATACACAAGCACCGCACCTACCATCGGATTGGGTGCAACAAAGCCTGCACCCAGTTGGGCAAGGGCAATACAGCGATGCATATATACTTCGTGAAGATCGGTCATCTGAATAGACAAAAATAGACAAATGCTGCTTAACATTGCAGCATGACAGTTTCTGAGGCCAAAGACCTTTTGCAGAACACCCTTCAATCACTGTACGACAGCAGGGAGGCAGCACAGATTTGTAATATGGTGCTGGAAAACCTGACAGGCATGAACCGTACCGAAAGAGCTATTGCTAAACAGCAATTATTGAATGACACACAAAAGGCTCAGCTTATTGCTTTTGCAAATGATTTGTCTGAAGGCAAGCCAGTTCAGTATGTATTGGGTGAAGCATGGTTTGCCGGACTTAGGTTCTCAGTAAATGAACATACACTGATACCCCGGCCAGAAACAGAAGAACTAATTGAATGGATCAAAGCAGTGGCTAATTCAGAGCCGCAACGGGTAATTGATATAGGAACAGGATCGGGATGTATACCCATCGTATTAAAAAAGGAATTCCCCCTCTGGCAGGTTGAAGCGATCGATGTAAGCGCCGAAGCCCTCAGTATTGCCCATCAAAATGCCCATGAACTTGATGCAGGCATCACATTTAAACAGGTAGACTTTCTTGATGAAGCTAACTGGTCTGCTTTATCCAATTACGATATCATTGTAAGTAACCCACCTTATATCAAACAATCGGAACAAAGCTCCATGGCGCAGCATGTAGTGAATCACGAACCTCATTTAGCATTATTTGTACCAGATGATGATGCCTTGATATTCTACAAAAAAATTGCAGCATTCGGAAAGCAACACCTCAGCAAAAAAGGCAAAATATTTCTTGAGATAAACCAGGTATTAGGCAAGGAAGTATGCCAACTATTTGAATCATCCGGATATCAAACAAGACTCAGAAAAGACTTGCATGAGAATGATAGGATGGTGATGGTAACTTTTTGAGCTGCAAGCTACAAGCTGCAGGCTGCAAGCTTAGATTGGTGTTTGTTATGGGCTTTCTGCATTTAATGGAAATAAAATGGGGGGGGTGCGAATTAAAAAAATTAAAAGTCAGTTGCTTAAAGAAATATTCGGTTGCTGTAAATGCACTATCTGCTATTTATAGAACACGGATCATCATACGCGACACCAACTACTCGCGGTTAAATTTCCCGGGGATATCTATGGTATTGAATAGCGCCTATTTATTCAATTAATAGCAATAAGCCCATAACAAGCACCAATCTAAGCTTGAAGCCTGTAGCCTGCGGCTTGCAGCTCTCCCCCTATTGCCCCGAATTATCAACCGCCATTACCGGCGTTGCTCCTAGTTTTTTGATGATCTGCATTACTTTGATGGCTGTGCCTAAATGGGAAGTACTGTCGCCATTAATAACTACTGATGGCTTTTCTGTTTCTTTTGAAAGGAATGCTTTTAATTCAGGTTCCAGTTGTTCCAGTGTTGTGCGCTGAGAGCCTATGTAGAGGTTTTGGTCCTTATCAACGGTAACCACCACTGTTTGTTTTGCGCGTGTATCGCTTTTTGCTTTGGGGTTGGAAACCTTGATAACATTGGGGTTTGCAAGTGTAGAAACGATCAGAAAGAACAATAAGAGAATGAACAGGATGTCGTTCAAAGCACCTGTATGCATTTCCGGATGGGTTCTTAATCGCTTTCTGATATTCATATTATCTGTTTAGATAGGTAAGATTAACGGGTAGGTTCCTGGAGTATATCAATGAATTCAGCACTGGCTGCTTCCATTTTATTGGCCGTTTTATCGATTTGTGTACTCAGGAAATTATGACCTACATAGGCAATCAGACCAATAATTAAACCGGTTGCTGAGGTAATCATTTTCGTATAGATACCTCCGGCGATGGTGTTAAGTGTGTATTCACCTGTTGAAGCGATCCCATAAAACAACTGCACCATACCAACAATGGTACCCAGGAACCCGAACATAGGGGCAATACCGGCTATGAGCGACAGGATATTCAGGTTTCTTTCCATCGTGTACATTTCTAGTTTACCCACATTTTCCATGCTCTTCTCAATAGCATCCAGGGGTTTCCCGATACGCTGAATACCTTTATCAATCATCCTGGCAACAGGGTTATTGGTGTTGCGAGCCAGGTTTCTTGCGGCCTGAACATTGCCAGACATAATATTATCACGGATAATATTCATAAAATTCGGCTCTATTCTCGATGCTTTGCGGATAGCCATCAGTCTTTCCACAAATACAAAAATGGCCGCTACAAGCAAGGCATACAAGGGATACATGATCCAGCCACCTTTTTGAAGGAGGCTCCACATAGATATTTTTTCTGCTGTTGCGGCAACACTACCTGCTACCTGTTGTAAAGTGTCTGACTGCAGTAATTGAAACATACCGGGTAATTTGGGTTAGGTTAAAATTAGACCCTAACGCAAAAGAAAGACGTGCATGTGAATAAAATTACCCCAAGCAAGCTTTTTATGAAAGCTTTTGCACATAAGTGACACCAGTGCCCAGATTTTCACGAGGCGTTAACAATGGCAGATCGCAGATGGCAGATGTCAGATTTTTGATTCTTTGATCTTTGATTTGGGAAAGTAGATTACTGATTTGTGATTGTTGATCCTTTTTAATTCGAAAGCTTCCAATAACCAGAAACCAAAGAATCAAAGATCAAAAATCTGCCATCTGACATCTGACATCTGACATCCTATTCAGCTTTTGGTTTTCATCATCGCCATAATCTGTTGCATCGTTCTATCCATGCCCTGGGCGCTGCCATCGAGGAAGATGACATTGCCTTTGCCGTATTCCGCGAAGTTTTTCACGGCTTCTGTCCACATACTGAATAGAATAACATTGGTATCGAGATTGGCTTGTTTCATTTGTTCTGCTGCCTGACTCATACCACGTGCCACTTCTTCGCGGAATAATGCTACTCCCTGTCCACGAAGTCTGGCAGCTTCTCTTTCTGCTTCAGCGGCTATTTTGATGGCATTACCTTCAGCTTCTGCTGCTTTTGTTTTTGTAATGAGCAATGCTTGTCCTTCGTTTTCTGCGGCTGCTTTGAGGTTATTACTAGCCACCACTTTGCTCATACTTTCCATGATACGTGCATCGAAAGTGATATCATTGATTTGCAGATCCTGCAAATGGTAACCCCAGCTTTCTAAGGAGATATCGATTTGTTCTTTTACGAATTCCACTATTTCTCTACGGAGCAATAGTATTTCAGCCTGGCGCTTTGTGGCCACAAAGGAACGGATACTACCTTCTACCGTTCTGATCAATGCCTGCATCAGGTCTCTGTCGCTGATGAATTTGAATGCAACATTTTTAATTGATTCCTCATCCTGGTTAATCACAGAATAAAGCAGCATACTTTTAAAATTCACATTGGCCTGGTCGATGGTAACTGCCTGGAACTCCAATTCGACAGAACGGTTTTGAATACTCACAGTTTTGAACACCTGTTCAAGTACCGGTATTTTGAAGTTAAGACCCGGGCGCAATATCCTGCGGTATTTACCAAACATGGTAATTACGGCAATGGTTCCCTGGTTCACGGTTACAAGTGATAGCAGGAACAATAATACAACAACTAATATCCATCCATAGCTGGCAAGAAAGTTCATGGCTGATTGTTTTAATTTGTAATGCACAATAGATGCACTACCCTAATTTACTAATTAGTAGGTTCCTCAGCCTATTTATTACATTAAAAACGGTGAATTATTTCGAAAAGGAAAGCTCGGCCAGAACGGGAAAGTGGTCTGAGGGGAATTTTCCATTATAGGAATCGGTAAGCACCCCCCATCTTTTTACGGAAAACTGGCTGCTGATGAAAATATGATCAATAATATCGGCTTTGGTAAAATTTCTGCCGAAGTTTTGAAAGCTACCATTATTAACATAAGGATATTTCACATCGCGGTAAGTATCGCGTAAAGTAGTTGAATTGGCAATAAGCTGATACCATTCGCTGCTATAATTGCCATTAAAATCGCCGGTTAAAATTACCGGAGCATTCCCTGCGATGGTTTTAATTTTATCTAATAATAATTTACTGCTCTCTCTTCTTGCTACCATACCCTGGTGATCGTAATGCACATTAAAGCAATAAAAAGTTTTCTTCGATTTCTTTTCTTTCAGCATTACCCAGGAGCAAATGCGGTTGATGCGTGCGTCCCAGCCAAAGCCTGGTTTATCTGGTGTTTCTGAAAGCCAGAAATCACCTCCTTTAATAAAATCAAAGCGGTCTTTTTTATAGAAAATAGCCGAATGTTCTCCTTTTTCCTTTCCATCGTCGCGGCCAATGCCGTAGCGCTCGTATTCTGGCAGTTGCGACTGTATATCATCTAACTGGTTTTTAAATCCTTCCTGCGTACCGAATATATCAAAGCCATGAAAACGAATCAAATTGGCTACATAAACTTTCCTGTCGGTCCAAAGGTTTCCGGTATCTCTGGAAGTTTCCAGTCTCACATTAAATGTGCCCACATTAAGTGTCTGTGCCTGAGTGGTAAAAACTTGCAGGAGGAAAATGATTGCGAAGAATGATTTTATTTTCATGGTTATTATTATGAAAGGAAGGTATTCATTTTTAAGTCTTTTGAAAATTAATAATTTGAGCATTTTCTTGATACGGGCTTAATGTCGCACATGCTTGATTAGCTCATTTAATAAAGAAATGTTTTACTGTTATGATCTTATAACTCAGCGCTGCCCTGGAAAATTAACTGCTAGTTTCCTATCGTGAGAGATGACAAAGATTTTAGAATAATTGATTGCCGTAAATGCAATACCTGTTATTAATAGAACACGGATTTTCATGATCTTCAAGATTTATCATGATTGATCCTGAAAATCAGGAAAATCTGTGTTCCGTCCTACCAGTGGCTTGCGGCTTGTTACCAGCAGCCAAATTTCCCGGACAGCAATACTTTGCAAGTTCTTACTTAACCAGATAAGTTGTTTTATTCTTGTCGCCAATTTTTTTAATAAGGCCATATTTAACGGCACTTGCGAGGTCGCGACTGGCTGTAGCCGAAGAAATAAATTTAAAATAGTTCAAATAATCTTTTCTGGTAAATGTCTTGATACCAGCGTCCAGAAATAGTTGGATTCTTTCATCATAAGAAATAGGGCCTGGCCGGTTATCGAGTAACTCGTCGAGTGATGCATTTATCATTTGTAGCATAAAAGAGATAAACGCGGTGGACTCACCTTTTTTATCACTTGTTGAAAGTGCCTGGTAATACTTTTTTTGGTTTTTACTTATCAGTGTTTCAAAAGGCAGGAATTCAAAAAGTGGATATTGCTGCATTAATAAAAGCGTTTGCCAAAGTCTGCCCATTCTTCCATTTCCATCTGAAAAAGGATGTATAAATTCCATTTCATAATGAAATACACAGCTTTTAATAAGCATTATTTCCTTGCTCTTTTGCACATAGTTAAATAACTCCTTCATTAAAAAAGGGAGATTTCCAGCTGGCGGAGCAATATGGGTGATTTTTGAACCTTTAACTATACCTACGCCTGATTTCCGATATTGTCCGGCATTCTTTATCAAGCCCTGCATCAAAAGTTTATGTGCGGCCATGAAAGATTTTTCCTGAAAGGGATTGAATTTATTAAGCTGATCATATAGAGAAATTGCATTTGTAACCTCAAGAATATCTTTTGCAGGACCAATCACTCTTTTGTTTTCAATAATTGCTGTTACCTGATCTATGGTTAAGGTATTCCCTTCAACTGAAAGCGATGCTTGTATCGTTTTAATCCGATTTTGTTTCCTTAATTCGGGAGATTGTTTGCTAAGAAACAAGGCATTTATTTCTCCAATCTTTCCAGACACTTCGCTTACAAGGGCAAGTATTTCATTATTTAAACTGTAAGGTGGGTTCATTTGATAGTATCATTTGATACTATCAAATATAACCAATATTGACTTATCCGTTAGCAACCCTGTCGATTTTCTTGTGATTTAGGGCTTGGTAGTTTGTCTGGTAATTAGGCGTGATGCATTAAAACTCGAATTGTATAGTTACATTTTGTAAGCTTTGAATAACCATATTTAAAAAGCGGCTGCAAATTATAAACTATCTTTCTTAACCGGTACAATCCGGTAATCATCTGTACCAATTCCTTTTACCCCTCTCCCTTTTTTAGCACCGGAATCCTGAATGGGTGATAAATTTTTTGGGATGATGGATTGGCCGATGGTTATTACCGGTGCAGACTTAGGTAAAGTAGCTTTTTCATTGATAATGCTGATTGTTTCGGTAGACGAGGCAGGAATTTGCGTATCAAAGCTATCGCCCCTGCTATACTGGATGGGCAGATCTGCTTTGTCGGTATACATGCTTTCAGCAGGTTGCACGGCGGATTTTTCTTCCGGGGTTTTGTAAATGTCCTGAACTGGGATACTGATGATATTCGTGTTTGAAGGGGTATGATTTTTTTGACCCTGTTTTGTTGGGCGATAGTTGAGGTAAAAGAGTACACTCACTAACGCAGCCAGGAAAAGGAAAACAATGCCTTTTCCGGGGAACTGAAAACCAGGAAGTGAACTGCTTCCGGTATTGTTGCCGCCATCTTCAAGCGGCATCTCCACATTGAGGCGCTGCTCTATTCTTGCCCAGATGGCATCTGCCATATCAGGAACAGGCAGTTGTTGCAGTTTATCTGCAATCAGTTGCTCGTATGTGGTTAAATTATTCATGGTTTAATAATGCTTGTTGTAATTTTTTTCTGGCTTCACTCAAATGCCATTTCGATGTACCCTCGCTAATCTGTAACTGATCGGCTATTTCTTTATGGGTAAACCCTTCTACCACATACAACACAAAAACAGCATGTGTAGCAGGTGGTAGCTTCTGTACCAGTTTCATTACTTCATCGGCACCCATTTTTTGCAACACTTTATTATCGATTGCAGGCTCTTCGATGGTTTCCAACTCAACATTTTCACTAAAACGTTCGCGTGATTTAATGTGATCCAATCCCTCGTTTACAACAATTCTTTTTATCCATGCATGCAGCGAACCTTTTGCGGGATCGAATTGATGGATATACTTAAACACCCGTACAAATGCACTACTCAATATATCTGCTGCATCAAATTCATCACGCGAATAACGCAAGGCTACTTTCATGGCGAAGGCATAGAACTCCCGATACAACGCTTCCTGCGCCGACCGCTTGTTCGCTATGCATTCCTGCACCATTAATGCTGTATCGTAACCTGTTGTTGTCATTCAATGCTTTTCGTTTGGAGGGGGTGCTAGGTACTGGGTGCTGGGATTAGGGTTTAGAGGTTAGGTATTAGGTATTAGGTTAAAAAATTGGCTAAAGGCTAATGGCTAGTTGCTAACAGCCAATAGCCCTACCCATTACTCCATTCACTATAAACATCTTGTTTTCGTTTCAATAATATTGCTGAGGCCACTGCGGAGAGCACCATTTTTTCTTTTGGATCAAGGTCATTTACGATCCATATTTTATGATCTAGTATGTCTACAACGCCTACCAGTCCGTCATCCCAACGCAATTCATAACCGGTGAGTATTGGTCCACCAACCAATTTACCTTCTTTACCAGATGCGTTTACATGTTTAGAGAGCATCAATGGTTTAATTTCTATCTTCTCCGTTCCATTGGTCACGAATCCAATGTCTTTTGTCTGTGGACGTTCAAATAATTTTTGTTTGGTGGTCTTTGCATCAAACTCATTCACCATGGTGAGTGTCCATACTTCTCCCTTATTAAAATTGAGGGGCACAATGGTTGCTGAGAATGCATATTGGTATTTATCGGTCCGCTTAATTTCATTCAACCAGGCGATATTGGATTTGTACACAATCTGATTTTCAGAAAAGCTTTCCTGCGCCAGCACTTCAGTTACCAGACTCGCATCCTGGATAGAATATTGAAAACGATTCTTTTCATTGTACTTTTCTCTGTCTGAATGAATATTAAACCCACTCAACAATATATCTTCTGGTTTTAAACTGAAGCGACTGAAGCGGCTGCCATTAGAGAAATCCCATCCTCTCTTTACCGAGGAGGTAACGTAAGTGCCAAAACTCAGTTGTTCATTAAATTTCCAGCCATTGATACCTTTTACTTTCATGGCTGTTGCCTGTGTACTGAATTGTTCAGGTACAGCTACTTTTACTGCTGTGCAAGATGCCAGTGTAATGAGGCTTACTGCTATGTTTATTATTGCTTTCATTTTTTTTAGTTGGCGAAATTATCTCTGCTAAGATGAACAGGGAATGAGTTCTCTGTTCATGGGTAATTAATAATGATAAGTGGTTTTTGTGGTGTTTAGGATAGTACCTGTTTGTGCAGACCTGAAGACTTTTACCAGGCTTACCGGATAGCCATCTGCGTCATAGGTATAATTAAATGATACAGGATCAAGCGTCAGGTTTCCGGAAAAATAGCTTTTACCTGTCCAGCTAACATTATTCTTTGAGTTACGCGACATAAGCATATCGGGCCAGTTGAGATGAATATATGGGTTAATATTTGTATCGTATCCGTACTCAGACCATTCATTAACATTATTTGACGCTACTGATGAACGCTTGATCTGATTGCCTTTTTTCATCAGTATATAATGGTCTACCGAACTTTGGCCACCAACATGTTTCAGCAAAGTTTCTACTCCCGCAGCTGTAATATTATAGCTAACTGTTGCATCTGTAGTTGACCCGGCTTTATCTTGTTTCATTGAACGGATCTTACCTTGCTGGTCATAACTGATATAGAGTTTACTTACTTCAACACCTGTTTCATCCTTTCTGGAAGTTTCAACTACTTTTCCTCCCTGGTAAATTAAATCTTCCGATAAGGCAGTATAAATATCTCCATTATTTCTCTTTTTTAATAGTGTTACATTCACCAGTTTGCCCTGTACATCGTATTGGTAGAGGGTTTTACTATCTGCACGATAGGTTCCATTTACCAAAACAGCATTCACTTCATATTGTAACTTTTTTGCTGCCCTGCTTCCACCAAGGGTATAAATTACATCTTCCTGGATATTGTTCCTGTCTAGCGTCATCTCATCAGTCTGGTTCCATTCTTTTACAGCCAATCTATACCTGATATGGTTTGCCGGAATATTAACTTCATTAACTCCTGGTTTTAGTCTAACCATTAACATGTGTGGTTGGTTAGCACTATCATAACTGGTGAGTGTAAAACTGGCGGGTATACTGTCGTATATAATATCTCCAATCTTAATTACAGCCTGTACCTTAATTGTTAATCGAAGAGGTTGGTTCTGTCCACCTCCTGGTTGAGGCGTATTCGGAACAGGATTATTAACAGGCCCTTGATTAACAGGTACAGGTATTTCTTTTTTTGAACAAGAAGCTAATAAAGTTATCACCACAAGTATTAACCAGCTTCCGTTGATCAGTTTGTTTTTCATGCTATTTTGTTTTGTTTGCTTGTTACAATATGAATACCCTCATACAATTGAAAAGCGTTGGGTATCAATTGTAGCATTAACAATATCTTAACATTTATAGATAGAGATCCCCATTTTCCTCCATAAAAAAAGTGCAGCTTTTGCTGCACTTTTTGCCAAAAGAGTATTTAAACTGCCTTTATTGTACCAGTTTCATCCTGGAAAACGGAAAACCATTGCACCCTTTCTTTGGATTTACCCGATCTGTATTATTAGGCCCGAATTCAGCTATTGAATCAGTTGCCGCCTTGTATACACTCAGACAAAATCCCCAGGTATATGGGGCCATACCAGAGAATCGCATATAATCTATACGGGTATACAGACCTGCATCGGATTTATTCTGATGATCATTTTTTGCAATCAGGTATTGCTGATCTTTGTTCCATCGCAAAATATGGTACTTAGTTGAGGGTTCCTGTACCCAAATCTGGTCATTGATGACATACCTGATACCATAATCATCTTCAAATTTAGCAGGTATTATAACCGGGATTGTGTCACACCAGGATCTTTTCAGTTTCTCTCCATCAAATTGATTACCATAGGATAGCGAACCAACTACTACCAGCAACAATAATAAGACCATCTGTTTCATCGTATTTATTTTTGATTATGATCCACAACTGATACATCCATCCTGCATAGAACAACTGCCACCTTGCGACTGAACGGGATCAATTTGTTCTTGCACTGCTTTCACCTCTGCTGCTTGTGTTACAATATTCATTTGTTGCTCTACCGTAAACTGTACAGCCTGAGTTGCTGCCTGAGTCCGCAGATAATACATGCCGGTTTTAAGTCCCTTTTTCCATCCATAAAAATGCATGGATGTGAGTTTGGAAATAGTGGGTGTATCTACGAAAACATTTAGTGATTGAGACTGGCAAATATAAGCCCCGCGATCGGCAGCCATATCAATAATACTGCGTTGTTTTATTTCCCAAACTGTTTTGTACAACTCTTTTATATCTGCCGGAATTTCTGGTATCTGCTGAATAGACCCGTTAGCTGCTATAATTTTTTGCTTCATGGTATTATTCCACAAACCCAATTGTACAAGGTCTTTGAGCAGGTGCTTATTTACAATAATAAATTCCCCGCTTAAAACACGACGCGTATAAATATTTGATGTATATGGCTCAAAGCACTCATTATTACCAAATATCTGTGAAGTTGACGCTGTTGGCATTGGCGCTACCAGCAAGGAATTTCGAACACCAGATTGCATTACTTCTGCACGCAGGTTTTCCCAGTTCCACCTGTCGCTGGGCTGTACATTCCACATATCAAACTGGAATATACCTTTTGAGAGTGGTGATCCGCTAAAGCTTTCGTAGGCGCCCTGTTCCTTTGCCAGATCTTTACTTGCTGTCATGGCAGCAAAATAAATGGTCTCAAAAATATTCTTGTTCAGTAATCGTGCCAGCTCACTTTCAAATGGAAGTCGTAACATTATAAAAACATCTGCCAGCCCCTGCACACCAATTCCAATGGGACGATGTTTTTTGTTAGAATATTCCGCTTCTGGAACAGGATAATAATTTCCATCGATCACCGCGTTCAGGTTCTTAGTAACCTGATAGGTTACTTCATATAATTTCTCGTGATCAAATTTACCCTCTGATACAAAACGCGGAAGCGCCAGTGAAGCAAGGTTACATACGGCCACTTCTTCCGCAGAGGTATATTCCAGTATTTCTGTACAGAGATTACTGCTTTTTATGGTACCCAGGTTTTGCTGGTTGCTTTTGCTATTGGCAGCATCTTTATACAACATATAGGGTGTGCCTGTTTCAATCTGCGATTCCAGTATTTTAAACCACAGGTCCTGGGCTTTTACTGTTTTTCGCGCCTTACCCTGCTGCTCGTAAGCTGTATATAGCGCATCGAATTCAGCACCCCAACACTCACTTAACCCAGGTGCTTCATTCGGACAAAACAGGCTCCAGTCTTCATTTGCTTCTACCCGTTTCATAAATAGATCAGATATCCAAAGTGCGAAGAAAAGATCCCTTGCCCGTAGTTCTTCTTTACCATGATTCTTACGCAGATCGAGAAATTCAAAAATATCTGCATGCCATGGTTCCAGGTAAATAGCAAATGCACCCTTTCTTTTGCCACCCCCCTGGTCTACATATCGCGCTGTATCGTTAAAAACCCGAAGCATCGGTATAATACCATTACTTGTTCCATTCGTTCCACCAATATAACTACCTGTTGCCCTGATATTATGGATGGCCAATCCAATACCACCTGCACTCTGCGAAATTTTTGCCGTTTGCTTTAAAGTATCATAAATACCATCTATGCTGTCGTCTTTCATCGTTAGTAAAAAACAACTGCTCATTTGTGGCTTTGGGGTACCGGCATTAAAAAGAGTTGGTGTTGCGTGCGTAAACCAACGCTCACTCATCAGGTGATATGTTTTAATAACCTCATCTATATTTTGCTTGTGAATGCCTACGGCAACCCTCATATACATATGTTGCGGGCGTTCAGCCACTTTCCCATTGATGCGTAGTAAATAGGACTTTTCAAGTGTTTTAAATCCAAAATAATCGAATGCATAATCACGGTCATAAATAATCGTACTATCCAGTAAATCCGCATTGTCTTCAATAACCTGCATTATATCTTCAGCAATCAGTGGCAATTTCTTTCCGGTTGTAGCATCAGTATACTGGTGCAGTTTTCGCATGGTTCCAGAAAACGATTTAATTGTACTCTTATGAAGGTTACTAACCGCTATACGCGATGCCAGTATTGCATAGTCGGGATGTGTTATGGTTAATGAAGCAGCAGTTTCTGCTGCAAGGTTATCAAGATCTGTGGTAGCAACACCTTCATAAATTCCTTCAATGGTTTTTTTTGCTACGTCAATCACGTTAACCATTGGACTAAGACTGTATGATAATTTTTCAATACGTGCTGTTACCTTATCAAATTTTACGGATTCACGTTTGCCGTTTCGTTTTATTACATACATAAATAGCTATTTAGCGTTATTATTTTATTCTTTTTAAAAATCTTCTTCAGTAGAAAACACTTGTGTGTCTTTATTTCCCATTACCCCTGCTTTCTGGTAATCACCAACCCGTTTTTCGAAGAAATTGGTTTTACCCTGTAATGAAATCATTTCCATAAAGTCGAATGGATTACTGGTATGGTATTTTTTCTGATAGCCCAGCTCATGCAACCAGCGATCGGCGACAAACTCAATATATTGTTGCATTAGCTGCGCATTCATACCAATAAGGTTAACAGGTAATGCTTCTGTAATAAATTGTTTTTCGATACTTACTGCATCTGTAATGATTGCATACACTTCTTCCTGTGATAATTTTTTTTGAAGCATACCATACAATAAACAGGCAAACTCGCAGTGCAGACCTTCATCGCGACTAATCAATTCATTACTAAAAGTTAATCCTGGCATTAGTCCACGTTTTTTAAGCCAGAAAATGGAACAAAAACTTCCGCTAAAGAAAATACCTTCCACTGCTGCAAATGCTACCAGCCTTTCTGCAAAGTTTCCATTCTCAATCCAACGGAGAGCCCATTCTGCCTTCTTTTTAACGGCAGGTATTGTTTCAATTGCATGAAATAGTTTATCCTTTTCAACAGGGTCTTTGATATAGGTATCGATCAGCAACGCATAGGTTTCGCTATGAATATTTTCCATCATTATCTGGAAACCGTAGAAACACCGGGCTTCAGGCAATTGCACTTCACTCATGAAGTTTACTGCAAGATTTTCATTTACTATACCATCACTTGCTGCAAAAAAAGCGAGTACATGACTTATAAAATGTCGCTCTCCGTCATTTAATGATGCCCAGTCTTTCAGGTCGTTACTCAGGTCTATTTCCTCTGCTGTCCAGAAGCTGGCTTCATGTCTTTTGTAATGCTCCCAGATAACGGGATAGTTAATCGGTAGGATCACAAAACGATCCTTGTTCTCCCTTAGGAGAATTTCATTGTTAGGTTCCATAGCATACTTTTTTGTGTATGCTCACGGCAGTGCAAATACTGATAGCTGAAAAAAAGTACACAATGTGCAACAGTCATTTCAGTACCGGCTTTTCCTCCGAAAGCTTACGTTACTAATTAAATTTGATGTTGGCAGGTCTTCTGACTTACTTCCCTGTTGTCTGCCTTCCCGTGCCGTTATATCGGAACAGTGACTTGTAGATGAAACAGGTTAATGAAGCTAACAGCTACGGGGATAGTTCCCGATTTTCACGGGATTCCCTTTTAATCCCGCAGAGCGGGAACCAAATCCGGATGTAAAGTAGTATGCAATAGTTAAAACGAGGGTAACTCTTATACACGGAATGTTGAAAACCTCTGCAATGCCCGAAGTGATTCATCCATAGCTTGTTTTACGATAATTATTCAATCGTACACGCTAATCTTTACAAAAAAATATGCCGGATGATTTCCGGCATATTTTGATTATAATAGTTTTTCGGGTTACTGATAACCTGAATATCGCTAGTTATAATGTTGCTTTACTTTTATTCCTCATGATTACAGCATCGGCTGAAAATCTTCCTCCCCCTGATATAACCAACGAAAGTGCTATACCGATGGCAAGTAGAAAAAATTCATACCCCTCTTGTGGTTGTGTACCAAACCAGTTCATAAAAAAGTATGTATGGAAATTAGTAACGATTATTCCAAACATCACTGTTGCAATAGCAAAACTCCACAACCGGGTTGCTAAACCAAATAAAATAAATAAAGGCCCGAAGCATTCAATAATGATAACCAGAAAACCTATGACAGGTGGAAGTCCGACGGATTCTGTAAAATATTTCATACTGTTTGTAAATCCAAAACCACCATACCACCCCAGTAATTTCTGTGCACCGTGCGGAAATAATGTCCAGGCAAGAAATATTCTGGCCACTATGGGAGCATAAGAATTGTTTGTGCGAAAAAACCATGTTTTCATATATCTATTTTTGAGTTTGAAGAATAGTTTGATTGAATTGTGTGGCTACGTTTATTAGTCTTGCAGCAAATAATTCAGCGGTAAGCTGATCACCAGGATGTAATGGCAAAACTTTATCCATGGCATTTTCAGATTGTGCCATCAGGCCAATATAAGAGCCCATCCTGTTCTGTCCATCCGTTTGTATATCATTGATGTATCGGGGTAGTACACCCAGACTTATCCAATGCATGCTATGCTGGGCTGCAAAAAGAAAAAGGGAATTCAGTGTATTTAGTTTATCTCCATTGGTTGTTGAGGATAGGGTAAATGCTGCTGCAAGTTTATCTTTCCAGGTTTGTTTATACCAGAAGCTGCCTGTTGCTTCCATAAATTTTTTGAATGCTGCCGGAATATTTCCAAAATAGGTTGGACAGCCAAAAACAATAAGATGAGAGCTATGCAGTAACTCGAAATTATTCGTTGCTGCCTGAGCATCCAGCAGGTGTACTGTTGTATAATTCCTTTCGAGTTGTTTCGCAAGAAATGCTGCCAACTGTTTAGTATGGCCACTTTGACTGTGATAAACAACACTGATTATTAGTCGATTCATTTTGTACTTTTTAATTGTACAAAATTGTTTATCAGCGTTGCGACTAACAATCACAAAGGTTAAAAAAAAGCATTACCCTATGGTAATAATTGGTCAGGCTAGCTTTCTTTTCTGCCGGCGCGAATACGACTAAGACTTTGTGGTGTAATACCTAAATAAGAAGCTATTTGATGATCTGGCACACGTTGTTCGATATCCGGATAACGTTCTATAAATTCAGCATACCGTTCCGTGGCAGATTTGATCAGGGAAGAAGTTACGCGTGCGGTAGAAGCGATATAGGCATTTTGTAATAAAATTCGAAAATGTCTTTCCATCTTAGGAACCCTGCTATATAGCGTCTCCAGGTTTTCTTTTGAAATTTGCATCACTTCTGTGTCTTCCAAACAATCAATATTGAACCTGGAAGGCGTTTCAGCAAAAAAACTGTACAAATCACCTACCCACCAACCTTCAGGCCCAAACATTACAATATGTTCATGTCCTTTTTCATCCACTTCATACAAGCGGGTAAGTCCACTTAACACAAAACTATCGAAACGCATTACTTCTCCTTCCTGCAATATATATTGTCGTTTTCTGTATTTCCTGGTATTGAACAGTTCTTCAATAACCGCCAGCTCCTGTTCGGTTAAAGTTACATGTTGCTGTAAACTTTGAATAAAGTTATCCTTCATGTAAGATAGGTTTGATAACCAAATGTAATAAATGAAACAAAAAAGAGGCTGTATTAAGTCAGCCTCTTTGATTTTCAAATTGAATATAAAGCACCACTAACAATTCTGCCAGCTAATACTTTGGTGAATTTACTTCAGCATCAATAATTGCCCGGTATGGTACGTAAGATGGGTTGTTCTGGTTAAAATGATATTTAATTTATTACGATGTGGTTCTTTACTGAAATCCTCTGCAGAAACTGCCGTATGTTTTTCAAACCATTCTTCAGGGGCTACGCTATCCATTTTTTGCTTCAACACTTCGCATTGGTTGGTCCAATAAGCCCTTAGTTCCTGTGCTGAGGGTATATCAGCAATTGCTTTATCGGGAGAACTAAGGAATGGTTCCCGCAAAGCGGGATATAATTTATCTCCTAAGTCTAATAGGGTCAGCATATCATCATGTACTGCAATCATATGCCCTAATAGGTAAATACCTCTGTTTTTACCTGGCGCGATTTCTTGTTGCAATTGTTCATCACTAATTGCATTAAGTGCATCATTCCAGTTTTTCAGGCTACCATACCACCTGTCGAAAATCATTTTTAAGATTGTTTGGTTGTTATTCATTTGATTTATTTTTTAGATTATGATCAGTTCCAGGTACAAATGTATTGTCTAAATATGTTAAGAGTGGTATGTAAAATAGACAATATGAAGGGGCAATCTGACAACTCAGATAATTCAATGAAAGAAAAAAGGCTACAATATATATAGCCTCTTAATGCTTTGGCCGCGTGTCGCTGAAGCTTTAGCGTAGGCGCAACACGCGGACGGTGGACAAGTGGAGAATACCGGATTCGAACCGGTGGCCTTCCCGATGGTACCATCGGGACGCTCTCACAACTCAGATAATTCAAAAAAGAAAAAAGGCTACAAAATTTGTAGCCTCTTGGAGCTTTGTCCACCGTCCGCGTGTCGCTGAAGCTTTAGCGGAGGCACAAGCTTTAGCGAAGGTGGACGAGTGGAGAATACCGGATTCGAACCGGTGGCCTTCCCGATGGTACCATCGGGACGC
>CBFGPM010000013.1:0-84805 GCA_965650685.1 uncultured Sediminibacterium sp.
AAAACCCTTACTGCAGATAAAGTATGGACATTGAAAGGGTATGTATATGTACCAAATGGTATCACCCTTACTGTTGAGCCAGGTACTGTAATCAAAAGTGATAAAACAGAAAAAGGTGCATTGTGTGTAGAAAGAGGTGGTAAATTAATTGCAAACGGAACTGCTGATAAACCAATCGTGTTTACTTCAGGTCAGGATGCTGGTTCTCGTAACCCAGGCGACTGGGGTGGTGTGGTTCTTTTAGGTTATGCTAAAACAAACCGTTCTTCTACTCCGGTAATTGAAGGTGGATTGGATCGCCCTTATGGTGGTACAAATGATGCTGATAATTCTG
Organism: uncultured Sediminibacterium sp.; assembly: GCA_965650685.1. Classification (GTDB taxonomy): domain Bacteria; phylum Bacteroidota; class Bacteroidia; order Chitinophagales; family Chitinophagaceae; genus Sediminibacterium. Next base: position 335 of record CBFGPM010000013.1, read on the forward strand.
GTAGTTTGAAATATGTGCGAATTGAATATGCTGGTATTGCCGCTTTCCCAGGTTCTGAAATCAATGGCCTTACCCTCGGTGGTGTTGGTAGCGGTACCACACTCGAAAATATCCAGGTAGTATATGGTAATGATGATGCGTATGAGTTTTTTGGCGGTACTGTAAATGCTAAATATCTGGTAGCTTTTGGTACAGCAGATGATGATTTCGATTTCGATTTTGGTTATACTGGTAAAATTCAATTTGGTGTAGCGTTACGTGATCCTGCATTCGTTGATAATGGTGATGCAGGTAATGGTATCGAAGCTGATAACGATGGTTCAGGTACAACAGCTACTCCATATACTCGCCCAACCCTGAGCAATTTTACTTTCGTTGGTCCAAATAATGCAGCTGGTACTGCCGCTAACCATAACTATGGTAACAGATGGAGAAGATCAGTACGTTTTGTACTGCGTAACTCTATCATGATGGGATGGCAGAAAGGTGGATTCTCTATTGAATCTGATGGTACAGCAAATGATTACAGCAACAACCTGTCTGAGTTTAAAAATAACCTGGTACATGCAGTTGCTGATCCTTACAGAATCTCTGGTTTAACTTCTGCAACATTAACTGCTACAGCAATTAAGACCAAAGCTGAATCTGAAGGTTGTATAACTTATACAGATGCAGCAGATATCAGGTTAACTTCTCCATTTACCCTTACTTCTCCTAATTTGTTACCAGCTACTAGTTCACCAGCATTAGCAGGTGCAAGCTTCACAGGGTTAGATGCATTCTTTGCATCTACAACTTATGTAGGTGCTTTCGGAACAACTAACTGGATGGCTTCATGGACTAGATTCCCTGCAAAAGGACAATAAGCAATCGTATATCATAAAAAAAACCGCTTCCTATTGGGGCGGTTTTTTTATTTCTTTGCATAAAATAAATACCATGCGATACCTGAGTATACTGGCAGTTTTACTGACTTCTGTAGCATGTAATAATGGAAACAATAAACCACTGGAACAAACGCAAGCGTCATCAAATATACCAGTCGATATGCACCGGCTACCTGAGTTGAGAACAGTAGATAGTATCGATATGCATTTCTTCAACGATATCAACGACCAGAAAACCTATAAGCGTTATGGTTTGAATGATACCACTGCAATACATCTGTTTACCCTCACGGAAATTAATCAGGCATTTGTAGACAAAACAAGTTGCGAATACGATACAAAGTTCTTTTGTTTCTCAAACGGGCAAATAGTTAAAACCCTCTATGTCGCTGCGCGACAAGATAGTTGCCATTTTATAGGGTTCATCAAAAGTGGTGGAATTGCAGTAAAGGTTAGTCTTTCAGATAGCGCTGCGGCGTTGGTGAATCGCTGGCGGGGGAGTAGCTTCTAAGCCACTAGCTGCTAGCTTCTAGCTACTAGCCATTAGCTGTTAGCCATTAGCGCTTAGTGCGAATAAAAGATTGAAGTTGAATGTGAGCGGGAAATGGAACGCAGATTTATCAAGATAATCATGATAGATCATGATAAATCTGCGTTCTATCTTAGCGGCTAAACAAGATCAGTAGCTATTATTTCGTAAAAGCCTGTTTAATGACACAAAGAGTCCTCTATTAATGATTTCCTCATTTTACCCCAGTTCATCACATATCCGCATAATTTGCTAACACCTAACACCTAATACCTAATACCTAATACCTAATACCTAACACCTAGTACCTAGTACCTCTCCGGCTTTTCAATTTCATGCTTATTCCAATCCGGATCGTACTTTACAAACCAACTGAGCCAAAGAGAGCGTGATAAGCGCATAATGAGGGGTTGACAGATGAGCAGTAATGCGAAGGCTGTGCCCATCCAATAAAAAATACGGTTATCGTCGATGGAGAAGGTCATGCCAATGAGTACTTTCCATGCTACAAATGTTGAAACAAGAAAGGCAACAGATAATGCATAGCTTACATATCCTGTACCATAATAAAATCCTACTTCAATTTCTGTAGGCTGACCGCAAACCGGGCAGTTTTCATGCATGTCAACATTAGTCTTGAATTTGTATGGCTGCTGACTTTTAAATATTCTCCCTTTTCGGCACCTCGGACAACGGTTGTTTAACACACTCCACAGGTACCATCTTTTTTTATTGCTATCGGGCATTTTGTTTCAAGGATTTAAAATACAAAGGTACGATTTAATATTCAGGAGCAGATTACTGGCAGTTTGTATACCCACAACCCCGTTTGGTTTTGTGTGCAATTAGTCCGGTTACAAATATGGTTAAGCCAAATATTGCGGGTAACCAGTCTTTGTAAGCAATTGCGATAGAAATAAATAAACCAGCTACCATTAGCCTGATCATCAATACCCAATCAATCTTTTGTATGAATGAATACAAAGTTTTCATACTGCAAGTTGGGGAGTAAATTGGTAATGTAGCGTGACTTTAGTTACGGGTAGGAACAATAATGAATTTAGAATGGATTAAGGGTTTCCTACCCCGGAGGAGTTACAGATTTTAGAATGAGAGAAATGGAATAAAGTTACCCTTACCCCGGAGGGGTTCCACAAGTTAGCCCAGAAATAAAATAAGGTCACCTCCTTACCCCGGAGGGGTTACACATGTTAGCCAAGAAATGGAATAAAGTTATCTGTACCCCGGAAGGGTTGCACATTCACGCAAAAGGTATTTTATATTTTATCAGGTTATTAACCAATAAAAGATATCTTAAATCATATTGGAGACTGAAAAATATATGCAGAATTAAAGTCGACCTTATTCTTTTTTAGTAGGATTTGATATTCTTCCTCAAATGATGTTTTGGCATGATGTTCTCGTTGACGAATAATATAGTTTTTGATTGTTTCTAGGTTTATATGTGAAACACTAAAGGCGCCATAACCTTCCTGCCAATGAAATGGAGTTGTTGATAATTTTTCTTTATTAATAAAAGAACTACTTTCTTTTTTTATAACCCGTACTATATCTGAAATAGATTGAGTTGGTTTAATGTCTGCCAGAATATGGATATGATCTGGTACTGAATTTATACATACAGGGTGGTGGTTAAATTTTTTTAGGACACCTGCTATGTATTCATGTAGTCTGGTGTCCCAGGGAGGCTGTATTAATGACTTCCTGTATTTTACGGCGAATACAAAATGTATATGTAACCTGGTATAAGTATTTGGTTTTATCATAGCGGTAAAAATACAGTAAGACGATCCGGAACAGACGCATCGTTTTACGTATCAATAAATAAAACCTTAGGGGAAAGGAGATAGGGAGTGGGGTTTTGTTGGTAACATGTGTAACCCCTCCGGGGTAAGGGGGAATGGGGATGCATTTTTTTGCTAACTTCTGTAACCCCTCCGGGGTAAGCACAATTTTATTCCATAACCCCGGAGGGGTTACACATGTTAGGATGGCGAAATGAAATAACGTTATACCTGCATCGGAGAGGTTACGCATGTTATTTGAGAAATGAAATAAGGTCGTCCCTACCCCGGAGGGGTTACAGATGTTAGCCAAGAAAATGAAATAATATCATCCCAACCCCGGAGGGGTTGCAGATGTTATCAACCCAATATCTTTTCCATCTGCATACTCCTCGATCCTTTAATCAGAAAATGGGTTCCCGAGAAATTTTGTTGTTTGAACCAGTTTGCCGCTTCGGTAGAATTGGTAAAAAAGAGGTGGTTATGTGTTGTATTTTTAAAATCACCACCCACCAATACAACATTTTGCCATGGGTAATTATTGATCAGATCAATGATCTGCTGGTGTTCGGTTATGCTGTCTTCACCCAGTTCCATCATGCCTCCTAACATTAAAACTTTACTGGGGGCTTTTAGTTTTGCAAAATTCTCAATGGCAGCACGCATACTGGTAGGATTCGCATTGTATGCATCAAGGATAATATGATTGCCATCTTTTTTAACCATCTGCGATCTGCTGTTAGATGGAATATACGTTTCGATGGCATCTTTTATTTTTTCATCTGGTACACCAAAAGTTTTACCGATAGCAATGGCACATAAGACATTTGATACATTGTAGGCGCCTACCAGTTGAGTGGAGACTTGTGTAAAAGATGCTCCTTTAGTTATACTTACTTCAAGAAAGGGTTCACTGGCCATTACTTCCCCGGTTATTGCTCCTTCATGTGTTCCATATCCTATTACTTTTTCAATGCCTTTGCTCATTTCATGCAGGTAGTCAAAGTCGTTGAACCTGAATATGGTACCATTATGCGACCTGATATAATCATATAATTCACCCTTACCTTTTCTCACTCCTTCAATACCGCCAAAACCTTCTAAATGAGCTTTGCCACAATTGGTGATGATGCCATGGGTAGGGTCGGTATACACACAATAACCCGCAATCTCTTTCTGGTGATTAGCACCCATTTCAATTACGGCCATTTCTGCATCAACTGGAATACTTAATATGGTGAGTGGTACCCCAATATGATTATTGAGATTGCCTTGTGTGGTATAAGTTTTAAAATGCGAGGCAAGAACCGTATACACCAGTTCTTTGGTAGTGGTTTTACCGTTGCTTCCTGTAATGGCAATAAAAGGGATGCTGAATTGTTGTCTATGATAACCTGCCATTTCCTGTAAACTGCTTAATACATCATCAACCAGAATAAATCGATCATCCATTCCTTCAACAGCCTCATCAATCACCGCATAGGCTGCCCCAGCTTCCAATGCCTGTTTGGCAAAAAGGTTGCCATTAAAATTGGGACCTTTCAATGCAAAGAAAATATCACCCTCTTTCAGTTTCCTTGTATCAGTTTGTACAGAAGGGTGTTGCTGATATAGCTTGTAGAGTGCTTCCGGTTTCATATATGCAAGATAAGGGGTTAGGGGTTAGGTGTTAGGTGTTAGGACATGATAGGTACTGGGTACTAGGTGCTGGGTTGTGAATGCCTAAAATACGTTGACCGTTTTTAAACATGGGTTAAATTTATTTGATGTCGTTGAGATTTCGTTATGAGATGAAATTTATGCGAAGGATAGAACACGGATTATCATGATTTTCAAGATCTGTTATGATAAATCCTGAAAATCATGAAAATCTGTGTTCTATCCAATCGTGACTAGATTCCCCTATGCAGCAATAAGTGTGAATTGTCAATGGTGAATAGTCAATAATGGGTGTGAATTGTCAATTGTGAATAGTGAATTTGGTGAGTAGTGAGTGGTCAGTAGGAAAAAACTCACAGGTGGCTATTCACTATTAATTATAGACCATTCACCATTGACAATTCACACCATATCAAAGATCAAAAAATCAAAGATCCGATATCTGCCATCAAAAAAGCCACCTCCTTCCGAGAGATGGCTCTTTCTATTTTTACCTTTTCCTTCTTATCGTTTGTTTCTTCTTGTAGGGAAGAATTGGCCGGTTTGGGCTTTTCTTGAAATGCCTTCTGCTGCTCCATAATGACTCATCGCGCAACGGAAACCGAGGGTGTTGGTACTCAGGTCTTCCTCGAGGAAGCGACGCGCACCCGGACTTAACCAATAAGCCCTGTCATTCCAGCTACCGCCTTTGAATACCCTTGATTTATCGGAGATAAGGGTGGTAGTACCATAACCATAGTATACAAAGCTGGATGAATCACCATCCAGGTAGTTGGTAGCATAAGAGCGCTGGTAGTTTCTTCTGTTGCGTAAAGTAGAATCTTCTTCCAGTACTGTTTTAATACGACCTTTATCATCGCGCAGGTTACCCTGACCGCCACTCATATCTATCTTACGGAATTCGTTACCACGGAACAGGTTGAAATCATCACCGTCCAATGAGTTCTGCGGACGATATACATCTGCCACCCACTCATTTACGTTACCACTCATGTTATATAAGCCATAACCATTCGGGATGAAAGAAGTTACTTCTGCAGGAATCGCTGCGTTATCGTTCAGTCCACCTGCCACACCCATGTTATCGCCCGCACCTCTTTTAAAGTTGGCGAGGAAGGCGCCCTGGTAGGCACTTTTTTGGGTATAACGTACGTTATCGTAACCATTATTTTTCCAAGAATAGATCTGCTTATTCGCAATCAATTCTTCCCCACGCTTAGATCCTTTAGATTTTTTCTGCGGATTCTCAGCGATATAGCCATAAGCGGCATATTCCCATTCAGCCTCTGTTGGCAAACGGTAATCGCCATATAAAATACCATCTTCAAAAGTTACTTTGGTTCTTGGTCGACCGTTGGCATCTTTCAAAGGATTGCTTTTTGTTGTGGCCTGTCTGCCAGGAGTTGCCTGGTATTCATCCATCAGATATGCTTTGGTATTGAAGTTATCCTGACCAGAACCATTCAACTCACGCTTGATCTGGTTTTTTGGATCCAGGTAACCTTTACCCATCAGGGTAAGCTCGTTAACACGGTCTGTTCTCCAGATACAAAAATCTGTGGCCTGTTTCCAGCTTACACCAACCACCGGATAGTAGTTATAAGATGGGTGACGGAAATAATATTCTACATAAGGCTCATTGTAAGCAAGCTCACTGCGCCATACCAGGGTATCGGGCTTGGCTTCTTCCACAATCGAATCCATACCTGCACCACCAAATACATTGGTAAGCCAGTATAGGTATTCACGGTAGTGCACATTGGCAACTTCCGTTTTATCGATAAAGAATGAGTTTACAGTAATACGACGCGGCACATTGTTCCAGTCGCCCATCACATCTTCCTGTGTTGCACCCATGGTGAACGTACCACCCTGTACAAACACAAGACCTGGAGCGGCTTTAATATCTTTTGGCTTAGCGACATTAAAATTGCCCTGGTTCTTGTCGTTATAATTCCATCCTGTAATAGCAGATTTTTCAGGTTTCTTCTTGAAAATCTTACAGGACGACATGGCACCGGTTAACGTTAACAACAAGATCAGGTTCCGTGTTGTTTTCAATACTTGCATGAGATTCTCTTGTTTGTGGAGTATAGTTTAATCGCTATAGCCGCTATTTAGTACATGCGAATATATATGATTTCCCTAAACTACCAATCGCTGCCCCGGATTCTATTGTTAGTAAAAGCTTAAGATTTAAGGGGTTAAGAGCCGCTTTTACAGGGTTTTAGGGCTCTTTGTAGGGTGAATTCGACAAAAAATAGGGGGGATGGGGACAGGGAGGGGGAGTTCTGATTATCTTCTTCAGTGCTTTTCTGTGTCCTCAGTGGCAATTAACTCTTTTGATACATTTATTGCCACTGAGGGCACAGAAGGTCACAGAGATATGCTGCTGGTGCAACCAGTTTTGTGAATAAGCCTCCGAAGTTGGATATTCGATATTCATTATTCATCATTTTGAAAACTTTCCTACCATATTGTCTTCTCCTATGCCTCACCACTTCCCTATACGGACAGCGTAACTATGCGCCGCGCTCTGTATTGTCTGGCGGTAACTGGTATAAGATCAGTATTGCTGGTGAAGGTATTTATAAGGTTGATGGCGCCTTCCTCAATACACTTGGTTTGGGTAATAACCTGCCTTCAGCTTCTATCAGATTGTTTGGTAATGGCGGAGCAATGTTGGGAGAAAATGCCAATGCTCCTTATACCGATGACCTGGTTGAAAATGCAATCGAAGTTTTTGATGGAGGTGATGGCATCTTTAACAACAACGACTATTTTCTTTTCTATGCTCCCGGTACTTCTAGATGGATTAAAGATAGCCTGCGTCAAAGTTTTCGTTACCAGAAAAACCTGTACACAGACTCCGCTTTCTATTTTATTACCCTCGGTAATAATGGTAAGCGCATCAACACCCAAACTAATTATCCTTCAGCAAATATTACCGTTACCACTTATGATGAACGATATGCTGTTGAAAATGATGTATCCAATTATATAAAATCAGGGAAGGAGTGGTATGGCGATTCCTTTATACGCGGACAGGCAAGAACTTTCTTTATCGATTGGGTTGGAGGAGTGCTTGCTGAACCCCTTTCGCTTCGCAGCTCATTTGCCTCCAGAAATGTAAACGCCACAGCTAGCATACTAACTTCTATTAATGGCATCAATGGACTTCCACTGAATTTTCCATCGGTTACCGGCACATTCCTGGATCGTTATGCAACCCATTTGGAGCAGGAGCAAAATATACTGTGGAATGGACAAAACGAGCTGCAACTAAAATTCGAGTACCAGTCAGCCGCAGCAGGTGCTACCTGCGATTTAAATAAATTTGAATTATTTGGTAGAAGAAACCTGATGCCCAATTTAAATGCACCGCTTGGTTTTCGCGATTGGAAATCTGTAGGGGCAGGTAATATAGCCAGATTTCAATTTCCCTATCGCTTAACCGGTATGCGCGTTTGGGATGTCACGGATCCAACTAATGTTGTTACCATGCAGGATAACGGTGCCGGTGCATTTGCTTTTAATAACGACGCAAGCAGGTTAAGAGAATATTTTAGCTTCCTTCCAACACATATCAAAATACCCAGGGCAGTAGGAAGGCAGGATAACCAAAACCTGCATGGCTTACTTGTTCCGGAATACCTCATCATCACACATCCTTTATTTATGGATGCGGCACTAAGACTGGCTGATTTCCACCGAAAACATTATAACCGAACAGTTCAGGTAATTTCTGTTAAACAGGTGTACAATGAATTTGCCGGAGCTAATCCCGATCCTACTGCAGTCCGCGATTTTATTAAAATGTTGTACGATAAAAAAAGCGGGTTGAAATATGTTTTACTGATGGGTAGTGGTTCTTATGATCCAAGAAGCCGCTTTCAAAATAATTATTCTTTTATCCCAACCTATCAAAGCAGCCAATCACTCGACCCGCTTTCCAGCTTTACCTCTGATGATTTTTTTGGCATGCTAGATGATCAGGATGATATCAATCAACAAAATCTTTTTCAAACCATCGACGTGGCAGTGGGTAGAATACCTGCGCGGAATATTGCAGAAGCTGATATGATGGTGAATAAAATCATCAACTACCACCAAACATCCCGCTTTGGTGATTGGCGCAATAAGTTGATTTTTTTGGCGGATGACGAAGACCAAAACCTCCACCTCAATGATGCAGAAGCTGTTTCGGCTGCAACGGCAAACCCGGTTTTTCAGGTCCAGAAAATTTACCTCGATGCTTTTCCTCAGGTAGGTGGTGCCGGAGGTAACAGATACCCTGCAGTTAATGAAGCATTGGTTAATAGAGTGAATAATGGAGCGCTGATCCTTAACTACAGCGGACATGGCAATCATTTAAGATTGGCAGAAGAAGCAGTATTAACCGTGGATGAAGTAAACCAGTTTAACAATGCTGCCAAGCTTCCATTGATTGTTACAGCCAGTTGCGATTTTTACCCTTTTGATGATCCTACTAAAAATGCATTAGGCGCGCAAGTGTTAACGGGAGATTCAACAGGGGCAATTGGATTGTTGACCACTGCCAGACTCGTATTTGCCTCCAGCAATAAAATCATTAATGAATATTTTATTCAATCTGCTTTACATCCCGATCCCCAAACAGGAAAATATAGAAGTCTCGGTGAAGCAGTTCAGCTAGCTAAAAACAACGCAGTATTGAACGCAGGGGAAGTGCTGAACACCAGAAAATTTCTATTGCTTGGTGATCCTGCCATGCAATTGGCATTTCCAGAACACAGGATTCGGTTGACCAAATTTCAAAACAATACAATAACAGGTGTTGATACTTTACGCGCCTCCAATATTTATCAGTTGGAAGGGATAATCGAGGATGTGTCAGGTAATCCTGTACAAAATTTTAAAGGCCCCCTTTCACTTACTGTATTCGATAAACCACAAACAGTTCAAACCTTAGGAAACGATCCGGCAAGTCCGGTTACCGGTTTTCAACAACAATCAGCCATTCTTTTCAAAGGAACTTTTAGTGTTGATTCAGGTTATTTCAAACTAAAACTTATCCTCCCCAAAGATGTATCCTTTCAACCTGGCCGCGCAAGAATTAGCCTGTATGCCAACAGCAATACAACCGATGCCGCAGGTGCTGATACAGGATTTGTGCTGATTGGAAATAACTTGGCTCCCGAAGATAAAGTTGGCCCTGCTATACGTTTGTACCTGAACGATACTTTATTTCGTAATGGCGGGCTAACACATGAAACCCCAACGTTATTAGCATACTTGTCGGATAGTGCTGGTATCAATACATCGGGTAATGGTATTGGGCACGATATAACACTGGTGATTGACAACCAGGTGCGCGACATTCGGGTATTGAACGATTGGTATGTAGCTGATTTAAATAGCTGGCAGTCTGGTACGATTCGCTATCCGCTTCCTGTTCAAACAAAAGGGCCACATAGTCTCGTGCTGAAAGCCTGGGATGGGGCCAACAATTCTACAGAAGCCAGGTTGGATTATGTTGTAGCAGAACAGGAAAAACTGGCCATCAGCAAAGTGCTCAATTTTCCCAACCCCTTCCGCGACCGCACCCGCTTCTCTTTTGAACATAACCAGCCCGGAAAAAAACTGCAGGTAGAATTACGCATTTACAGCACTGCCGGACAACTCATCAAAAGACTCACTGGTCCCTTCCAGAGTACCGGAACAAGAAATATCCAGGTTGAATGGGATGGCCGGGATGAATCAGGCAGAAAAATCCAAAAAGCTGTCTATATTTACCAAATAATCATACAATCCGGCACACAACAATCCGTTCATGCCGGGCAACTTATTCTGCTTTAAATGTATCTGATGGTTTGATTTTTACTCCGTAGTTGATAGTCCATAGACCATGGTCCATAGTCCATGGTAGTTTAAGAATCCGCTTTACCATGGACTATGGGCCATGGTCTATGGACTAATTCTAAATTTTTTAAATAAATTGCTTCATGTTTTCAAAGCAGAAAAAAACCCTTACAGCCATCCTTGCATTGATGTTGAGTTATAGCTCTTTTGCACAGGATTCCATCAATATCGTTTCAACCGCCGTTCCCTTTCTCCGTATTTCACCCGATGCAAGAGCGGGTGGTATGGGTGATGTGGCCATCGCTACTACACCGGAAGCAAATGCCCCTTTCTGGAATCTTTCCAAAGTAATGTTTGCACCAAAAAGATCTGCAATCGCGGTTAACTATACGCCATGGTTGAAAGACCTTGGACTTAACGACGTTTATCTCGCAAGTATGGCGGCATACCATCGGTTGGATGATGAACAAGCTATTTCATCTTCACTTCGATTTTTCAGTTTAGGTAATATCCAGCTAACCGATTTTTCAGGTAATATATTGAACTCTGTTCGTCCAAGTGAATTTTCTTTTGATCTGGGTTATGCCCGAAAACTAAATGAAAAATTAAGCATTGGTGTAGCATTACGTTATATCAATTCAAGATTGGTTGTAGGTGATGTGGGAACAGGTGTGGTATATAAAGCAGGTAATGCAGTAGCAGGTGATGTATCATTATATAATAATGGATTAAATGAAAATGGAGAAGGATGGAGTTGGGGTGTTGTTTTATCGAACCTGGGAAGTAAAATTGGTTATACCAATGATGCAAGGAATAAAGACTATATACCTGCCAACCTGGGTATCGGTGTATCTTATACCAAAGTACTGGATGAAAACAATAAAATCAATTTCGCGCTCGACATGAACAAACTACTGGTTCCTGCAGCACCTGTTGCTACTGGTAATTTTTCAGTAGACAGTGCCAATCTGGTAAGCTACAGAACCACAGGAGTAGTAAGTAGTTGGATGAAATCGTTTGGTGATGGAACAGGCTTTGGTAAATCACTTCAGTTTTCTGTCGGAGCTGAGTACGGCTACAATAACCAGTTCTTTTTCCGCTCCGGTTATTTCTATGAAAACAAATACCGCGGCAACAGAAAATACTTCAGCGTAGGCGCCGGCTTCCACTTAGATTTTATGGATATCAACTTCTCCTATCTAGTGCCTTCCGGCAGCGGCGTAACAAGAAACCCGCTTTCGAATACGTTGAGGCTTGGAGTTGTTTTTAATCTTGAACCGAAGGAATAATTTGAAAATTGAGATAATTTGAAAATTTGAAAATGAGGATAACATAATTCATCTCGCCGAAGGCGAATAAATTCTTCCATTTTCATCCGCCTTAGGCGGACAAATTTCCAAATTTCCAAATTAATACCACCGCATGCGCAACTAGTCCTTCCTCTCTTCCCACAAATCCCATTTTCTCGGTTGTTGTTGCTTTGATGGATACGTCTTTGATTGTAATGCCCAGGATATTGGCTATGGTTTCCTGCATCTGGGGAACATAGGGTTTTATTTTGGGGGCTTCGAGGCAGAGGGTTGAGTCTATATTGATGACTTTATAGCCTTCAGCTTCTATCAATGCTTTTGTTTTAGCGAGTAAAATTTTACTGTCTATATCCTTGAATTCACTGGAAGTATCGGGAAAATGAACGCCTATGTCTCCAAGTGCGGTTGCGCCGAGTAAGGCATCGCAGATGGCGTGGAGCAGTACGTCGGCATCGCTATGTCCGAGTGCGCCTTTGTGGTGGGGAATTTTTATTCCTCCGATAAATAAATCTCTTCCTTCAACGAGTTGGTGGTAGTCGATGCCGTAACCTATTCGGATGTTCATGGTGTAAATATAAGGGGATAGCACAACATCCCCGAGCGTAGCGCAGCGAAGTCGAAGGGGCTCCTGAATGGTAGCAGCATCCCCGAGCGAAGCGCAGCGAAGTCGAGGGGTCTCCTCAATGTTAGCAGCATTTAAATGCTGCTATATTTAAAATACTGCTCTTAGTTAGGAGGCCCCTCGACTTCGCTTCGCTGCGCTCGGGGCTCATTGTTTTTATTGCGGTAACCCGCAATAAAAACAATGAGATTTTTATAAAAAGAATAAAATGGAAAAAGGAGGATGGATCTATATCCTAACCAATAAACATCACACCACCCTATACATCGGTGTTACGAATAACTTAGCAAGAAGGGTGAAAGAGCACCAGACTAAATATTATCGAAAGAGTTTTACTGCTCAGTACAATGTTTGTAAGCTTATTTATTATGAATTTTTTCCCTCGATGAAAGATGCCATGCTTAGGGAGAAGCAATTGAAGAGATGGTCCAGGGTGAAGAAAGAATGGTTGATTGGGATGAAGAACCCGGGGTGGGAGGCCCTCGACTGCCCGCCCTGAGCGAAGCGTAGCGGAGTTGAATGGGGGCTGTGCTATTATTAGGGAGGCCCCTCGGCTTCGCTCGGGGCGTCGAAGGGGGCAACTAATAATTAACCCCAATCAGTTATTAATCGGGCGATGAAGTAGGTCGCTCTGATTTGATATTTGGGGGAGGGAAGAAGGTCTATAGTCCATAGTCCATGGTCCATAGTCCATAGAAGGAGGTCCATAGTCGATGGTCCATAGTAAAACCCATTTCGGCTCTCCTATGGACCATGGACTATGGACCATGGACTTCCTCCAAGACTTAATTTGCAAAAACCTTAAAATTTGATTAAATTTGTTATATAATAGTATTACCCGGCTTTTCAACCGTTTTGAGCCTTTTCAAAGTAAGGGTAATTCATCATCCAATTCCACTGAAAAACAGGCTTTTTTGTTGCCTGGCGATGTATTGCATTGCTGCGCCATATCTAAAACTATGAATCAGTATTTACAATGCGCTTGAAATTTTTACTACTGCTATGTTTTTTTGTTTCACAAACTAACATCTTCGCTCAGGATATCCTAAATGGCAAAGACCTGAGTAAGGTTAAAATTGACCATGTTTCTGATGCAGATATTACCCGTCTTATCGCGCAACTGAAACAGGCTTCCCTTTCCATTGCACAGGCAGAACAGATCGCTGCCGCTAAAGGGATGCCCCAAACCGAAATTTCCAAACTTAAGCAACGCATCGCAGCACTTGAAGGTAAACAGGGTGTAAATAAATCAGATGCCGATCAGCCAAATAGCACCAGGGAAACCATACCAGGCGATTACCCGGTAGTAGAGAAAAAGGAAAGCACGGAATCACCAGTTTTCGGCGCACAACTCTTTACAACAGCTTCCCTGTCTTTCGAACCCAACCTACGGATAGCAACTCCTTCTTATTACCAGCTTGGTCCGGATGATGAACTCGAAATAAATATTTTCGGAGTGCAGGAAGCCAATTACAAATTATTAATCCAACCGGAAGGCGCTATCAATATTCCGAATGTAGGGTTATTAACCGTTGCCGGACTTACCATAGAAGAAGCCAAAAAACTTATTCGCGATAAACTCGTTAAGACTGTTTACCGGTCAATCGCCACAGGAGTCACCAATTTCACACTTACCCTGGGTAATATACGCAGCATACGTATTACCATATTAGGCGCCGCAAAACCGGGCAACTATACGGTGTCTTCCTTCACCACACTTTTCAATGCTTTATACCTTTGTGGTGGACCTGAAAAAATTGGTTCTTTCCGGTCTATTGAACTCATCAGGAACAATAAAGTTCACCTGAAAGCCGATCTGTACCAGTTTTTACTGAAAGGCAATACCAGCCAGAATATTCTGTTGAAAGAAGGCGATATCATCAATATTCCCGTTTACCAGAAAAGGGTAACCATTGCAGGGGAAGTTAAAAGACCGGGTTTATATGAATTATTGGAAGATGAAACGGCACAAACGCTGCTAGACTATGCTGGGGGCTTCACAGAAAAAGCTTACACTGCCAATATAAAAGTGAACCAGTTCACCAGCCGCGAGCGAAAAGTTAAGGACCTTAGTCAAACAGACTTTTCAAAATATTTACCCGGCAAAGGAGACAGTATCGCCATTGAACCCGTATTAGACAAATACGAAAACAGGGTAACAATTACTGGGGCCATTTATCGCCCGGGTTTGTATGAGTTGAAAGAAGGGATGAAACTGAGCGACCTGCTGAAAAAAGCAGAAGGTATTCGGGAAGATGCATACCTCAACAGGGCACTCCTTAAGCGACAAAAACCCGATCACAGCAAAGAAATGATTGCCTTCTCCCTGAATGAACTGTTGACCAATTCTTCGAATGATCTTTTCTTACAAAAAAACGATTCGATACTGATCAGCTCGGTAAAAGATATGGCAGATGAAAAACTCATCACTGTTTCCGGGGAGGTAAGAAAACCTGGTACTTTCCTGTATCGCAATAACTACACACTTAAAGACCTGCTGCTCGAATCGGGCGGATTTACTGAAGCAGCTTCTGCCTATAGAATAGAAATTGCCAGACGTATCATTTCAACAGATACCAACAGCATTTCAGATAATCTGGCCGATATCATGCATATCGATATTGACCGTAACCTTGACACAAAAGGAACCCAGCTCTTTCTCCAACCCTTTGATCTTATCACCGTAAGAAAAAATCCGGGCTACGCAGAACAAAAACAGGTACAGGTACAGGGGGAAGTTTTATATCCGGGTAATTATACCATCCGCACCAAAAAAGACAGGGTCAGCGATTTATTGGAACGTTCGGGTGGGTTCACTGATTTAGCTTACCAGGAAGCCATTTCTCTTACTCGTATCAACAGGCAAGGAAGGGCACAACAAGATGAGAAAGCCAAAATAATTGCAGATGAAATTGCCGATTCAGTAGACTACCGCCAGGTGTCTGAACTACTTGACCCTTCTGTTAAAATAGCCCTTGATATTAATTCCATCCTTAATAACCCCGATTCAGATGATAATCTTTTCCTCGAAGAAGGTGATGTATTGGAAGTACCTAAAAAAGACCTGCTCGTTAAAATCAGCGGCGAAGTATATTCTCCCACCAAAATAACTTTCGAACAAGGTCGCTCCCTCAAATATTACCTGGGACGGGCAGGGGGCATAACGGATAATGCCCGCAGAAAAAATATTTATGTGGTGTATGCCAATGGACAAATAGCCAAAACTGAAAAATACCTTTTCGGACTAATCAAAAACTATCCCCGCATCCAAACCGGCGCCGATATAATAGTACCGCCCAAAGCCATCAAAACAAAAGCTACTACTGGGGAGGTACTTGGTATTGCCGGGGTATTGGTTTCTATGGCCGGGGTGGCGATTTCGATTATGAATACGTTGAAGTAGATGTGAATTGTCAATGGTGAATTGTCAATATTGAGTAGTTCTACTAGCTATTGACAATTCACCATTGACAATTCACATCTACCCTATCTTTGCCATCAATGACAAATCAATCTATTGGTATTATCGGACTGGGGTATGTGGGGTTACCGCTGGCTTTTGTCAAGCATTTTGTTGTTATTTACTATAATAATAATTGCCATAAAAGGTGAATCTAAGTATAATAAAAGGGAATGTTGATTTCACTTAAGACATTCGACCATTAGAAAAGATAGTTCGATACTTGGGTCTCCTAACAATTTATTAAATCAATAGGCTTTATTTTGCAATAATTATCAAATATGATGAAAAAAGCCCTCATTACAGGAATTACAGGACAAGATGGAGCTTATTTGGCTGAATTGTTATTGAAAAAAGGGTATGAAGTACATGGTATTAAGCGCAGGAGTTCTTTGTTTAACACACAAAGAATAGACCATATCTATGAAGATCCCCATATTCAAAATAGACATCTTGTTTTGCATTATGGAGATTTAAGCGATGCGTCTAACCTCATCCGTATTATTCAAGAAGTACAACCCGATGAGATATACAATCTAGGTGCTATGAGCCATGTAAAAGTGAGCTTTGAAACACCGGAATATACTGGTAATGTAGATGGATTGGGTACTTTACGCATATTGGAAGCCGTACGTTTACTAGGACTAACCCATAAAACAAAAATCTATCAGGCCTCAACTTCAGAACTCTATGGCTTGGTACAGGAAGTACCTCAGAAAGAAACCACACCT
This sequence comes from uncultured Sediminibacterium sp., assembly GCA_965650685.1. Lineage (GTDB taxonomy): Bacteria > Bacteroidota > Bacteroidia > Chitinophagales > Chitinophagaceae > Sediminibacterium. The sequence continues at coordinate 17,179 of CBFGPM010000013.1, forward strand.
TTTTATCCCCGTTCTCCTTATGGCGTAGCAAAGCTTTATGGATACTGGATTACAGTAAATTATCGTGAGGCATACAATATGTATGCATGTAATGGAATTTTATTCAACCACGAATCACCCACCCGTGGCGAAACCTTTGTAACCCGAAAAATAACTCGAGCCGTTGCCAAGATAGCTCTTGGTTTGCAAGAATGTCTCTACATAGGCAATCTTGATGCTCAGCGCGATTGGGGCCATGCCAAAGATTATGTAGAAGCCATGTGGCTAATGCTGCAACAGGATACACCTGAGGACTTTGTTATAGCTACCGGTACAACTACACGAATTCGAGATTTCATCAGAATGGCTTTTGCAGAAATAAGTGTTGAGTTACGTTTTGAAGGAACAGGTGATCAGGAAATGGGAATAGTAGAGTCCTGTAAAGGAGATTATACCATTCCAACCGGAACTCATGTTGTAAAAGTAGACCCTCAGTATTACCGCCCCACAGAAGTAGACTTATTAATCGGGGATGCCACCAAAGCCAAGGAAAAACTCGGCTGGATCCCTAAATATTCACTGGCAGACATGGTAAAAGAAATGGTAGCCAGCGATCTGCAACTGTTCAAAAAGCAGCAGTTCTTGAAAGAAAACGGTTTCGACATCCGAAACGAGTTCGAGTAGAGGGGTTAGGTGTTAGGCGTGAGGTGTTAGGAAGAAGTATTTTCTAACACCTCACGCCTACCCCTCATGCCTCACTCCTCACTCCTTGTGATACTTAATGAACCCTGTCATCATTTTTTGAAGCTCCTGTATTTCTTGAATAAGAGAGGTGTAGACACTAAGTTCAATGTAGTCGTTTAATAAGCATATTTCAATCTGCGTTTCAAGTTCAAACGAGGAGCCTATGGCAATGTGAACGAATTGAACCAAGTCTGGTATCGTCCTTCTGCCACATCCTTCTGCTATATTTGACGGAATAGAAACAGCAGCTTTATTCATCTGAATAGCCAGCGCAAATCTTTCCTTTGTGGGGAAGTCAGCAGTTATCTTATATATTAAACCTGCGAAATGTATGGAACGCTTCCAAATCTGTAAATCCCGAAAATCTCTCATTCCTGATTGTTTTGAACTCAAAGTATAGGTTTGGGAAAGCTTTTGCAATACGTAATTCCCGCAAATTTTAGGTGTTAGGCGTTAGGTGTGAGGTGTGAGGTTTGAGGGGTTGGGGGAGATTGAGGCAGGCTTAGTATTTTGCACAAGAATTGCTGATATTTGCCACTTTAAATCCAATTATACCTAACTCCTAATACCTCACACCTAATCCCTAACCCCTTCAAGAATGAAAAAAGATTCAAAAATATACGTAGCCGGACACAGAGGTATGGTGGGTAGTGCGATTGTGCGGAAGCTGGAGGCGGAGGGATATCATAATCTGGTGTTGAGGGGATCTCAGGAATTGGATTTGCGGAATCAGGCAGAAGTAAATGCCTTTTTTGGCAGTGAGAAACCTGAATATGTATTTCTTGCTGCTGCTAAAGTGGGTGGGATACAGGCGAATAATGTTTATAGAGCAGACTTTATCTATGAAAACCTCATGATTGAGGCGAATGTGATTCATGCTGCGTATGAATATGAAGTAAAAAAACTGTTGTTTCTGGGGTCATCCTGTATTTATCCAAAGCTGGCCCCTCAGCCTTTAAAAGAGGAATATCTGTTGTCAGGGTATCTGGAATCAACCAATCAGCCCTATGCAATCGCTAAAATTGCCGGTATTGAGCTGTGCGATGCCTATAGAAAGCAGTATAACTGCAATTTTATTTCGGCAATGCCTACCAATTTATATGGCACTAATGATAATTATGATCTGGAAAAATCGCATGTTTTACCGGCATTACTCCGAAAGTTTATGACTGCCGTAGAAAATGGTGATGAATCTGTTACCGTTTGGGGCAGTGGAACCCCTCTTCGTGAGTTTTTACATGTGGATGATATGGCTGATGCTTGTTTGTTTTTAATGCAACGGGTAAGTGCAGTAGATATGCCATCAAGCGAGTTGGCTATGTGGAATGTAGGTACAGGATCTGATATCAGTATTGCTGATTTAGCTGTTTTAATAGCGCAAATCGCCGGTTTCAAAGGCGCCATCCATTTCGACGCCACCAAACCCGACGGCACCCCTCGCAAACTCATGGATGTATCAAGGCTGAAAACCGTTGGCTGGCAATCCACCATCTCCCTTGAGCAGGGTATTCGTCAAGTCTATGATGCTATATTGGTGAAGCGAGCCTGGTAGTGATAAGGGTGCTAGGTATTAGGCTTGTTTACCTAGAACCTAGTGCCCAGTACCTAGCACCCCCGAACCCTCAAACAAATAACAAAATTTTTTTCCCCTTTCCTTCCCCTATATTTGCACACCTGAACCCGAATTTATCCCCCCAATTTTAGTGGCTCAGTTGTTTATTATGCTTTGATTTTCTTAACATTGCAATAATTTTTTATCCTGTTCTTTTTTTGATATTTCCTCACTGGGGAAAGTCGAAATAAGCAGAAAAATTTAACTGAGTGCATGATGTTTTGTACATGATGTGACTTAGGTAGGCGAAGCCATGTTTTGAAACCTTTTATTCTTCTATTATGAAATTTCAGTCTTGGGTAAAATTTGTTTTTGTTGGGCTCCTTTTTCTAACTTCTGCAAAGGTTAATGCACAGGATATTCTAAAAGGAAAGGACTTAAGCACAATAAAAGTAGACCAGTTGTCGGATGCTGATATAGCAAAACTGAAAGCTCAATTAAATACCTCGAACCTTACTATTGAACAAGCTGAGCAAATGGCGCTGGCAAAGGGGATGAGTGCTACGGAATTCGCCAAGCCGAAAGCACGATTGACTAACAATGCTGGGGCACAAAAAGTAACAGGTGCCTTAAAAGCTGAGCCAAAAGTTGGTAAAACAATTGAGAAACAAAATAACAGTTCAGATTCATTAGATGTTGAGATTTATGGGAAGAAAAAACCTCAAACATTAATCAATCCATTGATTTTTGGTTCAGAATTATATAGCTCTGTAGCTCCTAATTTCGAACCCAACCTGAAATTGGCTACTCCGGTAAATTACATATTAGGCCCTGATGACGAATTACTTGTAACCGTATATGGAGTACAGGAATATAGTGGCGAATTACTGGTGTCTGATGAAGGCAATATCAATATACCTAATGTAGGTCAGGTGAAGGTAGCTGGTTTAACCATTGAAGCAGCAACGCAAAAACTTAAAACAGTAATGGGTAATTCAGTGTACCCTTATTTGAAAAACGGAGGAGCTAAATTATCCGTTACACTAAATAAAATCAGGAGTATTAAAGTGACAGTTATTGGAGCCAATAGACCGGGGAATTTAACCGTTTCTTCTTTGTCAACTGTTTTTAATGCACTTTACCTGGCCGGTGGCCCTAGTGAATTTGGTAGTTTCAGGGAAATAGAACTGGTGCGAAATAATAAACCTATCCAGAAAGTTGATCTGTATCGGATGTTGCTAAAAGGCGACCAGTCTGATAATATTGGGTTAAAAGATAATGATGTGATTCGTATTCCAGCTTACAAAAAGCGGGTAGAAATTCAGGGGCAGGTTAAAAGACCTGGTATTTTTGAAATATTGCCTCGAGAAACCTTACAGCAGGTATTAGACTTTGCATCAGGTTTTACTGATACCGCTTACACTGCTATGGTAAAAGCATTCCAAAACAGTGATAAGGAAAGGAAAGTAAAAGACATTATTGCCAAAGATTATAATAGTTATCAACCGGAATCGGGCGATCTGTTTGTAGTATCAAAAATTTTGAACCGATTTCAAAACAGAGTGAAAATAAACGGGGCAGTTTTCAGACCAGATGCTTATGAACTTACTGATGGATTAACGGTTGGTGAGTTGATTCGTAAAGCAGATGGTTTAAAAGAAGATGCTTATACCGGAAGAGCACAGATTATTCGTTTACAAGATGATCTTAGCAGGTCTATTTTGTCTTTTGATGTTCGTAAAGCGTTGTCTAATGACGTTACTCATAACCTCGCATTAAAACGGGAAGATGAAGTGTTGATCAGTTCGGTGTTGGATCTCCGTGATTCATTTAAAGTGACGATACAGGGTGAAATAAGAATGCCAGGAGAGTATGATTTTGTAGACAACCTCACTTTGCGGGATATTATTTTACAAGCTGGGGGATTTACAGATGCTGCTTATAAGAGTATTGAAATAGCTCGCCTGATTAAAAGAGATAGTATTGCAATTACAGATAATCGAGCAAGTTCAATAATTAATACGGAAATAGATGCTGATTTGAGTACCAATGCTGCTACTGTTCCTATCATGCCTTATGATGTAATTACAGTTCGTAGAAAAGCGGGATATACTTTACCAGAGACTGTTACAATTTCTGGGCAGGTGCAATATCCTGGACCCTATGCATTGAGTAACAGAAGCGAACGTGTTAGCGATTTGTTGAAAAGATCTGGGGGATATACTCCGGATGCATTTCCCTCAGGTGCCTATATCAAACGCTATCTCAGTGATGAAGAAAAAAGGAAGAAAGAGGCAGCTAAAGAGGTACAGAAAGGGATAAGTTCAAAAGATTCTACCACATTACGTGATCTTGATGAGAGTAGTAAAAAAGAATTTGTAAGAGTGCCTTTGGATCTTCCTTCAATTATGAGAAACCCAGGGTCAATTGAAGATCTGGTATTGCGCTTGAATGATGAATTAATCATACCAAAATTTGATGGACAAGTTAAAGTGAGTGGAGCAGTTTTATTAGAGACTCAAGTTCCTTTTAATCCAAAAAGTAGTTTTAAAGATTATATCAGCAGTGCCGGTGGTTATAGTGGCGATTCTTGGATTAAGAACTCTTATGTAGTTTATGCAAATGGCAAGGCTGCAACAACTAAGAGGTTTATGTTTTTTAAATCATATCCAAAAATATTACCAGGCAGTGAGATAATAGTTCCTAAAAAACCTGAAAGAAAAGGCATGGGTACAAATGAAATTATTGGTATCTCTAGTGCCTTAGCCAGTTTAGCAGGTGTGGTAATAGCAATATTAAGATTATAATAATTTTCTACAATAATTAAGACTGCAATGCATCCAAATGATGAATTTACTCTGAAAGATGTAATTCAAAAAATTCGCTCAATTATCCGGTTTCTCTTGTCTAAATGGAAGCTGTTTATGGTTATTGGTTTTTTGGGTGGAGTAGTAGGGGGGTTTTATGCCCAATTACAAAAGCCTGTATATGTTGCAACGTTAAGTTTTGCATTGGAAGGCGAAAAGGGTGGTGGTGGATTAAAAGGTGCTTTAGGGATAGCTAGTTCTTTGGGTTTTGACTTGGGAGGTAGTGCGGGTGGAGCTTTTGAGGGTTCCAACCTTGTCGAGTTGATAAAGAGTCGAAAATTAATTGAACAGACTTTGTTGAGGCCGGTGAAAATGGATTCGAAAGAAGAAAGTTTGGCAGAATACTTTATTAAAATTAAAGGATGGCGAGAAGGTTGGGAAAAAGAAAACGGGCGAATCAATTCAATACTGAAATTTCCACCATACTCAGATCGTTCCAATTTTGTTTTGGAACAGGATAGTGTTTTAGGTAAAATTTATACTTCCATTCTCAGCACGCTTACGGTTGGCCCAAAAGACAAAAAGTCAACTATTATGGGTGTATCTTTCAAGTTTGTAAATCCGCTCTTTGCAAAAACATTTGTTGAAGCATTAATCGACGAAGTTTCATCGTTTTATGTAGATACAAAAAGCAAGAAAGCAAAAATCAATCTGGAAGTACTTGAACGACAAACAGATTCTGTTAGGAGAGAACTTAATGCAGCTATAGGCGGGGTGGCATCAGCAACTGACAACACTTATAATCTAAATCCGGCATTGAATATTATGCGAGCACCATCTCAAAGAAGACAAGTAGATGTTCAAGCAAACACTGCAATATTGACTGAGCTTGTCAAGAATCTTGAGTTGGCAAGAATTACCTTGCGGCAAGAAACACCTTTAATACAGGTAGTAGATACACCTATTCTTCCGCTTCCTATGACTAAAATGGGAAGATTAAAGACTGCAATTACTTTGTCTATTTTACTTGTATTGCTAACGGCCATTTTGCTCTTAGTAAGAAGCTGGTGGAATACTGTTAATTCAAATGATTAGAAACAAAAAACTTATGAACTTAATTGAAAAAAAAGTTGCCGTTATTGGGCTTGGTTATGTAGGTCTGCCTTTAGCTATAGAATTTGGAAAAAAATATGATGTTTTGGGATTTGACATCAATAAACAAAGGATCGAAGAGTTGTCAAATGCACAGGATCGCACAAAAGAGGCTGATATCGAAGGGTTACGAAAAGCGATGGGATTACATCAGACAAATTCTGGAATAGGATTGCAGTTTTCCTCCGAAGTAGAAGTTTTGAAGAATTACAACACATTTATTGTCACTGTACCTACACCAATTGATCAGTTTAAAGCTCCAGATCTTACTCCATTGTTGAAGGCCTCAGAAATGTTGGGTAAGGTTCTGAAAAAAGGAGATATCGTTATATACGAGTCCACAGTTTACCCCGGCTGTACAGAAGAAGACTGTGTTCCGGTTTTGGAAAAATTTTCTGAATTGAAATTTAATTCGGATTTTTTCTGCGGATATTCTCCGGAAAGAATTAACCCTGGAGATAAAGTGAATACCCTTACGAAGATTAAAAAAGTCACTTCGGGTTCAACCCCTGAAATAGCAGATATTGTAGATGCGCTATATGCTAGTATCATTGAAGCCGGAACGCACAAGGCGCCTAGTTTGAAAGTTGCAGAAGCATCCAAAGCAATTGAAAATGCGCAAAGGGATGTTAATATTTCCTTCGTGAATGAACTTGCATTAATATTTGATAGGATGGGCATAGATACTAGCGATGTAATTGAAGCCGCAGGTACAAAGTGGAACTTTCTAAAGTATAGACCCGGATTAGTTGGAGGACATTGCATTGGTGTTGATCCTTATTATTTAGCCCATAAAGCTGAAAGCTTAGGGTATCATCCTCAGGTGATCCTGAGCGGCCGACGTGTAAATGATATGATGGGTATGTTTGTTGCTAACAAGGTCGTAAAACTTCTAATCAAAAAAGGGCATAAGATAAATGCATCCAAAGCCTTGATTCTAGGCATTACATTCAAAGAAAATTGTCCCGATATTCGCAACTCCAAAGTGATCGATATTTATAGAGAGCTGCAGCAGTTTGGTATGCAGGTAGATGTTTTCGATCCGCATGCAGACAAAAATGAAGTGGAGGATGAATACAATGTTCAACTAATTAGAGAAATCGCTTCACAATATGAGGCAATTATATTGGCAGTTTCTCACAATGAGTTCCTTACTTTGGATTTCAAAAGACTTTGTTCAGGCGATGATGCTGTCATTTTCGATACCAAGTCATTCCTAGATCGAAGTATGGTAGATGGTAGGTTGTAATTGTTCAAATATGTTAAACTGTATGAAAATTGAAATGGTTGACCTGAAGGGTCAGTATAAAAGAATTAAACAAGAGATTGATACTGCGGTATTAAAAGTTATTCAGGATGCTAATTTCATTAATGGCCCGGAAGTTAAGCAGTTCACTCACAATTTGTCAGAATATTTAGGTGGAGCGTATGTGATTCCTTGCGCGAATGGTACCGATGCATTACAGATTGCAATGATGGCCATTGGATTAGAGCCTGGGGATGAGGTGATCGTGCCTGCCTTCACATATGTGGCTACCGCAGAAGTGATTGGTTTGCTTAGGTTGAAACCTGTTATGGTGGATGTAGATCCTCATACCTTCAATCTAACACTGGAAAACATAAAAAATGCTATTACACCTAGAACGAAAGCTGTTGTTCCGGTCCATCTGTTCGGACAATGTGCAGATATGGAACCCATTCTCGAGTTTGCCAAAGCGAGAGGTTTGTATGTGATAGAAGATACAGCCCAGGCGATTGGTTCTGTATACACTTTCAATAACGGAACCGATAAACAAGCTGGAACCATGGGGCACATTGGATGTACCTCATTTTTCCCCTCCAAGAACTTGGGATGTTATGGCGATGGAGGAGCTATATATACAATGGATGCGACACTTGCGGAAAAAATCCGTATGATAGCAAACCATGGCCAGGTTAAAAAATATGTACATAAATACATTGGAGTAAACTCCAGGCTGGATTCCATTCAGGCGGCGGTGCTCAATATAAAATTGAAATACCTTGACCAATATAGCCAGGCTCGTAGGGATGCTGCAAACAGATATGACGAAATGCTTAGAGAAATAAAAGGTGTTAATATTCCAATGCGTATTCAGAACTCCACGCATGTATTTCATCAGTATACCCTTATTGTTGACGATGGCAAGCGCGACGCGTTGAAGCAACATTTGGAAGCTTCAGGTATTCCGGCAATGATCTACTATCCAGTTCCATTGAATGAACAGGAGGCATTTGTGGGTATAGGATCGGCAGTTGGAGCTTTATCCGTCACTAATCAATTATGTCAATCCGTTCTTTCTCTCCCCATGCACACAGAATTAACTGTGGATCAACAACAATTCGTTGCAGATACAATTAAAGCGTTCTTTAAATAGACATATATGGCTGATTATTTTATACATCCTACAGCTATTTTAGATGAAGGGTGCGAGGTTGGGAAAGATACCAAGGTCTGGCATTTTTCTCATATCATGACCGGGTGTAAACTTGGCGAAAACTGTAACATTGGTCAAAATGTTGTTGTTTCCCCAGAAGTGATTCTGGGAAATAATGTAAAGGTCCAGAACAATGTATCCTTATACACAGGGGTAACATGTGGTGATGATGTTTTCTTGGGTCCATCATGCGTGTTCACTAATGTTACCAACCCAAGGAGTGGGGTGAATCGTAGAGGGCAATATGCGAAGACCCATGTAGGTAAAGGTGCAAGTATTGGTGCCAATGCAACCATTGTGTGTGGCCATGATATTGGCGAATTCGCCTTTATTGGTGCTGGATCGGTTGTGACAAAAAATATTCCTTCGTATGCTTTGGTTGTTGGAAACCCAGCAAAACAAATTGGTTGGATGAGTGAGTATGGTCACCGCCTTTCATTTAATAATGAAAATAAAGCGATCTGTCCTGAAAGTGGCCAGGTTTATGAGTTGTCAAATAACCAAGTTAAAAGAATAAAATAAATGAAACGAAAAATAAAATTTGCTGTAGTTGGATGTGGTCATATTGGAAAGCGTCATGCAGAAATGATTGCCCGAAACCCTGAAGCCGAATTAGTAGCACTTGCCGATGTTAAGCCTGTAAATGAAATCGGGGTTGAAAAATTTAATGTTCCTTTATTCGAAAGTATTGACCATCTGCTTGATGCGAATCTGGATATTGATGTGGTGAACATTGCAACACCCAATGGTTTCCATGCTGAACATGCATTGAAAGCGTTAAGTTGTAGAAAACACATTGTTGTTGAAAAACCTATGTCTCTGTCTAAAGGAGATGCGGAAAAGGTGATATTTAAATCACTTCAAGTACATCGTCATGTATTTGCAGTAATGCAAAACCGTTATTCTCCTCCATCTGTTTGGATTAAGGAAATGGTAGAAAGTGGTAAGCTAGGTAAGATTTTCATGGTTCAACTTAACTGTTATTGGAATAGAGATGACAGGTATTATAAGCCAGGCAGTTGGCACGGAGATAAGAAACTGGATGGAGGTACCCTGTTTACCCAATTTTCCCACTTTATTGATATACTATATTGGCTATTTGGTGATATTGAAAATATCAGAAGCCGCTTTTACGACTTTAATCATGAAGAACTAACAGATTTTGAAGATTCCGGCGTTATTACATTCGATCTGCACAATGGTGGATGTGGTATATTAAACTTCTCTACATCCATTTGGGATAAGAATTTGGAAAGCAGTATGACCATAATTGCAGAAAATGGAGCAATTAAGATTGGGGGGCAGTACATGGATAAAGTGGAATATTGCCACGTGAAAGACTATGAAATGCCAGAGTTGGCACCAACCAACCCAGGTAATGATTACGGCGCTTATAAAGGGTCGGCTCAAAATCATAACTATGTAATTGATAATGTTGTTGATGTATTGCATCAGCGCTCTACAATTACAACCAATGCCTTAGAAGGCCTTAAAGTTGTAGATATCATTGAACGGATATACCAGGCTAAAAATTGATCATTTTAATCCAGAGCGGTTCATGAGTGATACATTTATTCCACTTGCCTCTCCAGATATACGAGAGGAAGATATTGAAGAAGTAGCTAAAGTGTTGCGAACTGGTAATTTAGTTCAAGGGAAATCTGTATACGAATTTGAACAAAAGGTTTGCAATTATTTAGGCGTATCTGACTGTATCGCTGTTACAAATGGTACGGCAACAATGCACTTGACTTTAAAAGCATTAGGGATTAGTGAAGGCGATGAGGTTATAGTGCCTGCTTTGTCATATATAGCAACTGCAAATGTAGTAGAGTTGGTTGGGGCAACTCCTGTATTTGTTGATACAGATACCTTTTCATTTAACATTGATGTTAAACAGATAGAAGGTCGGATCACTGAACGAACAAAAGCTATTATTGCTGTTCATGAGTTTGGATTGGCTGCTGATATATTGGTAATCAGAAAAATTTGTGATGACCACGGTCTTATTCTGATCGAGGATGCAGCCTGTGCATTGGGGGCTATGGAACAAGGAAGGTATGCTGGCTCAATAGGATTAGCCGGCTCTTTTTCTTTTCACCCCCGGAAAGCCATAACATCTGGTGAAGGCGGAGCTATAGTTACCAATGATAAGAAACTGGCCAATGAATTACGCAGTTTGCGTAATCATGGCATTGACGCGAGCAGGGCAGATATGATGGACTTTGTGATGCCGGGCTTTAATTGCAGAATGACTGATTTTCAAGCAGCATTACTTCTAAGTCAGTTCAAAAGATTCGAAGATATTCTGCAAACCAAACAACGAATAGCTGATCGATATCTTTTAGAGATAAAGAATAATAAAATAGTGCTTCCTAAGGTGCCGGAAACTAAATGTCATAGCTGGCAAACATTTTATTTGCTGTTAGATGACTCTTTGGATCAAAAGTCCTGCATCCAAAGAATGAAGGAAATGAGGATAGGAACTAACTATGGTGCTCAATGCATACCGGCGCAAACCTATTACTATAAAAAGTATCAGTTGAATAGTGAGCAAGAATTCCCAAATGCCTTCCGTGCATACAAACAAGGGCTTGCCATTCCATTATACGAAAAATTGTCAGACACACAAATTGATCAAATAATTAAAGCAGTAAATTCACTTTAACACCATGATATACAACAAAACATTATTTATTACCGGAGGAGCAGGTTTTATTGCTAATACCCTGATCAAACATTATGTAGAACACAATAAAATCATTGTATACGATAACTTTCACCGAGATACTCTATCGGGAAGTGAAGTGGCCGGACATCCTAATATCAGGGTGATTCAAGGAGATGTATTGGATTTTGACTTTCTTGCAGAAAGTATGAAAGGTGCCGATGTCGTGGTACATGCGGCAGGTATTGCCGGTATTGATACGGTGGTCAAGAGTCCTGTTAAGACAATGCGGGTGAATATGATTGGTACAGCTAATGCTCTGGAAGCAGCGCGTATCAATGGAGTACAAGACCGATTCATCGATTTCTCTACATCTGAAGTGTTCGGTTCAATGGCATTCAGGTCTTCAGAGAGTGATGCTACTGTGGCTGGATCGGCCGGTGAAGCAAGATGGACTTATGCCGTATCTAAATTGGCTGGAGAACACCTAGCGCATGCATACTACAGCCAATATAAGTTGCCTGTTGTTACAGTTAGACCATTCAATGTGTATGGCCCCGGGCAAACAGGAGAAGGAGCTATCCAAATATTTATCAAAAGAGCCTTGCAGAATCAAGACATTAAAATCGATGGTGATGGTAACCAGATCAGAGCCTGGTGTTATGTGGATGATTTTGTTGATTGTCTGGTTCGATGTATTGAAGATCCCAAAGCTGTAGGTGAAAGCTTTAATTTAGGAAACGCACGAGCAGTAATTACAATTTTGGGATTGGCACAAACGGTTTGTCGAGTCCTGAACTCAGGTTCAAAGATTGTTTTTGAGCCACCACTGTCAGCGGATATCGCGATTAGAATTCCAAGTGTTAAGAAGGTTGAAGAGATTCTTGGATTTAAAGCAAGAATTGATTTAGAAGAAGGAATACTTGAAACAGCGAAGTGGATGAAAATTAATAACTTATGATAATCAACGAATTGCCTTTTTATTATAAGTCTCATTCTACGAATGATAATGGGGGGCGTCCTATGGTACTGCCATTTCATCTAGAATTCGATAATTCTCTAGGTCTTATTTATCAAAAATCCACGGAAGAGTTAGATGAAATTCTTCAGGAGGTTTACATTGAAGGTAGTTTGGTTGATGGATCTATATCGAGCGAATCAGGGCTTCATTATTTAGAGCCTGTGACTGAATTTTTAATTTCGCAAACTGATTTAACTGTAAACTCGAAAATTTTAGAAGTTGGATTTGGGAAAGGATACTTTTTGAAAGAACTCAAAAAAAGGGGTTTTAAAAATCTATATGGCATTGAGCCGGGAAATCATGGATTAGCTGAAGGCGTGGAGGATCTAAATTTATTTTATGACTTTTATCCATCCTCTAAATTCTCTGATAAAGTTGATTTAATTTTTCATACACTTGTTTTGGAACATATAAAGAATCCAGTGGACTTTTTAAAATTCCAAAAAGCACAGTTGAATGAAAATGGAAAAATCGTTTTATTTGTACCTAACGAAGAGCCTTTTTTACTTTCAGGTGACTGTTCTTTATTTATTCATGAACATTTTAATTATTTTACTCGTCATAGCCTAGCCCAAGTAGCAAAGGCCGCTGGCTTATATGTTGAGAGAATGACGATAATTGGAGGGTTACTAGCTGCAGTCTTTTCATCTCGAAAAAGAGACGTTATTCAAATTCAAGAGAATAATATATTTAATTACAATGTATTTTTGAGTACTATAGATATTCACTTGAAGAAAATAAACATATTTTTGGATACATTATCAAATAAATCTGACTTGGCAATTTATGTGCCAAGTCGAGCACTCAATTTGATGTTTTTATCAAATAATTCTAATTCGCGATTAATTGATGACAATAGTCAAATTCAAGGTAAGTACTTGCCTTTCTTCGACAAGCCTGTTGAAAAATTTCAAGACCTAGTTCAGAAACCTCCTTGTGCTATTGTTATTTTTTCAAAAACTTTTGGATTTACTATAAAAGAAAAATGCAAAAAATATTCGGAATTACATAATACGTCAATTCATTTATATGATGAAATAAGTCAATGAAAAAGAGGAAAATTTTAATTACCGGATCTAGTGGATTAGTGGGAAGTGCAATTAGCACAGTTCTTGAACACGATTTTGATGTATTAAATATTATACGAAGTCTAAGGAATGTTAAAAGCGATAAGTTCATGTGTTATGAACTTGATTTGACTAAACATAGATTATCTGAATGTATAAAAGAATTTAAACCAGAATATCTAATTCATTGTGCAGCTAGGATACCTACTAATTCATTTCCAGATTCGATCGATTTATATAATCATAATTGGTGTATTGATCAAAATGTATTTGATGATAACTTAAAAAAATTAGGCATTAAATTAATTTACTTTTCAACAACATCTGTATATGGAAATCTGCTTTCAGATACTTCTATAACAGAAGATTCTCAACTTAATTATGCTTCGTTTTATTCTAGACAAAAAATTGAAGCAGAACAAGAGATCCAAAACAGATTTCCAGAAAGTTGGATTTTTAGAGTTAATGCACCTTATGGGCCAAATTATAAACATAAAACTGTATTAACTTCATTTTTGGAAAGTTCACTCAGATCTGAACAATTATTACTGTATGGAGATGGGAAACGGATGCAGGATTTTACTTTTACACTCGATATAGCTAAACTGATCAAGAATATTATTACTAGCGATAATAAAAATTATGGAATTTTCAACCTATCAACTGGTAGTCCAATTTCAATGAAAAATTTGGCGGATTTAATAATTACTGTTACATCAAGCTCAAGCCATGTTGGGTTTACTGGTGTAGTTGATCCGCAAGAAAATTATAAAGCGAACTATTCTATTAAAAGGGCAAAAGACTTATTGGGTTGGAGGCCAGAAACTCAATTAAAGGATGGCATCTTAGAATTAGTCAATTATTATAAGTATAAATGAGATATTGTATTTTCTCTGACATACATGGAAATAGCTATAACTTAGAAAGTTTTTTTTCAGTTACTGCGGCTCTTAATATTGATAAGTATATTTGCTTAGGTGATCTTTGCAATTATTATCCTGATAGTTTGAATGTAATCGATCAATTAATTGAAAAGAAAGTCATATGTACTTTAGGGAATCATGTTGAAATATACGTTAAGTCAATTTCTTTAACTAATGAACGGAAAACGGAATATAACTTTAATGAAGAATTACTTAATTCAAATGAGCATTTGTTTTTTTTAAAATCTCTGCCAACTAGTCTGGAAATCATAAGTAGAGATGTAAAGTATTTTTTTTGTCATGGGTCACCTAATAATTTATTAAATGGGTATATATATCCAGATTCAGATCTATATAAATTTTCTGCGTTTAATTTCGATGTGCTTTTTTGTGGGCATACTCATCGGCAATTCATTAAGCAAATTGGTAACAAAATTATTTGTAATGTTGGATCAATAGGGTTACCTAGGGATGTAGGTTCATTATACGGATTTGTAATCCTTGACGATGAGAATGGGTGTATAAACCTTTATAGGAAACAAGTTGATGTATCAATTGTCAAGAGTATATATCAAGATAAGGTACCTCAAAAAGTAATTGATATGCTTAATCGGAGAGAAAGCATACAAGATGATTTTATACTAGTATAATTGTTATATGATTAAAGTTATTGTAACAGGAGCCGGTGGAGGTGGGATTGGTGAACAGATTATTAAGGCATTAAGAAACGGTAAAAATAAATATTTTATTATTGCTACGGATACTACAATAAATAGTTGTGCTAGATCTTTAGGGGATGAATTTGTGTTGATTCCACCTGCTTCATCCGGAAATTATGTTGAATTTTTAGTTTCTCTTTGTAAAAAGGCTTCATGCAAAATAGTAATACCAGGATCGGAGCCCGAACTTGTATGTATGGCAAGTAGTATAAAATTATTTATTGAAAATTCAATATATGTCCCAATTAATTCTATTGAAGTATTAAAAATTTGTTCAGATAAATTACTTTTTCAGGATTTTTTATCTAAGAATAATTTCAACTTGTGTGACACTTATTTGGTAGATGAAAATTCTAATATTTCTAATCTTGTTAATTATCCTTATATCATTAAACCGGTTTCCGGTAGTGGATCAAAGAATGTATTTATAGTTCAGGACGAAAGTGAATTGAAGTCTATATTACATTATTTGAAGGATAATGGAAAAATATTAGTTCAGCAATATGTTGGTTCTGAAAGTGAAGAATATACTGTTGGAGTTCTATGTACTCCTTCTGGATATATTCATCATATTATTTTACAAAGAAATTTGTCACTAGGATTAAGTGTTAGGCAAAAGGTTATAAATAGGACGAGTAAACAATTTTTAGGACCTTATCTTGTTGTCAGTACAGGTATTTCTCAGGGTAAATTTGTAGATAATCCGCTTATTGACGATCAAGTTAAGAAAATAGTAAAATTACTTTCTCCTACGAGTACAATTAATATACAATGTAGAGTTCAAAACGATAAGGTCTTTATCTTTGAAATTAATCCACGGTTTTCTGGTACAACCAACCTAAGAACTCTCGTAGGATTTAATGAGCCTGAATATTTGATTAATGATTATCTCGGCAAAAAAAATCAACAAATATGCTCAGCTGACTGGCTTAATAAAATTGTATTGAGAGGAATTCAAGAATACTTAATTAATAATAATGAATAGCTATCAAATTTGCAAAAAATGTATATATGATTCGAATGTTTCTGGAATTTTTTTCGACACTGAAGGAATCTGTAACTATTGCAAGCAAGTAGATGATCTCAAAAAAATCTATTTTACTGGACAACCAGACGGAGAAAAGTTACTAGGGGATATAATAACTGAAATTAAGCAACGGGGTAAGGGTAAAAAATATGATTGTGTTGTTGGCGTTAGCGGAGGAACAGATTCTTCCTTTTTACTTGCCAAAGCTGTTGAATGGGGGTTAAGACCATTAGCTGTTCACTATGATAATACATGGAATTCTGCTATTGCCACAGAGAACATTCGAAAAATCACCTCTAAACTTAATGTTGATTTATTTACATATGTGATAGATAATAAGGAGGCTGATGATATTTTTAAATCTTTTTTATTAGCAAGTGTACCAGAATTTGATGCATCAACAGATCTAGGATTTGCACAAGTCATTAGAAAAACGGCTGCTAAATATAATATTAAGTACATATTAGAAGGACATTCTTTTGTTGCCGAGGGTATAACACCGATGGGAAAAAACTATTTCGATGGTAAATATATTAAAGATATACATAATCAATTTGGTTCACTTAAAATGAACACATTTCCATTAATGACTTTTTTTGAGTTTATGAAATGGCTATTAGTATATAGACAAAAATTTATTAGACCACTCTGGTATTTAAATTATTCAAAAGAAAGTGCAAAGGAGTTTTTAAAAGTAAACTTTGGTTGGGAAGATTATGGTGGTCATCATCTTGAGAACAGGTCTTCAGCTTTTGTCCACCTAGTTTACCACCCTATCAAATTCGGCATGGATAACAGAAATTGGACTCTTTCAGCTAGAGTTAGACAAGGAGTTCTTTCAAGGGAAGAAGCCTTGAAAATATACTCTACTCCATTAATTGAATCGAAGGAGCTAATTGAATATGTAAAAAAAAGATTGAGTTTAAGTAGTTATGAATACGAAGAAATCATGAAAAGGCCGAAAAAGACTTTCCTTGATTTTAAAACTTACAAGAAACGATTTGAAAGACTAGAACCTCTATTTAGGGTATTAGCTAATAAAAATATTGTTCCTAAAAGCTTTTATTTAAAATATTGTTTTCCACTTTAAAACATAAATAGAATCTAATGATCGCCATTGTTAATTATGGTATGGGTAATCTGGGTTCGATCTTGAACATGTTTAAAAAGATAGGAGCTGATGCAAAGATCACTGATGATCCCCAAGCTATTCGTCTTGCAGACAAGATCGTAATGCCGGGCGTGGGCTCATTCGATCGGGCAATGGAGCAGATCAATAAAAGCGGTTTGAGAAATGTGTTGGATAAAGAAGCATTAGAGACCAGTAAACCTATACTTGGGATCTGTTTAGGTATGCAATTGCTTACTAGAAGAAGTGATGAGGGTCATTCACCAGGGCTGGGATGGATAAATGCAGAAACGCTTCGCTTCCCTGTAATGGAAGGGTTGCGTGTACCGCATATGGGTTGGAATGAGGTTAAGATAACTGACCATAATCCTCTTACAATTAATTTGTTGCCTAACAGTAGGTTCTATTTTGTTCATTCTTACAGGGTAAAGGTGGTGGATGCAGTGGATAATATGATGACTTGTCATTATGGAATTGAGTTCGACGCAGCCATCCATCACAAGAATATTTTCGGAGTGCAGTTCCATCCGGAGAAAAGCCACAAATACGGAATGCAACTATTCAAAAATTTTGTTGAAATGCCATGATTCGTGCAAGAGTAATTCCCGCATTGTTGCTTAGTGGGGAGAGTTTGGTAAAAACCACGAACTTCAAGAAGCCGAAATATATTGGTGACCCCATTAATACCGTAAGGATATTCAATGAGTTGGAAGTAGATGAGTTGATGTTCCTGGATATCAATGCATCGGTTGAATCCCAACCACCCAATCTGAAGATTCTGTCAGAAATAGCCAATGAGTGCTTTATGCCCTTGGCTTATGGTGGCGGAATCCAGGATATTTCTATGGCAAAATCCATTTTTGATATTGGGTTTGAAAAGGTAGTCCTCAATAGTGTTGCACATAAGAATCCCAAATTGATATCTGAACTTTCTGAACACTATGGTGCCCAGGCTGTGGTGGTGTCCATCGATGTAAAGAAGTCTCTATTTGGTAAGTATGAAGTGTGGACGAATGGAGGGAAGGTAAATACCAAAAGGAACCCTGTTGAATGGGCCAGTGAAATGGAACAGTTAGGTGCTGGCGAGATATTGATCACATCCATCGATAAAGAAGGTACTTGGGGTGGATTCGACCTGTCTCTGATTTGCAAGGTCACAGCTGCGGTTAATCTTCCGGTTATTGCGCATGGTGGATGCGGAAAGGTCGACGATATCCAGAAAGCCGTAAAACAAGCCAATGCTTCTGCAGTTGCTCTGGGTAGCATGGTCGTATACCAACAAAAGGATATGGGAGTACTTGTGAATTTTCCTGATCACGATAGCCTGAATGCTATTCTAGATTGAAGTCGTTAATAACACACAGTAATGAGGATATTTTTAGGAATTTCAGAAGTAGCCAACTTTATTTCATCATACAAAAGAGGCTTCGAAAAGAATGGGCATGAAACTTTCACTATGCTTTCGTTAAGGAATAAGTTTTATTCAAATGCAGTTTACGATGTAGTGTTGGCTGATCTTGCTGAACCTCTTTTGCCCTGGCCTGGTATATTCAAACGAATTGTCCGGTCAATAAAATTGCGAACTTTTGCATTCTACTATTTTTTCAAAGCGCTCCTTACATGCGATGTTTTCTTTTATAATACAGGTGGAGCCATATTGCCTTATGCACTGGATTATAAATTAGCAAAGTTTTTTGGAAAAAAGATAGTAGTTATCTTTTTAGGATCTGAAATTCGTCATTGGTACACTTATCAGGTAGATATACAAAGGATGGGTTACTATGAAACCTTCAAAACAGGCATAGAAGCATATCGGAATCAGCGATATGCTTTATACACACAAATATTGAACCGTATAGCTTTAGCCGAAACGTATGCAGATATTATTTTGTCACATCCTAGCTATGCGCAGTTGCAAAGAAAGCCCTACATGCGCGGGAAAATTAGTATGGATCTAGAATATTATAAATTCAATGTCCCCGGTCGGCTAGTGCCAATTATTGTTCATGCACCTAGTGCAAGAGGCGTAAAGGGTACCGAATATGTTTTAGAAGCCATTGAAATACTGAGGAATGAAGGCATTTTATTCGATTTTCGGTTGATTGAGAATATGCCTAATGATGAACTGATTGTCTTGTTGTCAGATTCCGATATTGTTGTAGATGAACTGAACTCAGATGCCGTGGGTGTACTATCACATGAAGGGATGGCTACAGGTAATGCAGTACTGACTAGCTATCTTGAAGAATACATGACTGATATTGATGATTTTCCAATCATCAATACCAATAAATATAATTTATTAGAAAATTTGAAACGAGTCATTGTTGATGTGAACTATCGTACAGTTCAAGCCCAAAAAGGACGTTCTTATATAGAAGTAAATAACGAAATGAAAGCTGTAACAGGAAAGTTATTGGATATGCTTTATTCCAAGGATTCATTCAGCTTTGACATCGTTCCCGATGGATCAAAATATATTGAAGTCCCAGAGGAGATATTATTGGAAGAATGTCGAAATTTTAAACATGCTAATTCTCATGGGCTTGGGCGGTCAAATTAAAAGGTTAACAAAAGACACATTTTCGTATGGTCTTAGTAGTTCCCTTCAGAAATTAATTACTTTTTTCCTTTTTCCAATATATGCTCGACTATTAACACCGATCGATTTTGGAATTCAAGATGTACTTCAAACCGTAACTTATATAATTACCCTTTTCTTGATTTTGGGTTTAGATTCGGGGGTGTTGCTATATTATTACGAGGCAAATGAAGAGGATAAAGTAAAGATGACATCTTCATTTCTGTGGTTTGAGATTTTAGCCTCTGTGCCAGTTGTTGCATTTGTCACTATTTTTGCATCATATATCTGCGCTTCTATTCTGGGTGATCCCGATCTGGCTAATTATTTAAGGATTGCGATCGCATCGGTCCCTTTCTCATTATCAGTCGGAGCTATGTTAAGTACACTTAGGTTAACCTTTCAAACCCGGAAATTCGTTTTGCTAACAACAGTCGGGGTTCTGTTTCAGATTACTACGGCCATTCTGCTGGTGATAGTTTGGAGAATGGGCATAAAAGGGGTTTTGTTATCTATACTAATTTCGAATGTTTTGCAATGTATGTTGGGGGCATTTCTTACTTATAAGTACTATTCGTTACAGTTTTCAGGCACATGGTTGATCAAATTGCTAAAAGTGGGTATCCCACTGATTCCTGCAACACTTTCATTTTGGATGATGGGATATGCAAATCGCTTTTTCCTTGTAAAGTATAGTGATATGAATGAGATCGGTGTGCTTAGTGTTATAAACAGATTAACCAGTATACTCCTATTATTTCTCAGCGCATTTTCATCGGCTTGGGGACCTTATGCTTATTCGATTGCTACTGATAAGGAATTAGCAAGAGCTACCTATAGTAAGGTTCTTACCTATTTTACCATATTCTCGATGGTTGCTGCCCTTCTACTTTCACTTTTTGGAAGAGAACTTATTCTTATATTGACGACGAGCGCATACGAAAAAGGGGCTTATTTAATTTTTATTTATGCAATTAGTTCAATTTCTTGGATCGCCCTATACATCGTGGGTATGGGTACAGGAATAGCCAAAAAGAACTACCATTATAGTATTGCTGTTATTAGCGGTGCATTGATCAATACCGTACTGAATTTCTTGCTGATTCCAACTATGAGTATAACAGGAGCGGCGGTTGCTACCCTTGCGGGAAACCTTTTTGCAACTTTCTATATGTATTGGGCTGGTCAAAAATACTTCTACGTGAAGTATGACTTTACTAAAGTATTGGGGGTGATCGTGTTGGGCACCTCCATTGCTATTGTGGGTTTATGGATAGATAGTGGATACGAAACCTGGAGCATTTCCAATTTTGTTTTCAAGTTGCTGCTCTTCTTGATGTTTGTGCTCTTGTCCTTTGTTTTTAGGATAACCAATATGGAGAATGTTCTGCAGGTAGTAACGTTAGTGCGATCTAAATTTAAAAGATAATATAGTAATTATATATGGTAAAAATTATAACAGTTCTTGGTGCCCGCCCCCAGTTCGTAAAAGCGGCTGTTGTGAGCAGGGCGATCGCAAAGAAGAATGTGGTTAGTGAAGTAATTATACATACCGGACAACATTTTGATGAAAAGATGTCAGACATCTTTTTCACGGAAATGAATATTCCGACGCCTGCATATAACTTAGGGATTAACAGTTTGGATCATGGAGCCATGACTGGCCAGATGTTGGAGAAGATTGAGAATGTTTTAAAAGTAGAAAAACCGGATTTGGTATTAGTATATGGAGATACGAACTCAACTATAGCAGGTGCATTGGCTGCAAAAAAAATGCATATAAAATTGGCACATGTGGAAGCTGGCCTGCGATCTTATAATATGCGTATGCCTGAAGAAGTTAACAGGATAGTTACTGATCGTATTAGTGATTATCTGTTTTGTCCTACAAGTACTGCTGAAAAGAATTTGGAGAAGGAGGGATTCCGAAATTTTGATTGTAAGATATCGAATGTTGGGGATGTAATGTATGATGCAGCAATGTATTATTTGCCTCAAATGAAAACACCTAACGTAGATATCCCTTCAGGTTTTATTCTTTGTACGATACACCGGAGTGAGAATACCAATGATCCTGTAATATTGGAAAATATTGTTAAAGGGCTTTCAGAAATAGCAAAACATACGCCAATTGTATTACCTCTTCATCCCCGGACACAGCAAAAGTTGAAAATGTGCAAATATAAGATCGATTCTAATAACCTCATCATGATCGATCCTGTGGGCTATTTTGAAATGATATACTTACTTCAACATTCCCAACTTGTTGTTACAGATAGTGGAGGTTTACAAAAAGAAGCTTATTTCTTCAAAAAGCATTGCATGATCATTCGGGAGGAAACAGAATGGATAGAATTAGTTGATGGGGGGTATAATATTATTTGTGGAAGTAGTCCAACTAAGATCATTAATGTATATAATAAGCTGTTAGAAATGAAAGATTTTGACTTCGATACTCAATTATACGGAGATGGATATGCTGGTGAAAGGATAATTGATCAGTTGATAACCTATAGTAATTACTAATTCCTTAATGAAAAATATTATATTTTTAACCAATCTCCATGTCTGGTCAATTGATTCAGGAAAAGGTGGTAGGGCATTCTATAATACCATTTTGGGATATGTAAATCATGGATGGAACGTATTTCTTATAACTACTGGCGCTGGTGTTCCTGATAGTCTACGCGGAAAGATTACGGTAATAGAAAGAGATTTCCCATCTCTTTCCAATTTGCACAATTCGTCGAATAAACTTGTTTCAATTACTGGACGTTTTTTGAAACAGTGGGCGCATACCAAATTTTATATTGGCGAAGCAAGTCGTATCATTCGAACTCATAAAGGTCTTAGGTTCATAATATATTCCTATGAAGTAGAAAGTGTAAAGGCGGGAAAATTACTTGCTAGAAAATTTAATTTTAAACTTGTAACACGATTCCAAGGCACAATACTAAGTAAGGTTAAGGATACATTTCTAAACCGAATTCGAAGAATTCCTCATTTTAGTGCTCTGAGGACAAAAGCTGATCTGATCATTATGACTAATGATGGAACGCAAGGAGAGCAAATATTGAAGAGGTTAAAGAATAAAAGTAAAAGGATACTTTTTTTACGTAATGGGGTTGACACAATAGATGTGTCTAATAGGGATGTTATCAGGAGTGAGAAGCGTTCAATGTTAAAGCTATGTGACAAGACTGTATTTATAACTGTTAGTAGATTAGTCAATTGGAAAAGAGTGGACTTGGCAATAAATGGAATTTTAGAGGTAGTAAAACAGATTCCAAATGTGATTTTGATAATTGTAGGCGATGGTCCTGAAAGGCAACGGCTTGAATATATTACAAGAGAAAATAAGATTCAGGATAAAGTAATGTTTGTCGGGGCTATAGAACAAAGTTTGATCAAGGATTACTTATTTTCAGCTGATATCTTTTTATCTTATTATGATTTATCAAATCTGGGCAATCCTATAATGGAAGCCATGATGGCAGGCCTTCCAATAATAACCATTGATGTAGGAGATACCAAAGAACTGATCCGACACAATGAAAATGGGTTCTTAATACCTAATGACCAGTTAAGTCTCATACCCCAATATATGATTAATCTTATAGAGGATAAACAGCTTGCGGCTCGTTTAGCTAATGAAGCATTTCAAACAGCAAGAACTAATTTTTGTGATTGGAATACTCGAATTAAAATTGAAATAGATGCGGTAGTTGCGTTGAATGAAATGTGATAATAATATTGTTATCACAAGTTAGTTGTTATTTCTTTTTTCATACAATAAATGTATAATATTAGGTTTAGTTTATTCAAAGTAATTCTGCTGGCTGTTATCAGTGCATTCACAGGTACTGCTTTTTTTGTGATATCAGTAGGGTCATTTCATATTTTTCCTTTCAGACTTCTCTTGATTTTTTTGTGGTTATATACAATTGGGAAAGCTGATAGAGTATATGACTTAAGGTCAATTAGAACTAAAGAATATCTTGTATTTCTGATTTTTTGGTTTGTATATTCTTTGTTCTCTCTGGTATGGGCTGCGGATAAAGTGAGTGCTTTAAAGCAAATCACTTTTCTGTTTATGAATGTATCCTTTATTCTGTTTATGGTTTATTATATCAGGAACTTTAGGCAGATTTACTCTATCTATAAAGTTTGGTTGATCATACATGTAATTTTATTGCCAATAGCAGCGTGGGAGGTAATGACTGGTGATCACTTAAGTAGCTCTGGATTATTAGAAGTAGATGAAGGATATGATTTTTACAAATTTGCGCCGACTACTGTTTTTCGAAATCAAAACGACTATGCCACAATGATTGCCTTAGTATTTCCAATGCTATATGTTGGTATTCGATACGCCCAAAAGGTAATGGCTAAATTTTTTTTACTACTGGTTGCAGTTATTTCGATAGTTGTACTATTTTTTGCTTCCTCTAGAGCTAATTATATTGGGTTGTTAATGGGCTTTACATTTTGGTTTTTTTTCTTATTAAAGCCCCATTCTAGATTTAATCTATTGGCTATTTCTATTTTGATGCTCATTATCTTTACTTATTCGTTGAATGAAACAAATATTTCTTTCTTAACAACAGTATGGGAGGATTTTAATGTGCTTCTTGAAATGGGCTCCGATGATGCGGGTGTAGATATCCGATCAAATTTAATCAAGAATGGCATCCATTTTGCTAAGATGACATTTGGGTTTGGAGTAGGGGCAGGAAATATAGAATACTATATGATTAACCACCCCAAATATTTTGTTGGAGATACTGCCAATGTTCATAACTGGTGGGTCGAAATTCTAGCCAACTTTGGCATAATAGTATTCGTAGGTTATATCTTGTTCTTTCTAGGCATATTTTGGGCTTTGTATAAAATATATAGAGGAAAGTTAGATAGGGAACAGAGGATTATGTGCGAAGCCATACTTTGTGGGTTGGTATCATTTCCTATATCCAGTCTTAGCTCCAGCTCTCTTTTGGCATTTGGCCCGCAATGGATATTTTTTGGAATGGCACTTGCATTCATCAACTGCCATAGACGTGAATTAATAAAGAGGCGCGACATATGCACATCTTAATATTACCATCTGAACATTATATAACCCCCTTAAACCCCTTAGGAGGTATATTTCAAAATCATTTGGCCAAATTGCTCCAGGGTTATGGTAATAAGGTCGGTGTGCTTTCGGCAGGTTTCGTTCCGTTTGAGTACAATTATAAATCTTACCCGTATTTCCACGTTGAGATCAGGGATCAAATTCCGGTATTCAGAAAATATGTAAGAACCTTTTTTCCAGGAAGAATCGCCATAAGATACCTGCAATGTTTGCTGATTGGACAATATATGCAACTATATAAGAAGTACACAGAAGAATATGGTGTTCCTGACCTGATTCATGCCCACAATGCGCTTTTTGCAGGAGCTGCTGCACTTCGCATAAAAGAAAAGTTTGGTGTTCCTTATGTTGTGACTGAACACAGTTCGCTTTATGAGCGTGGATATGTAATTGCCAGACACATTGAGTTTACCCGAAAGATTTATAAGGGAGCAAATGCCAGAACTTTTGTTAGCACTCGTTTGGCACAGAAACTCAAAGAAATTGTTGGTAAAGAGGTAGAGCCCTATACTGTCATTTATAATGTGTTGGAGGAACTGTTTTTAGATCAAGTAACTTCAATTAGATATGAGATGAATAAAGCATTCTCCTTTCTGGCAGTGGGTAGCCTGGATGCTAATAAGAACCATGTGGGCCTGATCAGAGCTTTCCATGCACTGGTAAAGCAAAATCAAAATATTGCACTGAAGTTGAATATTGCTGGTAGTGGCGCATTGCGTACAGAATTACTGTCTTTAATAAAATCTTTGGGTTTGGAAGAACAGGTGCATTTGCTGGGGCATTTGGGCAGGGATCAGATAAAACAAGAGATGATGAAATGCAATGTACTGGTTCTCCCTAGTTTCGTAGAAACGTTCGGCGTGGTGTTGATTGAAGCACTTTCCCTTGGGAAACCGGTGATATCAACCTATTGTGGAGGGCCTGAAGACATCGTCTGTGATCTCAATGGATTGCTGGTAGCACCAGGTAATGATCTTGCACTGACAGAGGCTATGCAGAATATCATAATGAATTATGCAAGCTATGAACCTCGGGCGATCATACACGATTGTATGGCTAGATTTGGTGCAGATGCCTATTATAAAAGAATTGAAACAGTTTACAAAAGTATATAATAATGAAGGAAGTAAGTTCAGCTGAGCAGCGTTCATATCAGAGATGTACACGGTGTATAATGGATACCACTGACACAACCATAACCTTTGATGAAGCAGGTGTTTGTAATCACTGTCGCAATTTTGATCAGGTTTTAAGCAAAGGATACTTCCCTAATGAGGTAGGGAGTAAAAAATTGAATGATAACTTGAATTTAATTAAGAATGAAGGCAAGGATAAAGAGTATGATTGTATAATTGGTCTTAGCGGAGGGGTTGACAGTTGCTATCTTGCCCTGAAAGTAAAAGAGTGGGGTTTGCGTCCATTAGTTGTGCACGTTGATACTGGATGGAATAGTGAACTGGCTGTAGCCAATATCAATAAAATCATAGACTATTGCGGATATGAGTTGTTTACTCATGTGATCAATTGGGATGAAATGCGTGATCTGCAAGTGGCGTTTCTCAAATCTGGCGTAGCTAATCAGGATGTACCTCAGGATCATGCCATCTTTGCTTCTGTTTACCATTTTGCTGTAAAACATAAGATCAAGTATATCCTGACTGGTGGGAATATAGCCACCGAAGGGATATTCCCTCAATCATGGCAGGGAAATGCCATGGATGCGATCAATCTGAAAGCGATACACAAAGCTTTTGGGAAAAAACCTTTGTTGACCTATCCTACGATTTCACTATTTGAGTACTATTTTTTTTATCCGTTTGTAAAAAAAATGCGTACTGTCAGGTTGCTGAATTTTATAAATTATAATAAGAAAAGCGCTATTCAGGAAATGGAGGCCAAAATAGGTTGGAGGAATTATGGTAGGAAACATGGGGAATCCATTTTTACAAAATTATTTCAAAACTACTATCAACCAACCAAGTTTGGATACGACAAGCGGTTGCCGCACTTGTCCAGCCTGATCGTTACTGGGCAGGTATCCAGAGATGAAGCCTTAAAAGCTTTGGGAGAACCACTTTATGCTTCAGATGAACTGGAGAATGATATCGCTTATTTCTGCAGGAAACTTGATGTAACACGGGAAGAGTTCGATCGCTTTATTTCTGATACTCCGCATCATTATACTGATTTCCCCAATAGTGATAGCAGAATCGCCTTAATTAGGAAGTTACAAAAATTTCTGGAGCGTATATATAATAAAAGACTCACCGTCTATTCATAGAGTTGTGTATGAATGATCAAATTAAAGTTTTAAACCTCTTACAGGTAGTTGGTCATCCCAGAGATTCCAAAAGAATTACTGGGTTGCTTGAGTCCGGGTTTTCAGTGAGCGCTATGAGTTTTGAACGTGAGTATCACTCTGGCCGGTTGCCCGATTGTCCTCTTGAAATTTTGGACAAGATTGAAAATGGGAAATATATGGCCAGATTTTTCAAGATCATCAAAGCTTTGCCTAAGCTGCGGAAAAAAATGAGGCATGCTAATGTGGTATACGCTTCTGGTCAGGATATGGCAGCTATGGCATACTTGGCTGGTCTCGGCTTATCAAAGCCGATCATTATGGAAGTAGGCGACATTGTAGATCTTCAATTATCGAATTCCCTGTTCAGCAAGATCGTTAGAAAGGTTGAAAAATTCCTTGTTAATAGGTATAAATTACTGGTTGTTATTTCTCCTGGCTTTTTGGAAGATTATTATCACAAATGGCTTAAGGTAAGGACCCCTGGAATGGTCCTTGAAAATAAACTTGAACTCTCTTTTTCAGAGAAAATGAAAGATCGGCCATTGAAGAATCTGAATACGAAGGATATATTTCAGAGCCGGCCTTTGCGAATCGGATATTTTGGTCTTTTGCGAGATGAATGGTCTTGGAAGGTGCTGGAAAAGCTTGCTTTAGAGCATCCGAAAGAGTACGAGGTTTTCTTTGCAGGAATGCCTATCAATCCCAAAGATATTGTTCAACGCATAGCGCAGGTGGATAACATGAAATATCTTGGTGAGTATAAATCACCAGATGATCTGCCTGATCTGTACGGGGAAGTGGATATGGTATGGGCTTGTTATCCCAGAATCGGGGAGAATGACTGGAATCTGAAATGGGGGAGACCTAACCGATTCTATGAGAGTTGTTTTTTTGGTAAACCCACATTTGCAAGAAAAGGGGCTCATTTTGCGACGGATGTTGAAAGATTACAAATCGGGAAGGCCATCGATACCCATGAACTATCGGATGTTGTAGCACAGGTCAGAACTATTAAAGTAGATGATCTTACTCTTTGGCAAAAGAATCTGGAAACCCTTTCGCCAGCATTTTATCTGTATTTAAACGAGACAGAACAACTGGCCGAGCGTATCAAAGGGTTGATATGATCCAAAGGCATACTACATGTTCATTTTAATCAACTAAAAAGTTAAATAGACAAATATAATGGAGAATAGACCGTACCAAATATGTAAAACTTGTGTGATGGATACAAGTGATACTCGCATCTCTTTTAATGAAAAAGGAGAGTGTGATCATACAGTTGACTTCTATAACAATGTGTTGCCGATTTGGCATACAGATGAAAGAGGTAGGAAACAACTTTCTGATATTGTTGAAAAGATTAAACACGATGGAAAGAATAGGGATTTCGATTGTATTCTAGGGTTGAGTGGCGGTGTCGATAGCTCATATATGTTACATCTGGCTGTAAAGGAGTTTGGACTTCGTCCTCTTGTATTCCATGTGGATGGAGGATGGAATTCTGAACTGGCAGTACATAATATCAGTATGCTGGTGGATAAGCTAGGGTTGGATCTGTATACGGAAGTGATTAACTGGGAGGAGATGAAAGATTTTCAATTGGCTTTTTTCAAATCAGGGGTGCCTCATATCGATATTCCTCAAGATCACGCATTCGTTGCTACTTTGTATAAGTTCGCAGAGAAATACAAGATTAAGTACATACTAAATGGCGGAAATATATCCACTGAATGTACCAGAAATCCGATGGAATATTTCTATTATGGAACTGACATGCGACATATTCGAGACATTATTCGACGTTTTGGTACAGTGAAGATGAGCAGTTATCCATTCAGCTCTATTCTGAAACACAAGGTGTACCTGCGATATATTCGTGGTGTTCAGGTAGTTAAACCACTAGACTCTATGCCCTATATTAAGCAGGATGCATTGAGGTTGTTGGAAAATGTGTACGGATGGAAGCCCTATCCTCAAAAACATTTCGAGTCTAGGTTCACTAAATTCTTCGAAAGCTATTGGCTGCCAGAACGATTTGGTTTCGACCCGCGTCGTGTTCAATTCTCAAGCCTGATTCATACCGGCCAAATGACAAGGGAAGAGGCTTTGAAGGAACTGACTAGGCCTGCCTACAACCCCGAATCGATCGAGCAGGAATTTAACTATATTGCTACAAAGTTGGGAATTTCTTCCGACGAATTGCGAGGCTATTTTACCATGCCCAAAAAATTCTATTGGGATTATAAAAATTCCGAATCCCTGTTCAATGCTGGAGCAAAGATCTTAAAACTAATAGGAGTAGAAAAATCGATTAAACGATGATAGCAATTATTAATTACGGCTCCGGAAATGTAAGAGCTATTGGAAACATATATGATCGACTAAATATTCAATATCAAATTGTTGATAGTGTAAGTTCACTATCAACAGAAACATCTAAGATTATTTTACCTGGAGTTGGAGCATTTGATGAAACGATGTCCATGCTATTACGTTCAGGGTTCAGAGAAAAACTGGATGAACTGGTGCTTGAAAAAAACATTCCTGTATTGGGGATTTGTGTGGGCATGCAGATACTTTCAGGCGGAAGTGAAGAAGGGGGATTGGAAGGTTTGAACTGGATACCCGGACTTGTAAAGATGATTCCAAAGGATTTTTTAAAGGATAAACCTAAACTTCCGCACCTTGGTTGGAATTCTGTTGAAATCAAAAAGGACTCGCCAATAATGGCGGGAGTTGATGCTTATGAAGGATTTTACTTTATTCACTCCTATTATTTTGAGTGTGCCCATGAAGAGGATGTGTTGACGACAACTTATTATGGACAGCATTTTACTTCATCGATAAATAAAGGACTAATATTTGGGACGCAGTTTCATCCTGAAAAAAGTCATGGTAATGGGATTGCTGTGCTTAAAAATTTTGCTAATTTATAGTATACTATGCTAAGGTCTAGAGTCATACCGTGTTTACTGGTTCATAATAAGGGCTTGGTCAAAACAGTTAAATTTAAGGATCCTAAGTACGTAGGAGATCCAATCAATGCTGTTAAAATATTTAACGAGAAAGAAGTTGATGAGCTAATGGTATTTGATATTGACGCAACTGTCGAAGGGAGAGGACCAGACTTCAATCTAATAAAGAATCTCGCTGTTGAATGTAGAATGCCTTTTTGTTACGGTGGAGGGGTTACAACAGTTGATGAGGCCCGAAAGATAATCAATTTAGGAGCGGAGAAGGTTGCAATTAGTTCCGCAGCTATAAACAACTTCGAGCTCATTGAAGAAATGGGTAAGGCGGTAGGTGTACAAAGTGTTGTTGCGGTAATCGATGTAAAGAAAAAGAAGGGATTGTTTAGTGGAGGTGGCTATGAGATATATACCAAGAACGGAAGTCTAAAGGCCTCAGTTCAATTTGAACAATTAATTATGCAATTGAATGATGTAGGTGTTGGGGAGATCGTAATTAATTCTATTGACCGAGATGGTACAATGGAAGGCTACGATATAGAGTTGGTTGACAAGGTTAGAGCGCTTAGCGAAGTGCCGATGAGTGTGCTTGGAGGTGCGTCATCGATAGAAAATATCAAAGAGTTGGTACAACGTTATAAGATCATTGGCGCTTCTGCCGGCAGTTTATTTGTATTCAAGGGTAAATATCGGGCTGTGCTGATCAATTATCCGTCGAAAGAGGAGAAAAAGAAAATTGTGACCGAAGGTGTAAACTCAATATAATTTATGTTTCAAATAGTTCAGGATTTAAGGAACGGAGCTACTCTTTTGGAAGAGATACCTGCGCCGCTTGTTAGAAGAAATCATGTTTTAATTAGAACACATCGCTCTCTTGTTAGCCTGGGTACCGAAAAAATGTTGGTTGAATTCGGTAAGGGAAGTTTATTGGCTAAAGCACGCCAGCAACCTGATAAGGTTAAACAGGTGCTTGATAAGATCAAAACAGAAGGATTGATTCCTACCCTTGAAGCGGTCTTCAACAAGTTGGGAGAGCCATTACCCTTAGGCTATTGTAATGCGGGGGAAGTAATAGCTATGGGAGAAGGTGTTACTGAATTCTCTATAGGAGACAAGGTGGCAAGCAATGGCCATCATGCAGAAATTGTATGCGTTCCTAAGAATCTTGTGGTAAAGATTCCCGATAATGTTAGTTATGAAGAGGGAACTTTTGCCGTTATTGGTTCAATTGGATTACAGGGGATTAGATTAACCAATCCTACTTTGGGTGAAACAGTTGTAGTGATTGGTCTGGGATTGATCGGAATGATCACTGCTGAGTTGTTATTGGCTAATGGATGTAACGTCATCGGATTTGACTTTGACGGACAAAAGGTGGAGGTTGCGCGGAAGAAAGGCGTTAAAGCATATTTGGCCACTGATATTGATGTGGTAAAAGTGGTTGAGGAATTAACCGGGCAAATTGGAGCTGATGCTGTTTTGATCACGGCCTCTACAAATAGTAATGATGTAATTAGTCAGGCTGCCAGGATGAGCCGGCAAAGAGGGCGCATCATACTAATCGGTGTGGTAGGACTGGATATACGTCGTGACGAGTTTTATAAGAAAGAGCTAACATTTCAGGTGTCATGTTCTTACGGCCCCGGACGCTACGATGAATCCTATGAACAAAGTGGAATAGATTATCCTTTGCCATTTGTTCGGTGGACAGAGAAGCGGAACTTCGAAGCTGTGCTTGCAGCAATTGATAGAAAACAATTAAATGTCAAAGATCTGATCACGGAACGGGTTGCTTTACAAGAATATTTGCAGATCTACGGTCAAATGGGAAAGGGATCTATTGCCTCTATTCTTGAATATCCCGTCGAAAATGTGAATGCGGAGAATTCCATTCCTGTTAATACAGCTACTTGGAAAGTAGGGGAAAAAGGCATTCTGGGCATCATCGGTGCTGGTAATTTTACTAAAATGACAGTAATGCCCGTTTTGAAGAAAGCAGGAGCCCAATATAAATACATTGCAAGTGCAGGTGGGTTGACCGCAACTTCATTAGCTAAGAAATATGGTATTGCTCAGGCTACCACTAACTATCAAATCATTTTGCAAGATGCAGAAGTGGACTTGGTACTTGTGACCACCCGCCATGATGCTCATGCAAAAATGGTAATGGAAGTGCTCGATTCCGGAAAGCATGTTTTTGTTGAAAAACCTTTGGCTTTGTCGCACAATGAATTGGATGAAATTGTTCGGAAATACCGAACACTTCCTGAAGGATTGTCGGTTAACGTAGGTTTTAATAGACGTTTTTCACCATATGCACGAAAGGCAAAGGAATTGCTAGGAAATGCTACATCCGATTTGAATATGATCGCTACCATGAATGCGGGATTTATACCTCCTGATGTTTGGGTACATGATATGAAAACTGGAGGAGGGCGGATCATTGGGGAAGCCTGTCACTTCATTGATCTAATGGTCTATTTATCTGGTAGCAGAGTTATTTCTGTTGTTATGAATGGATTGGGTAATAATCCCAAGGATAATACAGACAATGCCATTATAATACTCCGTTTCGAGAATGGGGCGCAGGGTGTTATACAGTATTTCTCGAACGGCAGTAAATCCTATCCAAAAGAACGAATTGAAATGTATTCTCAGGGAAGAACATTAGTGATTGATAATTTCAGGAAATTAAAAGGATATGGCTTTCCCAGATTCTCTTCCTTGAGCAAAGGATTAGACAAAGGGCACAAATACCAGTTCTGCAAGCTGATAGAAAATGTTCGCACTTCAGGTTCCCCATTGATTCCATTTGATGAATTGATCAATACAACCAGGGCCAGCTTTGCAGCTATTGAAAGTATGAAGACTGGAGCATGGGTTTTGGTAAAGAATAACTAATTATTAAATTGACCATTTAAGGATACATGAATATTACCATTATAGCTGGAGCACGTCCAAACTTTATGAAAATAGCCCCGATTATTGAAGCATTGGAGGTTTTGAATCAGCTAGGCAAGGATGTGAATTACCGATTGGTACATACTGGACAGCACTTTGATAAGAATATGAGTGAAAGTTTCTTTGAGCAGTTAGGATTACCCAAGCCCAATGTGAATTTGGAAAGTGGGGGTGGTACACAGGCTGAACAAACGGCTAATATTATGATCCGTTTCGAAAAGGAACTTCAGGCTAATCCGGCTGGTGTAGTGTTGGTGGTAGGGGATGTTACTTCCACTCTGGCATGTTCCATCGTTGCCAAAAAGCTGAACACACCTGTGGTTCACGTAGAAGCAGGTATCAGGTCTTTTGATATGACCATGCCGGAAGAAATCAATCGAATGGTAACTGATGCTATCACCGATCATTTCTTTACCACATCTGAAGTTGCCAATAACAATTTAAGAAGGGTTGGTGTGGAAGAGGAGCGAATACATTTTGTGGGCAATACCATGATTGATACCCTGATCAAGAATGAGCCCAGATTATTGCAGCCGGAAATTTGGAACAAAATAGGGTTGGGTAAAGGCAACTATTTTGTCTTAACACTGCACAGGCCTGCTAATGTGGATGCAGAAACACAATTGAAAACCTTATTAGACAAGATCGTTGAAGGATCGCGAGGATTACCAATTGTTTTCCCAGTTCATCCTCGTACGCGTCATAGAATGCAAACTATTGGCTTTCAGGCACAGAACCTGTGCGCGATTGAACCTATGGCATACCTGGAATTCAATTATCTTGTAAAACATGCAAAAGCGGTTATAACTGATAGTGGGGGTATCACGGAAGAGACAACCGTTATGCGCATCCCATGCATGACTTTGAGAAATAATACCGAACGTCCAGAGACTGTTGATATTGGAACCAATGAATTGATCGGAACTGATCCCGATAACCTTCCTCCAGCCTTTGAAAGGCTGTTTAAAGGTGAATGGAAAAAAGGGGAGGTGCCGCCACTTTGGGATGGTAAGACAGGGATGCGTATTGCTGAGAAACTTATTGCGCTTTACGCCTAATTACTGTTTATCTTTTACGCATGATCCTCATGGAATACATAGCTGTTATAACAGCGTATGCATGCATTGAATAATCTTAGATCTGAATGTTAAAGTTAGGTTTACTAAAACAGATGGTGTTAAATATGGGGCCGCGATATCTGGCATATCGGGCCCTTCATTTATTCAGAACCAAGATCGGCTGGTATACCTTAAGATTTCCTACGAGTGCTAAGGATAAGACCTTTATTTCCAATCTTGAATGGAATAAGGCCAAAAAGGAATTTTACTTTTCGGATCTGAATAAAGCTTCGTTCTTGCCTATTCTGACGAAAGAAGAAAAGGGACAATTGTCATTTGTGGCCTCCAGGATTAGAAATGGATATATTTATTTCTTCAATCACAAGGAAATATATTTGGGGCAGGAATACGATTGGTTAACAAATCCTATAAATGGGTATAAATATCCAGTCAATTTGCATTGGAGCAAGGTCAATGACTATGACACCCAAGCAGGGGATATCAAGTTCGTATGGGAAAAGTCCAGATTTTCATTTTTGTATCCATTGATTAGGGATGAGCAATGGAATGGCATTGAACACAGAGATTTCATCTTTACTCAAATATTGAGTTGGATTGATGCCAATCCAATGAATCAGGGTCCGAATTGGAAATGCAGTCAGGAAATTTCCATTCGTGTGCTTAACTGGATATTTGCATTATACTACTATTCAGCAAAAGGTACGATCGATGAAGCGATCTGGCAAAAGATATTGAATGCGATCAGCCGCCAAATGGATCATGTTTACAAGCACATTAACTTCTCTCGTATTGCAGTTCGGAATAACCATGCTATAACAGAGACTCTGGCATTATATATTGTTGGACTCTTGTTCCCCTGGCTAGATAGTAGTGAAAAATGGAAGAAAAATGGTAAAAGATGGTTTGAAAATGAGATAGCTTACCAGGTGTATCCTGACGGAACCTATCTACAGTTCAGTATGAACTATCACAGGGTAGTTGTGCAACTTATGACAAAAGCCATCGTCATTGCAGGGGTAAACGGAGAGTCTTTTACTGATGTAATATATGAGCGTGCATACCGATCTCTGAACTTCCTGTATCAATGTCAGGATCTGAACAGCGGTATGTTACCCAATTACGGTGCTAATGATGGGGCGTTGTTTTTCCCTTTGAATGGGTGCGGTTATCGTGATTATAGGCCTCAGCTGAATGCATTACATTATGCACTAACAGGTCAACATTTACACACAACGGGTGCATGGTTGGAAGATGCTGCCTGGCTAGTGGACAATTCCAGCTATAAACATAAGGGATACGAAGTATTGGTTCAAAGAAATGGCCTCTCAAAATTTGATGATGGAGGATATTACCTGATACGAGATAACGATACTCTTACCTTTCTCAGAGCTGGTTCTCATAAAGACCGACCTTCTCAGGCGGATAATTTACACCTGGATATTTGGCGTGGTTCTGAGAATGTGTTTATAGATGGGGGCTCCTATAAATACAATGACCCTGACCAGCAGCTGGTGAATTATTTTATGGGGTCAAGATCCCACAATACTGTTATGCTAGATGGATTTGACCAAATGTTGAAAGGGAGCAGATTCATATGGTTTCATTGGACTCAGGCAGACAATGTTCAGACGAGTGATATGGGGAATGAATATACCATTGATGCTACGATTACTGCTTTTCGCTATTTGGATAAGAACGGTAAACATCGCAGGATCATAAGAAAGGAAAAAGGAAAGGCCAGATGGCAAGTGGAGGATATTGTTTCCATGAAATCTGGCCATGAGATGCGACAGTTATGGCATTTATTGGATAAGAATAAGGATCGCGTACATCTGATTCCTGATTCCGGTCAAGGTCAACAGATAAAAACTACCTCGGGAAAAGGGTGGTTCAGTCAGTTTTATGGAGAAAAGGTGGAATGTGTAGAACTACAGTTTTCTTCTACCGGTAAGCATATAAAAACAGACATCATTATAAAAGACTAAGGGAAGATGCGGATATTACTTATACATCAATACTTTCTCGAAAGTAATGATGGCGGTGGCTCACGGTGGAATGAAATGTCCAGAATATGGGCCTTGCAAGGGCATCAGGTAACGGTTTTAGCCGG
The DNA here is from genome assembly GCA_965650685.1 of uncultured Sediminibacterium sp. GTDB lineage: Bacteria > Bacteroidota > Bacteroidia > Chitinophagales > Chitinophagaceae > Sediminibacterium. The sequence continues at coordinate 53,562 of CBFGPM010000013.1, forward strand.
GATGGTACATTATACAACAGGCGTTAAACTGGACAAGTACAAGGGTAGGTATGCGTTTGATGATATGTATCCTGGAGGAAATATTCGTGTGATCAGATCTCATGTAAGTGAATCATACAATACCAATTTTTTGGGAAGACTATGGGGGTATTTCTCTTTTGTATTCAGCAGCTTATTTGCAGGGGTAAGGTATGCTAAGGATAAATATGATGTGATTGTTGTTACTTCTCCTCCATTATTCGTTGGGATCACCGCTTACATCTTATCGAGATTAAAACGGGTACCCTTCGTTTTTGAAGTAAGAGATCTTTGGCCTGAGTCGGCTATTGATACCGGTGTTGTTAAGAATCGTTTGATCATTCAACTTGCATTTTGGTTTGAAGGATTCATTTACCGAAAGGCTAAACTGGTGAACGTATTGACACCTGCATTTCGGGACGCTCTGATTCGGAAAGGGGTGCCTAAAAAGAAAATCATACTGATACCTAATGCAGGTGATTTTGAAATAATGGAGAAAGCCAACAAAGGGTTTGATCCTGATCAGTTTAGAAAAGCACATGACGTTGATAAGGATACGCTTATTGTTACATATGTCGGAGCACATGGCGTGGCCAATCATTTGGAACAGGTGCTGGAAACAGCGAATCTGTTGAGAAATGAAAAAGTGATGTTTTGGCTCATCGGTGACGGTATGGAAAAGCAACGCTTAAAAGAGAAGGCGAGGGAAATGCAACTCACTAATGTTCAATTCTTTGACCCTGTACCGAAAGCGGAGGTATTCAAATATATTCTCGCATCCGATGTTGGGGCATCTGTATTAAAAAAAGCCGATGCTTTCAAGACCGTATATTCCAATAAGACCTTCGACTACATGAGCTGTAAAAAGCCGATTTTAATGGTGATCGATGGTGTGTCGAAGCAATTGATTGAGGAAGCAAAGGCGGGGTTGTATGTAGAACCGGAGAATCCTGGTGATTTTGCTGAAAAGATTCGATATTACATGCGAAATTCGAATATGCTTTCGGTGCATGGCAATAATGGTTACCAGTATGCCATCAATAATTTCGATAGAAATGTTTTGGCGAACAGGTATATTGATATAATTACTGGAATTAAGAAAATTAATATAAAATAGAGGAGTTGATAAATAGCAATAATCATTCATTGGTGATCAATAAATAATTAGATATTAGATGTTGCTTTACGGTGCAAGCGGACATGCTAGAGTTATTTGTAGTGCTTTGGAAAGTCACAATATTCCAATCAATGGATTATTTGATGATTCTCCAAGAATCAGCTTCTTGGGGGAATATAAAGTTCTTGGCCCATACAACGCTAATTTGAATCCGAATGAACCAATAATTATTAGCATAGGGGATAATGCGACCAGAAGATCGCTGTCTGATAAAATAAAACACCAGTTTGGAACTTGTATTTCAGCTTCGGCAACATGCGATCGACTTACAGATATTAAAGAAGGAACTGTGGTGTTACATGGAGCAATCATTCAGCGTGGTGCAATTATAGGAAAGCATGTGATCGTGAATACCTCGTCCTCTATTGATCACGATTGCGTAGTCAAGGATTATGTTCATATATCTCCAGGTGTTACACTTTGTGGGGCAGTTGAAGTAGGCGAGGGAACGCATATTGGAGCAGGTGCAATTGTAATACCGAATATCAAAATTGGTAAATGGTGTGTTATAGGCGCAGGAACAGTTATTGTATCTGACATTCCCGATAATTCCTGGGTGGTAGGCGTTCCGGGGAAAGTCATTAAAAAAATAAACAAATATACTTAATGGATAAAATTTGGCTATCATCTCCGCACATGGGAGGCTCTGAGATAAAATATGTCCAAACTGCATTCGAAACCAACTGGGTTGCTCCATTAGGACCTAATGTAAATGGTTTCGAGAAAGATATTGAAAACTATTTAGGGATTCCACATGCAGCAGCATTGAGTTCTGGTACGGCAGCGATTCATTTGGCTTTGATTTTGCTAGGGATAACCTATGGTGATGAAGTACTATGTCAGAGTTTTACTTTTTCCGCTTCAGCTAATCCGATCGTATATCAAGGAGCTACTCCCATTTTCATTGATTCGGAGGAAGATACTTGGAACATAAGTCCTTTCTATCTCAGAAAGGCAATTCGAGATCGCATTGACATCGGTAAAAAGCCTAAAGCAATTATATTGGTCCACTTATATGGAATGCCGGCAAATCTTACCGAGATTATAGCAATAGCTGACGAATTCAAAATTCCATTGATTGAAGATGCGGCAGAAGCACTTGGCTCTTCATTTAATGAAAAAAAATGCGGCACATTTGGTCATTTTGGTATTCTATCCTTCAATGGAAACAAAATAATCACAACATCCGGCGGAGGAGCATTGGTTGCGAATGATAAAGAAGCTGTAGAAAAGGCTCGTTTTTTAGCAACACAAGCTAGAGATCCTGCCCCACATTACCAACATTCGTCTATTGGCTACAATTACCGAATGAGCAATATTTCAGCAGGAATTGGAAGAGGACAAATGGAAGTCATTGATGAAAGAGTCTCTCAGCGACGCGCAATCAATGCAAAGTATAAAACGTTGCTCTCGGAAGTTCCAGGTATTACTTTTCAAAATGAAAAGGATGAGAATTATTTTAGTAATTATTGGTTAACTTCAATACTTATTGATCCACAACAGACAGGAGGACTTGATAGGGAATTGATAAGACTACGATTGGAAAAGGAAAATATTGAATCAAGACCTCTATGGAAACCTATGCATTTACAGCCAGTTTTTCAGGATGCAGCATTCTATGGGGATGGAACATCTGAAAGATTATTCAATAATGGGCTTTGTTTACCCAGTGGATCGAACTTGACCACTGAAGAACTTGATCGCGTTTTTGAAGTACTTAAGAAAAGTTTTCAATTAAACTAATTCAAATTGTATAAAAATATAGTAAAACCAGTATTTGATTTTATTGTTTCTCTTTGTTTGTTGATCATCCTATCACCAGTGATTATAACTGCTATTGCTCTTCTTGCTATTGCAAATAAAGGAAATGTTTTTTTCATTCAAACTCGACCCGGTCTCAAAGGAAAACCATTTAAAATAATTAAATTCAAAACCATGAAAGACACAAAAGATCTTCATGGTAAACTACTGCCAGATGAGTATAGGATTACGCCTATTGGTAAATTCATAAGATCTACCTCAATTGATGAATTATTACAATTGATTAATGTTGTCAAAGGTGATATGAGTTTGATTGGTCCAAGACCACTTTTGATGCAGTATTTGGAAAGATATAGTACCGATCAAGCAAGACGTCATGATGTTAAACCGGGTATTACGGGTTGGGCTCAGGTAAATGGCAGGAATGCATTGGATTGGGAAACTAAATTCCTATTAGATGTTGAATATGTGAATAAGCAAAGCTTTAGTATGGATTTTAAAATTATGTGTATGACATTGGCGAATGTGTTGTTAAGAAAGGGAATAAGTGCAGAAGGCCATGTTACTATGTCTGAGTTTATGGGAAACAAACACTATCATTGAGAGTGTGTTATAAATTAGTAATAAGGCTAAAACATATTAAATAAAGTTTCATTTTCTTTGATTTTACAAAGTTGTTAAGTAGTTTTATTTTCTAAATATATAGGTCACCCAATAAATTATGTTCAATAAGATCAATATAGTTCCGCGTTGGATCATTTTTCTAATCGACAATGCTATCTGTGCATTTGCTATGTTATTTGCACATTTGATCCGATATAATTTGACTATTGGGGCTATTGATGTTCAAATCCTTAGTGGTAATATTTTGATTTTAGCCTTAATAAACTCTATCGTTTTTATAAATTTCAGAACTTATGCCGGAATTATTCGATATACAGGAATTCAAGATGCATTGAGAATTTGTTATGCGATTTTAATGACAACCTCTGTGTTGTTTTTTATAGGACTTGTATCTACAAACAATGGAGGAGCATTAAACTTTGCAACCGTCACATTGATTATATATGGATTGTTTTCATTTCTCTTTTTAATTTCTTATAGGGTTATTATAAAATACGCGTTTGCCTATTTAAGAAATTATAAAATGGATAGGAAAAATGTAATTATTTACGGGGCGGGTGAAGCGGGATTTGCAACAAAGCGTGTATTGGAACATGATGCCACATCCAATGTGAGTGTGGTGGCTTTTATTGATGATGATGTTAGGAAAGTTGGGAAGGTCGTTGATGGTGTAAAAATTCAACATAGATTGGATCTTCAAAATATTTCATTGTCCCAAAAAATTGATGAGATTATTATTGCAGCTTTCAACATGCAACCCGATAAAAAGAATGAACTAGTTGACTTTTGTCTGGATCATGATATTAAGGTTTTGAATGTTCCCCCATTAGATAAATGGATCAACGGAGAATTCTCCGCCCGCCAATTACAAACCATCAAAATTGAAAATTTATTAGAGCGGGAGCCAATTAAGATTAATAACGAAGAAATTGCGCAGCAGGTAAAAGGGAAACGTGTTTTGGTAACCGGCGCAGCCGGTTCAATCGGTAGCGAAATCGTCCGCCAATTACTGCGTTTTCAACCCCATACCATTATTCTATGTGACCAGGCTGAAACCCCCTTACACCAACTTGAATTAGAGCTACAGGAAATCAATACCCAAACAGCCTGTATACCTTATCTAGGTGATGTGACGAATGAGGATAGAATGGGGGAAATGTTCGCTATGTACGAACCCCATTATGTGTATCATGCTGCGGCCTATAAACATGTGCCGATGATGGAGCTTTGTCCTTCGGAAGCGGTGCTTACCAATGTAATGGGTACCAAAATCATTGCAGACCTTTCTGTAAAATACCATGTACAACGTTTTGTAATGGTATCCACTGATAAAGCAGTGAACCCTACCAATGTAATGGGTGCTTCAAAAAGACTGGCAGAATGTTATGTGCAATCGCTTTATCATTCATCTGCTAACTCAGGCGATAAAGAAAAGTTCACTAAATTCATTACCACCCGCTTTGGTAACGTTTTAGGTTCAAATGGTTCTGTAATCATTCGTTTTAAAGATCAAATAGAAAAAGGGGGGCCGGTAACGGTAACCCACCCAAATATCACCCGTTTCTTTATGACCATCCCCGAAGCCTGTCAACTGGTACTTGAAGCTGGAAGTATGGGTAGTGGGGGAGAGATATTTGTATTTGATATGGGTAAACCGGTACCCATTGTTGACCTGGCCAAGAAAATGATTCGTTTATATGGTTATGTGCCAGGTATTGATATCGACATAAAATATACCGGACTCCGCCAGGGAGAAAAACTCTACGAAGAGTTACTCATGGATTCAGAAAATACCTTACCTACTTACCATGAAAAAATCATGATAGCCAAGGTAAGAACCAATGCTATAGAATCTATACAGGAAGAGTTTGCCGCATTGATACAGCTCGCCAAACAAAAAGCCAATAACATGGATATGGTGGCTAAAATGAAGCAGTTGGTGCCCGAGTTTGTGAGCAATAACTCGGTATTTGCTGAGTTGGATAAGAAGCAGGAGGAAGGGAATGTGGTGGCGATGAAGGTGGGGTAATAGAATAGTCCGGAAGTCCGTCCTTCCTTCGTCAGGATGACTGTCCGGAAGTCCGGTAGACATATTACTGCTTTCTGTGAATTTTTGTGCCTTCTGTGGCAATATTAGCTTACTTAGAAATTTTAATGCCACTGAAGGCACAGAAATTCACAGAAGGGTTTTCTTTCGGACTTTCGGACAGTCATCCTGACGAAGGAAGGACGGACTTTCGGTCTTTACCTCTCTTTCCCTTACTTTTGCAGTCTTTTTAACTACTACACACAGATGTCTACTAAAATAAGAGTTGCCATTGCTGGCATTGGGTCATGTGCTTCTGCACTGGTGCAGGGCGTTGAATTTTACCTGCGTAACCCGGAAAATACCATTGGGTTAATGTACCCTGAAATCGGGGGCTATAAAACACAGGATATTGAGTTTGTACTCGGGTTTGATATAGATACACGTAAAGTAGATACATTTCTACAAGAAGCATTGTACGCATTGCCCAACTGCAATATGCGGGTGATTGATCCTGCTTCTAAGTTTCAGTGTATAGAAACCAATGCACGTACTTTCCGCGGACCAACACTCGATGGTATAGCTCCACACATGAGGAGATACCATGGTGATATTACCTTCCAGGAAGATACCAAAGCCCATGAAGTTAGTGCAGAAGAGTATAAAGAGTTGCTGAAGAAACACCAGGTAGACATCCTACTTAACTATATGCCTGTTGGGGCAGAAGAGGCTTCAAAATGGTATATCAATAACGCCATTGAAGCAGGGGTGCATGTAATCAACTGTATGCCAACATTTATCTCTACAGAAGATGCCAAACAACTAGAAGTAAAAGCCATCGAACATAAAGTAACCATTGTGGGCAGCGATATGCGCTCCAGCTATGGTGCCAGCCGTTTATCGGAAGTATTACAGGGCAGTATGATGGATGCCGGACTGGTAGTAACCCAGCATATCCAGATGAATATGGCCGCAGGCACCACGCAGGGACAGGAACACATCATCAACGGACGCTCCGCAAACACCGACTTCCTCAACATGGCCGAAAAAGCCCGATTGCATAATAAACATGTGTCCAAAGAAAACGTACTCAGCGGACAGTCGATCGTAAGAGGTAAAGGTCTTGAAGGCATGACCATGTTTGCCGGTCCATCCCTAACCGTGGTTCAACGCCCGGGTGGAGAATACATGGGTACCGATAATAAAGTATGTAATATAGACCTGGTAGCCTATGGTTTTGCCGGTGCTCGTTATGAACTTACGGCAAGGTTATCGGTACAGGATAGTCCAAACAGCGGCGGTATCGTAGTAGACGCTATCCGCTTCTGCCGTGTGGCCCGTGAAATGGATATTGTAGGCTATCTCCGCGGCCCATCAGCCTGGTCACAAAAAACCCCACCCGTTCAAATGACCACCGCCGACGCCAAATTTGAATGCGACGCCATGGCGAGAAGGGTATACACCCCCATAACCGAGAAGCAAAAAATCAGTAACCTATACACACCAGATAACAAAGTATCCGCTGACAAAATCAGTGAACTTGATTATACTTTCCAAAAAGGGGAAACCGAATACGAATAAAAAATGGCTGATGTCGGATGGCGGATGTCGGATTTTTTTTGCTTTGATGATTGGCGGAGCCAATCATCAAAGCTGTTTCTTCCCGTCTTTTGGCCGTCATCCCGAGGCGCATTAATAACCAAGGGTTATTATCTGCGACCGAGGGATCTCCTATAGTTTGAGCGGTTCAAGGAGTTCAAACATTTAATAAGGGTATTAATACCCTCCGGTTATTATCTGCGACCGAGGGATCTCCTATAGTAGGAGCGGTCCAAAACAGCTAAGCGTATAACAAACAATAAATAACAATCCCCAAATCAAATAGATCCTTCCTCGCAATTTCCGATCAAAGATCGGAATGCTCGTCAGGATGACGTAAAACAGAAGAGGGGGATTAGCGTTGAGTAATTAGTCAATCCTAAGAATTCTGTAAAAATTCTCCAATTCCCTCATTTTCAAATTTTCAAATTCCTAATGCCTCTCCAAAAAATATCATTAACCACCTTATTTAGTTTAGCTACCTGCTTCTTGTTTGCACAAACACTTGATGCAGGCATTACCCGCGACCAACACCAGCGCGATCTGCAATTATTAGGTAAGGGAGATGCTGACCAGAGCTTTACCTTGCGAACTATTCCTTTTGGTATAGAATCAGATACGGTAAAGGGTAGTTTTAAAAAGCCGTTGGTAACGCTACTACCACTGAGCTGGCTTAGCCAGTTTAACAGCAGGCAGCCATTTAGTGAGAATGATGGCTCTTTGATTGCGGCGAAGGGATTACAAACACGTTTAAGTGGCGGGGTACAGGTAAGGGCTGGATTTATTGAAATGCAGTTGGCACCTGAATTAGTATGGGCGGCCAATCCTGCTTATCCTGTTACACCACAGTATGGCTACAATAGTGGAAAATCTTTTCAGCGTATTTATCCTGGTCAATCAACTGTTCAATTGGTAGCAGGTGGTTTTCGTGCGGGCGTTTCAACGGCTAATCAGTGGTGGGGGCCGGGGGTGAAAAATAGTTTACTGATGACTTATCAGGCACCTGGTTTTGAACATTTTTTTATTGGAAGCAGAAGACCATTGAAAACACCTATTGGTAGTATTGAATGGAAACTGATGGGAGGATGGTTACGTACCGATGGGGATCGTTCTATGGAAAATACCCATTTGCAGAAAGCCGATGCCATATTCGGAACGCGTAAAAGATACCTGAGTGGATTAACCATAGCTTACCAACCTAAATGGGTGCCGGGTTTATTTGTGGGATTGAACAGGGTGATACAAACTTTCAGCAATGATTCGCTTACAAGTACATTGGGCAGTTTTGAAAGATATTTTCCGGTAATTGCTCTGGCCGCACAGAAAAAAAATGTAAACAATGAAGATTTGCTGAGTCGCGATCAGGTTGCTTCTTTTTTCCTCCGCTGGCTCTTCCCCAAACAGCATTTTGAATTTTATATTGAGTATGGCTACAATGATTATAAATTAAATACCCGCGATTACCTGATGGGTACCAGTCATTCAGGCGCCAATATCATTGGCTTTAAAAAACTGATACCGCAAAAAGGAGAGCATCGATGGATAGATATTGTTTTCGAATTAACCAAAATGAGTCAGACCCCCGATTACCTGGTGCGTAATGCGGGAAATTGGTACGAACATGGTCAGGTTAAAGAAGGCTATACCCAGGACAACCAGATCATGGGATCTGTATATGGTTTTGGTGCCGATGCTATTTATGCAGGAGTGAACCTGGTGAATGGTGCAAAACGAATGGGCTTTTTTATTGAACAGATAAATCGTGATCCCATTGGTCGCACACAAAAATGGGTGGATCTTGGTCTGGGATTTACCCCTCAATGGGAAAAAGATAAATGGATTTTTGCCGGTAAATTAGAACTGGTAAGGTCGAGGGGATATGCCTGGCAGAAAGGCGTAAATGTAATGAACCTCCATGCCCAGGCCGGCCTGCAATATCGCCTATAATATTCTGTGTACTTCAGTGCCTTCAGTGGCATTATTAAATTGCCACTGAGAGCACTGAAGTACACTGAAAGATTTCATTTGGAAATTCGATATTTCTCTGTTCCTCTGTTTCTCTGTTTTCAACCCTGTTTCATGCAGAAAAAACTCTTTATCATTTTTTGTTTATTCATCTCCTCTGGTGCCATTGCTCAGGGTATTTCAAATGATTTGCTGCGCGATCTGTTGCGCAACAAACAATTACTGCTCAATAGTCAGGAGAAACAAAGCTCATATATGATCAATCCCAATCGGGTTGATTTTAGTGAGCTGGATTCTTTAATGGGTTCTCCATCCTCCATAATACAACTAAACAAAAAGGAGCAGGGTATTCGATTACGTGTATTGCCGCTAACGATACAGCAGCAATACAACTCTGAATTGCCCTACCACTGGAATATTGCACCCATGATACCGGCAAAAGGATACCAGTCTGTTATCAGCACAGGCGTGCAGCTTCGTGCAGGCAAACATTGGGTGATGCAGGTGGCACCGGAATTTGTATATGCCGATAATAAATCTTTCGAAGGTTTTTCTCAGCAGTTGAGTACCGCAAATTGGGCAGCCTATTATCGTTTCTTAAATACCACTGATATACCAACCAATTTTGGTGAAGACACTTACAGAAAAATATTACCCGGACAATCAAGTATAAAATATCAGTTCAAATCTTTTGCGGCGGGTATTTCAACCGAACAGATGTGGTGGGGGCCTGGCAATAAAAATGCATTGATCATGTCAACCAATGCCCCCGGATTTTTGCATGCAGGTATTCAAACGATTCGTCCGGTGAAAACTGGTATTGGTGATTTCGAGGGACAGCTAATTGCAGGACGTTTGTCTGAATCGGGTATACTGCCACCTCGCATCAACAGTGTAGATACCAATGGACAGTTTTTATACCAACCCAAGAACAATGATTGGCGTTATATAACAGGAATGGTGTTAAGCTGGCGGCCTAAATGGGTATCCTCCCTTTATGTAGGATTTGCCAAAGCATCTTATTTATACAATACGGATATATCAAGTCCACTGGACATATTACCCCTCCAGGGTTTTTTTGGAGGCGCGGTAACGAGCGCGGAAAAATCGGGACGTAAAGCCTCACTTGGTTCATTTTTTGCCCGTTATGTGATGCCGGAAGAACATGCGGAGATCTATATAGAATATGGCCGAAAAGATGTTTCACTGATGCCATGGAACGTTATTCGTACCGATGCGTACCGTAGGGCCTATGTGGCGGGTTTGAGGAAATTATTTCCAAGGAAACGGGGAGGTGCTATTCAATTACATGCTGAATTAACCCAAATGCAGGCCCCAACGGCAGAGTTGATACTTGATCCGGATAGCTGGTACACGCACCGTTATGTGCGTCAGGGATACACTAATATGGGACGTTCATTGGGAGCAGGTATTGGTCCGGGTAGTAATAGCCAGACCCTTGAAATAAGCTGGGTGAATGGTCCCAAAAAACTGGGTATACAATTCGAGCGCCTGCGTCATAATAGTGATTTCTACTATTATGCATTTGAAGGGCTGAAAGATTTCAGGCGGCATTGGGTAGATATATCCACCACATTTATGGCTGCATGGAACTATAAGAAATGGTATGCCAATGCCCAACTATCAGTAATCCGCTCCTATAATTACCAATGGCTCATCATAGACTGGGACCCCACCAATTATTTGGTCCCCGGCAACGAATACCTGAATGTATCGGGGAGACTGGGGATTGGGTGGAGATTTTAGGATAGCAGATTTTTGATGGCAGATGTCAGATGGCAGATGTCAGATGGCTGTCCGAAGGACCCCTTTGGGGATGTCTGATGGCGGATGTCTGATTTAAGAGAGGAGTGGTAATGCAACGTTTTTACTAGATATTAAGACAAGGGGGAAGACAACACTAAAACTAATTCCTAACACCCAGTACCTAGTACCCAGTACCTAACACCTAATACCTAACTCCTAACCCCTAGCAGCCAGCAGCTCAAAACCAGGCATCATTTTTGCCCTAAGAAGCGTCTAATATCCAATGCGAAAAACATATAACAGATATACATTAATACGTCACGTAATTGATGCCCCACTTGTGGGGCTGTCTTATATACTGGCACATAATGTAGACAGAGGCGGCTTAATATGGGGAGATGCGGGACAGTCATCTTTATTTGCCATATTGGCCACGGTTTTATGGTATGTTGCGGCTTCTGTTTCGAAATTATACCGCGATCGTCGCTCGAATAAATACTCCGAAGAAATTGTCTTCATTGTTTATACACTGTTATTGTATGCAGTGTTACTAAGCTCCGTAATGTTTTTCCTGCAAAAAACAGTGCATTATGGCAGCGCCTTCCTAGTTTGGCATATCGGTTTCCTCTTCGTTTTTCTCGTTTTCACAAAATACATCATCCGTAAATACTTACACTCGGCACTATACCAGGGGCGATTGTATGATAACCTACTGATCATTGGTGTAACTCCTGCTGCTTATGAGTTTTATGAAACCATCAATAAGTATTATTACTATGGATACAAATGTATCGGGTTCATAGATGACCAGAAGAAAACATTAAATGGTTGTATGTATTATGGAAAAGTGACACAATTGTCACAGGTACTTCAACAACAACCTGTTGATGAAGTGATCATAGCATTGCCCAATGAAGACAAAGAAAAAATTCAGCAATGTATAGAAGTATGCGATTACCATAAAGTAAGAACGAGGATATTACCTGACATACACCAGTACAGCAGTTCATCAGTACAGGTAAATAATATTGGTCAGTTATCGGTAATCAGTATTCGAGAACTGCCATTGGATAAATTAGAGAACCAGGTATTAAAACAAGTATTCGATACATTGTTTGCAACCCTTTTCTTTTTATTAATGGGATGGTGGTTATTACCCATCATTGCACTGGCAATAAAAATAACTTCCCGCGGACCTGTATTTTTTAAACAGGAACGTTGGGGACTCAATAACAAAAAGATCACCTGTTATAAGTTCCGCACGATGGTAGCGGAAAGTTCGGATATAGATGATGACGGAAATTATCGCCAGGCGAGTAAAGATGATCCACGTATAACACGTGTAGGGGCTTTTTTAAGAAAGTCGAACCTCGATGAATTACCCCAGTTCTGGAATGTGTTTTTAGGGAATATGTCGGTAGTTGGTCCTAGACCCCACCCAACCCCTTTAAATATCGAAGCAATGCATACGGTTGACAACTATATGCAGCGTCACCTGGTTAAGCCAGGCATAACAGGCTGGGCACAGGTAAATGGATGCAGGGGCGAAACCCGCGAACCCGGATCGATGCAACGCCGCGTAAATTTCGATCTGTATTATATCCACCGCTGGACTTTCTGGCTCGACTGCCAGATCATCCTCCAAACGGTCATTAATATTTTCAGAGGAGACCAGAATGCTTATTGATGGCAGATCTCAGATCTCAGATTTCAGATCTTTGATTTTAAGAGATATGAGTGACTAATTTCACCATTCACCATTGACAATTCACGCTCCCCATTCACAATTCACCATTCACAATTCACGACTCACAACAATGAAACTCAAGATATTCTTCTTCTTCTTCCTGCTTATTACCACCTTTAACTACACAAAGGCACAGGTTGTAAGTGAACATCATGATAATGATATTTATCAATACCTGAGTAGGATGGCTGCAAAAGGGTTGATAAAATTTGATGATCAGATAAGACCACTTAGCAGAATATATATAGGAGCCTGTTTGGATAGCCTTGCAGCTAAGCAGGACCAGCTAACAAAAATAGAAAGGACGGAAATGCTTTTTTACCAGAGAGATTTTTCAGATGAAAAAGCGATTTCAATGACACAGGAAAAAGCAACTGGTTCTTTTTTTGGAAAAGATAACTGGAACAGAATACGTGGATTGAATATAGTGGGTAAAGATTTTTTGATGCGTGTAGATCCGATCCTTAATGGTGGTGTGATTGCAGGTTCTGGCAGGTCTGTAAAGTTTTATGGATCGGGAGTTCGTTTTTATGGTTATAGTGGGAAACACTGGGCCTGGCATTTTTCCTTCAATGATATTACAGAAGAGGGAAAAGGTGTTGACACATTGCGAAATAGTTCAGGGGTTACTGGAGCTGTAGGAAGAATCGGTGCCAATAAGAAAAGTTTTAATTATTCTGAGTTCCGGGGAGGAATTAGTTATAGCTGGAAAAATGGTTCTATAGGTTTTGGACAGGATTATCTTTTAACTGGCTATGGTGAAAATGGGCGCATTATTCTTTCAGAAAAAGCACCCAGCTTTCCGCAAATCAGACTCGATTACCAACCATTACCCTGGCTGAAGTTTAATTATACGCATGCATGGTTGCAATCTAATATCATCGACTCAAACAGAAGTTATAATACAGGGGTGGGCACTTATGGAGGAAGAAGAGATGTATATATGCCTAAATTCTTGGCTATTCACAGTTTACAGTTTACGCCGATAAAAGGATTGGATATTCAGATCGGCGAATCAATGGTTTATAGTGACCGGTTGAATGTTGGTTATTTATTGCCCATAATGTTCTTTAAGATCAATGATTTACTGGCAAGTAATGAAAATATCAATGCCGGTTCAAATGGTCAACTTTTCCTCCAGGTAAGTTCCAGGAATCACCTCCGAAAATCTCATATCTATGGTTCCTTATTTATTGATGAAATTAGATTTGGATCCATTTTTAATAAACAAAAAAGTCGGAATCAATTGGGGTATACCCTCGGGATGAACGTTACAGATATTGCCCTGCCTTACCTCACGCTTGGAATGGAATATACCCGGATCAATCCATTTGTATATCGTAACCTGCAGCCTGCACAAAATTATACCAATCATGATTTTGTAATGGGCGACTGGATGGGTAACAATTCGGATAGAATGTTATTATTTGCGCGATACACCCCGCTTGCCCGCCTGCGATTAATGCTTCGTTATGAACATATACGAAAGGGTGGCCCGGGAACCCTGGATCAGCAATACTTCCAGCAACCCCAGCCTTCATTCCTCTTCGACCCCCAATACCGCAAAAATAATTTGTATGGCGAAGCCGTATACCACTGTATGCCCGGCTTCCAGGTCTTCGCCAACTTCACCCACTCCCGCACCACCAACCAACAGAACAATACCACAGCATCTGATAAATGGATGATGGTAGGGTTTAGGTTGGGGAGATGATAGAGAGATGGCAGATCGCAGATGGCAGATGTCGGATGTCGGATGTCGGATGTCGGATGTCAGATGTCAGATGTCAGATCGCAGATGTCAGATGTCAGATGTCAGATGTCAGATGTGACAAAAAAGCAATAAAAATAAAAATAAATCTGAAATCTGCGATCTGACATCTGCGATCTGACATCTGACATCTGAATTCTGCTATTAATGCCTGATATTTGCTATATGATAGAGGTTTATATGAAAAAAATCGGATTGACCCTTATGGGGGTTATTATTGGGTTTACTGCTATTGCTCAAAGACAAATTGGTAAAGTAGACCAGTTGTCTGATCAGCAGATTATTCAATTATGGACCCAGGGTCAGCGGGGAGGCATGTCGGAATCGGATGTAATCAAGGAATTGGTGAAAAGAGGATTGAGTACCTCAGAAGTAGATATGTTTAAGAAAAGGCTGGTGAAATTGCAGGGATCAAATAAAACGGCCTTTAGTAAGGAGGCATTGATAAAAGACACATCTTTTTTTGTACGCGATAGTTCCTGGATCATCGACCTTCCGGATGTACGAATCAAATCACCCTATTATGGTTTTGATTTTTTCAGCAATGCACAATCGAATTTCACACCTAATATGAATATGGCCACTCCGGCTAATTATATACTGGGTCCACTGGATGAACTAAATATATCAGTTACAGGATTAAATGAACTAACCCATACCAGCCGCATAACACGCGAAGGTTTTTTCGAAGTGCCCCATGGTGGAATGGTACAACTGAGTGGCCTAACCATTGAACAGGCAACGGCAAGAATAAAGAATAAGTTGAAATTACCCTATCCGGCTATTACCAGCGGACAATCGCAACTATTGGTAACACTGGGTAATGTGAGAAGCATCAAAGTAACGGTAATTGGTGAGGCCGACAGACCCGGTGATTATACGGTTTCATCACTCGCAGGTTTTTTCCAGGTATTGTATTTGTCTGGTGGTCCTGCTGAAACCGGTTCATTGAGAGCTATCGAACTGATCAGGAACAACAAAGTAATTGAACGGATAGATTTTTATACTTTCTTGCAAAAAGGGTTATTCGACCAGGATTTCCGCCTGCAGGATAAAGACATCATTCGTTACCCACTCTATCATAAGCGGGTGAATTTAAGTGGAGAAGTGAAGCGCCCTTCTATTTATGAGCTTCAGGAAAAAGAAACCTTATCGGACCTCCTTCGCTTTGCCGGTGGATGGGGCGATATGGCATTCAAAGGCTCCGTTAAAGTAGCACAAGTTGGTAAACAAGACAGGATATTCAGGGATGTGGCAGATACTGATTTTGACTATTTTATTCCTAAAAATGCCGATTCCATATTTGTAGATAAAATACGTGAGCGTTTTCTTAACAGGGTAATTATAGCGGGAGCAGTTACCAGGCCTGGTAATTATGAGCTGTCTGACGGACTTACCTTACTCAAGCTGATACAGAAAGCAAATGGTTTAACAGAAGAAGCATTTATAAACCGGGGCTATATCAAACGACAGGCACCTGGTACATCAGAGCCATTATTGGTTTCCTTCAATGTAAAAGATTTATTATCGGGGAGCGAAAAAGATATTCCCCTCTTCAGGGAAGATTCAGTGGTAATACAATCACGCAACGATCTCATTTCTCAAATGAGTATAACCGTTGGTGGTAATGTTCGAAAACCCGGAACCATCCTGTTTCGTAAGGGTATGACATTGGAAGACGCCATTTTACTGGCAGGAGGCTTTACCAATGATGCGGCTACACATAAGGTGGAGATTTCGCGCCTCCAAAAAAACAATGCAGATACTTTAGCGAATCGGTTACTTACCCTGTTAACGGTAAAAGTAGATTCGGCATTGAACAGTCGCACAGCCTCTATCAACCTCGAACCACTCGACTATATATTCGTTCCCAAACTCTTGAATTACCAGTTACCCGGTAGTGTAAAACTGAGGGGAGAAATTTTATACGAAGGCGACTATGCCCTGGAAAGAAGAGATGAAACGGTAACCGAGGTATTGAAGAGAGCTGGTGGTATTAGTCCTTATGCATCCATGCGCGATATCCAGGTATTCAGGAATAACCTGCGGGTGGCAACAGATTTATTTACCGAAGGAGAACGCTTTGTTTTATTACCTAACGATAGTATACATATTCCGAGAAGTACCAATTTTGTGGAAGTAAAAGGAGCCGTATTTAACCCGCAGATATTAAGTTTCGAATCAGGTAGTCTGCGTACTTATATTGCCAATGCCGGCGGTGTAACTGATAATGGTAACCTGAAAAAAGCCTATGTGCAATACAGCAATGGTATAAGCAGAAAGACAAAAAAATTCCTGTTTTTCCGCACCTATCCTAAAATACAGCCGGGAAGCAAAATTGTAGTGCCGGAAAAATCACCGAATGAACGAAAAGGACTTTCTTTCATTGAAATCAGTTCGCTTACAGGTACACTTACAGCACTGATAAGCCTGATAGCGGTACTTCGCAATTAAAATATTTAGTAAATGCAACAGGAAATACCCAATAATAATCTTGTACAGGAAGATGCGGAGTTCTCTTTTAAAGATGAGATCAACAATATTTTTTTGCGTCTGCTTGCTGCATTACGTAAATGGAAACAATGGAGCTTGTTTCTGCTGGCAGGAGCATTGATAGGTATCACCTTCAGTATGTTCAAACCCATTGTTTATTATGCAAGAACCACATTCGTTGTCGAAGAATCCAAAACAGTAGGAGGCGGTTCATTGATGTCGGCTTTAGCCGGACAATTCGGTGTTGATATGGGTAGTTTATCTGGTGCTAGTGGTATACTTGCCGGTGATAATGTGCTGCAATTATTAAAAAGTGAGCACCTTGTAAGAAGTACTTTATTAAGCTGGTACGATAGCGCAAAAAATACAACCCTGGCAGATGAATATGCAAGGGTATACAAGCTGGAAAAAAAATGGGCAGGTAAAGTGAAGTTACCTGTATCATTTGCAGTATTACGTAGTAAGCCCTCCCGTGTGGAAGACAGTCTGCTCAAAAAAATGATCGCACGAATAACGGAGAAAGAACTGTTTGTGGCGAAACCCGATAAAAAACTGGGCTTCTTTGAATTGAATGTAGGCTTACGAAGTGAAGTGTTGAGTGTACTGCTATCTCAACGACTGCTTAAAACAACCACTGATTTTTATATCGAAACAAAAACGAGGAGAATACTTACGAATGTAAAAAGACTGCAAGCCAAAGCCGACAGTTTATTATTGGCACTCAACCGCAAAACCTATTCAGCAGCTGACGCCAGCAGGATGTTACTCGATGTGAATCCGGTATTTGCAAATCCGGGTGTGTCTGCCGAAATATCTTCTCGTGATAAAGTATTACAAGGCACTATCTATGCAGAGATTCTCAAGAACCTCGAAATGAGTAAAACATCCCTCATCCAGGAAACACCAACTGTTCAATTGGTAGATGAACCCATATACCCCTTAAACAATAACCGCCTGTATTGGTGGGAAGGTTTATTCATTGGTGCATTTATCGGAATGTGCGCAGGCTTGTTGTTGCTGATGCTGGTAGGGAAGAAGGGGCTAGGCGTTAGGCGTTAGGTGTTAGGTATTAGCCGTTAGCTATTAGCCATTAGCCATTCGTTCTCCGTGACGTCTCCCGTTATTACCGTAGGTAAAAACATGGGTCCACAGGTTCATAGAACTCCCTTGGAGACTCCTTTGGAGGACGTTGCGGCAGGTTACACATCCAGGGTGTATCATTTAGTTAAGTGTTGAGAATAAGATATTAGGTTGGGTGCTGGGTACTAGGAAAACCAATCCAATCGCATCAATAGCTAACCCCTAACACCTAACACCTAAATCCTACCGCATCTTCTGCCTGATAATCATCGGAATAAAAGCGGGAGCTTCAACCAGGTATCTTCTATACATTCTTTTAGGCTCGCAGTACAAGCGATAAAGCCATTCCAATCCATTTTTTTGCATCCATTTCGGAGCGCGGGGTATGAGACCGGCGCTCACTTCAAAAGCGCCGCCTACGCCTATGGCAATTTTAACATCAAGGCGATGCAGGTGTTTTGCGATCCAGTAATCCTGTTTGGGGGCGGTTAGGCTGACCCATAGTATATCGGGTTTTGTCTCATTGATTAACCGGATCATTTTTTCATTTTCTGCATCAGCAAATTCATCGGCAAAAGGTGGTGAATAAACACCTGAAATTTTAATGCCGGGATATTGTGATTCGTATTGCTGTTTAAGCAGATTTCCCACACCGTCTTTAGCGCCCAGAAAAAACATGGAATGTCCATTTGTTGCGCAACGGGCAATGTATTGTGGCATTAGGTCAAGTCCGGTAACTCTTCCTTTCAAAGGTTGATTCAGAAATGAAGCGGCCCAGAGCAGTGGAACGCCATCGCAAAGGGTTAGATCGGCGGTGTTGTATAAGTCTTGGAGGTTTTTATTTTTATTTGCCCAAACTACACAGTTCACAGGTGTAACGCAAACTCTTTTTTGTTTGTCGGAGTTAATCCAGTTGTCGAAGATATCCATGGTTTCAGTGAGTGATACATTACTGATACCTGTTCCGGCGATATTTACTTTTGGAGCGGTGGTTTCGTTCATCATGTTTAAAAAATCTTTTTAAACAATAATGAAAAGTAGCGGAAGCTAATAAAGCCCATCCATAGTTTTCTTTTTGAGGAAGCCAGCATGGCTTTAAATAAATCGTTGCCGAAAAACTGATAGCCTTTATCTGCCAAAGTATAAGCGAAGCTATGCTGACCGATTAATGTTGCCGTAATCCATCCCATCATCAGTGCCCTTCGGTTTTGCATCTCAGTGCTTTTGAAAGTATTGCAGTAAGTCATTTCAGCCCATCCCGGTGCAATTGGACCTACTTTTCCCAAAAGTTTTTGCAGGAATTGATTCGGAACTATTTCACTGAGTTTATCATGAGGAATTCTGAGTGGACCTTTTACGATTAATTCAGCCAGCCAGAAATGATTGTATTCATCCTGGTAGCTAAGCATGCCGGTTAGTTTATCTTCTCCTTTATAGGCATCAAGTATACCGGGTTCGAATTCAGCGATGCTGATATTTTTTCTGATATTGTCCGGGATACTTTTAAAAAGTTGGAGGTCGATACCTTGTGAATCAGATTTGTACCAATCGATATACGAAATACCAAATTCGGTTAATGTGGTGTTGATATCAGTTGTGGGAAGTTGGATGGTTTTTTCAACGGAGAAAATAGGAGCGTAGGCCCAATCTTTCAGCGCATCCAAATCGGGTTCCAGTAAACTGGAGCAGTGAGGGGAATTTGTTAGGTAGAAATTAGTGGCAGATCCTGCTTTATCGCTAACAAGTTTTTGTTTGATAAGAAGTTTCCTGTATTTGCTTTTTTCTGTGGAAGCCGGATCAAAATCGCGGTCGTCTGCATCGAATGCAATGCAGATGGCATAGGGAGCTATTTTCTTCCATTTTTTATGGATGGCTCCTGAAGCTCCGATATCTATTAGAACGGGCGGGGATTGTATAAATTCTTCTGAACTAAGTATCCTGTCTATTAACCCCATGCTAAAATATTTATGCCGGAAAAATATCCTGGCTGCTTAAAATTGGTACAACTGTTTAGCGGTATCCAGGTATTTTTTTTCAGAATACTGATCGAGATATTGCCGGTAAACATTGTCAGATAAACGATTGTGTTCATCTGTATTTTGCGCCTCAAATATATTAATAACTGCTAAAAGACTGCTGATATTACCGGCTTCGTATAAATAGCCTGTTTTGCCGTTTTCAATCATCCTGGCTGTATTTTCCGAACCCGCTGCAATAGTGATGGTTCCGGTACTTTGGGCCTCAATGATGGTCATAGGCATACCTTCCAGCCATAAAGAGGGAAAGATCAGTGCCTTGCATTGGGCATATAAGCGAAAAATTTCCTCCTGTAATAGTGCTCCTCTGTAATCAATATTTGCTGTTTTATTTTTTTGTACAAAATTGGCCAGTTCTCCGTTTCCTACAACCACCAGCTTTTTACCTGATTCTTTAAAAGCTTCAATAAGGTGTTCAATTCCTTTTTCTTTGCTTAACCTGCCAACATACAAATAGAAGTCGCCCCTTTTACTATAATCTGTTTTAGTACTATGTAAATTTTGCCCGATGATATTGGGCTTATAAATAATTTTCTCTTTGGAAATACCGATATCATTAAGCAGGATAGCCTGATAAGGATTGATAACGACAAATTTGTCCAATTTTTTTTTCCAGGTGCCTGTTGTCCGGTGAAAAAAAGTTGCTTTTGCTAAGGCATAAGAAGAAAGTTTGGACGACTTAAAACATTTTTCTGCAATCCCTTTATTAAAGTGTTTATTGGTATGACATTCCATGCAGATATGACCGTTGCGAAAGAAAATGCCATTCAAACAAAACTGGCGATAATTGTGTAAGGTAAATACGGTGTTCGCACCCGCTAATTTAGCGGCCCAAAATATAGAAGGAGAGGCAGTGTAGAAAAAATTATGAACATGTACTACCGATATTTTTTTACGCTTTACCAGGAAAAAAATTTCAATAAAGCTGAAGGGATTAAAAAAGAGAAAAACTGGTGCCAGCAAAATGTTAAGAGGCTTTTTATTGAGTAGTTCATTAGTGTATGTTTTTAAATGAACCATATATCCGTTTCTTTTGAGGATAGCTATTTCATGCTCAACAACAGAGTCTTCTCCTCCTTTCTGCAGGTATTTATTATGGATGAATAGAATATTATGTTTTATGCTTTCTTTGTTCATTGACTTTTGGCTTCTAGCTTCTAGCTTCTAGCTTCTAGCTTCTAGCTTCTAGCTTCTAGGTTTTTGGAGAAAGCAAGATACAAGTTAGATATGATTAGTTTAATATCCTGCCATAGAATATATCAACATATATAGGCTTTGCTGGAAGCTGTTGTTGTTCGGTAAAAAGGCTTCTAGCTTTTTGCTATGAATTTACCATCCACAAACCTAAGCGTAGCAATTTGTAAAAGAAGATTTATAAGTTACTTAGTTTTATAAGATCCTTCGTCGCAATTTCCGGCATAAAGCCGGAATACACCTCTGGATGACTCTGATGGAGGGTAATAGTGCTTTTGTGATTGGCAAAGCCAATCACAAAAGCAGGTTCACTCTATTTGCCCAAGTCATCCTGAGGAGCATTCCGATCGCAGATCGGAAATTGCGACGAAGGATCTATTAAGTGGTAGCTGGATGCATTATTTCTAAACAAGCACTTTTAAAGCCAACTTTTTTTAATAATTACTTCGCAAGCCCTGTCATTTAATTCCATTAAAGCAGATAGTCTAAAATAACCGCTAATCCAGGCTAGCAGCTAGAGGCTAACAGCTAGCAGCTTTTAACCTCCTACCTGCGACCCAAACCTCTTACGTAAACTGATAAAAGTGCGTTCTACCAAATAATAGGAGGCGAGAGTCATGATAATTGTCAGCGGCCAAAAAACCAGTTGCCATTGAAAGGAATGTTCTGTAGCATAACTGTTGGCATATTTGGAGGCGATCCAATGAAAAAGGTATAGGCTATAACTTATATGTCCTATGAAAATGAATGGTTTGCTTTCGAGTACTTTTAAAGCTGGCTGTATACCATGATAACCAAGTGCAGGGATAACCAATGCAAGTCCTAGTCCCTGGAAACTGAATATGAAAGTTTCCCTGAAAAAGCTATTTCTTATAGCTACAGAAAGAAACAACAAGAGCAGTCCGAACCAGATACTTTTTTTATTTTGTAGTATACGGAGGTACCAGCCGGGTTTAAGGTGATAATATAAAATAGAAGCAATACATCCCCATAATATAGAGTCCATACGAGTGTGTGTAGAGAAGTAAACCCTACCTGTTACGTAAGAGATATCAGTTGGATTGGAAATATATAATTGTATCCTGGCCAGTAATGCTACTATGCAAAGAAGGAATAAGCATTGCAGGAATGACTGTAGTTTTGCTAATCCATTTTTCAGGAAGAGTGAGAGTAATAACGGAAAAAAGAGGTAGAAATGTTCTTCAACAGACAATGACCAAAGTATATCGAGCATTCTTTTGCAATCTGTAACGGGGACTCTTATCCAGCCAACATAATAATTGGTATAGTAGAACAAGGCACTCAAAACATCGTTTAAAGGGAGTGGACAGTCTAATATGCGTGAAAATAAGAGTCCTGTTAAGATCATTGCGATCAAGGCAGGGTAGAGTCGAAAAAAACGACGCAGGTAAAAATTTTTCATCTGAATACGACCTTTCCCGATTCTTTCTTCCAGTAATAATTTTGTTATTAAGAATCCACTGATAAAGAAAAATAGGGTAACGCCAAACTTGCCGGGAATAATATTCCCCAATCCAGCATGTGATAGTACAACGATAAGAATTGCCATACCTCTGCAGCCATCTATATAGGGTATATAGTTAGATTTTGATGGGTTACTCATCGGCTACAGTTTTTTTAAACAGTGATTTAAATGCATTGGCTGTTTTTTCTGTTGAAAAAAGAGCCAGTCTTTCTTTTCCTTTTATAATCAGTGATTCCCTGAGTTGGGGATCTTGTATCAGGTTATGGATGGTTTGATAAATTTCATGGGTGTTATAGGGATCGAAAGAAAGTACGGCATCCCCTCCAACTTCAGGTAAAGCGGTATTATTGGCTACCAATACGGGAAGATTATATTGAAATGCTTCGAGTATGGGAATGCCGAATCCTTCATTAAAAGAAGGGAATACGTACATGTTTGCATGCTGATAAACATAAGACAGTTCATCATCTGTAAGGTAACCTGTGCAGATAATGCGGTCTTTTACGCCAGACTTTTCAATGGCATCCTGTATTTGAGCTGTATTATCGGAATATAGTTTGCCATTGCCTTTACCCACCAGCACAAGGTGGTGGGTGGTATTACCATTTTCACATAGTAGCCGGAAGGCATCAATTAGTCTGGGTATATTTTTTCTTTTTTCAAGCACGCCAACATGAAGGATATAAGGGAAGTTGGTAAGTGTTTGTAAAGCGGGTGTAATAGGTTTATCGGATAAGGTTTGCTGAAGTTGTTTAGGGCTGTTGTAAATCGTTACAATTTTTTCCAGTGGAATACCTGAATGAGTGTGAATGCTATGTCGCGCGAAATCACTGACTGTTACTACGTAGCGACATTTACGTGCGGCGGATACAGCAAACAGGTGGAATATTTTTAGCCATAGTTTATTGTAATGCGATGGGTATTCAAAAAAGAAAGCATCGTGAAAAGTTACCAGGGTTTTAAATCGCAGGTGAATGAGTGGTGCAAAATAATCGCCACAGAAAACGATGTCACAACCTTTTATAAATGCTTTTAAGGGCAATGCGACCTGTTTCCAGTATTGGAACAGAACATGTTCAAGCATTAACCTTATTTTATTTTTACCACTGTAAATGGGGAGGGAAGAGTCGAGGAAAACAAATTCGAAATCCGGATCCGCTTGTTTTTTAAGGTAGTTGCACAGTTCTTCCATTACGGTTTTCTGCCCCGTTTTAGCTACGCGAAGATCTCTTATATCGATGCCTACTTTAATTTTTCCCGGAAGCTTCATGTTTGGAAGATAAGGACGTTTCTGCTGAATATTGGTTCATGCTTATCAGTAAACCTGTACAGAACCAGGTGATATAAGCAATGTAAATATAAGATTCGATATTGGCAGTGAACATGGGGATAAGTAAGCCTGCTTTTACGAGTAAGAGTGCAAGTGCAAGTTTTCTTTGTTTTCCGCTTGTTTTTTTAAAAGTTCTGAAACAGGTGCTTATGGTATAAGCATAGAGTAGTATGTAGATTAACACAGCAATAATACCTGTTTGAACACCAATGATCAATAGTTGATTTTCTCCACCAATATTAGAACCGGTTTCTGTTGAAACTCGCCCGGCCATGCCCAATCCAAGTCCCATCGGATGCTTGCCAATAGCTTCCAGCCCATCGAGCCACTGAAACACGTGATAAGCACTTGAAGGGTCACTGAAATCAATAGTGGTTATAATCAAATCGTAGATATCACCACTCAGCCAGAACATTACAAAAAGGGTAATAAAAATAACTCCGTAATGAAATATGCGTAAAGCTTTTTTTCTTTCGGTAATAAGAAAATAGATATAAAGTATAATAAAATAGCTTGCGAATGATGCTCTTGAGAAGGCAAAGATGATCGATAAAACGGTCATGGCAAATGCGATGATAATAAACCAGTTGAGTTTGATTTTATTTTTGTCATGGGTAACAAGAGCAGCAATTACTGAAATAGTAAAAAGTGTATTGGTTCCCAGTTCAAGTGGCCCACCGAAAAAACTCGCAAATCTTTTAATACCATTGGCTGTTTCGAAGGTCCAGCTAAGTCCATAGCTACCGGAAGCCTCTTGTCCGAAATAGGCATAGTTGAATTCTGCGTAGCCGGTAAAAACTTGCAGGTGTTGATTGGTATATACTTCGCCGATCAGTACAATGGTAGACAGTATTGCAATAAGACAGATATATTGAAAGTACCTGTTAAGATTTATGGAGGTAGGGTCGGCAAGTCTTCCGGTGAAATATACAAAGGGAAAGAAGGAGAGGCTTTTAAAGGCAAGTAGTTTTTCTTTGAGAGAAAAATCGCCAAGCGGCAATACAATATAGATAGTGGTAATGACTACGAATGAAATTGCTAGGTAATCGACCGGGTGCAAAACCAGTTTCTTTTTTCTATTGAATAAGAGTATGCCCAGTGCTGTAAGTACAATAATTTCTTTGAAAGATTGCATTACTGCAACGATAGGCTCGAAGCCCAGTATAAATGCCGAAGAAAGGGAAGTTATATAGATGGGTAATCCAAGTATAAAAAACAGGAGTATCTTATCTGTTTCTTTATGAAGAACCTTATAAAGGGCAATTAAAAATGAAACGATGTATATGCATGGAAAAATAAACATATACAGTGTTGTTTTTTTGTTTTTAGTAAGGTGCAAATATTACACTAAGCATTAACGGTCCGGTTATTTTTTCCAGAATTGGTATATTCCTTTTTCCAGTTCATATTGTCCCCATTCCATTCTTGCTCTAATGGGTTGTTGTTTTGCCCACTCCCACATTTGTATAAGTCCCTCTTTTAAATTTGTTTGATCCTGGTATCCGAGAATGGATACTGATTTTTGGTAGGTAGAAAAAGCGTTTTGAACTTCATGTCTTTGTTCCAGGAAAGCAATTTCAGCTCCGCCCACCACTTCACGGAGTAATTCGGCTGCTTCAACTATTTTGGTTTCCACGCTGCTGCCCACATTGATAATCTGTTTAGCTGCTGCTGCTTCAACTGCTGCTGACCATAGTGGTTTTAGGCAATCATCCACACAACTGAAAGCCCGTTGTTGCTGTCCATCTCCGAAGATGGTAAAAGGCTGGTTATTGAGTTTTTGGTACATCCAGATACCCAGTACATTTCTGTATTTATCCCAGATATTCTGGTTGCGACCATAAACATTATGCGGCCTTATGATGCACCAGTCGAGCCCATGTTGTTCACCGGCGATTTGGATGTCCATTTCACAGGCATATTTTGCAACGCCATAAGGATCTACCGGGCAAGGTGTATGTGCTTCATCGAAAGGAGGGGTACCATTACCATAAACGGCCATGCTGGAGGTAAATATGAGTCTTTTCACATCATATTTAATGCAGACATTGATGATGGAAGCCGTTGCAACCAGGTTATTGGTATAGTTGAATTTTCTTATAAACGGACTTAATCCTTCTGCGGCATAGGCAGCAAAATGGTAAACATAAGTGATATTATTGCCTTCGAAAATGTCGTCGAGAGAATCGGTAGCGAGGTCGCGGTTGAAAAACTGAACAGAAGAGTGTATGTTTTCAAGGTAACCGCCGCTGAGGTTATCAACTCCGATAATGGTATAATCGGGTTGGTTTTCTACCAGCCATTCAGCCATCCTTGAACCAATCAAACCTCCAACGCCTGTAATCAGTATTGCCTTCATCATATTATTTGTATTGCACGCTCCCTGTCAGGCCATCTTTTACAGCTTTGACTACTGAAGCCAGTTTTTTGAACCTAAAACGCAGTGCAAAATAAAACAATACAGCAAGGGTATAAAAAAAATTATATACTATAACAGTTGGGGCATAAATCAATGGTGTATATTGTTTTAGGAGCCAGATTCTGTTCCTGAAATTGAGGTAATGTACGATAGGGTTCACAAAACCCTCTTTTCCTTTGGTTTTGGTCTTATTGGACACACCCGCTATATGGTAAATTACAGATCCGGGATGATAGATGAGTTTTGATCCGGTTTTTTTTATCCTGAATGAAAGGTCAACATCTTCGTAATAAATAAAGAAATTTTTTGCCAGAAAACCTGTCTCTTTGAGTATGCTGTTACGGGTAAGTAAGCAGCAGCCTGTTATCCAGTCTACTTCTTTAATGACCTCATGTTTTTTTTCCGGAACCTTTCCGTGACCGCTTGTATATGCAATGCCCAGAATTCTGTTGAAATAAGATCCGCCATCCCAGAGTATTGACCTGTTATGATGGTAATAAATTTTTGGTTGAATAGCGCCGGTCTCCGGGTGTTCATCCATATACCCGGTAAGTATCTCGAGGAAATCGGGTGCTACTTCCGTATCATTGTTTAATAACATGGAATAGGTGTATGCTTGTTGCAATGAATACGTCAGACCGAGATTATTGCCACCTGTAAAACCAAGATTGGTATCAGATTCAATAAGTATGATATTCGGATGAGTGGCTTTTAGTTTTTTACCTGATTCATCTGCAGAACCATTGTCAACAACAATGATGTCGAAATCTTTTTGTATCAACTGATTTAAGGATAAGATACATTGGTGGGTATATTCGAAACTGTTCCAGTTAACCAGTATAATAGCTGTTTTCTTATGCTCCATCCTGTTGCCTTTCAGATTTTCTGATAAAGTAAAGATATAGCGGGAGGCTGAAAATCTCTACAATAACCTGATAGTAGCCAAAAATGGCCTTATTGTTGAATTGGATAAAAATAAGTGACACGATTACCGAAATACCAAGTAAAACCATGGCTATAATAAAAATATAATGGTATTTGTTTTTTAATAACAGGTCTACAACATTCATTGCATTTAGAGAAGCTATTAATGGAACCATGCAAATTGCCCTTGTATATATGATGGCGAGTTCATTATGTGTTTTTGTAAATAAACCGACTATAAAAGGGGTGAAGATTAAAATTCCCGCCATCACTAATGAAAAAAACACGGCCATTAATTTATTCACCCGATTCCGGAATTGTTTCCAACTGGCGATGTTTTCCTTATAAAGGTTCACGGCACGTGGAAAAATTGCTGTTGTGAATGCAATGATGAGCATCCTGAAAGCCCAAACTATTTTATCACAAAATGAGTAGGCACCCAGCATCATTTTATCTCCTGTAAATGAAAGGGCAAATACAAAAAAAGATTGCTGCAATGAAGAAGACAGGTTATTCCCGACCAGGAAAAAATTCTTCCGGAAAAATTCCACTATATATACCCTGGGTACCAGGTACTGCGTAAGTTTATATTTTCTAATCAGGTAGATCGTAAGAATCAGATAAGCAATTATATTGGTGATGCCAAGATAAAAGTTAACCCATATACCCAGCTCCGGACGGGTAACAAAAAGGTATATTAGAAATGCGGATGATGATTTGGATAATAAATTTGCGAGGTTGTAGCGGGATACTTTTTCAATACCCGCAAAAAAGAAAAAAGGGTTCAATACCTCTGCAAAAACAATGGTTAATGCAAACGGGAAATACCTTACATGTGGAAAGTTGAATTGGTATAGAATGAAGAGTACAGGTAATGTAAGTAGAAATAAAAAAAACCTGCAATAATAAGCTGTGTAAAAAACAGCGGCAATTTTTTCCGGGTTATTTCTAAAAAGTGCAACATCTTTGATGCCCGACTGATTGGTGCCGTAATTAATGAACATGGCACCCAGGCTTCCATACGTATTCGCAAGTATTACAATACCGAATTCTTCAAGTCCGGTTACATGTATAATTAGTGGGAAAAGTAAGAGTTGTATGATTGCATTCGACGCCTGAATAGAACCCAGGTGAAAGAAGCCGGATAGAAAACCAAGGTTTTGTTTTATCAGCAAAATAAATTTATTGCCTTGGTTCATGAGCAAATATTGGATGATTATTATTAATCGATTACTGGTATTGGTTGGTTGTAATAACCAGGTTGTCTATCGACCAGCTTTTCAAACAGTAATTTCCGGGTGGTTGCAATACATCATTCATGGTAATAACCAGTGAATCTCCTGTATGTGATGTGAGCCTTTCAATTTTATACAATGTTGTTTTGTTAGGGGCACTTTGTGATGAGCATGCTCCCGGTAAATCGGTGGCCCATGCATTTGCTTTTGCAATATTTTTAAAACCGCCTGCCGTATAATTATCCGGAAAGGATTGCCGGTAAGTACCATTAGAAAATGTGGTGAGGTATAAGGGGTAGTTGTCAAGATTCATTACCCAAGCATCGGGTAAGCTATATCCCGGAGCTATATAATCGCCGTCCCAGTTGTCGTGTATATAGAGATCGAAACTTATTTTGAGTATGCTGTGTGCAGGAAGTTTTTTTACTTTCAGGTAGAGGAAATTATTATTAAATCTACCGAAAACATGTTGTCCATTGAACGTAGTTAAGGTTGGTGTATCAACCAGTCCCTGGGCATTGTATACATCTATCCCGATATTGGTGGCATTTTCGAAATGCTGTTCATAAACGATGGTTTTTTTGGGAATATCCTTAAAGCACCCATAAAACAGCAATGAAAGAGTAGTTATGATAAATAAAAATAATCCTGTTTTATTAAAGGCAGTCTTTTTCATAAAAACGGTTTCAGACAATGGCTATGCCAGAAAAGTAGAAGATCAAAAATATAGCTCTATTACGGGAGTACCATAATTATTTTATATATCTGTTTTTTGGCTTCATGTAGGGAGGATTATGGAACAAAAATTTTCAAGATTAGGATGATTTATCATGACAAATCATGAAAATGAGTGATTTATTCCATTACTGTCAGGTAAAAAGATCTGCGATCTGCGAGGTTTTTTATGTTGCATTTGGTCATCAAATAGCATATTTACGGCAAATAAGCATTTCTTTAATCAACTGATTTTAAACTATCTAATTCGCGGCCCCATCTGGTTATTTCATTAATAGCAGAATACCTGGAATAACCGCTACCCAAGCTAGCAGCTAGAGGCTAACAGCCACTGTTGTCCGGGAAAAAATAGCTTCTAGCCACTAGCTGCTGGCTACTAGCCTTTTTTTGCTATTAATTTAACCATTCACAAGCTTGGATATGGTAATTAAATTTTTATTTTAAGAAGGATTATTACAAAACAAATTCGCAAGCCCTGTCATTTATTCAAATAATAGCAGAAAACCTAAAACAAGCACCAATCAAGGCTAGCAGCTAGAGGCTAGAAGCTAGCAGCCTATTTTCCCCGGACAGTTCTGGCTAACAGCTAGCAGCTTTTTTCACCTTACAGCAATAACTAATTGATAGCCGATCAATATTCAGGTGACTCAATAAGCCATTTTTTCGATTTGTCCACTTCAATCACCGCTTCTATTTCACCCCTGAAATAGGGTATCAGATTCCCTAAGTCAAGGAAAACTTTTCTCAGGCGGTCCTTAAGGCTATGAATGGGGAATTGTTTGTATGCATATTTCCTGATAGTAACGGTAAAGCCGTCATTCATTTTTTTGAAATACTTACGGATCTCTGATGAGGAATATTCTTTCCAATGGTGACCATAGGTTACATTGCGGAAAATTGAATCAATATCCTGACCAACTCCCTTCAGCAGAATAAGATGCAATAAGGTTCTGGAAATATTGAAAATGGTGAGTGAATTCGGTGTTGTGATATAAATTAAACCTTTGTTATTCAGGATACGATAAATGTTTTTCCAGAAATTTATAGGATTAAAAGTGATATGTTCTAATATTTCTGTGAACAAAATGAGATCATAAACATCCGATTTTGTTTGACAGCTTTCCAGTGTTTCCAGGTTATTTTCTACTACTGGAATGAGATTGTATTTTTCAGCACGATCTTTTACAAAACCAATATTCCAGAACTCACTCACATCCATTGAATGCACTTTATATCCTAAAAAAGTAAGTATGAGACTGGAATGTAAATAATGACTGCCGATATCAAGTACTACCTGGCCTGGTGTGCAGATTGCAGTAATTGACTTGGCCATTCGGAAGAAACGCCTTCGGTGAAACTTAAAATAGGAGAGGTCTTGTTCATTTCCTGTTTCACAGACAATCTGTTCAACTTGTTCTATTGCCAAAATAATAGCTTGCTCTGTGATTATAGGACCAGATTTCATCAGTAAATAGTATTGCGATAATAATTGGCAACGAAAATATCGTTTTATGTGCTTTTCGGGGAAATAAATATATATGGTTTATACCTGATCTGTTTCAAACAAAGTAACTATAAATGCGAATGAGGGGTTGAAACCATTGTTGTCAGGGAAAAATAGCTTCTATCCACTAGCTTCTAGCTTTCTTTTGCTATTAATTTAGCCATCCACAAGCGTAGATATGGTAATTAAATATTTATTTTAAGTAGGTATTTTTACAATACAAATTCGCAATCCCTGTATTTATTCAAATAATAGCAGAAAACCTAAAACAAGCACCAATCAAGGCTAGAAGCCATTTCTGTCCGGAGAAAATTGGCTTCAAGCTTCAAGCCGCAAGCTACAAGCTTTGATGG
>CBFGPM010000014.1:0-80568 GCA_965650685.1 uncultured Sediminibacterium sp.
CGATGATGATGATGGCGACGAAGAAGCTGATGATGATTGGGATAAGGCAGAAGAAGACGACGACTGGGATCCAGACTTCGACGAATTTGATATTCCCAAAAGCAAAGGCAAAAAAGCCGGAGGTGGTAAAAAGAAAGGTGAAGACGATGATGACGACTTCAAATTAGATGAAGACTTCAAAGAATTCGACTTGTTCAACGACAAGAATAGTGGATTCGATGATGATGATGACGATGATTTCTAGATCATCCTAAACCAACTGCATATCACTCATTCTTTCCCTATAACAGATTTCAAAGAATGTAAAGCGCAAATGTTGAACTGGGCCAACCGGTTCAACATTTGTGCTTTTCTGGATAATCACCAGTACCAATCTAACCATACAAACGTTGAATGTATTGCTGGCTGTGGGGCAATAGCAATGGTATCCGCCAATGCTGCGCTCAGCGATCTGGATGTTTTTCTACAGCAACACAGGGGGCACTGGATTTTCGGTCATATCGGATATGATACAAAGAACCAGGTTGAAACCATGTTGCCCTCGGCTAAACAGGACGGTATTGAATTCCCAGATCTATACTTTTTTGTTCCCTCTGTTGTATTACAACTGAAACAGGACCAACTGGAAATCATCTGTTATGGACAGGAAGATCCGGTATCAATTTTCGAGTCAATCAACAACGTATTACCTGAACCTTCAGTAGTGTTACCTCCATTGCAGATTCAACCGAGGTTGGATAAAACAGCCTATATTCAGGTTATTCAACAACTCAGGCAACATATTCTTAGAGGCGATTGTTACGAGATCAATTATTGTCAGGAATTTTATGCAACAGATGCGGAAATAAATCCACCGGCCCTTTATCAGCAACTTACAAATCTCTCCCCTAACCCATTTGCCTGTTATTATAAAATTGACCATAGTTACCTGCTCTGTGCGAGTCCTGAAAGATTTTTACAGAAAAAAGGCAACAAACTTATTTCTCAACCAATCAAAGGTACCATTAGCAGAAATCTAAATAACGATGCGCTTGATCTTCAATTAAAAGAAGCGCTGAAACTAAGTGAAAAGGACAAAAGTGAAAATGTAATGGTTGTAGACCTGGTGAGGAACGACTTAAGTAAGGTTTGTACAGAGGGGACCGTGCTGGTAAAAGAGTTATTTGGCATCTACAGCTTCCCGCAGGTGCACCAGATGATATCTACCATCGAAGGAGAATTAAGTCGCTCTACGCCCTTCTCAAGCATATTAAAAGCATGTTTTCCCATGGGTAGCATGACCGGTGCCCCCAAAAAAAGGGTCATGGAGCTAATTGATCAATATGAGCCCACAAAAAGAGGCCTATATTCTGGCGCCGTAGGATATATTGACCCTCAGGGCGATTTTGATTTCAATGTGGTGATCCGAAGTATACTCTATAATGAAAAAAACAAGTACCTGGGATACCAGGTTGGTGGAGGTATTACCTTTTACAGTGATCCGGAGAAAGAATATGAAGAATGTTTGTTGAAAGCGGCTGCTATACGGAAAGTGCTTGAACCTTCTTAGCTTGAAGTCCATAGTCCATGGTCTATGGACTATGGACCAAGAATATTCGAATGTTGGCTATTTACTTACCACTGTGTTTTCCAATAAGGCTTTCACCGATTCCATTAACAACTGCTGTTTCTTTGCATGAAATACAGCTTCCTTATCTTTTAGAATACGCATGGTATACTTCTTACCTTCTGCCAATGTTTTATCAAACCCAGGGTTCCAGCGGTTAAACTGGTTTAGATCCATCAGTAATGCATTCGTAACTACCAATGAATTGTAACGGCCCGTTATTTCCACTACAGTTGAATTATTCAGCTCTTCCGGACTCAGCACCACTTCTGCACTGGTTAACAATGCTGCCTTTTTCATTTCGGTTTCAGAGGCAGTCATGGTAGTCCAACCACCACTTCCCTCAAAAGCATAATGCGTACCGATGAATTTCTTAACATGGTTCCTGGTTTCCTCAGGCAGGTGATATTGCAATTCCCAGAAGTCTCTACTACCCGATTTGCGGATAGCCTGCTTTACCCGTCCAGCTCCTGCATTGTAAGCAGCCACTACCAATAGCCAGTCGTTGAATTCGGTATACAGCTCGCGCATGAGTTTGGCGGCAGCGTGAGTACTTTTATAATAATCGGTACGATCGTCTACATTTCCTACCCTTAAACCAAATCGTTTTGCTTCATAAGGCATCAACTGCCAGGGACCTGCGGCACCGGCCCAGGAAACAATATTAGCACCCAGGTGACTTTCAATTACGCTTAGATATTTCATTTCTCTGGGTAAGCCGTATACGGTAAGGATATTGTCGTAAAGATCAAAATAGGGTTTGCCCCAGGTTTTCATTTTTTCGAGCGATTCACCATTCTTCCGCACATATTCCTGTACAAAGGCAACCGCACGGGGATTTAGCTGGCTGGCATAAGGCTTCGATGCATCGAAACGATTGTTATTGAAAAGACTTTTAAAAGCCGTTTTATCGCTGAGAGAATCGGACATTTTTTTGGTTCCATATCCGGGGTCTGGTTTAAATGACATTACGCCCAGACTACCTGCCACAAATGCAAAACAGATCAGCAAGGCTTTGCTTGTGCTTATATGACTTTGTATACTGATGCCAAACCACTTCATGCTTAAGAATCAATTTAATACGTTAATGGGTGCAGTTTGGCTCGGAATTCCTACCTACTGCATGTCCATAAACCGTTTAGAAAGACGCAGCAAAGATACCTCATCAAAGGCAGAAGTCATAATCTGGAGGCCGAAAGGCATGCCATTGGGGTGTTTGAACAGGGGAATGGAAATAGCGGGTATTCCTACAAGGTTAGCGAATACTGTATAGATATCTGCCAGGAACATAGCTACCTGGTCATCCTGCATCTCCCCGATTTTAAATGCGGGTGCGGGAACGGTAGGTAGAATAATTGCATCGTATTTCCCGAAAATAGCGGTTGTTTTTTCCTGCAACATTGCCCTAACCTGTTGGGCTTTAGTGAAATATGCATCAAAATATCCGGCACTTAATACAAAACTTCCGAGCATAATCCTCCGCTTAACTTCTTTACCAAAACCTTCCGAGCGGGAAGATTTATAGAGGGCATTAAGGTCTTCAAAATGCTGGCTGGATCTATGGCCAAAACGAACCCCATCGAAGCGTGAAAGGTTGCTTGAAGCCTCTGCGGTGGTTAGTATATAATAGGTCGGAACAATATATTCAAGCAATTCAAAATCAACCGGTTCTACAGTATAGCCCTGTTCTGTTAATTTTTTGATAAAGGCTTCTATTTCAGCTTTAATCGCCGGGTCGAGGCCCGGATGATCAAGTGCTTCCTTAAAATAGGCAATGCGCTTAGATTCAACGGGTTCGTCCAATAATGTAGCATAAGATGGAACAGGCAAATCAGCAACTGTACTGTCGTACTCATCTGCTCCGGATATAGTTTGTAAAGTCAGGGCCACGTCTGCTACATTGGTACCAAAAATACCAATCTGGTCGAATGATGATGCGTAAGCAATAAGTCCATACCTGGATATTCTTCCGTACGAGGGTTTAAGACCGATAATGCCGCAGAAGTCTGCCGGCTGGCGAACAGAGCCTCCGGTATCTGAACCCAAACTAATCATACAGTGTCCGGCCTGAACGGCTACAGCAGAGCCTCCGGAAGAGCCACCCGGCACCCTTGTTTCGTCTTTGGCATTTTTTACCACTCCATATGCAGAATATTCGTTGGTGCTTCCCATGGCGAATTCATCGCAGTTTTGACGACCAATGATGATGGCACCAGCATCTTTTAAACGCGCGGTTGCGGTAGCATCGTAAATAGCAGTAAAATCTTTCAGTATTAGGGAGGCGGCAGATAGTGGGTGATCTTTATAAGAAATCACATCCTTTAATCCAACAATAACACCATGTAAGGGAGACATAGGTTCACCTGACAAACGTGCGGCATCTAAAGCGGCGGCCTGGGAAAGCGCTTCCGCTTCATAAACAGTAAGCCAAGCATTTAAGTGTGCATCACGCTGAATAGCATCTATATAAAAACGAACGGCCTCCACACAGGTGGTTTGGCCGTTCTGTAATGCAATATGGTAGTCTTTGATTGTGCTAAAACGAAACAAAGGCTAAATTCCTTTTAAATGAATGTTTATTGTGCAGTCTGGTCTTTCTCTTTTATACCTTCCTCGATCTCTTTCTTCACGTTATTTTTGGCATCGTTAAACTCACGGATACCTTTACCCAGACCACGCATAAACTCAGGAATTTTTCTGCCACCGAACAGAATCAATACTGCTAATACAATAATGATCCATTCGCTTCCACCGGGCATACCAAAAAGTAATGTAGACGACAACATTTGTTATGATTTTTGTAGACTTCAAAAGTAAAACAATTTTACTTCCAAACTAAAAAACAATTGCTAAGGGAAATAAAAAAGCGGAAACAGGTAAACCTATTTCCGCTTTTCTTATAGTAAAGCTTAATTGCTTAGAAACGTTTTTCTTTAATACGTGCACTTTTACCGCTACGCTCACGCAGGTAGTAAAGTTTAGCACGACGTACTTTACCGCTCTTATTCAGTACGATAGAGTCGATATTAGGTGAAAGGAAAGGAAACAAACGCTCCACACCTACACCATCAGAAATTTTACGAACGGTGAAAGAAGCAGTAGCACCATTGCCCTGCAATTTGATCACATCGCCACGAAAGCTCTGGATACGCTCTTTACCACCCTCAACAATTTTATAATTCACAGTGATATTATCACCTGCTTTGAATTTAGGATACTCCTTCTTTACGGTTAATTGCTCGTGTACAAACTGAACTGCTGCGTTCATAACTTTTAATTTTTGCGGACGGCAAAGGTAAGAAGGTAGCAGGGATTCTCCAAAAGTTTTTGAGCTGTTAGCTGCTAGCTACTAGCTTCTAGCTATTAGTTTTTATTTTTCTTAAGAATGCAAGCAACATTTTTTGTTCTTGCGACAACATATAAAGTATTGATTTAGTTAATGTTACGTCACCATACCCTAATACTTCTGCTAATAAAAGTTGTGTTTCCAATTCATAACTTGATCCTAAGGAAATTTCTAGAAAACGAGCATATTCTTTAGCACTTCCTCTACTACTCCCTTCGGCAATATTGGATGGTATTGAAACAGCAGCTCTGGTAATCTGAACTGTTAATGCGTACTTTTCTTCTTTGGGAAATAACAAAACCAATGAATAACAGGCTTTTGAAATATCAAAACCCAATTGCCAAACTTTCAGCTTTTTATAATTTATCATGCTTTTTATTGGCAATTATAATAAAAGCCACTACGGTACAACCGAAGCGGCTTTTATTATAATTTTTCATCTAGTAGCTAGAAGCTAGCAGCTAGGAGCTCAAAACTCTTACCTAGCTACATTCACCGCTCTCTTCTCCCTTATTACGGTTACTTTAATCTGACCGGGATAAGTCATTTCGGTTTGTATTTTCTGGGCTATTTCGAAACTTAATTTATCGCTGTCGCCATCGGATACTTTTTCGGCTTCTACAATTACACGTAATTCGCGGCCAGCCTGAATAGCATACGCTTTTTCTACACCCTGGTACGCTAATGCAAGGTTTTCCAGGTCTTTGATACGTTGAAGATACTGCTGCATGATTTCGCGACGTGCACCCGGACGTGCGCCGCTGATGGCATCACAGGCCTGTACAATCGGAGAAATCACATATTGCATTTCCATTTCATCGTGGTGGGCACCGATGGCATTTACTACCGCAGGATTTTCTCCATATTTTTCAGCCAGTTTAGCTCCCAACAATGCGTGGCTCAATTCAGTTTCTTCATCGGGCACCTTCCCTATATCGTGCAGTAAACCGGCACGTTTAGCCAATTTAGGGTTCATGCCCAGTTCTGCAGCCATAATACCACAAAGGTTGGCAGTTTCACGGCTGTGCATCAACAGGTTCTGACCATAAGAAGAACGGAAACGCATCTTACCAACAATACGAATCAGTTCTTTATGCAGTCCATGGATACCCATTTCTATTACTGTACGCTCTCCTATTTCCATTACCTGCTCTTCCAATTGGCGGCGGGTTTTCTCAACTACTTCCTCAATACGGGCAGGGTGAATACGTCCGTCTGCTACCAGTCTTTGTAAACTCAAGCGTGCAATTTCCCTTCTCAACGGATCGAATGAAGAAAGGATAATGGCTTCTGGCGTATCATCCACAATCAGATCAACACCGGTTGCTGCTTCAATGGCACGGATATTTCTACCCTCACGACCAATGATCTGACCTTTGATTTCATCGGTTTCAAGATTAAATACCGTAACGGTATTTTCGATGGTTTGCTCAGCGGCAGTGCGCTGTATAGACTGAATAACAATTTTACGGGCTTCTTTATTCGCCTTTTGTTTTGCGTCTTCAATAATTTCCTGTTGCATCGAGAGAGCCCTGGTTTGTGCTTCCTGGCGAAGGCTTTCTATAAGCTGTGCTCTTGCTTCATCTGCACTCAATCCGGCAATTTTTTCCAGTCGGCGGATATGTTCTTCCTGGTGTTTCTCCAGCTCGGTGCGTTTCTGGTTAACTACTTCTATCTGACGGTTCAGGTTTTCCTTAATAGCTTCATTTTCTTTGATCTGCTTATCCAGCGCCGCTTCTTTCTGGTTTATGGAAATTTCTTTCTGTTTGGCGCGATTCTCAGATTCGCTGATTTTGCGATTGCGTTCATTAACCTCGCGTTCATGCTCTGCTTTAAGCTGTACAAAACGCTCTTTGGCTTCGAGCTGTTTTTCTTTTTTAATGGTTTCTGCCCTTAGCTCAGCTTCTTTTAAGATATTCTGGGCCTGTAAATTCGCTTCATCAACCTGTTTTTGTGTGTTTTTGGCAAAAATTAATTTACCTGCTATCAAACCCACGATCAATGCTGCAGCGCCTGTTATTATCAAGACAATCGTCTCCATGTTGTTGGTCAATTTTTAAATAATTCAGAATCATTCGTATACAATAACACATCGCGATTTACTATAATGAGTAAACGGATAAAAGCGAAGATAATTAAATACGTAGAAGAAAAGTGCATTGAGGAGAGGAAAGTCGAAGAAGTCCATAGTCCATAGTCCATGGACCATGGACTATGAGCTCTGGACTTCCTCCAACGCCTTATCGAGCTGACGCTCGAGACTGCTCAGCTTATTTGAGGCTTCCTGCCATTTAACTAATTCAATCCCGCTTTGGTTTTGCTCGGTTGCAAACCAAAGTAATACCATGGCTACATAGTCTTGCATGTCTTTTCCAGCCAGACTATTTCGGAATTCGGCAATTTTATCATTGATCAGACCGGCAGTTTTACGAACCATTTCTTCATCGGCCGCTTCAATACGCAGACGATAACTCCGGTCGGCTATAACGATATTAACGGGAATCAGTTCAGCCATAAATTCAGGTATTTAATAATGCCAGGCATTTATCAATCTCTTTAAGATAACCATTGATGCGCTTTTCCAACATTGCTTTTTCTTCTGGTGTTTGAGTGGCGGTACCTAGTTTTTGAGCATCCAATTGTTGTTGTAGCGTCGCAATCTGATCATCCTGCTTTTGCAACAGGTGCTGGCTCTTTTCCAGCTCCTTTTGCAGTCTCTGATGCTCCCTAACCAATACCTGATTTTGCTTCAGTAATAACTGAAGCTTATCCTGTATGGCTTTTATCTGGATGTCAAGATCTAGCATCTCTCTAAGTTAAACGCATTTTTAAGTATGTCTTCAAATTTAGTGCACCAATTATGCACGGGGGTAAATTGTCAATGGTGAATTGTGAGTTGGTGATTTTTATCAAAAAACATCCTGTAAAAAAGATCATTTGACCATTCACCATTGACCATTCACAAAATCCTACTTCCTGATCTCTGCACCCAACTCTTTTTCCAGCCCCTGTATCAATTTAGCCATCATGCTATCTGCTTCTTTGTCGGTGAGGGTTTTTTCTTCATCTACAAAGGTAAAACTGATAGCCATCGACTTTTTGCCAGCTCCAAGCTTCTCGCTTTCGAAAACATCAAATAATCGCATATCCTGTAAGCGTGAAATCTTCAACTTTTCTACCACTGTTTCAATCGCACTATAGTTGGTGGTATTACTTACAACCATGGCAAGATCACGTTGCATGGCTGGGAACTTATTTACTTCCTTATAAACAATCTGTTGTTTTTGTACAGCTTTCACCAACATACCATAATCGATATCAATATAAACCACCGTTTGTTTGATATCAAAAGCGTTAGCCGTTTTACGGTCTACTTCCATTACACTTCCTACCTGTTGTTTGCCGGCATACACTCCTAAAACACCTGGTACTTCCTGTAAGGGATTAACCTGAACCGAGCTAATACCTGCCAGTGAAAGAATTGCGTTGGCAATACCCTTACCATGATAAATATCAAAACTATTCGGCTTTTCTCTCCATCCCGCGTCATGCGCCTGACCAGTTAGGTAGATACACAAATGTTCCGTTTCCTTATAATCTCCAACAGCTTTTGTAGCATAAGTCTTGCCAAACTCAAACAACTGCAGGTGTTGGTTTTTTCTATTCAGGTTATAAGCAATGGTTTCTAAGCCAGTTTCAAGCATAGATGGCCTCAGAACATCCAGTTCTGTGCTGAGGTTATTGATCATTTTTACCGTTTCGCCCAATACTGTTTCAGAAAAATATTTGCTGTTAGTTATTGAGTTGGTCAGTATTTCTACAAATCCTAATCCTACAAGATACCCGGCAATCTTATCTTTCAATGCCTCTTTCATACCCAACTGCTCTATTGCCGGACTAATAGTTATAGTCGTTGGAATAGTAATATTATCCAAACCATCAATACGAATTATTTCCTCCACAATATCAGCGGGAATACTGATATCAGGCTTGCTATAGGGCACTTTAACTGTTAACTCATCAATATCTTCTTTGCCAATTTCAAAACCAAGCGCGATTAATATTCTTTTGATGTTTTCAGGGTGATAGTTTTTCCCACTAAGTTTTTTGATATAGTGGTATTTAACCGACACTTCTTTTTTAGGTGTTGGCTGCGGATATATATCCACAACATCACTTGAAATAGTTCCTCCGGCCACAGATTTAATCATTAAAGCAGCGCGCTGCAATACTTGCACGCAATTAGATATATCTACCCCTTTTTCAAACCTGGTAGCTGCTTCTGTTCTTAACCCATGACGCAATGATGTTTTTCTGATTGTTACAGGATGAAACCATGCGCTTTCCAGGAAGATATTTTTAGTTGCATCGTTAACGCCGCTTTTCATTCCCCCAAAAACACCAGCTATACACATTCCTTCAGACTTATTACAAATCATCAGGTCTTCAGCAGAAAGTTTCCGTTCTTTTTCATCCAGCGTAACAAAACTGCTACCCTCGCCCATGTTCTTAACAACTACTGTAGCACCTGAGATTGCATTGGCATCAAATGCATGCAGAGGCTGCCCTGTTTCATGCAATATATAATTGGTGATGTCTACTATATTGTTAATAGGTCTTTGTCCAATAGCTATTAAACGGTTCTTTAACCAATCTGGCGATTCCTGCACGGTTACCCCACTGATACTTACTCCTGCATATCGCTGACAAGCCTGGGTGTTCTCAACCTCAACAGTTATGGGCAATTGTTTATTGTCGATGGTAAATGCGGCACCAAATGGACTAACCACTTTAGTTTCCTGCTCATGATGGGTAAGGTATGCACAAACATCGCGGGCAACCCCGAGATGACTCATCGCATCCATCCTGTTGGGAGTAAGTCCGATTTCGTAAATCCAGTCTGTATAAGGTTTAAACAGCTCAGCCGCGGGGGTACCTGGTACTTTGTCTGAGGATAAAACCATGATACCATCATGACTTGTTCCCAAACCAATTTCATCTTCTGCGCAAATCATTCCAAAACTTTCTGTTCCGCGAATTTTTGCCACTTTCATGGTAAGTGGATCTCCACTGGTTGGGTATATTGTAGTACCTACCGTTGCTACAATTACTTTTTGTCCGGCAGCAACATTAGCCGCGCCACATACTACCTGAATAGGTTCAGCACCACCAATATTTACGGTGGTTACTTTCAGTTTATCTGCATTGGGGTGTTGCTCACAGGTGAGTACTTCTCCTACAACAAGACCCTTTAGGCCTCCTTTAATACTTTCATAGGCTTCCAGACTCTCCACTTCGAGTCCAATAGAAGTCAAAATCTTCGATAAAGCTTCTGGTTCGATCGTACGGGGTAAATATTCACTCAGCCAATTGTAACTAATGGTCATATTCGGTTGCTCTTTTCGGGGTGTAAAAGTAAGGATAATAAGCGGCAAAGCCGCTGGCTTAGAGTCAACGCTCTTCGGTGAATTAGGCTGCGAGCTTCTAGCCTCTAGCTACTAGCCTTTATTGGCAGTCATTGTAGACTTTCTGCTATTCATTGGAAAAATGAACAGGAACCCGAATTAGCTATACCATTAATAGACGATACTCTAAATGTAGCACCATTTATTGCTAGCAGCTAGAGGCTAGAAGCTAACAGCTCTTCTCCCCCACAGTTACGTTTTTTATCCTTCCCAACCCCCGTTTTCCGGAAAATTCTTTCTGCACACTGGTATGTGCATTTCAGGGGTAAAAGGGCGGAAAACTTTTGATTTTAGTGGATAAGCTTTGTAATTTGTGTGAATAGAGCAGTGAATAACCTGCGTGGAACTGTGAATTGATGTGGATGAAAAATGGCAAAGAAAAATTTTTAGATGAAGAAATTCTACGCCATATTCGCTCCCCCTAACTGCCGAGGTAACAATTCCGTAACATGGAACCGCAACTGAGGACCCAGATAGGATGTTTTCATACAACCAACAAAAAGACCCCGAAAGAAGATGGACCTTACCAGCCTGAATAAAGACCGAAAAAGAAGAAAACCAGCGATAGACCTCAGTACCATGGTATATGGCAAGGTTCCGCCACAGGCAAAAGAATTGGAAGAAGCAGTATTGGGAGCCATTATGCTTGAAAAAAGCGCTTTCGATACCGTTACGGAAATTGTAAAGCCAGAATGTTTCTACGTAGAAGCGCACCAATATATTTTCAGGGCTATGCAGGGACTGCAACAAAAAAGCATGCCCATAGATATCCTTACTGTAGTGGAAGAACTGAAAATGCGGGAACAACTTGACCTCGTAGGTGGTCCTTACTATGTTACCAAACTCACCAACTCGGTTGTATCTACTGCGAATATTGATGCACATGCGCGTATCGTTTTACAGAAGTTTATCCAGCGTGAACTGATTCGTATCAGTGGAGAAATTATTGGTGATGCTTATGAAGATAGCACCGATGTATTCGACCTGCTCGATGATAGTGAAACAAAAATGTTTAACATCACCAACAATTATTTAAAGAAGAATTTCGAAGATATCGGAAACGTACTCGCCAAAACGATCAACAGAATTGATGAGCTACGTACCAAAACAGAAGATATTTCTGGTGTACCAAGTGGATTTGCAACACTTGACCGTATAACCTATGGCTGGCAGCCAACGGATCTTATCATCCTTGCTGCACGTCCATCAGTCGGTAAAACGGCATTCGCACTTAACCTCGCCAGAAATGCTGCTCTTCACCCAACCAAACCTATTCCTGTAGGCTTTTTCTCACTCGAGATGAGTGCCGCCCAGTTGGTACAACGTATACTGAGTGCAGAGAGTGAGATTAAAATGGAAAAGATCAGTCGTGGTAAACTGGAAGACTACGAATACCAACAATTACACAGTAAGGGTATAAAAAAACTCGAAACTGCACCCATTTATATCGATGATACAGCCGCGCTGAATATTTTTGAATTCCGGGCCAAAGCTCGCCGTCTGGTTAATAAACATAATGTAGGTATCATCATCATCGACTACTTGCAGTTGATGAGTGGTAGTGGCGACCGTAATAATAACCGCGAACAGGAGATCAGTAATATTTCCCGAAACCTTAAAGCACTCGCCAAAGAACTCGGCATTCCAATTATTGCACTGAGCCAGTTAAGTCGTGCAGTGGAAACCCGTAAAGAAAGCAAAATGCCGCAACTGAGTGACCTTCGTGAATCAGGTGCCATTGAACAGGATGCCGACATGGTAATGTTTATTTATCGTCCGGAATATTATGAAGTAATGAACAATGAAATGGGTGAAAGCACACATGGCGAAACCCATATACGTATAGCCAAACACAGGAATGGTTCCCTTGAAACGGTTAAACTCCGCGCAAAACTCGAAATCCAGAAATTTGAAGAATGGGAAAGTGA
The DNA here is from genome assembly GCA_965650685.1 of uncultured Sediminibacterium sp. GTDB lineage: Bacteria > Bacteroidota > Bacteroidia > Chitinophagales > Chitinophagaceae > Sediminibacterium. The sequence continues at coordinate 12,346 of CBFGPM010000014.1, forward strand.
TGGCGGCGGATTCGGTGGCGGAAGCTGGAAGCCTGTTGCACCTGGCACTTTACCAACAGGAGGAGGTGCTGCAACTGATGATGGCAGCAAATTATTCATCCAGAAAGGCAGTAAAATGAATGGTGGAGATTTTGATGAAGGATTTGATAATGACGTACCCTTTTAATTAAGGAACTTGAAATAATCTTCCCAAAGCCTGCCAAAAATTAACCAGTAATTTGAAAGTAGATCTCGTAATATGTCCTTACCATATTTCTTTGAACCCGCTGTCTCCTTGATTTCCACTCATTTTCAACTTAGTGAGGAAACAAGTAAACACTGTATTCAGGTACTAAGGATGAAATCGGGCGAACAACTTCAACTCACCAACGGGAAAGGAGGATTATATACAGCAAGTATCGCACAGGAAGATAAAAGACATTGCACGGTTATTATTGAAAAGGAATACATCACCGAAGCTCCTGCGCAAAATATCACCCTTGCAATTTCATTATTAAAAAATGCAAGTCGCTTTGAATGGTTCCTTGAAAAGGCAACAGAAATAGGCGTTACTGAAATTATTCCATTGATTTGTGATCGTACAGAACATGCCCGTTTTCGCACGGAAAGAATGCAGCAAATAGTTGTAGCAGCTATGTTACAAAGCCAGCAATCCTGGTTACCCATTTTGCATGAGCCAGAAAAAATCAGTCATATTATTCAAACCAGCCGCCACTCACAAAAATTAATCGCACATTGCGAGGAAAATCAAAAGACTTCAATAAGTGAAATAAAAAAAGATAATCAAGTTATCTTATTGATCGGACCCGAAGGCGATTTCACGCCACTGGAAATAACAAATGCCCTGGAAAATGGTTTCGAGCCTGTTTCATTGGGTAATACAAGATTGAGAACTGAAACTGCAGGTATTGTTGGTGCAACCATGCTCGCTCTTGGATAATATCATCCAAACATTTTAAAGTAATTGCTTTATCGAACCCAATTTTATCAGGTGATGGGGCTTTCGTATATTCATTGTATGAGCAAGCAGTTGTTATATTTTAGTTTAGCAGTGTTGTTATTTTGTTACTCCTGTAAAAATGGCAAAAGCAGGAAACCCGTTAGCCGTGATACCAGTATAACATTCCTCAACTCATTTAACAATCGTTTCTTCGACAGTACCAAACTTTCTGCATTTCTGGATAAAAGTCCTTTTTTTAAAGGTTTCTCCGAACAATTCAATGATTTTTATAAGGACCGGAATTATGGATTTGCATGGTTTGATTCAAATGGCTTAGCTGAACAGGCGCATAATTTTTACAACCTCCAAAAAAATTATATCTCAGGGTTTTCAGACAGCAGTATTTATAACCCAACCCTTGACTCCCTCTATGCTATCGTTCAAAAAAATTCAAATAAACAACCTATACCAGATGAGACTATTCTTAAAACGGAACTATTATTAACGGGACAGTTTTTCAGGTATGCGTCTAAAGTTTACAATGGTAGTGATATTGACGCTGCAGAACTTGGCTGGTTTATCCCGAGAAAAAAGATAGACCTTCATGCACTCCTCGATTCCACCATTTTATATAAATCGGCTGATTTATATGCACCTCAAAATAGTCAGTATAAAAAATTGCAGCAATTTATTGAGCGATACTCTTTGCTTAGTAAGAATGTGGGTTTTGACTCAATCCCTATCCTCAAAAAATCATTAAGATTGGGCGATAGTTCGACAGTAATCAGCAGCATCAAAAAACATTTATTGTTGCTGGGTGATTTTACTCAAGACGACTCATCACAACTGTTCAACGAATCTCTTGCAACAGCCGTTAAGCAATATCAACGAAGGATGGGGCTTACAGAAGACGGGGTTATTGGGAATAAAATGATTGCAGAGTTGAATGTTCCGATGAAACAACGCCTTCGTCAGATATTAATCAACCTGGAAAGGCTCCGCTGGATGCCCCCGGAAAAGGATACCAATTATATTCTCGTAAACATTCCGGAATTTATGATGCATGTTTACGATAGTGGCAGACTTAAATTTAATATCAATGTTATTGTTGGTACATCTGCCAATAACACGGTTATTTTCAACGATCGCCTGCAATACATCGTATTCAGTCCATATTGGAACATACCTGAAAGTATTGTACAGGGTGAAATACTTCCCGGTATAAAAAAAGACCCTAATTATCTGGCCAGACATAATATGGAAATAGTTAAAGAAGGAAAAATTCCGGTAATCAGGCAGAAACCCGGAGGAGGGAACTCATTAGGATTGGTAAAGTTTCTATTCCCGAATAATTACAATATTTATTTTCATGACACCCCAAACAGGAACCTTTTTTCACAAAGCAGCAGAAGTTTTAGTCATGGTTGTATTCGTGTTGGAGAACCCAAAAAACTGGCGCAATATTTATTGCGCAACGATAGTAGCTGGACATCCACCCGCATTGACAGTGCCATGCATCTACAAAAAGAAAAATGGGTGCCTTTGCAAAAAAGTCTTCCGGTATTCATTGTTTATTTCACCGCCTGGGTTGACAAAGAAGGATTAATAAATTTCAGAAAAGATATTTATCATCATGACAGGAAGATGGCGGTGAAGTTGTTTGATAATTAAAGAGGAGTCCGAAAGTCCGGGAGTCCGAAAGTCCGAAAGAAAGGAGGAATTATACAATTTACTTCTCTTTTTCAGACCCTCCTTCTAACGGACTTTCGGACTCCCGGACTCCCGGACTTCCTTACATTTGCACAAACCATCAAAAAATGCATTTAATCGAAGTAACTGATAGCGCAACAGCTAAGGCCTTCTTGGAGGTAAGTGCCCGACTAAATAGTCATAACCCTGCTTATATACGTCCTTTAGATAATGAAGTAAATGATGTTTTTAATCCGGCGAAGAATAAGCAATTCAAATATGGTACTGCAAAACGATGGATTGTGACAACTGATGATGGTGAAACTGTTGGAAGGATAGCTGCATTTACCAGTAATAAATACATCAACAAAGGCACAGAGTTTCCAACCGGAGGAATTGGTTTTTTTGATTGTATTAATGACCAGGCTACTGCAAACCTGCTTTTCGATACTGCAAAACAATGGTTGACCGAACAGGGAATGGAAGCCATGGATGGCCCGATTAACTACGGCGACAGAGATAAATGGTGGGGACTGATGGTAGAAGGTTTTGATAAAGAACCCATGTATGGCATGTCTTTCAACCCGGCATATTATGAGCAATTATTCACCAACTATGGCTTTGAAAACTACTATAACCAGTTTTATTATTCCATGCAGGTAGACGATCCTCTACCCCCAAGGTTTCCTGAGCGACATGCAAAATTTAAGTCGAAGCCAGGTTATGAAGCAAAACATGCTAAACTATCGGAACTGGAAAAATATGCAGGTGATTTTGCTACTGTTTACAATGCAGCATGGGCACAGCATGGAGAAAATAAGGAAATCACAAAAGAACAGGTGATCAAATTATTCAAAACTATGAAACCAATCATGGATGAACGTGTTGTTTGGTTTGCCTATTATAAAGAAGAACCGATCGCAATGTTTATCAATATTCCTGATATCAATCAATATTTCAAACATTTCAACGGCAAATTCGGTCTGTGGCAAAAACTTCATTTGTTATGGATGAAAAAAACCGGAGCCTGTAAACGATTAACTGGATTGGCATTCGGGGTAGTTCCAAAATACCAGGCACTGGGTATAGATAGCTTTATGATTTATGAAAGCGCTTTACTCATCCAGAACAAAGGATGGTATAAGGAATATGAAATGGGATGGGCAGGCGACTGGAATCCCAAAATGTTGAATATCTACAAAAGCCTTGGTGGCATTCCCAGCCGACGAATGATTACTTTCCGGTATCTGTTCGATAGAAGCAAATCATTTGAAAGACATCCGGAGATGGAGTATAAATAGCCTAAAGCTACTAGCTGCCAGCTACTAGCTTCAAGAAGATGTAATTGGGGATATGGTTAACTTTTATTTGAAAAATTTATACTATTAAAATTTGCTAGTAGCTAGCGGCTAGAAGCTAGAAGCTCGAACCTTCTGCTTATATTGCACCACTGATATGGATAATAAATTTATTGTTTCGGCGCGTAAATACAGACCACAGAATTTTAATACGGTGGTGGGGCAGTCGCATATCACTACCACATTAAAAAATGCCATCAAAAACAATCAGTTGGCACATGCTTTCTTGTTTTGTGGCCCCAGGGGCGTAGGTAAAACTACCTGTGCCCGTATTCTTGCGAAAACAATTAATTGCACCAATCCAACTGCAGAGGGGGAAGCCTGCAATACCTGTAACAGTTGTGTATCATTTGAGAATGGTTCATCTCTTAATATCCATGAATTGGATGCCGCCAGCAATAACTCAGTAGAAGATATCCGGTCGCTTGTTGAACAGGTTCGTTTTGCTCCTCAGGCGGGAAAATACAAGGTATATATAGTGGATGAGGTACACATGCTCAGTACCAGCGCCTTCAATGCATTTTTAAAAACGCTGGAAGAGCCCCCCTCCTACGCAATATTTATTTTAGCCACTACCGAAAAACATAAGATTCTACCCACTATTTTGAGTCGTTGTCAGATATTCGATTTCAAACGTATTACCAACAACGATACCGTGGAACATTTACAGGAAATCGTTGAAAAAGAATCTATTAAGGCAGAAAAAGCTGCACTGCAGGTTATTGCCCAGAAAAGTGAAGGTTGCATGCGCGACTCACTGAGTATCCTGGATAAAATCGTAAGCTTTACCAACGGAACGGTTACTTATCAAAATACACTTGAGCACCTCAATATTCTTGATGAAGATTATTATTTCAAATTACTTCTTTCCCTACAGGAACAAGATTTGGCAGGAGCAATGCTCTTATATGATGAAATAAACAGAAAAGGTTTTGAAGGAGACCTTGTACTGAATGGTTTTGCAGAATTTATAAGAAACCTGCTGGTATGTAAAGACCCCAAATCTGCCGCACTACTAGATGTGGTTGAAGGCTTACAGGAGAAATATGCACAAACAGCCGCCGCTATGAGCATGTCGTACCTGGTTAGTGCACTCAATATTTTGAACGAAGGAGAAATTCAGTTCAAAATGGCCCGTAACAAACGACTACATGTTGAACTTACGATCATAAAACTCAATTTTCTACAACAGGCTTTAGAACTTTCCACTGAAAATGGACAGGTAATTAAAAAAAAACGACTTGATGGTCCGGTAGCATTCCGAACCAGAAGTATTCCTTCCTTACAGACAAAGCCAGTAGTTACCGAGAACAAAGCATCTAAATTATATATTGAAGAAAAGCCTGCTCCAGCAATAACTATTGTTCAACCCGCCGTTAAACCAACTGCACCTGCGCCCCGGCCATTGCCAACCACAAATAACAATGGTCCTAAAAAAAGCCTTTTAGAGGCCCTGCGTGAAAAAGTGGGTGATCAATATGCCATCGAAGAAGTAAAAGAAGCAGAAGTATTGAACATGGAAAAGCTTACCCAGTGCTGGAACGAATATGCTGCTAAACTGGAACAGCAGCAAAAACATTCTTCGGCCGGAACTTTCAAAATGGCGATTCTTGACATTGAAGATGATATTCATTTTACGGTAACTGTACCAGCACTTACCGCTCAAAAATTTGTTGAGCAAGAAAGAATGATGCTGATAGATTTTATACAAACCGCTTTCAATAACCGCGCAATTGTATTCAACATATTGGTTGAAGCAACCGAAAGAGAAGAAGTTCCTGTACATATGCGCCTGAACAGTAAACAGAAATTTGAACGCATTGCAGAACAATACCCGCTGGTAAAAGAACTGAGAGACAGGTTGAAATTAGAGATAGACTATTAAAAATTCAAAAGTCAAAATTCAAAACTTCATTTTTGACTTTTGAATTTTGACTTTTGAATTTTAACTTATTCGTATCTTACTTTATAAACTCCCACCCAATGCCAAAGTCAACTTTTAAATACACCAATAATGAAGTAACTGTTGTTTGGAAACCAGACACCTGTATTCATAGCCGTATTTGCTGGACACAATTAAGATCCGTATTTGATCCGGCAAAAAAGCCTTGGGTAAACATGGAAGCATCCGACACAGCAACTATTATAGAACAAGTGAGAAAATGTCCAAGCGGAGCATTGAGTTATTATATGAACGCAGAGGGAGAACCCGCCGCAGAAACTGCTGTAGTTTCAGAAGCTGCCAGCATCATGAATATTGAGATAAAAAAAGATGGTCCAATATTAATCACCTCAGACTGTATCATCACTCACGGCGATGGAACCCAGGAAGTGAAGCAAGGAAAAACAGCCCTTTGCCGCTGCGGCCAATCATCCAACAAACCCTATTGCGATGGCACACATAGGAAAGTGGGGTTTGAAACAGAGAAATAAGAAATAAGAAATAAGGAATAAGAAATAAGGAATAAGAAATAAGGAATGAGAAAGTGATGTTAAGTGAATACTCACTTTCTCATTCCTCGGTTCCTCTGTTCCTTATTCCTCTGTTTAATCAGCTTTTGTAACACTTTATCGCGAAGGAATGAGTAAGTGATATCAAGGAATACTCACTTTCTCATTCCTCTGTTCCTCTGTTCCTTATTCCTCTGTTTAATCAGCTTTTGTAACACTTTATCGCGAAGGAATGAGTAAGTGATATCAAGGAATACTCACTTTCTCATTCCTCTGTTCCTCTGTTCCTTATTCCTCTGTTTTTAAAGCCTGCTTTTCCCATACCCTTGTTTAATCAGCCATTGTAACACTTTATCGCGCTGGTCGCCTTGTATCATGACTTCGCCGTCTTTTACGGAGCCGCCAGTACCGCAGAAGTTCTTTAATTGTTTGCCTAGTTTTTCCAGGTCCTCTTCAGTTCCCACGAATCCGGTTACAAGTGTTACCACTTTACCTGCGCGTTGTTTTTTGTCTAACAGAATCTTCAAATGCTGGCTTGCCGGGGCCAGGGTTTCTTGCGGCACCTGCTCCTCCTGCTCAAACCGGAAATTGGGATCTGTACTAAAGACAAAATCGTTTTTATCAGATATATTTTTCTTACCCATCTTATTTTTTTGGCAAAGTAACGGAAAACACAGAACCATTACCCGGTTCACTGTTTACTAAAAGTGTACCATGATTTGCTTCCACAAATTCCTTACAGAGTAATAAACCCAATCCGGCACCTTTTTCGTTCCTGGTTCCTGCGGTGGTAAAATGCGTATTGATTTTAAATAGCTTACCCAACTGTTCGGCGGTCATTCCAACACCTGTATCACTAACCGATATAGTAGCTGTATCACTTGTTTCGGTAAATGAAACCGTAATATTACCCCCAGCATTGGTAAACTTAAGCGCGTTCAGTAATAGATTTCGGATAACAATATCAAAGTGATGTACATCTGCAAATAAACTGGCATTTGCGGGCACATCATTATTTATGGCGATTTTCTTTTGATTAGCCGTGGCCATTAATAAATGCCGGTTATTTTCCACTATTTCAAATACAGCAATAGCAGCAGGTCTAACATCTGTAACACCACCCATTTGGTTTCTTGACCATAACAAGAGGTTATCTAGTGTTGTATTCAATGAACCAATCTGTTTACCCAAGGCAGCTTTTATTTTTACAAATGCTTCTTCGGATAAGTTTTGTTGCTCAAATAAATTTAATACACTAGTTAAAGAACTAATAGGTGTTCTTAAATCATGAGAAAGAATAGAAAATATTTTATCCTTTGTATGTGAGGCTTCTTCCAATGCTTCCTTTTGTTGACGAAGCTGTTTGTTCACTAGTTGCTTGAATTTATTTCTTCTCCACGATACCAACCAAAGTGCCAGTACCAAGCCGGTTACAACCAGTAAAAGGAATGTAAACAAACGTTGTTCTTTTATTTTGGCATTTTTAATTTCATCTTCTTTCTTTAACAGATTAATTTCTGTTTGCTTCTTTTCTGTTTCGAATGCCACCTGCATCTGAGCAAATCTCGCACGACTCCTTTCTTCAAATAATGTATCATTCAGTGTAATGTGTGCAGATTGTGCTTCATAAGCTTTTTTATAATCACCAATAGCGGTATAAGATTGAGATAGTAACTTATAAATAGTTGCCTGTTCTCCTTTTGCGCCTAGCTGACTGGCCACTTTTACAGCCTCATTAAAATAAAGAATCGATTGTTGCCATTGCTTTTTAGACTGATATGCCTTCCCCAATCGATATAAGGATGTTTCGATAATAAAGTTACTGTTTGCCTGTCTGGCAGCAGTTACTGAGCGGGTTAAATAATTAATGGCTTTATCTGTTTCGCCTTCTTCTACATAAATATCTCCGAGTGTACGAAGGCAGAATGCAATGAGGTATTTATCACCTAATTTATAGTTATGTTCAAGTGCTTTCTGACCTATTATCAAAGCTGAATCCCTGTATTTTCCTCGATGAGCGGAAAAAGCGATATTATTCAGACTACGCCCAACACCATAAGGGTTATTCAATTGTTGGTGAATGCGCATTTCTTTTCTGAAATAGTCCATCGACTCCCTGTATTTTGCCTGGGAATTATAGATCGCACCAATATTCCGGTAAGAAATAGCCAGTTGTGGTAAATTGGCAATAGAGTCGTTTAAATGTAATGCTTGTAAAGCATAATCAAAGCCTTTTGAATAATCACCTTTGCGGTAATATGCCCAACTAATATTATTCAGTGAGTTACCTTCTCCTTTTATGAATTTTAATTGTTTAGATAAGGTAAGCCCCTGTAATGCAAATTCGAGCGATTTATCTGCTTCCTTGTCAGATAGTTCTTCAGAGATAAGATTAAGAAAACGCACATACTGTGTGTCTCTGTTCATCGTAGAGAGTGATCGAATCAGAGAATCAGCTTTTACAGTTTGGGCAACTGTATATGTTAAGAATAAAAACTGTAAACAGCCCGTAAAAATATACTTTATCATTTCTGCTCAGCGTTTGTACTAAACCTACATAAGCAAGATAAAGTAAAGGTCCAAGAAATCCAATAAAACAAAGTTATGCTGTTATAACAGCTTTCAGGCTTAAATCAAGGCTTTGGGCCTGGTGAATAAGTCCACCTACACTGACAAAATCAACCCCGGTTGCTGCATAAGATGTAATGGTAGTTAAATTGATACCTCCGCTGGCTTCGGTTTCATATTGACTGTCGATAATATTAAGTGCTTCCTTTATTTGAACAGGTGAAAAATTATCCAGCATAATGCGGAATACTTTTCCTTTACCGATGCTACAAACCGTTTTTACATCATCCAATGTTCTTGTTTCAACTTCTATTTTTAGTGAAAGCTTATTATCCTGAATATAATTATATGCTTTTTCAACTGCGGGAACAATTCCCCCAGCATAGTCAATATGATTGTCTTTCAGCATAATCATATCATATAATCCAAATCGATGATTTATTCCTCCCCCAATGCGCACAGCTTCTTTTTCAAGCAGTCTGAAATTGGGTGTTGTTTTTCGCGTATCAAGCAATTTGGTATGATATCCTTTCAGCAGGTCCGTGTATTGTTTAGTAAGGGTTGCTATGCCGCTCATGCGCTGCATACAATTTAACACCAATCGTTCGCAGGAAAGAATGGTATGAATAGAAGTGCTTACATCAAAAGCAACTTCACCAGCTTCCATCGAATCGCCATCCTGCTTGTATGTGGTAAATATTGCCCGGGGATCCTGCATACGGAATATCTTTTCCGCTACAGCAACCCCAGCTAAAATGCCAGATTGCTTTATCTTAAGTACCGCTTTCCCCTGTTTGTTTGCCGGAATACAACTAAGTGTGGAATGATCGCCACTGCCAATATCTTCTACCAGTGCTGCTTTAACTAGTATCTCCAACTGTTCATCGAATCGATTCATTTAACAAAACTAATTGAAGCATACAAGAAAAACAGGCCTGTTTAAAAGTTCTGCCGTTTATTGAGACCATAGACCATGGTCCATGGACCATAGTCTATGGTCTCAATAAACAAAACTATCCCGATTAATTTATCCGTACCGTAAGTATCTGGTAATGCCCTTCTTTCTGTTTCAGCATTACGGTTATATTATATCCCTTATCGTTATTCAGTAGTTTACCCGTCATGTACATGGTATTACCAATCTCACGTTCAGATACTTTCTCAAATCCCCTGATACCCTTATCGCTGAAGAAATTCTTGAGCGCAATAGTTGCCTGGGGTTTGCTCATATTTTTTACCTCATCTTTTTCAAGCAGCTTCATATCAATATAATCTTCAAAATGAGATGCCACCTGTTCTGCACTAGCAGATTTCAGTGAGCGCACTATCGCATCAGTTGGTCCCTGAACGGTAAAAGAAACCAGTGCGAAAGCCAGTCCGAAGGTTAAAAAAAACGTTTTCATGTCTTAATTTTTATAGATTTAGCCACCTTAATTTGCCAATAAACATTTCTATGTTCTATTAACCAACCAAATAAGGCCAATTTCAGTCATTTTATTTTGTATTCTCCCTTACTATTTGCCAAAAACATGCCAACTTTGGGAGAATCTGGTATATCGCTAAAGTTAGTACCAAATCAGCAATTAACGCAAAAGATCATTTTATTATATGAGCAAGAAAGTAATTTTAGTTATTATGGATGGTTGGGGACTTGGAAAAACAGCTTCCGCTGATGCCATCCAACAGGCAAATGTGCCATTTGTTAGTTCATTATACAAAAACTATCCAAATACAACGCTTGTAACCTGTGGAGAAGAGGTTGGTTTACCGGAGGGACAAATGGGAAACAGTGAAGTGGGGCATCTTAACCTTGGCGCAGGACGAATTGTATACCAGGAATTACAGCGTATTAATGTTGCTGTTAAATCTGGTGAATTAGCAGGCAATACTGCATTTCAGGATTCGCTGAGTTATGCAAAAAATCAGGATAAGGCATTACACCTCATAGGTTTAGTGAGCAATGGTGGGGTTCACTCTCATATTAACCACCTGAAAGCCATCTGCGATTTATGCAAGCAAAAAGGACTCACAAAAGTATTCATCCATGTGTTTACTGATGGACGGGATACAGATCCTAAAAGCGGGCTTGGTTTTGTGACTGAACTTCAAAATCACCTCGCCAATTCTGCCGGAACTATTGCAACCGTTAGTGGACGTTATTACGCCATGGATAGAGATAAACGCTGGGAAAGGGTAAAAATGGCTTATGACTGCCTTGTTAAATCTGCAGGTCCAACAGCACCAAATGCCATAAGTGCTATTGAAAAAGCATATCAAGCCGGTATTACGGATGAATTTATCCTACCTACCATTATTACCAATGATCAGGGTCAACCAATTGCTGCTATACAGGAAGGCGATGCAGTTATTTGTTTCAATTTCAGAACTGATCGCTGTCGCGAAATTACGGAAGTACTTACCCAGCAATCATTTCCAGCGTTTGATATGGAGCCGCTTAACCTCCATTATACCACCATGACATTGTATGATCATAAGTTTAAAAATGTGCATGTCATTTTCGAGAACGATAATTTAACCAACACGCTGGGAGAAGTACTCGAAGCAAATGGTAAAACACAGATACGTATTGCAGAAACAGAAAAATACCCCCATGTTACTTTTTTCTTTAGTGGTGGAAGGGAAGAACCCTATAAAGGTGAAAAAAGAATCATGGTGCCTTCACCAAAGGTAGCCACTTACGATCTCCAACCTGAAATGAGTGCCGTTGAAATTACCGATAAACTCATCCCGGAAATTGAAGCTGGTTCCGCTGACTTCATTTGCCTGAATTATGCCAACACAGATATGGTTGGACATACAGGTGTATTCTCTGCAGCCATCAAAGCAGCAGAAACTGTAGATGCCTGTGTAAACAGGGTTGTTACTGCCGGACTCGCAAACGGCTACACCATATTCCTCACTGCAGACCATGGCAATGCCGACTTTATGATCAATGAAGATGGAAGTCCAAATACAGCACATACACTAAATCCTGTTCCGTTTTTTATCATCGATAGAACATGGAACGCTCCGATAAAACAAGGTAAACTGGGCGATCTTGCTCCTACCATATTAACAGTTATGGGTTTACCCATTCCAAAGGAGATGACAGGAAATGTGTTAATTTAATACCCTCAACAACCCTTTTAACATGAAAATCTTTAAAAAAATCCTGGTTATTTTATTGATCGCATTTATAGCGATACAGTTTTTCCGTCCGGAAAAAAATGTATCCGCTGATAAAAGCAAAAATATCAATACGATGTATGCCGTTTCAGCAGATGTAAATACCATACTTACAAAAGCTTGTAACGACTGCCATACCAATAACACCATTTATCCCTGGTATGCTGCTGTACAACCGGTTACATGGTGGTTAGATGACCATATTAAAGAAGGAAAAAAGCATTTGAATTTCGATGAATACAGTACCTATAGCTTAAGAAAACAATACCATAAAATGGAAGAGGTAGTGGAGCAGGTGAAAGAAAAAGAAATGCCTCTCGATTCTTATACCTGGATTCACCGTAATGCTAAATTAAGTGATGAAGAAAGGGTAACACTTACCTCCTGGGCTCAGGCCGTTATGGATACCATGAAAGCTCATTACCCCATAGACAGCCTCATTAGAAAACGCAATTGATTTGCCGGAACTAAAAAAAATAATTGCATTTATTATACTCCTGTTAGTGGCATTCCCGCTAACAGGTTTTGTTTTATTTTATATTCAGGAAAAAGCTATCCACGCTGAAATGAAACGTGCTTTTAAATCGAAAGAATTAAACACTGTTCATTTAACAAGTTTGAAGTGGTATGAAGAAGATGAAGAACTCATCATTAACGATGTACTTTTCGACGTAAGCAGCATTGAAAAATTACCCGACGGAAGCTATCTGGTAAAAGGACTTTACGACCATCAGGAAAAAGCATTGTATCAACTATTGGATGATGCTACGGAAGACAATCAAAAATCTCCACTACTACTTGAATATGCTTCCTGCTTTGTAAGCATACATGAGGGGACTCAACTATTTACCAAAAATCTTCTGCATTTATTTAAGCGCCAACATGGCGCTTATTATGAGCTTTTAAAGCCTCAATTCCAGCCAGGTATTCTTTTACCGCCACCAAAGCAATGACTGTTTTTAAGCTGATTATTTATCTAACTTTTTAAACAGTAATATATGCGATTTAACATAGCATGGGCATGTTGTGCAGCAACATGTCTGCTATTCAGTAATACGATACAGGCACAACAAGTTAAAGACAGTATTATATCAGGCAAAGCGCTCGATGAAGTGGTTGTTTCCTACAACAAGTGGGAACAAAAAATAAATGAAATACCCAACCGGATTACAAAGATTAACTTAAAACAAACCAGGCTAAAAAATCCTCAAACCATGGCCAATCTTTTAGGCACTACCGGTGAGGTTTTTATACAGAAAAGTCAGCAAGGAGGTGGAAGTCCGATGATCAGAGGGTTTGCAACCAACAGGGTATTAATTGTGGTTGATGGTGTAAGAATGAATAATGCCATTTACAGAAGTGGTAATATTCAGAATGTAATTTCTCTCGATCCCCTTGCCCTGGAAGATGCTGAAGTGATATTTGGTCCGGGTTCAATTTTATATGGAAGTGATGCAATTGGTGGAGTAATGGATTTTCATACACTTAATCCAAAATTCAGTACCGGTAAGAAAACACTGGTTACAGGAAATGCTGCTACCCGTTATTCAACTGCCAATCAGGAAAAAACATTGCATGCTGATTTCAATATTGCAGGTAATAAACTTTCCTTCCTCTCCAGTTTCAGCTACAGTGATTTTGGTGACCTGAAAATGGGAAAAAATGGCGGGCAGTCTGGCTACCTGCGCCCACAGTATGTCCAAAGGGTTGGTAATGCCGATGTTATATTCACCAACCCGGATCCTCGTGTACAACGTTTTACAGGATACCAACAGCGCAATTCCATAAACAAACTACGGTATAAGCCCACTGAAAACTGGGACCTGCAATATGGTTTTCATTACTCAACTACTTCGAATATTCCCCGCTACGACAGGCTGATTGAATATGCCAGTGGGGCATTACGGTTTGCTGAGTGGAACTATGGGCCGCAAGATTGGAAAATGCACCATTTACAGGTGCAGCATAAAAAGAAAGCAGGTATTTATGATCAGGCCAGGCTAACCATATCTGTACAGGACTATGAAGAAAGCCGTATCGACAGAAGAAGAGGAAATAATAATCGACGCACACAAACAGAAACCGTTTTGGCATCAGCTATTAACCTCGACTTACAAAAACAACTGAACAGTAAACAGGAAATATTTTATGGTGCCGAGTTTGTATATAATAAAGTGGGTTCTGACGGCATAAGTGAAAACATTTCCAATGGATCTGTAACAAAAGTTGCATCCAGGTACCCGGATGGAGCTACCTGGAATTCCATTGCTGTTTACCTGAGCTATAAAAACAAGTTGAAGGGAAACCTCACACTATCAGCTGGTTTGCGTTACAATCATAATAATGTAAAAGCAAACTTCGATACTACGTTCTTTAAGTTTCCCTTTACCAATGCTTCTCTCAATGCGGGCAATATTACCATGAGTACGGGCCTTGTTTACAAGATGTCGGAAGAATGGCAGATGACTGGTGTTGTTTCATCAGGATTCCGGATGCCAAATATTGATGATATAGGAAAAGTATTTGAAAGCGCCCCCGGAGTTGTTGTTGTGCCCAATGTAAACCTTAAACCGGAGTATGCATGGAATGCTGAATGGGGTTTGCAATACAACCGCTCAAAAAAATTCAATGCCTATGTAAACCTGTTTTATTCCTGGCTCAACAATGCCCTTACACGCAGGCCATTTCAGTTTAATGGACAAAGCACCATTATGTACGACGGAACCATGAGTAATGTGGAAGCCATACAAAATGTTGCCAGTGCAAAAGTGTGGGGAATACAAACGGGATGGCAATGGTATTTTACCCCAAACCTAAACTGGCAAACAAAGCTTAACTGGATTAAAGGAGAAGAAACAGATGATACTAAAAATGAGCAGGTACCATTAAGGCATGCACCTCCATTTTTTGGTAGTACACAGTTTAATTTCGAAAGAAATAACCTAACGATTCAGGTATCGATGGATTATAACAGTGAAATAGCCAATAAAGACCTTGCTCCAAGTGAACAAACGAAAACAGCTATTTATGCTGTGGATCAAAATGGCAAACCTTATGCGCCATCCTGGTACACAATAAACTGCAAGGCAGCTTACCGTATCACAGGTAATGTAAGTGCACAGTTAGGCTGGGAGAATATCACGAATCAACTATATCGCCCTTATTCCTCTGGTGTAGTAGCAGCCGGCAGCAATCTTATTGCAAGTGTAAGGGTATCATTTTAACCAGTTATAGATAGAGCAATTAGCTATAAGCCACAGGCTGCAAGCTGCAAGCCTGGACTTGTGTTTGTTATAAGCTTTGTGCTTTGAATGGAATAAAAGAGTTGGGATAATTTAAAATGAGCTGGTTAAAGAAATAATAGATTCCTGTTGAGTCACTATCTGGTATTAATAGAACACTGATTATCATGCTTTTCAGGATTTATCATGATAGATCTTGAAAATCATGATAATCAGTGTTCCATAATACACGCGACTTTCAACTCGCAGCTAAATTTCACCGGAAAGCAATGCCTATAAGTTTTCCCAACTAAAAAGCCGGCTAACAGCAGTCAGCCGGCTTTTTAGTAGTTTTACAGGATGGAAATAAAGAAAGCCACCTACCTGATCTCAAGTCCAAGCTTCGATAAATGTCCAAAACCGGATTATCCTGAATATGCATTTATCGGCAGAAGTAATGTGGGAAAATCTTCACTGATTAATATGCTGACAGGTCAGCGTAGTTTGGCTAAGACATCTGCAACACCAGGTAAAACACAATTGATCAACCATTTTGTAATAGAAAGCAGTACAGGCAACAAAGGACCAAATGCAAAATGGTATCTGGTAGACTTACCGGGATATGGTTATGCCAAACGTTCGCAGAGTGACAGACGAAGATGGGAGCAAATGATTGAAGGCTATTTCCGCAAGCGTGAAAATCTTACACAGGTATTTGTATTAATCGACAGCAGACATGGCCCACAAAAAAATGATCTTGAATTCATCAGTCAATTAGATAAATGGGGTGTGGTTTTTTCATTGGTGTTTACGAAAACAGATAAAGAAAAACCTGCGGTAGTGGAAAGGAATATCAAAGCATTTTTTGATACACTAAAAACCACCTGGCAGTTTTTACCCAGGCATTTTGTGACTAGTGCGGAGAAGAAATTGGGTAGAGAGGAGATGCTGGTGTTTATTGAATCCTGCAATAATGAAATAACAAAATAATTGAAAGAAATTAAAGAGAAAACTGTTCCAGCTTTAAGCGTTAAGTTGTATAAAACCTAATTCCTTTTTCAGAAGTGTTTCCCTTTTTATTTGTTTCCACATAATCTGAGACAAACTATTTTTTTTGAACACCCTACCGAGAAAGAAGAATTGATCTTAGAGATATATTCCTGCTATTTTTTTATTGGTTGTGGCTTAAAGCCAATCGGATTACGTACTGGTGGTTGCTCATTCTCCTTCCGCAACTCATCTATCAATTCGAACAACACACCTATCTCTTCATTATGCTGCCTGAGCGTATGACCCTGCCCCTGTAGATGTTTATCTATTTTCTCCAGCTTTAGTAATAAGGTCTGGTTAGTTCGCAATACCTCCCGCATGGCATTGAATAGTTTTACGATTCTTACATTCACTTCTATCGCTCTTACACTGTTCAACACACTGGCCAGCATCACCGCCCCATGCTCCGTAAACACATACGGTAAATTCGGTGAATATTTTATGGTGCTGAGGTGGTCGCATTTTGCGACCACCTCAGCTTTCTCGTCTTCCGTTAGCTGGAACATAAAATCCGCCGGAAACCTTTTTATATTGCGTTTCACCTGTTCATTCAACCGCTTGGTCGGCACTCCATACAGTTCCGCCATATCCCGGTCAATCATTACTTTATGTCCCCGTATGTCCAGTATCTTTGATAGTAAGAGGTCATCGGTTATCTTTATCGCTTTACCCATGTTTTTTCCATTAGTTTATTAATCACCAACTCTTTAAAGCTCATAAATAGATACAGCAACCCTCATTTTTTCAGTTATGTGTTTACATACTGACGTCTGCCAAAGATATACTAAGACACTGCGGTGCTTGCGTAGTGGGACAGATACTTATACTTATTCGGGATAAGCATCTCTTGTTTTATGCGAACACAGAGTAATAAGCTTCAAAATAATTAACAGACCTTACCTGTATAACACTCAGATTCTTTTACAAACTTCTCTTAATAGGTTAGAATTCGGAGACATGACTGTCCAGAGAAAATTGGCTTCAAGCTGCAAGCCGCAAGCTACAAGCCTTGATGGGTGCTTATTTTAGATTTTTTGCTTTTTATGGAATTAGAGGGGGAGAAAATTTAAAGTCAGTTGCTCAAAGAAATATTTGCTTGCCGTAAATGCATTATCTGCTATTAATAGAACACGGATCTTCATGATTTTCAAGATCTATCATGATTAATCCTTAAAATCATGAAAATATGTGTTTCATCATACGCGACACCTACAGCTTGCGGTTAAATTTCCTCGGACAGCAATCGCTAGAGGCTAGAAGCTTACAGATTATTTTCCCCCGACAGTTATGATTCTGAGAAAGTAATTAATGTAGGTACAAACTTGTAAACATTAACCAGAAGAGACAAAAATGCAGTAACAGCAACCTTACTGTTACAAACCAACGTAAATGCAATATTAATTCACCACCTTATCCGCACAACAGCTACTTGCAAAAGCTTCGGGTTTGGCTTTAAACGCAAAGCCCATTCCGAGAATATAACCCATGGCTTCTCTTAATGCATCATTGCTTTTAAACTGCGGATTGGTATTGATATCGGCATGTACTTCCATCTCAACCTGGTGTTCAATAAACAGGTCGCATAGTTCGTACGCAATCTCAATACTTTTGGCTACTTCAACCAACATCCTTTCCTTGATGTGGTATTTCTGTTTTGTTTTCTCATTATGTATGTACATAAAGCCTCCGCTATGCTCACGCAAAAAAACGATCACTGTAGCAAATTCAGTGTCTTCGCCTTTTACCTGGCTGTCGGTACCAATACATACTTTGAGCTTAATTCCCTTTGCCGTTTCGCGCCTGATGGCCTCGGCCACCGCTTCTTTAATTGGCAACTGGATCTGTTCACCATTAAATTTTCTCCAACGCATATTTGGAAGGTTTTTGTAAGTTACCGATTAATCACATGCAATTGAACAGGGTAAGAATATCTTATTATTAACAAGTGTGAATTGTGAATGGTCAATGGTCAATGGTGAATAGCGAGTAGTGAGTAAGAAGAGGGGGCTAGACAAGCCCTACTCACTATTCACCATTGACCATTCACAATTCACCCCTCCCCGGCATTTTGTCACTTTCTCGAAATTTGTACGGAAATTGACTAAAATTAGCTTCAACTACATTTCATGAAAATACTCTTACACTATCTTAAGCCCTATAAATGGCTGGTGGCACTGGCTTTACTGCTTGCCGGCATCAACCAGACCTTCTCCCTTTTCGATCCGATGATCTTTGGAAAGCTGATCGATCAGTTTGCCAATCACCCAAAAACTACCATAGATGGCAGTTTTCGTACAGAAAGTCAGTTCATCAATGGCATTATGACCATGCTCCTCCTTCTGGTAGGAACAGCCATGGTTAGTCGTATTGCCAAAGCTTTTCAGGACTATACCGTGAATGTGATTATTCAGAAATTCGGGGCCAAAATCTTTACCGATGGACTTAAACACTCCATGCAACTGCCCTATCAGGAATTTGAAGACCAGCGCAGCGGCGAAACCCTGTCTATCTTAACCAAGGTTAGATCAGACACCGAGAAATTCATCGGATATGTTATCAATGTTCTGTTCGGAATTATTGTAAGCGTGATTTTCGTTTCCATTTATGCAACTAAACTGCACTGGTCTATCATCCCTATCTTCTTAGGCGGCGCTGTGTTAATTGCTTTCGTAACCAACCTGCTTAGTAAGAAAATAAAAATCATCCAGAAAACAATCGTAAAAGAAACTACTTCACTGGCTGGCTCTACCACAGAAAGCTTACGCAATATTGAACTTGTAAAAAGCCTTGGACTTACAGACCAGGAAGTTAAACGATTAAATACCAACACTTATAAAATACTTGGACTGGAACTGAAAAAAGTGAAGAGCATCCGCTCACTTAGTTTCATACAGGGCACCATGGTAAACTTTTTAAGACAGGTAATTACGTTCACCCTCATGTGGCTTATCTATCGTGATGTATTAACCGTTGGACAACTTATCTCCCTTCAGTTTTATAGCTTCTTTATTTTTGGACCACTTCAGGAAATAGGCAGCATCATTATGAGTTATCGCGAAGCCGAAGCTTCACTCAATAATTTCCATAACCTGATGGAGAAAAAAGTTGAACCAAGACCCACACATCCAAAACAGGTTGGTTTGATTGAAGAACTGGAATTCAATAAAGTAGCATTTAAACATCAAACAGCTCAATACCGCGCATTAGATGGTATATCATTCGATGTAAAAAAAGGCGAAACCATTGCATTCGTCGGCCCTTCAGGATCTGGGAAAAGTACATTGGTAAAACTATTAGTTGGCTTATACAGACCACAGGAAGGACATATTTATTACAACACAATCAATGGCTCCGATATGAATTTTGATGAACTCAGGAATCAGATCGGTTTTGTTACACAAGACACCCAACTATTTGCCGGTACTATCCGCGAAAACCTCAGCTTCGTTCATCCTGAAGCTACAGATGCCGACCTGCTGGAAGCCTTACATAAAGCCAGTTGCGATAACCTCCTTTCCCGCGCAGAAAAAGGGTTAGATACGATGATCGGCGAAGGTGGTCTAAAACTAAGTGGAGGTGAAAAACAACGTCTTTCAATTGCGCGCGCTTTATTACGCCATCCTCACCTGCTGATTTTCGACGAAGCCACTTCTGCCCTCGATAGTATTACAGAAGAAGAAATCACCAATACCATCCGCCAGATTTCTCGTGAAAAAGAACAGATTACGGTTATGATTGCACACCGATTAAGCACCATCATGCATGCCGACAGAATCTATGTACTGGAAAAAGGACAGGTAGTAGAAACCGGCGACCACCAAAGCCTGCTCAACGAAAAAGGTCTCTATTATGCAATGTGGAGACAGCAGATTGGGGAAAGGAAAACGTTAGCAGTGGGATAATAACAGAGAAATAAGGAATAAGAAATAAGGAACAGAGAAAGTATTTTTCTTTCCCTTTCTTATTCCTTATTTCATATTCCTCTGTTCCCTCAGTCCCTCCCAAATTTTTTCCGAAAATACTCAATCACCGAAGGGTCTTCCAGTCCTTCCATATCACTTAGTTCCAGTTCAAGCGCTTTGGTGCTTAGCTGAATTTCGATAAGTGAGAGAAATAATGATGCTGCAAAACAAATTAGGCTGATAGCAAAGACCACATTGGCTGCTATCATAAACTGGGTATAAATAAGGTACATGCAAATAATGCATCCCAAAAATGTTACAACACCAAGCGCTTGCATATTTTTAATCAGTTTCAACCGATAGCGCAGATTTTTTATTTGTCCATGAATAATATGCTTTTGTTCATGGCTCTGGTACTTTTCATGAAGATTGCGTATCCGGTTAGACAAAGAAAGAAATCGGTTGGTATATGCCAGCATGATCAAACTGATTGCCGGAAACAACAGTGCAGGGGTGTTTAGGTTGATCTCCATACCTAAAAATAAGAAACCAGAGGGAAGATGCAAGCAATAAGTTCAGAGGAGGTTTAGCTTTTAATTATTGCCACTAAGGGCACAGAAATACACTGAAACGATTCTGTGCTTCTCTGTGCCCTCAGTGGCAATAATTATGATCATAAAACCTTAAAGTCTAAACCCAATCGGCACATTAAGTTTGAGGCTGAAATTTCTTCCCATATTAAATACCCCGGTTCTGCCGGTAGCATTGTTGGTATCAGTATACTTCAAACGACTCAGGTGATTCTGATACGCTATATCGGAGATATTATTTAACCCGATATGCAGGCTGAATAATGTTTTACCCTTGTGTAACACATCTGTACCTGCACCAACATTAAATAAAGTGTAACCATTTGTTACAGTTTCTGTGTTGTATCCGGTAAAAATGCGGTTCTGCGTACTTACATTATCCATTTCTAGTTTGAAATATAAATTGCCCAACCCCTTACCTGCTTTTTTGAAATCGGCCCTTAATTCACTTTGCAAGCGGGGAGAAGGAATAAATGGAAGACGATTACTTCCGTCGATGGCATTATTAAACTGTGCCATTACTAATGAAAAACTATTTTCAAAATGTAACCAGTCTAATGGATGCGGATGCAGGTCAACATTCATTTCAAAACCTGCCAGACTTGCGCCTGATTGTCTGAATTGAAATGCGGTAATGTCTGTACCATCTACATTTACTAGCGAATCGCCACCGCCTACTGCAGTTAGCTTACTGTAAAAAATATAATCCTTGATTTTATTGTAGAAGCCGTTGAAGTTAACAGTAATATGTTCTGTATTAATTTCTACACCTGCATCAAACTGAAGCGAGGTTTCTGTTTTCAATTGTGTATCACCATGTTCATAACGGTTCGTTCCTTCGTGCGCACCATTACTAGCCAGCTCTGAAACGGTTGGGGCACGATAACCTCTGGCTACGTTAAACTTAAGTGTTACATCGTTATTTACATTGTAACTCAACCCAACACTACCACTTATATTTCCGAAATGTCTGGTAAAATCTGTGAACTTAACTTCTGTTCCGTCTGAAAATCCTTTACTCTTTACTGTTCTGATATCGCCCCTTAAACCACCACTAAGGGTCAGATTCTGTTGAAATGTTTTCCTGGTATATACAAAAACACCCGCATCAAACTGATTGTATTCAGGAATCAATACTTCCTCTGCCAGGTTTTTATTTTGCTGGAACATACCATTTACTCCAAAAGCTGTTCTCCATCCATTTTTTTCTGCGGCATGGTATTGAATATTATAATTCACCGTTTTCAGGTCGAAATATAATTCGGGAACGGTAGGAGCATCGGGGTCTCCCAATTCCTTGCGCTGGTTGCGTTGAAAACCCAGGTTTAGTGCTAACCTTCCGGTACCAACTGCAATATTGTTGTCTGAAGCAATTTTAAAGTGGTTGATGTTTTGTCCGGGAGTATAGAAATCGCGACTATTTAATTCATCTTTAGTTGCTATGCGTTCAGCAGGAGATTCCGGAAATATAAGAAATGCACCGGTAGCCGCATCTCTTGCCCCTTCCACCATTCCAAGCTTTTGGTTAAAGCTGCTGATGAGAATATGACTATAACCCCAGGTTTTATTGATACCGAAATAACCGCCGAAATTATTCTCTTTGAAACGACTGTTAAATACCCGACCATCATATTTATTGCGGTAATCGGCTGCAGATTTGCTGGTACCATATATATTCCAGTTAAAGCCCGATTTATCATGTGCTGCAAGATTACCACTAATGGCACGCAACCCATTATTGTCGTTGAATGCACTCATCAGGTTTCCTCTTGCGGTACCCTGTTCAACCGGCACATTGGTAATCAGGTTTAATACACCAGCCATCGCATCACTACCATATAAAAGTGAAGCAGGACCTTTCAGTACTTCGGCTCTTTGTAAACTATATTCATCAATTTCAATTCCATGTTCATCACCCCATTGCTGGCCTTCCTGTCTAATACCATCGTGAATTGTTACCACCCTGTTGTACCCCAACCCACGAATAACAGGCTTTGAAATTGCCGGTCCGGTAGATAGTCCGGATACCCCAGGTACCAACTTACCAAGTGCATCAATAATATTGGTACCAGATGAGCGAAGCATGTCTGCTTTCTTTACAATAGAAACAGGCTGCGCCGATTGCTTCACTTTGGTTGCCGATGCTACCCCTGTTACTGTAACAGCATCATGTTCGGCATAGGTTTCTTTTAAAGTAAAATTGCGGCTCAGGTTCTCTGTGATGTTTATGATTTCCAACACACTTGCAAATCCCTGGTAGGAAACTTCAACCAGGTATTTACCTGCAGGAACTTCAGGCGTAGAAAAATGTCCGTCTGCACCAGCCACGGTTCCCGTTCTGGCCTCATGAAGATAAATGGCTGCTCCTGCCAGTGGCTGACCTTTGGTATCAGTTACTACTCCGGAAAGTTTTGCCTTGGGTGGTGTTTCGGGCAGTGCCAATGCACCGGCAGAGATTAACACCAAAACCAATAACAACATGCTTTTGAATAAGTGCTTCATACTATCATTTTTTGCTACTATGTTGCAAATATATACTACTCATTCAAAAATTACATCATTGTTGCAAAAAATTCACCGATTTTTTTAGCGCACTTTCACCATCGTTCTTACCTGCTGGGTACTCATATTCTGAAAACGGGCATAATAAATACCCGGAGGAAGCCTCGATCCATCAAAAACCACATTATAATTACCTGCTTCATATTCCATATCCGTTAAACTCGCAATCACCCTTCCCATAGTGTCCATTACCTGGATGAGTGTATGTCCGCCGGCAGTTTTGAAACTGATATTAGTACTATTGGTAAAAGGATTTGGATAGTTTGTAATAAAATTTTCACCGGAGAGGTTTACTGATTTATTACAAGCCAGTGAATTAATAAGTGGTAGTGTTTGGAAATTTTTTAGCATGATTTGATCGAGATCCTTTGCATCTACACACAGCCATTTATTTAAAAGGGTTGCATAAACACTTCTGAAATCGTATTGAAAAGGAAGGTTATCATTAAAGTTTGCAGTAACAGGAATATTGGGTGTGTCGCCAATTACACTTGCATCTACATTTTTTCCAAACACAAACATTGGGGCCGCTGATCCATGATCGGTGCCGATACTTCCATTACTCTTGATACGTCTGCCAAATTCAGAGAACGTCATACCAATCACCCTTTCTTCTACCTGTTGTAATTTGAGATCATCCTGAAATGCCTTGATCGAATCACTTACATTTTTCAGCAGGTTTGCATGTGTTCCTGTAGTTGTATCTGTAGCGTTTACCTGCGCCGAATGTGTATCAAACCCACCATAGCTAACCATATATATCCTGGTCTTTAAGCCGCCTGCAATTAATCTGGCTACAATTTTCAACTGAGAAGCCAATGAGTTATTAGGATATTGCCCTTGCTGTGTAACTTTTGCAGATGCTGCTTTGATACTTTCTGCATAGGCAGTTGTTTGCTGGGCCACTGTTCTGATATAGGTAAGTTCTTTTCCGGCTGGCGTATTAGGTGCCGGATCCTGTACCCCACTAATAAGGTTATAAAAATTGTTAGGGTTTGAAATACTCATTCCCATACTCACAGATGGGCCCTGTAATGCAAGAGAGGTTGTAGAGCCAATCTGAATGGCCAATGGATCTGGCATTGTACTATTCGGATAACCATTGGGGAAATTCGGGTATTCATAACTAAGATACCTTCCTGTCCAGCCACTATTCACCACTTCCTTACTATCGCTTGCACTCATCCAGATATCAGTTGCCCTGAAATGGGAGAAATTAGGTTGAGGATATCCCACAGAATGAATCACACTCATTTTACCATCATTAAACAAAGACTGCATACCCGTCATAGATGGGTGTAATCCTACTTTATCTGTTCCTGAAAGGTTCAGCACTTTTTGTTGCGGGATATACATATTGGAACGTGCGCGGATATAGTTGGGAAAATACTCAAGGGGTATAACGGTATTCAATCCATCGTTTCCACCATTCAATTGTACAATTACCAGTACATGATCTGTTTCGGTAGTAGGTGGGAACAAGCCCTGCATCAATAAAGATTCAGCACCAAATGCTTTCACGGTTACCCCATTAAGTAGTGAGGGTAACACAACTCCTGCCGGTACTGTATTTCTTAAAAAATCCCTTCTTCTCATGGTTTATTATTTTAAGCGAGTTGGTACTCAGCAAGGTTCATTAAATATTTTATCAGGTCGCGGATATAGTTACGAACTGTAGTTGTATTGGCCATGTCACCAGGATTGTTAATGAATTGATCCCATGCATTGGTCCAATAATAATCCTGTGCCTGTCCTCCCAATAAAATGTCTTTTTTAATCTGTGCCTTAGAAGTATCTGAAAGATCAATCCGGTACATCAATTTGGTGAAATCATTGATCAGTTGGTTTGGATCTCCAGGATTGCTGAATGTTTTAGCGAGTTCTGCACCATCGATGATCATTTTTACCCCTGAAAATGTAAAGCCATTTGTTACGATGGTATCAGTAAACTGGTTTCGTTTTGGAAGTGTGTCGCTGTTGATCCACATTTCATAAAACTGTGGTTTTTGGTAATAGGCTTTCCATCCGCTCACATCTGGAGGGTCACCAATATTTTGTTGCAGGTTACTGCATTGATTTACCAGATAATTCCAATGTCCATAATTGGTAATATAGTCTGAATCGGGCTGGAATGGAATTTCAAATTCACGGCATAATGCAACTACCATATCAACCGGACTTTTAATCTGACAGCCGCGAGAGAGTATATCAAAAAAATGTTCGCTCATTAATAAGGTTCTCAAAACAGGAGCCACTTCATAATTTGAATTGCGGAACAGTACTGCAAGTGGTTTGATGATATTGTTTTCAACGCTATCATCAATATCATAATACACAAACCAACGATAAAAGCGTCTGCATATATATTCGGCCACTTCATTGGTAGCAAAAATCATATCAAGCATGGCATCTAGTTCCTCTTCTCCTGCTGTTGGACCGTTTTTCCCAGTGATCACGGTATTGTTGTAAAAAGCAGAAAAGAGTTTGTCTTTTTTATCGTGCCTGTTATTATCAAAAAAAGAACTTAGGGTATTGGCATTGTTTCTCCAACCAGTTAGTACCCTTGCAGATGCCTGTACATCTTCTTCAGTGTATTGAGATCCGGGGCCCTTTCCGCAACAAAATAATTCCTGTAACTCACGGCCGTAATTTTCATCCGGTGCAACAGCCTGGTTTAGTTGACCATTCAAATACACCAGCATAGCAGGATCAAGCGTTACTGCTTTTACCAATGATTTAAAATTACCAAGGGCATAACTCCTTAACAAAGCATGGTGTTTATAAACAAACTGTGCATTTATATCTGTGCTTTCTGTTGCAAAATGATTATGCCAGAAAAGGGTCATTTTCTCACGCAGGTTTGTTTCCTGCTTTACCATCAACCCCATCCACCATTTTTTAAAAGAAGCACGTCTGAGGCTGGCTACTGTTCCATCAGTATTGGTATCATTAACCCATGTTTCACCCTGAAGTATATTACTGTCTGGGGTGGTTGCGTTCGTTGGGGTTGTATATTCCTTAACCGGAGGTAAAGGAGCATCAGGGGGTATTGTCAGTAATGTATCTACAGCCTGTGCGCAGGTAAGTGTTTGGAAATAAGCTATTTCTGCCCTCTTTGCACCAAAAAGGGTACGTTTTAAAAGATGTATTACTTCTGCTTCTGTCCAGGGTCCGGCATAAGGCGCAAGACCTGTAGACGGCGGAAGTGGCTCGTCTGTGACTTTTATTGATGGACCAGATACAGTCAGCGTAGCATTATCTTCCATAGATAGGTTTTAAATAGGACTTTGAAAATCAACGATTTAAGTGGAAAATATTCATTTTTGAACAATTTTCATCTGTTCAACTCCAGAATTCATCCTTTCTTAATTATGCGACCCAGATTTGAGGATAGACGGTGGCCTATGCACCATGGTCCATGGACTATGGACTATGGTCTATCAGACTATACCCAAGTATCCCACTAAGCCCTTAGTCACATAATTCAGCTATTCAGATACAAATCGCTGTTACAATGCAGCATCGGTAGGTAAAATATGTCTATATTTAGGGTAAACTATTTTACCCTTCATGACGGAACAGGCTATTATCGCAGGCTGTTTACAAAACGATGCTGCTGCTCAGCGCGAATTGTATAACCGCTTCAGCCCTAAAATGCTGAGTGTGTGTTACCGTTTTGCACAAAACCGCGAAGACGCGGAAGACATGTTGCAGGAAGGATTTATTAAAGTATTTACCCAAATACATACGTTCCAGAATAAGGGCGCATTTGAAGGATGGATCAGGAGGATTATTGTGCATACCTGTATCAACTTTCTGAAGAAACACAAAAAGTTCAATGAAAGTCTGGATATAAGTTATGCGAATTCGGTACATGTGAAAGAAGAAACGGTACCATCCATTATGCAGGCCCGGCAGATCATTGAATGCATTCGTTTATTACCCGTAGGTTACCGAACGGTCTTAAACTTATATGCATTGGAAGGCTATAGTCATAAAGAAATAGGCATTATGCTAGACATAGAGGAAAGTACCAGCCGAAGCCAGTACACCCGTGCCAAAGCAATGCTTGAAAATATTTTGGTCCGTAAAAAGATCATCGAGGCACCGAAACAGGATTTTCAGTGGCTTGCTGCGTTTAACAAATCGTAGCAGTTGTTTGTTATGGAGAATAAGAAGTACCAGGACGAGTTTGAGCAGTTTTTACAAGATGAAGTAAAACAGCACCGTATGTATCCATCCGATAGGGTATGGAGTAACATACGCACTGAACTTCATGGATACAGGTCATGGCCCGCACTTACTTTTATCGCTGTTTTTATTGTTACTGCATTAACACTCACTACGGTACTGAATACACATAATCAAAGTACACACCTGCAGCCACTCTCTGTGCCAAATGTTGTAGCTATTCAGCAGGAAGCAATTGCTGCCAATAATGCTGCACATGAAAAAAGCAAGCGGTATTTTAATACACTGGCACCTTCCGCAATTAATACCCAAACCATTGAACGATTAAACAATGTAGATGGTAATAATTATGTAGGTCCTGATAATATCACACCAGGTGCAACCATTGCAGCTATTTCACTTCCTAAACCTGCAATTACAGTTAGCAGAAACAACAACAGGGTTCATCCGGTATTAACTTCACCTATCAGTAATAGTAAAATTGAAACAGAAGTATTAGGCAGTGAACCAATAACCATTGCTACAGCCAATACTGAACCAACTGTAAATAAAGAGGAAGCAAATAACAAACAGGCGATAGACGAAAAATTAATACTTGAAGCTGCGCCAACGGGTAGTCCTTATGTTAGCGAAGCCGTTGTAGTTAAAAAGCTTTCTTCCAGAAAATTATCCAAATTCGGGTTCCAGTTTTATATCACACCATCTACCAGTTATCGCAGATTGTCAGATGAAAAAGTAAAAGACCTGGTTCAACCTGCTGTTTCTGCTGCTTTACCGGTAAATGCTCCGCTTAATCAGCCTGCCGATGTAAATCAGGTAGTTCGTCATCGCCCAGCAATTGGTATGGAATTTGGGTTTGCCGTATTATACAATATTACCAACCGCTTAAAATTAAAAACAGGCGTACAGCTTAATATTCGTCATTACCAGATTGAAACCTTCCAGTCTAGTACTTATGACAGAGCTACCATATCACTGATCAATTTCAATGGTATTGAAAATATTACCAGATATTCCCCTTATAATAATAATGTAGGCTACAAACAAACAGAACTGGCTAACAAAGTTTACCAGGTTTCTTTACCTGTAGGCATTCAATGGGATGTTATTAAAGGCAAGCATGTTTCCTTAAATGCAGAAGCTTCTGTTCAGCCTACCCTGAACCTGAATAAAAACGTGTACCTGCTATCTACCGATTACAGGCATTATGCCGATGGTAACGATCTGGTACGTAAATGGAACATCAATACCAATGTAGGCGTAAACCTTAGTTTTACTTCGGGTAAAACTAGCTGGCAAATCGGCCCTCAGGTACGCTACCAGCACCTGCCAACTTTCTCTAACAAGTATCCGATTAAAGAATACCTGTTAGATTACGGATTGCGTATTGGCCTTACAAAGGCTTTACAATAAAACCTAAACTAGCTTCTTATTAAAAGCCATCCCTCCTTAGACGGGTGGCTTTTTTATGTACGATTGAATACTTTTACAACATGAAACTTATTTGTGTCGCTTTTCTCATGTGCCTGATTTTTATCTCCTGTGGGGAAAGAAATACCCCCGAAACCCAGTTACAGGCATCTCCTGACAGTACCGCCTTTTTTTCCATAGGCCGCTTTTTTAAGGATCAGGTTAGTCAGGTTATCTTGTTCCGGAAAAAACTGCTATTGTTTACAACCGTTAACAATAGCCAGGATTCAATACTGATAGATAGTACCCAATTTATGGCGCTGGCAGATGAATTTATAAAAAAAGATATCAGCAACCCTGTCGATAAAAAGCATTACCGGGAAACCGTATTTCAGGATGCAGGAACTAAAAGCTATACATTAAACTATACAGCCGTAGACCGCAAGGTGCCTGTTCAGGGTATTGATGTTTTATTAGATGAACAAACCAATCAGGTAAAACGTATTTTCATCCGATCGTTCTCCCAACATGGTGATACCAGTGTTCAGGAACAATATAACTGGCATGCATTTAAAGGGTTTCAGATTAATCGTAGTTTTTCTACCAGCAATGGTTATCAGAAACAGGAGTTAAAGCAAGTAATGTGGGATCGGGAATGAAAACATCAATATGACACAACAGGAATTTCAGCAACGCGCGCATACCATACCACACCAGCCCGGCATTTATAAATACTATGATGCAGAAGATGTTTTATTGTATGTAGGAAAGGCCAAGGACCTGCGAAAAAGAGTTAGTTCTTATTTTTCTAAAACCTTTACCACCTATAAAACCCATGAACTGGTTCAACGGATTCGGAGAATTGAATTTACCATAGTAGATTCTGAACAGGATGCTTTTCTGTTGGAAAACGCACTCATTAAAGAATACCAACCACGTTTTAATATTAACCTGAAAGACGATAAAACTTATCCGTACATCGTCATTAAAAAAGAACCTTTCCCAAGAATCTTCCTAACCAGAAAGAAAATAAACGATGGCTCAGAATACCTTGGTCCATTTACCTCAGCAGGAAGAGTACGCGAGCTTATTGCATTTGTTAGACAATATATTCCACTACGTACCTGTAAATTAAACCTAACTGATCAGAACATTAAGCGGGGGAAGTTCAAAGTATGCCTGGAGTATCATCTGGGAAATTGCAAAGGCCCTTGCGAAGGCCTGCAGGATGCAGCGGCTTATGACGACGGATTACAACAGGTAAGAAATATATTGAAAGGAAACCTTGGCTCTGTAATTACACATTTCAAAGCTGAGATGCAATCCTTTGCCACTAAGCTTGAATTTGAGAAAGCAGAATTAATACGAAAAAAAATTGAGCACCTGGAGAGTTACCAGGCGAAATCTGTGATTGTAAGTAAGCACCTGAACAGTGTAGATGTATTTGCTATATTGAAAGATGATGAATTAGCTTATGTAAGTTACCTGATGGTTTCTAATGGTACTATTGTACAAACGCATACCGTTCCGCTAGAAACCAAATTAGAAGAAACGGATGAAGAAGTATTGAGTTTTGCCGTTAACCGCATCAGAAATGATTTCAACAGTTTAGCCGGTGAAATAATTGTTCCCTTTGAAATAGAATTTCCCGATCCGCAAATTGTTATCACAATTCCTAAAGCGGGTGATAAAAAGAAACTGCTGGACCTGGCATTGAAAAATGTAAATTATTACAAAGAGGAATTAAGGAGAAAGAAAGTACTTCATCTTGAGGGTAGTTCAGATGTTGAGAAAAAGAAAGTGTTATATGAATTACAGGCTTACCTCCATTTACAGGAAGTACCGGTTCATATCGAGTGTTTTGATAACTCAAATTTTCAGGGAGCTTATCCGGTTTCAGCAATGGTTTGCTTTCGTGATGGATTACCCAGTAAAAAAGATTACCGGCACTATAATGTAAAAACGGTGGAGGGCATCAACGATTTTGCTACCATGAAAGAAGTGGTTTACAGGCGTTATAAGCGCCTGCAATCAGAATCATCGCCGCTTCCGCAACTGGTGATCATAGATGGCGGTAAGGGGCAATTGAGCGCAGCTATGGAAAGCATTCATGAGCTTGGTTTAACCGGACAACTAACATTGGTAGGTTTGGCGAAAAATGAGGAAGAAATATTTTTTGCAGGCGATACGGCATCGATCAAATTACCATGGGATAGCAACAGTTTAAAACTGGTGCGACGCATACGGGATGAAGTGCATCGGTTCGGCATTACATTTCATCGCAATCAACGATCTAAGGGAACATTTAAAAATGAGTTGGAAAATATTGAAGGTATTGGTAAACAGACTGCTGCGATGTTATTAAAAACGTTCAAGTCGGTTAAAAATATCAGGAATGCGAATAAGACAAGTCTTATAGAAGTGATTGGCAATAAGAAAACGGAATCTTTACTAAGTTATTTTGCGAAACAATCGGAAGGTGAGGTATAAAATAAAAAAAGGGGTCAGGATAGAAATCCAACCCCGTTTTTAAAATCCAATATCCTATGAAAAACCGAGGTAAAGTTAAGCAATCCCCTGAATTAACCAATAATCCTTGTTCAAAAAATATAATATAAGCTATTTTTAATGAAAAAAGGAGCTAAACAGCTCCTTTTTTCACTTGTATAATGATTTTTTTCTATTAATACTGCCATACATCCTGTTCAAAATTAAACAGACGTTCTTTTATATTATCTCCTTCCAGCAAGCGGAACAATGGATCTTTGATCAATGCTGCCAGGAATTTATCGCTTGGGTTATTGGCACTTGTTTTCACAATGTAGCTGGAGAAAAAGCGGCTTTCAAATAGCTCTTCCCAGGTCATACGGCCAGCATAGTTTTTCGGATTGTACACATTGTATTTGGTAAGTGTTTTACGCATTTCAGGATAATAGATCCAGAAAAGGGTTCTTGGGGTAGACTTACCATTAATTACCAGTTTTGCAACCGGGGCTATGCCCAGGATTCTAACAAATAAGCGGCTTGCCTCTTTGTCGAAAATCCATTGTTCTTTAATACGGAATGTATAAATAGAATCTGGATTAGGCGCGAATTTGTTATCATAGATAACAGCGGTATCCATTACATTCGGATTATCGGCATTTTGAACATACTGGGTATCCAGACGACCTTTCAGCATTTTCATGATATCGTCGTAAGCGAGTGGTTTGGTAAACCTGTCATCTCCACCTTCTGCAGAGAAGGCCATAACACTATCATTCTTTATAGCACTAAGCATAATAGAGAAAAAGCGTTGATCACCCATATCATCTTTACCAGGGTACATGAAAGCCTGGTTTACTTTTTCACGGGCATCAATTTCTCTCCAAATAAACTCACTGAAAAGCTGATCATCTTCTCTAAGATGTTCATATTCCAACGGACGTTTTTCGCGTGTCTGGCTGCGGTCTGCTGCTGTTTCATTACGAAGGCTTCTTGGAATTACTTCTCCAAAACCACCAACCGTGGTAGTATCGATTGTTTTGCTGGGTTTAACCGAAGCAGGATCTACAGCAGGTTTTACTGCAGGCTTAATGGTATCCTTACCAGTAGTAGCTGCTGGTTTGTTCCCAGTTGAATCAGCTGGCTTACGGTTATTCCGCAGGTTACCAAAACCCTGTGCCATGGCAGTTGTACCCGCCAGCAATGAAACCGTTACACACAATAAAAATGTCTTTTTCATAATCACTGCTTTATTGCAAGATGAATGTTATGTTCTGATCTATTTTTCTCGTCCCACCACCTGGTTGCAATAGTTTTATTTCTCCGATGGTTACTGTTGTACCTGGTTGACAGCGCTTTATTAAATTCATTGCATCGCCACTGAAAGATGGACCAGTAACTTCTGCAAATTCCGGCTCATCAAATCCTTTACCAGTACAGATCAGCATAAAGCTTTGTACTTTAAATTCTACACCTTCAAATACAAAGTCTCTTAAATCGGCAATAACACCACGTTGAACCCTGAACACATTGGCATTCATGGTTCCGCCTGCGCTACCACCAACTATTGCCAGTGGATCTGGTACTCTTTTTACAGGAATTGCTATACGTTGGTTATTCTTACCATCGCTTGCAACCACCGTTACAGTTCCCAGTTGTTTGCAGTTTACCATATACTGTCCAGCTCCAACTTTGGTTAAAGTAGCGCCGGCGCCTTCAATACTAACTTTTACTTTCTCATCACCACCACCGCCAGTCACGCTAAGCGGATTATCCAGCCCCTGGTAGAACACACGTGTCTTATCTGTTGACACTACCAGTCCTGAAGCCACACCTACTGTATAACGAACTTCTTTCTCTACTACGGCTGATGTACCATCGGGTTTAAGATATGAGATCCTAACTTTTTTTACAGCCGGACCAGAATTTCCGACCCTTGTTTTGTATTCAGCAGTACCTTCTGCATTAAGTGGAACAGCAGCACCATCTACTGTGATAGTTGGACGTGCATCTTTACTAAATGCTCCGATACCAGCAGTAATTACTAATTCTTCACCTGGCATCAGGTATTGAGAGTTTGTACCGGCAAATGCCTGGAACTCATTATAAATCAGTTTTACCTGACCTACCTGCTTGTGACAAAATTCTACTGCCTGTGATTCACTGTTTTTTACATCATTCTGAAACTTACTCAGAATGGTGATAGCTGCTACAGTTGGGGTCATGTGGAAATAACCATAAGCCCACTCTTTCCATTTATCGCCTGCAGGAATTTTTTCTGCAGCTTTTGGGTCTACATTAAATGCAGTCAGATCGAGCGGTAATGACTTACCGATTTCTTTGGTCATTTCGGGATCTATCGCCAACAATTGCTTCTTGTATTCTTCCAGTCTTTTATATAATTCTTCCCCCTTTCCTTTACCCTCTGGTGGTCCTGAAATAAACATACGGGTTGCAGCGTCAAGATTGTCTTCTTTAAAAGATTCCAATCCATCTTCTCCGATTGTTAATCCAGATTCAACTTTCAATTCCTTCTTTAACGCTTCGAGATAAGCATATAAGTCGTCAGATATTTTTTTCGACTGCTGGGCTTTTGGAAGCCACTCCATTGCTTTTTCTCTGGTTTTAGGATCATCAACTTTTTCCTGAAAAGACCTGAATACTTCTTCATTCTTCTTCTCTACAATTCCACTAGCTGTAATCAAGCTTCTGTCAACCGTTTTAAATGCGTTCAGAATTTCAGATGATACATTCAGTGCCAGTAGTGCAGTAAGCACCAGGTACATCATGTTAATCATCTTCTGCCGCGGTTCCTTTGGTAATGACATTTATATAATATTTTCAATACTGTTTCACAATAGGTTTTGGTTGTTGTCGGGCTAATTAAGCGCGACCTTGCATAGCGGTTAACATGTTGCCGTAAACCTGATTCAGTTTACCAAGGTTATTCGCCAATACTGCAATTTGTTCTTTCGCCTTCATAGCATCATCAGCGCTGGTTGACATAGCAGCAGATGCCTGTGCCAGTTTACCGTAGAACTGATTCAATGCTTTCAGGTGATTGTTACTTTCCTGCAATTCCAATTCGTAAATAGTATTTAAAGAAGAAAGATTTTTGGTCAGTACCTGAACCTGATCATGGAACTGTTTGGTTCCCTCAGAAGCAGCATTAAAACCTGATAATGATTGTGCCGCCTGATTCACCGCGCCAGATATAGAAGATAATGCCGCAGTAGCTTCCTGTGTTTTAGCTGAAAAATCACCGGTTGATTTAACCACATTGCTTATTTCGCCCATATTCTCTACAGTAGTACCTAATTTCTGAAAATTAGCACTCAGCTTTGAAAGGTTTGCAGGAGTAATATCCGCTTGTTGCAGCATATCATCCAGGCTTTTCAATGCAGGATTACCGCTTGTTGCAACAGCAGGCGCCGGAGCTCCCATATCGGGCGGCGGAAGAATAGCATATACAACGAAGATTAAAGCCTCAGTTGTTAAACCAATTTTCAATGCCCAGTCTGCCCAAGACAGGTGAAGGATTTTTGCCATTGCACCAAAAATTACCACAGAGGCACCTAGACAAACAATGATGTTTACAATTCGGTTCGTAGCGGGGGAAACACCTGAAGCCATAATGTTAAGTTTAGTTTTTGATAGTTAATATTGGTCTCGCCTAAGGCGAGATGATTTTATCTTTTTGATTTAGGAGCTAAGTCTATTACTGTACGGAAACCGATATATGATTTTGCGGTATCCTGGTATTCATAGTTGCGTGTACTTACCTGCAGGTAGTAAGAAATGTCTTTCCAGCTTCCGCCACGTACCACTTTACGTTTCATACGAGGAAGATCTGAATCAGCCGCTTCGATACGTACATCCGGACTAAGGTCTGACATGAAGTTGTATGAACCTTCGTAGAAATAGGAGCCTGTCCACTCAGCTACATTACCAGACATATTATATAAGCCATAATCGTTGGCCCAGTAAGCATCCGCTTTAACTGTGTAGAAACCACCATCTTCCGGATAATTACCACGACCAGGTTTAAAGTTAGCCAGCAGACAACCTTTCTTGTTTCTCAGGTAATAGTTACCCCATGGGAACATTGAATTGGTTCTACCACCACGCGCTGCATATTCCCATTCAGCTTCACTTGGCAAACGGTAATCACCATCAACCGCATATTTCTTTTTTTCCAACCATGCATTCTGGTAATGTGTGCGCCAATGACAAAAAGCTACTGCTTGTTTCCAGGTTACACCTACTACTGGATAATTTCCATAAGATGGGTGTGCAAAATACCTTTTGGTCATAGGTTCATTGTATGAGTAAGAGAAGTCTCTGATCCATACAAGTGTATCAGGATATACTTTCTCATCATACTTAACAATGAAATCTTTTCTTGGTCTGTCTGCATTTTCGCGTTTCGCCGCTTCAGGCAGATTGAAATATTCAACTTTGTATTTCAGTTTTCCCGGATCAATTTCATTTCTTCCAAATAAACGGTTATCGGGTGCCAGGTTCAATTCATTCAACTTTTCAATAGTTGCTTTATCATATTTAATGGTAGCAACTTTTTTCCAGTCAACTGCAGAAGTATCGTCTTCCTTATTGATACCACCTCCAAACAATATTTTAAAGGATAATGAGTCGCGCACCCAGTTTACAAACTGGCGGTATTGGTTATTGGTGATCTCAGTTGCATCCATCCAAAAACCGGGTATAGACATAGACCTATTCCGGTTGGTATAGTTGAAACTAATGTCCTCATCACTCGGCCCCATATGGAAGGTTCCGGGTGGCACATACACCATATTCTTTGGCGTAACCATACTTGGCCTGGCTGTTGGCGCAACTCCATGTAACTGACCGTCGTCAGGCAAGCCCTTCGACTTTTTGCCTTTATTCAGGAAACATGAACTCATGCTTAGCGTGAATACGGCCAGGGTAATAGTTGTTAAATAACCTTTCATCTGATCAAACTGATTTATGACAGTGACAAATATAAGTTTTGAACTGCAGTTACCGGCAGTTTAACATTCGAAAAACCAATAATTTCACAAGGCGGGTAAAGATGATCTCAGTAATGTAAGATTTTGTTTTCACTATCTGATATAGGCGCGAAGCCACTGTCAGCCAGCAAATTACCGTAATTCTTGTTACACATTTGCTAAAAAATCAATTATTTTCTCAGTAGTGTAATCACTACAAGTGAAATTTTGGCAGACATAAAACATTACCCCCTCGTTTTTCGGCATTTTTCCAGCTAATAACGGGAAATCCGCCTCTTTAGTTTCTTCTGTCTGCAGTATTTTATTGGGCGAATACAGCTCCAACACCTGCGGCAGATAAGTTTTTGCCCCCTTACCTACCAATGCTACCTCCTTCCAACCCATTTGCTCAGCCTGTACAACCATACTCCATAACCCAAAGGAAGTGGGGTATTTCACCACAGCCTGTTGTAAACCTCCCAGCATTTTTCGCATCCTTTCCAGCCAATCGGGTCTGTCAAACACCCTTCCCAGATACTGTAAATTAACCGCCATCAGCGCATTGCCGCTTGGCGTAGCCCCATCATACACTTCCTTTTTACGTACAATTATATCTGTCTGCCCCTCCATAGTGTAGAAATAAAAGCCAGTTTCATTTTCACTAAACAGGCGGTTTACCAGTTCCAATACCTCTTTTGCCTTTAATAAATATTGACCCTCACCCGTAATTTCCTGAAGCTGAATATACGCCTGAATTAAACAGGCATAATCATCCAGAAAAGCCGGAATATGTGCTTTTCCATGCTTACAGGTATGTAACCAGGTACCATCCGGCCCATTTTTCAGGTTATCTTCGAGAAAATGGATGTTTTGTATGGCAATTTCTCTGTATTTCTCAATCCCTAAAACAGCATAAGCCTGTCCATAGGCAATATTCATCATCGCATTCCAACCCAGTAAGTGTTTGTCGTCTAATAAAGGACGCACCCTCGCAGCTCTATGCTGCATGAGCTTTCCCTTATTTATAGATAATTGCTCAAGCCAGGTTTTTTCGGTTAATCCATGCATGGCCGCAAAATCAGCAGGCTGGGTTTTTACCCTTAAAATATTGGTATGCTCCCAGTTGCCACCCTCGGAAATATCATAATAGGCACAAAACAATTCGGCATTTGCACCCAATATAGCTTCAATCTCCCCTTTCGACCATGTATAGAATTTACCCTCCACGCCTTCACTATCTGCATCCAATGCACTGTAAAATCCTCCATCGGAATGCATCAGCTCTGTTTCTACAAACAAAAGTGTTTCATTGATGGCTCTTGCATATTTATCAAGCTTAGTAAGTGCATATGCTTCACACATGGCAGAAACAATCAGCGCATTATCGTATAACATCTTTTCAAAATGTGGTGCGAGCCATTCGGTATCGGTACTATAGCGGGCAAAACCTCCGCCTAGCTGATCATAGATCCCGCCATCAATCATTTTATCCAAACTCAGCAAAGCCTGTTTTCTGGCTGCTTCATTTTGATGAAAGTGAAACTGCCTTAATAAAAACCGTATCGCCATGGTTTGCGGAAACTTAGGAGCATTACCAAACCCACCCCATTCAGTATCGGCCTGCTTCAACATATTAATTGTAATATCTCCCACCATCTCTAGTGAAATTTCTTCCTTACCTACTCCTTGCTTTAAGCCAAAGGCATTGGATGCTTTGATGTGTTCTGTTAGTTTAGTTGCCTGCTGGTCTATTTCATCCCTTTTCTCCTTGAAAGCATTGGCTATTCCTGATAATACTTCTTTCCACGATGATCTGTTATGAGCCCTTACCGGCGGAAAATAAGTTCCCCCATAAAATGGTTTGGTATCCGGCGTAAGAAAAACATTTAAAGGCCATCCGCCACTGCCGGTCATAGCCTGCACAGCATCCATATAAATATGATCCAGATCGGGTCGCTCCTCACGATCTATCTTAATATTGATGAACAACTCATTCATCATTGCCGCCGTTGATTCGTCCTCGAAACTTTCTCTTTCCATTACATGGCACCAGTGACAGGCAGCATAACCTATACTTACCAATATTGGTTTCTGTTCTTTTTGCGCCAACATCAGTGCTTCTTCACCCCATGGATACCAGTTTACAGGGTTATGTGCGTGTTGCAACAAATAAGGACTTGTTTCATTGATCAGTTTGTTGGTATGTTGATGAGTGGTTGACATTTACTGAAATTAATACTAAAATAAAACCCCTGCAAAAGCAAGGGTTTATGATAAGTAAGGTGAATATTAAAATTGGTTATTTTTTTGATTGCGCAGATGCCAGAAAATGATCGAGTGCAGCTACCATACTTGGTCTTTGTGGAGCAGGCACTTTAATTTCCAGTTTCAAACCTGCATCTTCTACTGCTTTAGATGTATTGTTTCCAAATGCACCAATTACAGTTCCATTTTGCTGGAAAGAAGGGAGGTTGTCGAAAAGGCTTTTTACACCACTTGGCGTAAAGAAGCAAATCACATCAAACTCCTGTTCTTCAATAATTTCTTTGATGTCATTACTAATCGTGCGATACATGAAGCCCAGTTGGAACTCGCAGTTATTAGACTTCAGCCAGTTTACAATTTCATTATCCTGCTGGTTCTCACTACATACATAAAGAAATTTTTCGTTCTCTTTATGTTTGTTGATTACATCAAACATGCTTTTGTTGGTACCATCAGCACCATAGAAAACCTTTCTTTTCCTATACAGGATGAATTTCTGGAGATATAACGCAACCGCTTCGGTGATACAGAAATATTTAGTATCCTGACCGATAGTCACTTTCATTTCTTCGCAAGTTCGAAAAAAATGATCGATGGCATTTCTGCTGGTAAAGATTACCGCAGAATAATACGAGATATCAATCTTTTGTTTGCGAAATTCTTTGGCAGGGATACCTTCCAGTTTAATAAATGGCTGGAAGACCAGTTCTACCTTATATTTCCTTTCCAGATCAAAATAAGGCGACTTATCGCTTTCAGGTCTGGGCTGGGAGATCAGGATCTTTTTTAAGGTCTTAGGGGTACCCGCTTGTTTGGCTCCTTTCTTTACCATGCTTGCTTGCTGTCTGAGATTTTGCAAAATTAAAACCTTCCACCGATATAATCCGTCATCAGCTTATAAATAAGCATCAACGGAACTATTTCAACGGCGCAAAGATAAAGAAAAAAATGCAAAGCATTCACCTTCAATGTGTTCCTGATTGTTGCGAATGAAACAATATACCGATACAGGAGTAGAATAATCATACAACCAATTGAAATAGTAAGTGCAATTTCTCTTAACCCGGGTTTGGCAAAAGCCATCAGGAAAAGAAAAGGTACCAGTATGATACCCAACACTTTATTAACCAGGAATACCGTGAAAGTATAACTAACTGCTGCATCTCTGGAATTGAAAATCCATCCTGAAAACTGTAAAAAGATAAATTTTCCGAAGTACACTACAGTAAGCAATGCGGCCCCAAAAAATACAATATGCCAGAAAGGAAAATCCAGCCAGTCATTATTCCTGATAACCAATGCCCCGTAAATACTGGTAGTGACAATAAAAAGGAAATTAACGAATAATGAGCCCAGGTTATCCTGCAGCAATTGGTCCTTTGTTTGTTTCTGGCGAAGCGAGGTTTGCAAAAACAAGACAAAAAGGTTCTTGATATATCGGGGAAATACGGCACGTACAAAAGCAAGTAATAATACCACTCCCATTAACAGATAGAACATATCATCCAGTGTTCTTCTTTCCCGGAAATCTGAAATCATAAATAGCGGAGTCCCGGAAAGCGGTAAGAATGGATGCGTATAATACTTTCGGTAAGTAGTGGTATCAATTAAAGGAAGAGACGGTGGTACCTGAGCAGTTAAACC
This sequence comes from uncultured Sediminibacterium sp., assembly GCA_965650685.1. GTDB lineage: Bacteria > Bacteroidota > Bacteroidia > Chitinophagales > Chitinophagaceae > Sediminibacterium. The sequence continues at coordinate 52,848 of CBFGPM010000014.1, forward strand.
TGCTTGATTACTGTCTGCCAATGATAAAGTATCGCCAGATTTAGTAGCCGAATCAATTTTTGAAAATTGTTTGACGATACTGTCTTTTTGCTGAATAACCCTACCAGATACGCCTGGTGTATCGGTTTGACCAATTCCGCATAAAAAGGAAATCATTCCTGTAAACAACAAGAAAAAACGCATCAGCAAATTCATTGCAACAAAAATAAGCTTTTCGGTTATCTGTAATACAAGAGTCCCGACAGCTTCGTTGTATCTTTGTAATTATGGCAGGCATTTATATTCATATTCCCTTTTGCAAGAAGGCCTGTCATTATTGTAATTTTCATTTCTCTACAACGCAAGCCACAAAGCCTGCAATGGTTGCTGCCATTGCAAAAGAAACAGCACTCAGGAAAAATTATTTAACCGATACTGTTACAACTATTTATTTTGGCGGTGGCACCCCTTCCCTTTTGACTTTCGAAGAACTTCAAGCCATTCTCCATAATATTCGCCATTATTTCAACATTACCATAGACGCTGAAATAACGCTGGAAGCCAACCCAGACGATATTTCCAGAGATAAACTACTGGAATGGAAACAGGCCGGCATCAACAGGCTCAGCATAGGTATACAATCATTTTTTGAAGAAGACCTGGTTTGGATGAATCGTGTACATACTGCTTTACAGGGTAAAGAATGTATTCGGCTGGCAAGGGAAAATGGATTCAGTAACCTTACAATCGATCTTATTTATGGCACACCTGGACTAACGAATGACCGCTGGTTGAGTAATATCGACACCGCTATTACATTAGGCGTTCCACATATTTCGGCATACGCTTTAACGGTTGAACCTAAAACAGCATTGGATCAACAGATTCAAAAGGGTAAGAAAGAAGATATTGATCCTGACCTTCAGGCAGGTCATTTTGAAATACTGACTGAGAAATTAGCCGAGGCTGGATTTGAACATTACGAAATTTCAAACTTTGCCAAACCCGGTTTTAGAAGCAAACACAACAGCAGCTACTGGCAAGGTCAGCCCTATCTCGGTCTGGGTCCTTCGGCTCACTCCTTTAATGGAACTACGCGGCAATGGAATATTTCGAATAATGCACTTTACCTGCAATTCCTTGAAAAAGACACAATACCTGCTGAATCTGAAAATCTCACACCCATTCAACAGCTTAATGAATACATTATGACCAGTCTTCGGACCATGGAAGGCTGTTCACTTTCTCTGATAGAAGAAAAATGGGGGATGGAAGTGAAATCAGCTATTAAAAGTGCTTCCGGAAAATACCTGTCAGAAGGATATTTAATATCACAGAATGATACTTTGGTTTTAAGTCCAAAGGGTAAATTTCTGGCCGATGGTATTGCAGCAAACCTATTTCAATAGCCTGATTCGACTTGACTAAGCAAATGCTGTAACTACTCCTGAAAATAAATACGATTAATGCTTCCCGGGATGATTAGAGTGATGCAACAGTTTCCTGAGGAGGTTTATGATAACCACCCCTCCAAGCAGTACTAAAAGTACCATAGGATTTAATAAGGTGAATGAAACTGGCATATAATAAAGTTACCTCTTTTTTTACACCAAAAAACCTTCTATTTTCTTAAATCCATCAGCGGCAGGACAATGGTTCCAGAGAATTTCATAAATCGTTGATGCTATGGGGGTTAGGGCATTTACTGATTGGTTTGTACGGTAAATACACTTTGCGGCGTAATAGCCTTCTGCCACCATATTAAGTTCCAGTTGAGCGGCCTTAACAGAATAACCCTTTCCGATCATGTTTCCGAACGTACGGTTTCGGCTATACAGTGAATAGCAGGTTACCAGCAAATCACCCAGGTAAACAGATGCTGCATAGTTAGGTTCCATAATTGCTGGTTGAGATTCCTGTTCGCTTAACTTTCGAAGGAAAGTAACCATCTCATTTGCACTGTTCGCTATATAAACACTCAAAAAATTATCTCCATATTCCAAACCATGGGCAATACCCGCACCTAATGCATAAATATTTTTTAGAACAGCGGCATACTGAACACCCACAACATCGTCGTTCACTACCGTATTGATGTATTCAGTAGTAAAATCTTTTGCAATCTTTTCTGCGCACGCATGGTCTTTTCCGGAAAAAGTGAGGTAGGAAAGTTTTTCAGAAGCTACTTCCTCTGCATGACAAGGACCCAGCAAAGCAAAGTATTGATCGAGTGGCACATTATAATGCGAATGCAGGTATTCATGCAATAATCTGTTATCAGTAGGCATGATGCCCTTTATCGCAGAAATAATTTTCTTGCCTTTTAAATCTTCTTCTTTCAGTTGTGCAAAAACCTGTTCCGTATAAGCAGAGGGAACTGCAACCACCAGGGCATCTGAGGCAGCTACCACTTCCTCCAGATTACTACTGAGTTTCAGTTGTTGTGGATTAAAATATGCGGCGCTGAGGTAATGTGGGTTATGCTTCCTTTTTTCCATATAGGCTATCGACTCCGCATTCCGTACCCACCAATAAATAGTATGCCCGTTATCCGTCAAAATTTTTGCCAGGGCCGTGGCCCAACTTCCACTACCAATTATTCCATACTGCATGAAGGCAATTGTTTTTCTGCTGCAAACATACGGAAGTTGGGGATAGGAAGGGAAAGGCTGAAAGTCCGGGGACCGAAAGTCCGGAAGTCCGGGAAATTGATGATGTTATTAGGTTAGTAGTGTGTTAAGCCCCAATAAAAAAGCGTTATTATTTTATAATAACGCTTTACAAGTTCTTTAATCTCACCCCTCTTCCGGACTTCCGGACCCCGAACTTTCGGACTCAATCCGCTACTCCTTCTTCTTCTCCTCAAACAATTTATCCTTCGCAACAACCTGTACCAGGTTGCCTTCTTTCAGTATTTTACTTACGGTATTATATGGGCCGGTTACTACCTGATCGCCTTCATTCAATCCATCGAGGATTTCGATATAATTCAGGTCCTGTATGGCTGTTTTTACTTTTACCTTTTTTACTTTTTTATCTTTCCCGATTACAAAAACCACTTCTTCAACGGCTTCATCATCAGCGGGGTTTCCTGATACAGGTGCATCAGTTGCAGATGATTTTTTTCCCGATTCAGTTTTTTCTCTTGTTGTAACTGCATTTAAAGGAACTGCCAAAACATTATCCTTGGTATTGGTTTGGATATCTGCACTGGCTGTCATACCCGGACGAAATGGAAATGCTCTTCCAGGTACAACCATGTCTTTATAGCTGCTCTGGATCAGACGAATATGTACTTTATAATTTGTTACTTCAGTAGAAGTAGTAGTTGCAGCTTGAGTGTTAGGGTTGGCAATTTTGTAAACCAGTCCTTTGAATTTACGATTGGTATAAGCATCTACTTCTACGAGTGCTGTATCTCCGATTTTTACTTTAGGGATATCGTTTTCTCCCACATCAACCCTTATTTCTATGCTGCGCATATCAGCTACACGCATCATTTCTGTACCAGCCATTTGTGCGGTACCAACAACACGTTCTCCTTTTTTTACGGCCAGTAAACTGATAACACCATCCATAGGTGCAACCAGTGTTGTTCTGGAGAGATCTTTATTGGCTCTTGCCAATTGCGCCTCAGCGCCCATAATAGATGCTTCTGTTCCTTTCAATCCTTCTCTTGCTGCATTATAATTAGCTTCAGCACTGCGATAAGCCTGTTCTGCCTGGTCATATTCCTGACGGGAAGTAACTTTTTCCGTATACAGTTTTCTTTGTCTTTCGAAATTTGCCTTTGCATTATCCAGTGTTGCTTTTAGTCCTGGCAAACTGGCATTTGAATTAGAAAGCTGTGCTTTAGCCTGATCAACTCCAGCTGCTACCTGATCTCTCTGTGTAGAATATATATCAGCATAAATTTTTGCCAATACCTGTCCTTTACGAACACTATCACCCTCATTTACATTAAGCTCTACGATTTCTCCGCTCACATCGGGACTTACCTTCACTTCAATTTCAGGATATACTTTACCACTTGCATTTACGGTTTCAATAATGGTTCGGGTAACTGCTTTTTCTGCTGAAACTTTTAAGCCTTCGTCTTTTCCGATTACACCACCTTTCTTCAGTCCAATAAATCCTCCTACAACTACAACAAGTCCGATGATGATCCAAAGTAATTTCTTATTCATAGATATTGTATTTCGTATTAGTAACTGGTTGTTATTAGTGTTAGAGTTTCAATCCCTGTCCTTTATAAAATTCCAGCACTTTCATTTTGAACACGTAATCATATTGATTTGCCAGTTGCTGAACTTTTGCACGAAGCAGGTTATTTTGGTTGGTTATGAGGTCTAATGATCCTAATAAACCTACTTCATAACGTTTCAATGCAAAATCATAAGCTTTCTGGGTCGCTTCCACTGTTTTTTTGCTTGCATTGAATTTCTCCAATGCTGCAGTGGCGTTATTATATGCGGTGTATATGTCTTGCTTGAGTTTAAGATCAGCCTGATTCTTTTGAAGTTCTACAGCACGCAGGTCGAGTTTAGAACGACGGTAAGCTGTTTTGGCCTGTCCGCTATTAAAAATGGGTACGGATAAATTAATACCTACGTTCTGACCAAAGTTATTGGTGATCTGGTTTGTCCATCCTTCCCACAAACCACCAAAGCCTCTGCTTGTTTGGCTGAAACGGTAAAGTGGATTTTGAACATAGTAATCAACATTGCTGATTGTAACTTTTGGTTCTGCCCCTGTTACTGGTGAGTATCCAAGAAAGGTAAAGCCCGTTGTTTTTTTGAATGAATTAGAGAAGTTGGTTGCAAGGTTACCACCAAAACTAAGGGTTGGATACATTTGACCTTTCGCTGCTAAAACAGATTTTTGTGCGGCCTGTATCCTGAAATCATTTGCCTTTTGTAGCGGCTGTGAAGTAAGTGCCAACTGATAAACCAATTCTGGCTGCAGGTCGCCAAAAGTTTCCAATGGAATACTTTCTACCGGCGGCGTTTCAATTTCGAAACCAATTGCCGGGTCGAGGTTAAGCAACCCTTTCAGATTTAATATATTAAGTTCATAACTGGTTAGGGCTGCAACAAAATTGCTGCTGTCAGTGGCCAGTTGAGCTTCAATTTCAGCGAGATTAAGTTCTGGTAATACACCAGCTTCTACCCTTTTCCTCGTGATTTCGAGTTGTGTTTGCGATTGGGCAATTTGCACCTGGGTTATTTTCACCTGCTCACGGGTAGCGAGTACCTGGAGGTAAAAATTAGCTACGTTCAGGGAAATATCGTTGGCAGTTCTTTCTACTTCTGCAAGTGCGGCCTGAGCATTAAAGAAAGCTGCTTTGATGGAGTTTTTTAAAGCTCCCCCATTATAAATCTGTATACCTGCATTCAGGCCAAAATTCTGATAAAGAAACTGGTTGGTAGAGAACTGGTTGGTTGTAGGGTCAATTGATCTACCAAAACGCACACCTGTTCCAGAGTTAAAATTTAAGGTTGGGTACTGACCCAATTTTGCCTGTTGAGCTTGCAACGCACTGATCCTTGCCTGTATATCAGCCTGCTTCACAGAAATATTATTCTGTGTTGCGTAGTCAATACATTTACGCAGATCCCACTTTTCATTAGTTGTCTGAGCTTGCGCCTGTATTAAAAAGGCAGTTCCCAGAATGGCAATTAACTTCTTCATATATAACAAAAATAACAGTTTCCCAAGCCTTATCGATAATTTTCTGATAGGCGGAGAAGCACTAATGGAAACCGTTCATAAGTCGTTATGAATGGTCATTTATTACATTCAATGCCTGGGCCAGATCGGAAATGATGTATTCCGGCTCCTCTAATCCCACATACAGCCTCAGACTCCGATGTAGTGCCTGCCCTGGATCAAACTGATCCCGCGGCATTCCGGCGCATTTTGGGATAATCAAGGATTCATGTCCACCCCAACTAACAGCCATTAGTATATGCTTCAAGCTATTACAGAACGATTCGATAGCTTCACAGGATTGGGTTTTTAAAACAAAAGTCAACAAACCACAAGAGCCCTTCATTTGCTTTTTAGCCAACTCATACTGAGGAAAATCAGGGTCTAAAGGAAAAATAACCCTTTCTACAAGCGGGTGCGACTTCAAAAACGCTATTACTGCCTGGGTGCTACGTGTGATACGTTCCAACCTTGTAGGTAATGTCCGAAGTCCCCTAATCAATAACCATGCATTAAAGGGCTGGATACCGGACCCTATATTATTGTATTCACTGTTAAAGATACGGGTAATCTGTTTACTGCTGCCGCTTAATACACCTGCCACTACATCACTATGGCCGCCAATATATTTGGTTGCAGATTGAAGCGTGAGGTCGATCCCCATTTCATAAGGTTTCTGGTAAATTGGGGTGCAATAACTATTATCACAAATTGTAACAATATTTTTTGATTTTGCCAGGCTAGCAACAGCAGCTAAATCTTGCAGATCGAACATCCAGCTATTGGGAGATTCGAGGTAGATCACTGAAGTATTAGGCTGAATAGCATTTTCGAAGTGCTCAATTGACCGGCCATCTATATAGGTTACTGTTACCTGAAAACGAGGCAATATCTCATCAAACATTTTCCTCGCCCATGTATAGGGATCTTTTACGCTTACGATATGATCGCCAGCTTTTACATTGGCCAATACAGCCGCGAAAATGGCGGCAGCACCACTATTAAAAACCAAACAATCTTCCGCTCCATCTAGCGCTGCCAATTTTTTCCTGAGTATTTCAACAGTTGGATTTAAACCGCGACTATATAACCAGGTTGAATATTCATCTGCCAACGAAGCCCGCAGGTCCTCTACTTTCTTAAAAGCAAAATTGCTTGATTGTATGATGGGTGGTGATACTGCCCTGAAATATTCATCCCTATCTTCTGCCAGCTCATTTAGTATATAAGATAAGTCCATATTAAATACTAGTCTTTTTGTTCAACAATTGGTTTCCTGAGTTTTACACTGATATAGTAAATAAGCATAAAGCCCATCAATACACAAAATCCTACAAATGCGGTATCTGGTGTTTGCATGGCAATACTGATGCCTACAAACAAATATGCGCACATGAAAATAAGCGGCACAATCGGGTAAAACTTCATTTTAAAGATACCCGTTCCATCCAGGTGCTTGGTTCTTTTGCGTAAGATAAAAATAGTGGCACTGGATGCTACCATTCCGAAACAATCGAGGAAGATAGTGAAGTTGAGGATCTTGTCGAATGTCTGTGCAAAAAATAAAATCACGATACACATTGCTGCAAACACGGTAAGTGATATAGTAAATACCTGGTTCTTAGGATTTTGCTTACCAAAAAAAGAAGGCAATGTTTTTTCTTCACTCATTGCAAACATAACTCTTGGATTACTCATCAACAAAGCATTTACATAAGCCAATACCCCGAAGAACAAAAAGAAAGAAAATATATCTGCCCCACGTTGACCAAATGTGCGCTCCATCACTACATACGCTATTTCTCTTTCCCCTTTCATCTGATCAAACCCAACAATGGTGTAATAGCTAAGGTTTACCAGCAGATAAAGTCCGATAATAATTGCTATCCCAATAAATATGCCTCGTGGAATATTTTTTGCAGGCTGGTTTACCTCATTGCCAAAGTTGATTGTTTGCTGGTATCCCCCATAGGTAAATGAAACGGCTATAAGGCTTATTCCAAGGCTCTGGATCCAACTCATAGATGTTACTTCATTTGAAGGCGTTGTAGTAGCAGCAACGGCACTAACTGTTTCATGCGGAAAAAATAATGCGAGGATGAGTACAATGATCATCCCGATTTTAATCAGCATCAAAATATTCTGAGCCCTGGAACTCATTTTCAACCCCATGAGATTAATCCCATAAAAGAAAATAATGGCCCCGCAACTAATCAGGGCTTTGTCGATATCCGTCCACTCAACCCCAGGAAATAATTTAGTGATATAACCACTTCCAATTAATGCTACCGCACTTAAGCTGGCAGCATTGCTGATGAGGATGATACAATTAATCGCAAATGCAATACTGGGGTGATAGGCATAGGAGAAGACTTTATAATATCCACCTGTAACCGGATAACGGCTTCCAATTTCTGCATAAGTGAGGGCACCACACAGCGCCACAAAGCCACCTAATATCCAGGCGGTAAAATAAACGGAAGGTTCAATGGCATCCTTCGCGCTAGTAGCTGCCGTTCTGAAAATGCCCATCCCAATCACCAGACCCACAACGATCATGGTGAAGCTAAAAAGATTTAATTTTTGATTTCCCTGCATAAAAATTATATGATATGGTGATAAATGTAAGGAAAGATGTCGGATCGCTGATGGCTGATGTCGGATGTCTGATGTCGGATGTCTGATGTCGGATGTCTGATGTCGGATGTCTGATATCTGATTTGAAAAGAATCATAATTTGCAAATCCCAAATTTCCGAAATCTGAAATCTGAAATCTGAAATCTGAAATCTGAAATCTGACATCCGACATCAGCCATCAGAGATCAGCGATCAGCGATCTGCCTTATCCCCACCCTGGTGTAAAACTTAATTTCCTGATTCTGCCTTACATATTACATTTGCGACGTATTTGGTTCCCGAACAATCGGGATTAAAAGGGAAGTCCGGTGTAATTCCGGCGCTATCCCCGTAGCTGTAAGCTCTTGGGTAGTGAATGGTCAATTGTCAATGGTGAATGGTATTATTTAATACTTTATTGACCATTCACCATTGACCATTCACTACAACCACTGATGTTTCTACTAACCACTGTCTCACAAAACGGGATGGGAAGGTTCAACAACAGAGAGTAAGCCAGAAGACCTGCCACAATACAGACGATCATTCACGGCTTTCGGGTGAAAAGCATGGAATGTAAATGCTGTCTGCAGCGGCTATTTATGTTTCTCCGTTTTTTGGTTTCCTGAAAGCTCATTGTTCAACTATTTAATCATTAACAATGAGCAAAACAATTACGCTCCTCGCATGCATGCTAACAGGTCAATTCCTGTTTGCACAAAAAGACACCGTTGTACTCGATGAAGTAGTAGTAACGGCCAACAAATTTGAACAAAAACAAAGTTCAACCGGTAAAGTGATTACGGTAATCACAAAAGAACAAATTGAAAAAAGTGGCGGAAAATCAATCGCCCAATTACTCAATGAACAAGCTGGCATCACCATCAATGGCGCACTCAATAATACCGGTAGCGTCCAAACAGTGTATACACGTGGCGCATCTGCGGGCAGAACACTTATCCTGATGGATGGCATTCCGTTGAACGATCCATCAACCATTACCACTGATTTCGACCTCAACTTCTTTTCCGTTAACGATGTTGAAAGAATTGAAGTTTGCAAAGGTGCACAGTCAACGCTATATGGAAGTGACGCTATTGCAGGTGTTATAAATATTATTACCAACAAAAAAGATAGCAACAAAGCTTTTAATGTCAAGGCTACTTTAAGTCAGGGTAACCTGGGTACTTCAAAAAACAATGTACAGGTGTACGGTAAAGCCAATAAGCTAACTTATGCAGCCCGTTTTGCAAGATTATTTACCAATGGGTTTTCCTCTACCTATGATAGCACTGGTGTTAAAAATTTTGACAACGACAAATATGACGGCATTGTTTCGAGCGGACAATTATCATACCAAATCAACAAGGAGCTTTCTTTCAGAACCTTTTTGATGCACAGTCAGTATAAAGCAGGAATTGATGCAGGCGTATTCAGTGACGACCGCGACTATACCATCAATAACAGATCGCTCATTACCGGAACTGGTTTGCACTACAAAAAAGGAAGTTTATCCATCACAGGTAATTACCAGTATAGTGAATTAAGACGTAACTACCACAATGACAGTGCGCATAAAACAAGTACCTGGTTTGAGGATAATACTTACAATGGCAAATCACAATTTGTGGAACTCTATGCTAGTACCAGCATTGCAAAAGGAATAACCCTGTTAGCTGGCGCAGACTATCGATACAATTCATACAACCAACAGTATTTTTCTGTAAGCGCTTTTGGTCCTTATGCAAGTCAGTTTAAAGACACATCTCTTTCACAAACGGCTTTATATGCATCATTTATATATAATAGTCCGGATAAAAAATTCAATCTTGAAATAGGAGGTCGTTATAATGATCATTCACGTTATGGTTCTAACAGTACTTATACCTTCAATCCGTCTTATCGTTTTAATGAGCAGTTTCGTGTGTTTGGAAGTATATCAAGCGGCTTTAAAGCACCATCGCTTTACCAGTTAAGTCTGAATAGCAAACTTGATGCTGAAAAGGCGGTAAATTATGAAGCCGGCATCAGCTTCCAGGAAAAAAAGGTTAATACAAGGCTCGTTTATTTTAATAGAAAGATCAATAACGGAATCGATTACAATTACATAACGTTCAACTATTTCAACTATGTTAAACAGGTGGTGAATGGATTAGAATGGGAACTTGCCGCCAAACTAGGGAAAGCAGGCATCAGTGCAAATTATACGCTATTGTTTAGCGAAGAAGTTACCCAAAACAGAACTACCACAAAAGATACTGTCACCTATGAATATTTATTACGCAGGCCAAAACATCAGCTTAACCTTGGTGCGAATATAGATGTATGCAAAGGATTAAATATTGCAGTTACAGCAAAATATGTAAGCAGTCGCTATGATATTGGTGGTTATCGCCGTGCAGACATTTCGCTTCCCTCTTATTTTATTATGGGAGCTTCCGCAGATTATGTGCTCAATCAAAATATTCGCTTTTTTGCCGATGCACAAAATATTACCGGAAAAAAATTCTTTGATGCAAGAGGCTTCAACGCAATTCCATTTCTGTTTAATACTGGTGTAACTTTTAATTGGTAAAGGGCAGTGAATTGTGAAAGGTGAATTGTCAATAGCGAAGTAACTGGTTTGATAATCCCCTATTCACAATTCACCTTTCACAATTCACTACTATGACACACAAACATGAAATAAAACATTGCCCACGTTGCACCAAGCCTTTTGAATGCAAAGTGGGCAATATACCTGCCTGTCAGTGCAGTGGCCCCAAACTCACTCATGAAGAAAGGGTTTATATTGAATCAAAATATACCGACTGCCTTTGCAGAACTTGCCTGGAAGCACTTCAGTTTGAGTATAAACTGGTGGTTAATAATGTGTTTAGGTTTTAGTGAGGTGTGAATTGTCAATGGTGAATTGTCAATCGAAATTCACAATTCACCATTGACAATTCACATTTTTGTATCTTGCTAATAAACCAGCCAACATGACCTTTCACCTGGATTATTTACTGACTACTACGTTTACCTTATTTGCAGTAATAGATATTGTTGGATCAATCCCATTATTGATCTCTCTTAAGGATAAAATGGGAGGGATCAGGTCTACCCAGGCCACTTTGATCTCCGGCTTATTGATGATTGTTTTCCTTTTTGCTGGTGAGGCTTTTCTAAAAATACTTGGACTTGACATCCGTTCATTTGCAGTTGGGGGTTCTGTAGTGATATTTTTATTAGGACTTGAAATGGTACTAGGACATGAAATCTTTAAAGGAGATAAGGATGCCAAATCGGGTTCAGTCGTACCTATTGCATTCCCAATTATTGCAGGAAGTGGTACGCTTACCACGGTTATGTCTTTAAAAGCAAACTTCGACGAATTATATATCCTTAGTGGCATACTGATTAATCTGGTAGTGGTTTATGGTGTTTTAAAATCCCTGAAAGTGATTGAGAAAGCACTTGGACAGGCTGGATTATTGGCAGTACGTAAGTTTTTTGGTGTAATCCTGCTCGCAATTGCAGTAAAAATATTCAGTAGCAATATTGCCGCTTTCGGTAAATAACTGATACATGAAGAAATTACTTCGACATAATGAACTATTTTTCTGGATCATCGCCATTTTATTGCTTTACTTTCTTCCGGGATACAATGAAGGACAATCCCTTTGCATTTCAACCTTAATTGGATTGGGTAAGTGTCCGGGATGTGGTATAGGACACGCCATTCATGATGCGCTTCATCTTCGAATTGCATCCTCATTTCAGCATCATCCGTTGGGAATATTTGCAGTTATTATTATATTTATCAGATTAAAGCAACTTTTACACTTTATATTTAAAACCCATGAGACCAAACCTGTATAGTCTTATCCCTGCACTTGAAGGGGAAGAACTGGTATATATTCAAAATTTAACTGCCGGATTATCCGACGAAAGATTGCACAACTTTATTGCAGTATATAATGGCAACCGCAGAAAATCAGACCAGGTTTTGATTGGATGTATATTAGGTTTTGTACTTATAGCAGGTGTACAAAGATTTATGGTAAGACAAAATGGTATGGGACTATTATACCTGTTTACTGGCGGACTTTGCCTGATAGGGACTATTGTAGACACCATTAATCATAAGCAACTCACATTCGAATACAATAGTCAGGTAGCCAGAGAGAGTTTAGCAATGGTACATGCGATGGGGTAGCTTTTAGGTGTTAGTGATTAGGGAACATAGTAAAGCATAACATTTTCTTATTCCTTATTTCTTGTGGCCTCGCCAGGAATCGAACCTGGATCTGGAGCTTCGGAAACTCTTATACTATCCATTGTACTACGAGGCCAATATGTCAATAAACTACCCAATAAAATAAAATAGTCAACTCTTATACTATCTCCGCCTCAGGCGGATACTACGAACCCAATATGTCAATAAACTAACCACTAAAATAAAATAGTCAACTCTTATACTATCTCCGCCTCAGGCGGATACTACTAGGCCAATTCAATCAAACGCAGCAAAAATAATAGAATACTTTTAAACTCACCGGAATAACTCCTTAATGGCAGCTTTTAGGAAAATGGTGGTGGGTACACTATTCATGATTTGTAAATCATCCCATAGATTACTCTCGTTATCCAAAAACTTTAATACCCGTTGGGCTGGGTTCTTTTTAAATATAGCAGCAAAGACCTCATCACCATTTAATTGCTTATTGTATAATACGTGTAATAATACCGCATCATAAAATCGGAATTTCTTTTCCGTTAAGCTGGTGCGTGAAGAAGGGTAACTTCCTTTAACCAAATTACTCAAGATTTCATCCGTCTTCTTTTGGATAAACTGAAACGCATACCCACTACTGCCTTTTGCCTGTCCACCTGCTATACCCATATTTATAACCCTGCCATCTGCAGCAGGAAATATATGGTTGGTCATAGGTATAATGCCAAATTCTTCATGCTCTATAGTGTAATGGTCAATTTTAAGGTAGTTCTGCAGGTATGACTGTAATTCCTTAACATATTTTTCCTGTTCCAATAAATTTGGGGTAAACAGTGTGTATTCTACTAAAGCTGAGTTAGTCGAAATAGGCAATACATACATAAAAGTTGTTCCTTCATCCTGCGCTACCCTGAAGTCCATGAATGTGGCCTTATCAGGATCAAAAGCCGGCTCTTTTGTTTCGATGACCCAGCCTTTGAAATGTTGGAGCAGCATATATTCACCCTTCCTGATCTCAGGTTTTTCAAATAATATACTGTTGAACACATATTCTGCTGTAGATATGGAGGTTGCAGTTTCTACAAATGCCTTATCACCTGCTGTCCCAACTTTTAAAACCGGTTCATACAAAAAATGAATATTACTCCTTTGTTTGGCCAGTTCTTGTATGTGCTGGTAGAAATCAATTCCCCTGATCATTTTATATTGATAGGGTGATAAAGGAAGGGAAGAAGAAAAATACTTTGAGTAAAACCCGACATCCTGCCACTTACGAAACACAAGCGATTCAAAAACACCTTCGCCTTGTTCCCAAAAGCACCAGGTTCTGTCGTTCTTTTCTTTAGAGGCTTTATCGATAACAAGTATTTGTTTATCATCGAAAAAAGGATGTTGCATCATGCGCTTAAGTAAACTCAAACCTGCGCAACCTGAGCCTGAAATGATATAGTCGTAGTTAGCGTGAATGGTTAATAATGAATGGTGAATAATCCGTTGAACGGTTAGCTTTTTCTTAATTGTTCGTCTTTTCGCACTTTATCCCAGTATTTCTTTGCAACAATCAGCATACCGAAACTTTCACCTTCATGTTTATCCAGGTGCTTATGATGCATTTTATGCGCCCACCGAATAGCTTTTATATACCGGTTATTACTCCTTGTAAATAATTTGATACGCTGATGTATGATGATTTCATGAACAAGAAAATAAGCAAATCCATACAGCGCAATTCCTGCCCCAATACTCACCACCCAATAAACCTGGTTCATACTACCTAACATAATACAAAGCCAACTGGGAATAGCGAAGATGATAAAAAAAGCATCATTCTTTTCAAAAAACCCCGGTCCTTTCTGGTGGTGATCTTCATGTAAATACCAAAGAAACCCATGCATCACATAGCGGTGCGTAAGCCATGTAATTCCTTCCATGATACAGAAAGTAGCAAGTGTTATAAGGAGGTATATCCACATATTATAAATACAATCTTAGTATGATAAAAAAGAGCAACTGTATGATAAACAAATGTATTGAAAAATGGTTGTCTTTTTGAAAGTCTAACCGTTTGAAAAGCAACAGCAACAAGGAACTTATCAGAAACCAGCATACATAATTAAAGAATGGAATAACCCCACCTTCCCATTGCCAGAAACCAAGTTTTATGGCAACGGGTTCCATCACCCAATCAAATAAAACCGTTAGGAGGCCGCCGTCAATTATAAAGGAGAATAAGATAATTTTTTTAGACATGCCAATATCTGATGCACCAAATCTGGTATTGATCCATTCATGCATACGGTGCATTATTACACCAGACCCATAAACCATTACAAACCAATTTACTCCGATTAACCAAGGCACACCATAAATTTTCGGGCCCAATACTGTTCCATAAACATAGCTTCCGAAAAGCAAGCCCGTATTCACTCCTATAATTTCAACTACCACACCTACTGCAAAAGAGGTTAACAGGAAAAAAAAGAAGAAAATACCTGGCTTTGGCTGGTTCCAGATTAACAGTAAGAACATCAATAGCAGATTCAAGGGAGTTAGATTAATGAACCAATCCGCATAATCAGTAAAAAGCATACCAATTAATCCACTTACATGAAATAGAATGGCCAGAAAAAGGGATATCGTTAACTGGTATTTTTTCATCAGGTATGAATGTTATTCCGCTCACCACTAATCAGGTCTGCTGCAATTTTTGCACTACGCAAACACAAAGGAATTCCTCCTCCTGGATGCACACTACCTCCTACAAAATACAACCCTTTCAAATTTCTGGAAAAATTTGGGTGTCGTAAAAAAGCAGCCATCCTTGAATTAGAACTGGTGCCGTATAATGAACCACTATAAGAACCTGTTTTTGTCTCAATCATTATTGGATCTAAAACATGCTCTGTTACAATCTTTGAACCGATATCTGTTTTTAACACCCGATGTAATTTTTCCAATACCTGTGTTCGAACAGTGTGTTTAAGCTGCTCCCAATCCTGACCAGTATTTGCGGGTACATTTACCATAACAAACCAGTTTTCCTTTCCCTCAGGCGCCTGTTTACCTGGTTCGCATTTTGAAGTAATATTGATATAGATGGTTGGGTCGTTAAATGTTTTTCCCTTTTTGAAAATATGCGCAAATTCAGTAGCATAATTTTCTGTGAAAAAAATATTATGCAGACCAAGTTCAGGAAACGATTTGTCGATACCCCAATAAAAGATCAACGCACTGCTACTCCTTTCCTGTTTCAGTATTTTTCTGGCTTTATGTTGGTCTTTTAATAAATGCAGGTAGGTAAAATATACGTCTATATTACTCACTACAATAGAAGCAAGAATATTTTTTCCTTGAACTACAACGCCTGCTACCCTGTTATTGTAATGAATGATTCTTTCTACCGGACTATTAAAAAAGAACTCAACACCTTTTAGTTTAGCAAGTTCGTATAATGCTTTTGCTATGCTAATCATTCCTCCTTCTGGATAAAAAGTGCCTTCATTATGTTCGAGGTGAGGAATAAGACTCATCATACCCGGTGCAGCATATGGATTGCTTCCATTGTATGTTGCATACCTGTCGAATAACTGCACTACTTTTTTCTGTTCAAATGCATTTGCATTAAAATTGTGGAGAGTAGTAAAAAGGTGTGAGAATCGAAATCTTTTTACTGCTTTCCAAATTGGGGCTTTACGTAAATGGGCAAACTTATGTAATGAATGATTCAGAAAAATTTCGGCAACATCCTGGTATAATTTTGCAGATTGATCCAGGTATGACTTAATATGACCACTTGGTTCATTTGTTTTCAACTGCACTTCTTCAGCGAAAGTATTGATATCTGCAGCAGCATTAATTACGGTACCGTCTTCATAAAAATAGGTACAGGAAGTTGGCATCTTCTTATACCGAAAGAAGTCTTCCATGGGAACGCCGGCCAACCTAAACAGCGCCTCAATATTCTCAGGCTGGGTGAATAAACTGGGTCCGGTATCAAAATGAAATCCTTCGGATTCAAAATATCCGATTTTACCACCATAAGTAGCACTTTGTTCATACACTTTCACATCAAAGCCCTGAACTGCCAGTCTGATAGCTGTTGCCAGACCACCTACTCCCGCACCAATGATTACAGCAACAGGTTTATCTTGCATCAGACTAAAGTTTATGTATTGCTTTATACCAGTTTTGTAATTTAGGAAATGCTATCTGAAACCAAACGGTATAATGTTCCGGATGTTCTTGCATAGATTTTTCAATTTCATCTAGCCCACAATATGCAAATGATGCCACTTCATCAGGATTAGCGTTTACCATACCATCATATTCCCCAATATACACATGATCAAATTCATTTTCAGTTAACCCATTTTCGAAAGAAGCCTGGTAAACAAAAGTAAAGGCTTTGGTTAGCTTTGTTTCAAAACCCATTTCTTCTTTCAGTCTTCGCAAGGCAGCATTTTCGGTTGGTTCACCAGGTCGGGGGTGACTGCAACAGGTGTTCGTCCATAAACCACCACTATGGTATTTTGTTATTGCTCTTTTTTGCAATAATAACTGGTGTTGTTTATTAAATACAAATACACTAAAAGCCCTATGCAAGAGGGCTTTTTCATGTGCTTCCATTTTTTCCATTACACCTACCACTTCATCAAGCTCATTCACTAATATCACTTGTTCCATAAATCAAAATAAGTCTCCCAAAATTGTTTGGGCATTAAAGTAAATTGAAATGACTTCTGATACCTGCTTTGGCCAAAATAAATATTTTGCCATAGTCAGGAATCCTGATTCTTTCTTCCATTATTTTCTGAGGCCTTACCTTTTTGATTTTCTTAAAGAGCGACAAGTAATATTTGTAAGCTACATAAACACCGAAACGTGATTTAAGTGGTAGTTTTAATATGCCTTCGTAGGCATGATTAAAGTCCTGTTGAATATCCGCTTCGATTGCCGCTTTATCAGATGCAGTAAAATTACTAAAATCGCAGCCAGGAAAATAAACCCTTTCCAAAGATTCATAGTCAGCTTTAAGATCGCGCAGGAAATTTACTTTTTGAAAGGCTGCACCCAGACTACGTGCATAAGGCTTTAATGTTTCGTACATCTGTCTGTTCCCATCACAAAAAACAAAAAGACACATCAAGCCAACCACTTCAGCACTTCCATATATGTACTGTTCATATCCAGCTCTATCGTATTTCTTTTCGCTAAGATCCAATTCCATGCTGTATAAAAATGCATCTATTAATTCACGGTCAATCTGGTATTGGTTAACTGTAAGCTGAAAACTATGTAAAATGGGATTCATGTTGATCCCTTTATCAATAGCATCGTAGGCTGATTTTTTAAATTCGGTAAGTAGTTCCTGTTTATTATAGCCATGAAAGCTGTCTACAATTTCATCAGCAAAACGCACAAAGCCATATATATTAAATATAGGCGTACGGAGGTCTTTATGTAACAACCGTATCGCAGAGGAAAAGCTTGTACTATACTTTTCGGTTGTGACCCTGCTGCAATCCTGACTTACTTCATGAAACAGTTTGATCATTGGTTGGTTGTTTTATTCAATAATTTATTTTGTACCTGGTATAATATCTATCCAAATGCTTTCAACACTTCCCCTGCCACAACTTCTCCACTAATCAAGCTTGGCGGTACACCCGGACCAGGCACTGTTAGTTGCCCTGTATAAAAAAGATTCTTAACCTTTTTACTCCTGCAAGCTGGTTTCAGCATGGCTGTTTGTCTGAGTGTATTTGCCAACCCATAAGCATTTCCTCTAAAGGCATTGTATTCAGATACGAAATCACTATGGGCAAAAGATTTCTGGTATATTATAGCGTCTTTAACGGATTGCCCGATTTGTTGTTCAAGCCTGGTGATAATTCTGTCGAAATAATATTGTCTTCGTTCATCAGAATCATCTGTTAATCCGGTAGCAACGGGTATGAGTAAAAAGAGGTTTTCGCATCCTTCAGGAGCAACAGTGTTATCGGTAACAGACGTTGCACTCATATAAAACAGCGGGTCAGAAGGCCATTCTTTGGTAGTATAAATTTCTTTCCCATGTACTTCAAAAGAAGTATCAAAGAACAGGCTATGATGCGTTATATTTTTTAGCTTTTTATTGAGTCCTACATAATACAATAAACAGCTTGGCGCCATTACTCTTTTACTCCAGTAATCTGAGCTATAAGTACGTGCTTCTTCCGGAAGCAACTGCATTTCAATATGGTGATAATCTGCTCCGCCAATCACTACATCTGCCTGAAAGGATCTGTTATCGGTAATCACCTGTTTAGCAGCATTTTTTTGAACCTGAATTTCTTTTACATTCTGGTTAAACTCAAATATCACACCCTGTTCAACAGCAAGTTGGTACATGGCATTTACAATCTGATACATACCTCCATCCGGATACCAGGTACCTCCTTTAATATCTGCATAGTTCATCAAACTATATAAAGCTGGCGTATGTTCAGGCAATGCTCCCAGAAACAATACGGGAAACTCCATGAGTTCACGTAGTTTGGGATGTTTAAAATGTTTTGCTACGTGCGACTTAATAGAATTAAATACATCAAGTTTAAATAAGCCTGTAAATAATTCCCAGTCAAGAAACTCACTTATTGACTGGCCGGGTTTATAAACAAGCTTATTGATGCCTACTTCATATTTATAGGCTGCTTCTTTTAAAAACAAATCAAGTTGCTGACCACTTCCTGGTTCAATCTGGTTAAATATATTTTTCAATGACTCGTAGTCAGCGGGTATATCTGCAGGACCATCAGACCAGTAAACACGGTAAGATGGGTCAAGCCTTTTTAATTGATAATAATCAGCAACAGATTTGCCGAATTGCTGGAAGTAACGCTCAAATACATCTGGCATCCAGTACCAGGAAGGACCCATATCGAAAGTAAAGCCTGCTTCAGTAAACTGGCGGGCTCTCCCTCCGGGGGTAGCATGCTTTTCCAGCACAGTTACTTTCCATCCAGCTTTTGCCATAAAACTGGCGGCGGATAGACCGGCAAAACCACTTCCAATTATAATGACAGATTTACTCACTTAAGAAAATTAATCAAAAAAAAGGCAATATCGCCACCTCAATTCCTAACAGTATACCGGTAACAATAACTTGTTTTATAATTAAACAGTTATTCAAAAACTAACACTGGTTAATACTAATCAGTTAGTGTCGCTGCAATTGATTTTTCAGCAATTTCCGGGCAAAGTGAATACGACTTTTGATTGTGCCCAGCGGTTCCCCAAGCATTTCAGCAATTTCATGGTATTTATACCCGTCGAAATATAATAGGAAAGGGTTGCGGAAAATTTCTGGTAAATTATGAATAGCCGATTTTACTTCTTTGATATTAATGGTAGCAATCGCATCATTTGATACCATCGGCTGGTTACTATTAATCAGGAAATCATTAGGACTATTGTCTAAAACAACTGCCTGTTTTGATTTTCTGCGGTAATTGTTGATGAAAATATTACGCATGATCGTATATAACCATGCTTTAATATTTGTACCAACATTGTATTTATCTCGATTGGCCAATGCCCGGTACATTGTTTCCTGAACCAGATCCTTGGCTGCTTCAGTGTCGCGGGTTAATGTGAAGGCAAATGGCTTTAAAAAATCGGTATTATTCAATAATACCTGGTTAAACTCAAGTACCGACATGGCTATTTTGTTTAATTATTATACTGTAAAGTTAAACAATATTGTCGGAATTGTAGCAGATTTTGTTTAATTTTTTATACTAAAAACTAAAACAAACAGTATCAACGACTTAGATGTTGCAACATTAAATAAATTGAGGGTTTGATCGTGAAATCATTGCTGTTAGAGGGAATTTGACCAGGAAGGATAGGAGTCGTATGATGGAACACGGATTATCATGATTTTCAAGATATATCATGATAAATCATGATATTCCGTGTTCGATTAAGAGCAGTAAACTTATAAAAAGCCCATCCTGCCCAGGCGAGACTTGTAGCATGTGGCTTGCAGTTTGCAGCCAAATTTCCCCAGACAGTTCTGGCTTTGGTACTTAGAGTTGTGCCACATTAGCCAGTACTTCCTGAATAGAATGCGTAAGTTTTATGGATTCAGGAACCGGCTTTTTATATTCTTGCGCTGTTCTACCTGATATGATAAAAGGAATGGAAGGCATCTGTAAGGTTACTTTCGAAAGCAGTTTTTCGAAATGTGCATTATTGATGCTGATACTAAAATGAGTAAAAAGGAAATGGGGCTTTTTTAAAGATGCCACAAACGCTACATCTTTAACAGGAACATTCGCTCCCAGATAATAAACCTGAACCCCTCTTTTTTTAAGGAGATAATACATATATAACAGTCCCAATTCATGATGCTCGCCTTCCGGCAAAAAAAGAATGGCCGTTTTTTCATAGGAAATACTGGTCGAAACCTGTTCAATTGCAAGTATCAACTTTTGACGAATAATATTTGTAACCAGGTGCTCCTGTGCAGGATTAATATGATTTGTTGTCCACAAGACCCCTATACGCTCCAGAAAAGGAAAAATTATTTGAGAGATTGTTTTTTCTAACCCTGTTGCAGCAATCGATTTAGATAAAACTAATTCAAATGCTTCCATTTCCAGATCCACCATGTTTTGGATCAGCTCATTAATCACCCTTTCTGATGTAGCCGTTTCATGGGTAAGGGATAGAACTTTTTGAGAGATATCAACCGAAGTCATGCGGCTAATATGAGATATCTTATACCCATATTTATTCAACAGAGCGATGTTTAATACCGCTTTCAACTCTGTATTACTATAATATCTAATATTTGTGTTGGTACGTTTCGGGCGGAGAAATCCATAACGCTGTTCCCAAATACGAATGGTATGGGCTTTAATTCCGGTAAGGTTCTCCAGGTCTTTAATTGTAAAAGCATCCATGGAATCATAACAACGATCTCATGAATTTGTTTACGCCGGTTTAAAAAATTTGGAACTGTATCGCAGTCAGGGAGCGGTTTACAAGCTATTATTTCAATTTTGCCAGGTATTCCCCATAACCACTTTTTGCATATAAACTGGCTAATTCAAGTAGTTGGGTATGGTTAATATAACCCATCCTCCAGGCTACTTCTTCAATACAACCAATTTTCTGACTCTGTCTTTTTTCAATTACCCGCACAAACTCACTGGCATCACTAAGAGAGTCAAATGTACCCGTATCAAGCCATGCAGTACCCCTGTTCATAATACCCACTTTTAATTTGCCCTTTTTAAGGTATTCATTATTTACTGTGGTTATTTCATATTCACCCCTTGCTGAAGGTTCAATGGATTTGGCAATAGATACAACATCATTATCGTAGAAATATAATCCAGGCACTGCAAAATTAGATTTAGGTGCTGCAGGTTTTTCTTCAATTGATAGTACATTTTTATTTTCATCGAATGCTACTACCCCATAACGTTCAGGGTCATTCACCTCATAGGCAAATACTGCTGCACCATCTACATCATTAAACGACTGTACCAGTTTACTGAATCCTGAACCGTAAAAAATATTATCTCCCAATATAAGTGCCACTTTATCATTCCCTATAAAAGATTCCCCAATCACAAATGCCTGCGCCAATCCATTAGGCACCTGCTGCACCGCATATTCAAACCGGCAACCCAATGCTGTTCCATCTCCCAATAAACGTTTAAACTGATCATTGTCTTCCGGGGTTGTGATAATTAGTATTTCCCTGATACCAGCAAGCATTAGAATAGACAAGGGATAATAAATCATCGGCTTGTCATAAATAGGCATCAGTTGCTTACTTATTCCTTTGGTAATAGGATATAATCTTGTACCAGATCCTCCGGCTAAAATAATTCCCTTCATGTTTAAAAATTTAAGGTAGACTGAATGTCTTTAAGTGCTGGCAATACTTTGTCTTTTTCTGATAATATTATTTCCGATGCGTCTATTTTCCAGTTGATTGACAATGTAGGGTCATTATACATGATGCCTCCTTCTGATGCTTTATGGTAATAATTATCACATTTATAAAAGAAAACAGCCAATTCACTTAAAACCACAAAACCATGCGCAAAACCTCTTGGCACGAAAAACTGTGTGCGACTATCTTCACTTAATTCAACGGCAACATGTTCACCAAAAGTTGGAGAGTCAGCACGAAGGTCAACAGCTACATCCAAAACGGCACCTTGTAAAACTCGTACTAATTTTGCCTGTGAGTATTCCCCTTGTTGAAAATGCAAGCCGCGTAATACACCTCTTTGCGACTTTGACTGGTTATCTTGTATAAAATCTATATTGAGACCTGTTTGTTCAAAAAACCTTTGTTTATGAAAGCTTTCGAAGAAATAACCACGGTCATCTCCATGCACTGTATCATGAATTAGGTAACACCCTTCCAGTTTTGTTTTTTCAATTTTCATGATCAGCGATTAGCGTACATAGATTCATAATAGTGTTGATATGCCCCTGAAGTTACATGCTGCAACCATTCTTCATTAGAAAGATACCAATCAATTGTTTCAGATAAACCTTCTTCAAAAGTTACACTCGGCTCCCAACCAAGGTCTGTTTTTATTTTAGTTGCATCAATTGCATACCTGCGATCATGCCCTGGCCTGTCTTTTACATAGGTTATCAATTGCTCACTTTCTCCTGCTTTTCTTCCTAGTTTCTCATCCATCAATTTACACAACAGCTTAACGAGATCAATATTTCTCCATTCATTAAAACCGCCAATATTATAAGTAGCACCAGGTTCACCTTTATGAAATACTTTATCAATTGCCCTTGCATGGTCTTTTACATAAAGCCAGTCGCGTGTGTATAACCCATCACCATATACAGGTAAAGGTTTTTTCCCGATGATATTATGTATGAATAGTGGAATTAGTTTTTCAGGAAAATGGTTGGGGCCATAATTATTAGAACAGTTAGAAACAATTGTCTGAAGGTGATAAGTTTCATGATAAGCACGCACAAAATGATCTGATGATGCCTTACTCGCCGAATAAGGCGAACGGGGATCATAAGCTGTTGTTTCAGTAAAGAAACCGGTATCACCCAAACTTCCAAAAACTTCGTCAGTAGAGATATGATAAAATCTATGTTTCGTTAAATCTGCAGCCCAATAATTTTTGGCAACATTCAAAAGATTAACCGTTCCAATAACATTGGTATAAACAAAATCCAAAGGAGAAACAATCGAACGGTCAACATGTGATTCTGCAGCAAGATGTATTACATCTGTGATCTGATACTTAGCAAATACTTCTTCTAATTCAGCAGTTTTTAGTATATCTCCTTTTTCAAAACAATAATTAGGTTTCCCTTCAACATCCTTCAGGTTTTCCAGGTTACCCGCATAGGTTAATGCATCCAGGTTAACAATTGTATAATCAGGATACTGGTTCACAAATAATCGAACAACATGAGATCCTATAAAACCTGCCCCACCTGTTATTAATATCTTTTTACTCATATAATACGCTGTAAACGCTGCAAAATAAGCAAATGGGCGGATATGCCCCTTTCTTATCATTGAGGCTTAACAGAAATTTTAGCAGGCAGACAGTTTCAGTTATTAGAGCTGTTTTACATTTATTATCGGGGGAATTTGGCTGCAAGCTACAAGCCGCATGCTGCAAGCCTGAATTTGTGCTTGTTTTAGGCTTTTTGCTTTTAATGGAATAAATGAGGGGGTGCGATTTGTATAATTTAGAACGAGTTGGTTAAATAAATATTTGACTACTATTATTAATAGAACACAGATTATCATGATTTTCAAGATCTATCATGATAAATCTTGAAAATCATGATAATCTGTGTTCCATCATACGCACCCCTGCAGCTTGCATCCAATTTTCTCCAGAACTAAAAGTTGTTTTATTATCTTTCCCATTCAAACGACTGCCATGAACCAACGCTACTACTCACTTGATGTATTCAGGGGGGCAACTGTTGCCCTGATGATACTGGTGAATAACCCCGGAAGCTGGGGAAATATCTACAGCCCACTTAAACATGCTACCTGGCATGGTTGTACGCCAACCGATCTGGTATTTCCTTTTTTCCTGTTTGCAGTGGGTAATGCCATGGCTTTTGTTATGCCCCGTTTTGAAGCTGCTGGAGATGCTGTATTCTGGAAAAAAGTGATCAAAAGAACAGTGCTCATTTTTTTAATCGGACTACTTCTTCATTGGAGCCCGTTTGTTAAATGGGATGGAGATACCCTGGTTGCCAAAAGCCTAGATAATCTTAGGATTTTCGGCGTATTACAAAGAATCGCAGTCTGCTATTTCTTTGCCTCAGTTATAGTTTATTATGGTAAAACCAAGGGAGCATTTGTCATCAGTGGTATTCTATTATTATTATACTGGTTCTTAACCGTATGGCTGGGCAAACCTGGTGATCCATTTAGCCTGCAAGGTTATTTTGGTACCAATCTCGACAAATCAATTCTTGGAGAAGCCCACATGTATAGAGGAGAAGGAGTTGCATTTGACCCGGAAGGAATAAGCAGTACCATGGCGGCTATAGTGCAGGTTGTATTTGGATTCCTTGCCGGGCAATACATCCAGCAAAAAGGAAAGAGCTTTGAAATGCTTGCCAATCTTTTGATAGCAGGTTTAGTACTCATTTTCGCGGGATTCTGCTGGGACCTGGTATTCCCGATCAATAAAAAAATATGGACCAGCAGCTATGTGCTCTATACAAGCGGTCTGGCTATGCTTACCATTAGCTTATTAATTTATCTCATCGAATTCCGTAATGTAAAAGGTGCCTGGAGCAGGTTTTTTGATGTATTCGGGAAAAATCCTCTTTTCATCTTTGTAATGAGTGGATTTCTGCCAAGGGTTCTCGCGCTTATACGGTTCAAAGACGGAGATGACCTAACCAGCCCACTTACCTGGTTTTGGAACCATATCTGCAAACCAATCTCCAGCGACCTCAGAAACGGATCATTACTCTACGCACTGGTCATGATTACCTTCTACTGGCTAATCGTGTATTGGATGGATAAGCGGAAGATTTATGTGAAGGTGTAGGGAAGTCGGTCCATAGACCATGGTCGATAGTCCATAGCGAATTGCATATAGACCATAGTCCATGGACCATGGTCTATGGACTATGGTCTTCCTAACCCAACTTCCTCAAAAGTACCGCAGGATTACCAGCATAAACGCCGGGTTCTGTAATGTTTTTGGTTACTACTGCACCGGCACCTATTACTACATGGCTGCAGATACGTACCGGAAGAATGGTTGCATTACTTCCTATACTTACGTGATCTTCAATAGTGGTTGATTCCCAGTGTTCCGTATTACCTTCTGCTGGTTTACCTGCTCCGAAACGATCGTTTACAAACATTACACCATGACCAATAAAACAATCTTTCCCAATCGTTACCAATGAACAAATAAAGCTGTGTGATTGAATTTTACTTCTATCGCCTATCGTTACTTCCCGTTGAATTTCTACAAAAGGACCTATAAAACAATCGTTGCCAATTATGCATTCATATAAATTGCAGGGTTCCACCAACTTTACATTTTGTCCAAATTGAACCTCTCTTATGGTAGATTGTATTGCGGTGAATGATGACATAGTAACTTATTTCGTTTGCATTGCTGCGTGGATTTGTTCGATTAGTTGAACAACAGCCAAACTTTCTTCGGGTGAAGTATAATAAGCTTCCCCATTATGTAAGGTACGAAGCATTGATTGATAAACCATCTCCAACGGTGCTGGCATTGCAGCTTCTACTTCAATCTTATTTTCTATATCCTGGTAAACAATATTATTCAGATAAGCTCCTCCAATTTTTACCGTTCCTTTCTCTCCAATCAAAGTAAGAGAGCCTTCCATGTTTTGCTGATAGGTATTAATAGAAAATTGAAGTGACCCAAGTATGCCATTTTCAAAACGCAGTGATACTATTCCCTCATCAGCTTCCAACTGCGTGTATCGATGGTTTACATTATGTGCAAATACATGAATGGCTGATACTGATCCGAAATACCATAATATTAAATCGATAAAATGACTGAACTGCGTAAATAAAACCCCGCCATCCAAGGCCGCATCTCCATGCCAGGAATGATTTTTATAATAAATACTGTCTCGGTTCCAGAAACAATTTACCTGAACACTGAATATTTTACCCAGTCTACCTTGATGTATCGCTTTATACAATGCGACTATTGGCGCATTAAATCGATTTTGTAAAACCGTAAATAAAAAGCGCTTATGCTTCTTTGCAGCATTGATCATACGGGTAGCATCAGTTACAGAAAGCGCCATAGGCTTTTCAACCAATACATGAAATCCTAATTCCAAAAAACAAATAGCATGTTGGGCATGCATTCCATTTGGTGTGCAGATTACCACTACATCCGTTAAATGTTTGGCTTGAATAAAGGATTCTATGGAAGAGTAAAATGAGGCATGGTATTTTTCTGCTGTTTCCTTTGCGGCAGATTCATTTATATCGCATACTGCAACGAGTTCACCTAGCTTGCTGATCATATCCAGGTGACGCATTGCCACCCTTCCACAACCTATTAATGCAAACTTCGTCTTTTGCATATCAGGTAAATATTTGTTCGGCTTTCACAATACTTTCCGGTTTCCCAACATCAACCAGCGCAACACCCGTATGATCAAAGCCATGAATCTGTTGTGTAGCACATAAATCAAGGTAAACATCTACCATTGAGAATTTACCCTCACGGTTCATTAAATTAAACAGAGTAGTATCAATAACATGTATACCACTAAAAGCCATTTGTTTAAGGTTTGGATAGGTACCTGATATATGACTGGGTTTCTCCTCTCCAGTCTGAATGTTGCGCCAGCCTTTTAAAGTTCCTTTATCATCAAACAGAAAATAACGAGAGGTATTTCTTTCTGAGATAGCAAGCGTTGCCAGCGGATGCAAGTGAATATGCTGAGCGACCATTTTACCCAAATCGAGTTTTGTAAGTATATCAACATTCATCATTACAAAATGGGTTTCCCCTTCAAAATAAGGTTCGGCTTTTTTAAGCCCACCCCCTGTCTCAAGCACCATATCTGTTTCATCAGAAACACTGATATTACTGCCCCATCCTTTATTTATTTCTATTGCATGAATGATCTGATCCGCAAAATGATGCACATTAACCAGT
>CBFGPM010000015.1:0-77413 GCA_965650685.1 uncultured Sediminibacterium sp.
ATTCTGTGCATTTGGAAAGGCAAGTGAAAAAAGTAAATGGGCGGTCGTGTTTTTTCCAGGTATCGCAATACGTGCCTCATTAATTTGTTGAATGGTTATAGACGGATCTTTTGTAATCAGCAGTGGCCCCACGCCCATACCTAAAGCACCACCACAATTGAGCACTTTATATTGATTCAGTATAAGTGGTAAAACGCCATAGCTTATTTTAGATACATCCAGTTTCCCTTCTAAAGCCCACTGGTTCAATGTTTGTACATCTTCCAATACTACGTCGAACGATAATCCTTCTGTATCAATGCGCTTATTAACCAAAGCATCAAATATAAAAGTATCGTTGGGACAGGGGGAGAAAGCTAGGGTGAGCGTCATTTAAATTTGAAAATTTGGAAATTTGGAAATTTGGAAATGGGATGCTGAAAGCAATTTGTTTGAATCTGTAAATGCAGTTAACTTATTTCAAAAACAAAACTACACTCACAATTCACCATTCACCATTCACTTAATCTTATACAATTTATCCAGGTATTTAATCAGCGTATCATTCAGTGCGTCGAGTGCTTCTTTTATTTTCCAGTTGGATTTGTTTCTTTCGCCTACATAATTTGAAATGGCCCTTATTTGTATAAATGGAATATTGGCTTCTCTGCAGATATAATGCAAAGTAGCGCCTTCCATACTTTCAATGGTGGGCTTATATTTTTTTGTAAGTAATTCAATCCTTTTTTTCGAGGTTGTTATTTCATTAACGGTTATTGCAGCATGTTCCGGTAGTTTTAGCAGGTTGTAAGTACTGAGCCATGGGTTCGGTAATTTTTTCTTCTCGTAAGGATGGTAATTGCTTTTTTCGAGTTTAAGATCAAAAATATCTTTCCATTTTCCTTCTTCTTCCACACCCATATCACCTAATATTTCTTCCTTAATAGCCACCACTTTTCCTAGGGGCAAATTGTTATTAAATGTTCCGGCAATGCCAGCCTGAATGATCAGATCAGGTTTCTCCTCAGTAACCAAACGGGTAAGTGAAACTGAACTGGCCAGCATACCCACACCAGATTGATGAAACCGCACTTTCAAACGCTGACTCTCACCCGTATACAGGTTATTGATGTTTAGAAAGCAGGGCATCCATTCTCCAACTGTTGCCGCAGTAATGATAACACGCATAAGTTCCGATTAAGGATAATAAACAATAAAAGTACAGTTTTTAGACTGTGTGGGGAGTGTAATTGGTAATATGCTACAAGCCTTTGCTGACTGGGGAAAAACAGCTGCTAGCTGCTAGCCTCTAGCTTCTAGCTTTTTTTACCGTGAATTTAACTACCCACTAACTTAAGTGTGCTAATTAAATATTTCTTATAAGTATGGCTTAAAAATAAATCTCAAGCCCTGTCATTTATTCCACTTGTAGCAGAAAGTCAAAAATAAGCACTAATCAAGGCTAGCAGCTAGGAGCTAGAGGCTAGTAGCTGTTTTTCACCGGAAAGCAATGGCTTGAAGCTTGTGGCTCATAACCCATAGGTCACGAAAGATAAAGCCCTTGCAAAACCCCTAACTTTCTTAACTTTGCAAAAATTTTGGTGTTTGCATGGTGTACTTAACGAGGCAGGAGCATTTTAACGCAGCTCATAAACTATATAATCCCCGCTGGAGCAAAGAGCAAAACGATGCTGTTTTCGGGGTTTGTGCCAATGAAAACTGGCATGGGCATAACTATGACCTCTTTGTTACTATTAAAGGGCACCCCGATCCGGATACCGGTTTTTTATATGATGTGAAGAAGCTGAGTATACTCATAAAAGAGCATGTAATCGATAAACTCGACCATAAAAACCTGAATCTGGACGTAGATTTTATGAAAGACCAGCTTTGCAGTACCGAAAATCTGGCTATCGCTATCTGGCAACAATTAGCACCCCATTTACCACAACAGGTTGAATTACATTGTATTAAGTTGTATGAAACTCCCCGTATCTATGTGGAGTACTTCGGGAATTAATTTACTGTTTAAATAATTATTTGTTTTACTTAAACAAAACAACATCGCTTTTGTTATTTAGATCGTATGTACCTTTGTTATCAGGATGTCTGACATTCCTGGAAACAGATCGGGTATAGACATTCAAGCGAAGTTATTAATAAGCAGGCTCACTATCGGTCAGGCCACTTGATCAGCACACTTCTGAAACAGTGCCAGACCATTAATAATTAACTCACTTGATTTTCGGATGATTCTTATTGGATTATTGTAGTTGAAGTGTGCAACGCAAAAGTGTTGACGAATAAAATACTGCCTGGATATTTTTAAACCAGGTGGCAGCAAAACATGGAAAAAGTAGCAGTTTTTAGAAAAGAACATTTTAACGCGGCACATCGTTTGCATAATCCTGCCTGGACGGAAGAAAAGAATAAGCAGGTATTTGGTTTATGTAACAACCCACATTATCATGGACATAATTATGAATTGATTGTGCAGTTAACAGGAGTGCCAGATGAAGAAACAGGTTATGTGTTTGATATGAAATTGTTGAGTGAAATAATTCATGAAGAAATAATTAAAAGATTTGATCATAAAAATTTGAACCTAGATACGGTTGAATTTGCCAACTTAAATCCTACTGCAGAAAATATTGTTGTAGTGATTTACAAGTTACTCAGGGCGAAACTGGATGGGGGATTAGATTTAAAAATTAGACTGTATGAAACAGAACGAAACTTTGTTGAATATCCGGCTTAACGGTGAAGAAATTGCCTTAAGTGAACTGCATATCGACAATATGGGAGATGACCATATAGGTTCTAGTGCAAATACACCATTACGTGAAGATGCATTTGAAAAATCAGATGACGAAAAGATTACCGCAATCGAGGCACATTTTCGTTCTATTATGGAGATACTGGGATTAGACCTTACAGACGATAGTTTAAAAGGCACACCCAAGCGCGTGGCTAAAATGTATGTGAAAGAAATTTTCCAGGGACTTAATCCGGCTAATAAGCCAGCTATGACTTTGTTTGAAAACAATTATAAATACAATGAAATGTTAGTTGAAAAGAACATTTCATTTTACAGTAATTGTGAACACCATTTTGTACCTATCATTGGTAAGGCCCATGTTGCATATATCAGTAATGGGAAAGTAGTTGGATTAAGTAAACTCAACAGACTGGTAGAATATTTTGCCAAACGTCCGCAGGTGCAGGAAAGACTGACCATGCAAATTGGTCAGGAACTGCAAAAAGACCTTGAAACAGAAGATGTGGCTGTTATTATAGATGCCAAACACCTTTGTGTGGCAAGCAGAGGAGTGGAAGATGATACATCATCCACTGTAACAGTTTTTTATGGTGGTAAGTTTAAAGAGGATAAGGTAAAAGATCAGTTACTCAAATTTCTTGAACTGAAAACGGAATTTTAAACAGTCCCTAAAGCAGCATTAGCTGCTTTTTTCATGGAATGAAGGCCAACTGAAATAAAAATTTTGTGATATTGTGTGGAATCAATTTCTTTTGCGTTCCTAAAATTCTCCTACATGAATAAACACGCTTATATATTTCCCGGACAAGGTTCCCAGTTTAGCGGAATGGGTAAAAACCTCTATGAGCAAAATGCCTCCGCCAAACGTTTGTTTGAAAATGCCAATGAGATCCTTGGTTTCAGAATCAGTGATATCATGTTCAATGGAACAGAGGAAGAACTGAAACAAACCAATGTAACCCAACCTGCTGTTTTTTTGCATTCTGTTGTAGCCTACAGAACCATTGAAGGTGCAACACCTCATATGGTAGCCGGGCATTCACTTGGTGAATTTTCTGCGCTGGTTGCTAACAATACACTCAGCTTTGAAGACGCATTACAACTCGTAAGCATTCGTGCAAAAGCTATGCAGAAAGCCTGTGAACTGGTGCCATCTACCATGGCAGCAGTACTTGCATTGGATGATGCTAAAGTAGAAGAAATTTGTGCAGCTGTTCAGGCAGAAACAGGAGAAGTAGTAGTGCCTGCCAATTATAACTGTCCAGGTCAGTTAGTTATCAGTGGCTCAGTGAAAGGAATTGAAATAGCCTGTGAAAGAATGAAAGCTGCTGGCGCAAAAAGAGCATTGGTATTACCAGTTGGCGGAGCATTCCACAGTCCACTAATGGCACCAGCCAGAGAAGAACTGGCAGCAGCCATCGAAGCAACAAGCTTTCACAACCCAACATGCCCGGTTTACCAGAATGTGGTTGCAGCAGCTGTTACAGAACCGGATATGATCAAACAAAACCTCATTAACCAATTAACAGGTGCAGTAAAGTGGACCCAAAGCGTTCAGGCAATGGTAACTGATGGGGCTACTCATTTTACAGAAGCAGGTCCGGGTAAAGTTTTACAAGGACTAGTTCAGAAAATATTTAAGGAAGCAGTTGTGGAAGGAGTTAACTAAATTAAAAATCCCGTCAGTGACGGGATTTTTTTTATCAGGAAAATAAGATCAGCATTTTCCCATCCTGTTGCTGAATAACCGGTCGAATGCCAAATGCTGTTTCAATATTAGATACAGTTAAAACATCCTCTGGTTTACCGGCCGACAAAACCTTTCCCTCGTGCAGTAATATAAGATAGTCGGCAAATTGTGCCGCAAGATTAAGATCATGCACCACGCCAACAATTACCCTTTTTTCACCAGCCAGTTTAACCAAAGTATGCATAAACTGATATTGGTGTTGTATGTCCAGAAAAGTCAAAGGCTCATCCAACAGTAAATAACGATCATACCCTTCTTTGGCGTACCAGGTTTGAGCCATTACACGCGCAAAATGAACACGCTGTTTTTCGCCACCACTCAAGGTTTGATAATTTCTGCCGGTAAGTGGTATCAGATCAAATGCCGCCATTGCTTCAGTGCAGGCCTTATGATCGTTTTCCTGCGGGCGACCCGTAAAATGTGGGTATCTGCCCATCATTACCACTTCTTCGACTGCTAAGGGAAAAGCCAGTTCGATTTGTTGAGATAAAACTGCACGGATACAGGCAAGTTCATTATTGGAAAATTGCGCAAGCGGTTTTTCTCCAAATAATATTTCGCCGTGTTGCGGTTTTAACTGGTTACATAATAATTTTAGAAGCGTAGATTTTCCTGCGCCGTTGGCACCAATGACCAAACTTATTTTTCCTGCCTCAAAACGCAGTGATATATCCTGCAACAAAACTTTATTGCCGATACTGAATTGCAGATGACTTGCTGTTATCATATCAGAAATAATAAGTGTTTTTGCGTAATAATAAAATGAAAATCGGCACACCGATTATGGCTAATACTATTCCGATTGGTAGTTCTGCTGGTCTCAGTACCATACGTGCTGTGAGATCGGCAAGACTTAACAATATACCACCTAGCAATGCACTGTTTCGGATTAACTGTCTGTTATCAGCACCAAAAACCATTCGCAGCAGATGTGGTACAATCAATCCTACAAAACTTATTACTCCAACAAAAGCAGTGCAAGTAGCAACCATGATTACATTTAATGTAAGTATTTGTAGTCTTAACCTGCGTGTATTTACGCCAAGATACTGCGCCTCTTCTTCTCCCAACATAAGACTATTGAGTTGTTTACTATAGCGGAGCGACCATAGGATTACTGAAATTGTAACGATACCACAAATCCACAATGATTTCCAACTGGCACCCGATAAAGTACCCAGGTTCCAGAAAGTAATGGAGCGGGCCTGTGGGTCCCTTGCAGTATAGGATAGAAAGCCGACCCCACTCATAAACAATGCATTCACTGCAATACCTGTAAGTAATAAGGATACAACACTACTTCGGCCCGTGTCTTTAGAAGAGGATAAAACAAAAACCATAGCAGTGGCCATAATAGCACCGACAGTAGCAGCAAGTGGTAGTGTCCATTCGCCCGCATGAAATCCCCAGGTGGCACCCAACACAAAATAAAGCGCCGCACCAAATGCAGCACCACTGGATGTACCAACCAATCCTGGTTCTACAATTGGGTTTCGGAACAAGGCCTGCATCAGCGTGCCTCCTACTGCGAGACTTGCACCTACTATTGCACATAGCAAGGCGCGGGGTAAGCGTATGCCCAGAAATATTCTTTCATTCAAACTCATGTCGGTAATTCCGCTTACATATTTCCGAATTGCCGTAAACATTTCTTCCAATGCAATATTCACGGCGCCGTATCTGGCACTTAGCATAATACATAGCAACAGTAAAACAGCCAGTATGCTGAACCCGTTTTTATGTAAACGCTGTTTAATGACTTTGATCATGGATAAGTTTTTGTAATGCCAATACATTCTTACCGGTACGTGGGCCGAGGTAAACCATATCGTGCTCTTCTACCCGATAGATGCGATTGTTATTAGCGGCCCTTGTTTTTGCGAGTCCAGGCAGCTCTTTTATTTTTTCAATCGATCCCAATTTGTCATAACCGAAATCTGTAAGCAGAATTACATCCGGGTCTGCAGCAGCTATGGCTTCAGGTGACAATTGTTTCATGCCTTTTTCATCTGTAACCGTAATCTTTCCGCCGGCCCAGGCAATCATTTTAGCAGCAGTACTTTTTTGGGTCATAACGAGGTATACATTATTGGCTTGGCCATAATGAATTACCAGTACTTTTACCGAGTCTTTATATTGCTTCGACTGTTCCAGTGCAATACCCATATCGGCATCCAATTGTTTACACAAAGAGTCGGCAACAGCCTGTCTATTAAAATAAACGCCCATTTCGCGGATCAGAGAATCTGTGCCTGCAATATTGTCTTTGTATTTGCCAAATACTTTCATCGGTATCTTGAGGTCTTCCAGTTGTTTTACTACATGTTCCGGTCCGATATTGTTATCGTGTAATATCAAATCTGGTTTTACGGCAAGTATGCCTTCCACGCTTAATGAACGATGGTAGCCGACAGTTGGTAATTGTTTTGCAGCATCGGGATAAGTGCTGGAAAGATCAACTGCTACCAGGTCTTTCTCTGCACCCAGTGCAAAAATGATTTCAGTGTACTGCTTTGCGATCGACAAAACACGCTTCTCGGCTTTGTCATTCTCGTTGTTATTAAACCTGCCGCAACCGCCCAGTATAAAAAGCAGTAAGGCAATGATTGGTATAGATACTTTTTTCATAAAATACAATAAAGGCCGTCCGAAGACGGCCTGTTTTTAGAAGGTATATTTCAGGGATGCGCCGGCAAAATAATTTGCTTTATTCGGTGCTGGTATATAACTATCAGGCATTTGGTTAATGAATACCATGTAATAGTATTGGGTGTTGGTGATATTATTTGCGCCTGCATAAACATCAAGCTCCCATTTATTGAATGCCTTACGATAACCAAGTTTTGCATTCAATAAACCATATGCACTGGTTGTATTAAGTCCATCTGAAGTAAACGGCATACTTCCCCGATGGTGGTAGTTGATATTACCATAAACACCAGCTCCGGTTTCAAAATCTGTTCCAAGGTTAAATACAAATTTCGGCGTACCAGCCACCTGCTTTCCTGTATAGTTTTCAGTAATCAAGCTGTCTTTATTGGTAATATCTTTTCCTACTCGCTGATAAGCATACTTACCGTAATTAAAATCCGAGTAAGTAAAGTTTACAAAAGGTCGCAGACTACGTACAAAACCAGTTGAAGAGGTTACCAGACTGTATTTAGCCAGGAACTCAATACCCTTGTTGTTTAAAGTTCCTGCATTTACGATATAGGTATACAAAGTGGCTGTATTCGCTGGATTAGGCACAGCTACAACGGTAAACTTATTGTTGAATTTAGCCTGAAACAAAGCCAACGTGTAAAACAATTTTCCATTGAATAAATTTCCTTTTGAGCCAATTTCAAACTGATTACCTTTTTCAGGAGTAAGTCCGGTATTAAGCTGACCAGTAGTTGCAATTAGAATATTAGCACTAACAGGCGCTTTATAACCACTACTATAACCCGCATAAACCGATAGGTCTTTACCGATCAGTTTGTTGAAGGCAAAATTTGGTGAAACCAATCCATTATAACTATTCCTGAAAACCTTCTGTTTGGTATTTCCGGCAGTATTATTGGTTAGTCCCCATAAACGGTCTTCCAGTCTCAGGCTTTGATTATTAATACCAATTCCGGCACTAATACTATATCCTTTAGATAAGCCTAATGTCCACTGTGTAAAATAGCTGCTGGTTCCATTACTGGTTGCCTGATCACTGCGCAGACTGGTAATAATATTATAGCCTGTAGGATTGGTATTATCCGTACCCATGCCGTAACCAACCGTGATGGCTTTCATTTTTTGCAGTTCTAATCCTGTTACACCACTAAGTGTAATCCCATCAGAAAGCTTAAAAGAGGTATTGAAAACAGAACGTAAACCATAATTCAAAGGACTTTTGTCTGTCCAGCCACCTGCAGAGCTCTGGTCTGTACTCTGGGCAGTACCAAAGATAGTGGTGGTATTGCTGATGGCATCTGTAAACCGGTAAGTATGGCTAACACCTGCACGGAAAGTAGTTACTGCGGAATGTGCATTGTTCTTTACATAAGCCGGGTTGCCTGAATAATCGAAATTGGCATACTGAGCTTTAGTTAATTCTCCATTGCGGGCATCGTAACTATTGCCATAACCGGCATACACATCCATTGATTGTTTATCATTCAGCGTAAAATTTCCCATAAAGTTTAAAAAATCTTTACGGGCTTCCGTATGCGGCATATATCCATCAAAGTTCTGGTGTCCATAGTTGAGTAAAACAGAACTGTTTTTTCCTCCAATGGCAAGTCGGGTAGTGGTACGAAGCAAACCATAACTTCCGGTCATTATATCCTGGCTAACCGTTGTTTTCCCTTTTGGCGCTTTTTGGGTCTGCAGGTTTATAACACCGGCAATGGCCATACCATATAAAGTGCCTGAGGGGCCTTTAATGATCTCCGCATTTTCCAGTGAAGCATAGTCAATATCATCCAGTACGGTAATTCCTTCTGCATCCGTAATAGGAATACCGTTCAGGTAGGTTTTAGAACCCTGGCTATCAAAATTACCATTCACACCACGAATGCCGATACCATTACCGTATCCGCGGATATTAAATTGTTGTCCGCCTGAATGACTTCTACGTTGCATGGTAATACCGGGCACATTTCCATTAATGGCATCATCCAGAAAAAGTCCGGTTCCGCGTTTTAATTCGGTTTCTCTAAGTTGTACAATTGATGCAGGTTGTTCTAATTGAGATTTTCTTAAGCCAGTGCTAGTTTCAACCGCATCTAATTCATTGAATTGCTCTGTTAAAACCACTTCAATTTTAGCGTTGCAGGATGAATTTGCGGTAGCTGGTTGAAATCCGATATAGGTGATACGTAATGTTGTTTTATTGCCGGTACAGTTAACAGTAAACTGTCCTTGTTCATTGGTTTTGGCCACAGTTTTACCGTTTATCTGAACAGATGCGCCAGCCATAGGCTGCTTCTGTTGATTTAAGACACGACCCTGAATGGTACCTGATTGTCCGATTGCGGCAACAGCAAATAAGCTGCCTATCAGGGGCAGAATAAATTTTCTTTTCACAAATTTAGTTTTAGTAAAGTTTGATCAATAATGCATGCACATGCGATTACAATAAACCAGACCGGCTTATGTAACACAGTTTTGTATATACTTGATCAGACCTGTGGGGGAGGTGTTAGAATCTCTCTTGCTGGAGCGGTTAAATAAACCTTATATCCACTTTCATGAATGAGGTAATAAAGTGGTTGGTTGATATTGGGATAGCTGGCGTTTAAATAGAGGTTGGCACTAATGGCCTTAAGTATTTTTTTTGCTAAGATTCCGCTTCCGCCATTATCCTGGTGATCCATTTGTTGCTGCACTTTCTGATCCAGTTCAGCAAATAACAGGGTTTCTTCCATATCATTAATACAATGATAGGTAATGCTGCTGTCGGTTTTTTGTAAACGAACCACATCATACATCATACCACGGAACCTGAATTCTTTTCCTTTATGTATCCATTTGAGGGAAGGGTCGGTTTCTGAACGAACGGTAATGGTATGAAGTTGATCTTCCGGAATAGAATTTTTTATCCTTCTTTTTATTTCGCGTCGAATCTGTACACGATGGTACTGTGTTACGGGATAATACCAGGCAGTATTTGCCAGCATCACCATAAGCAGTATAAAAGCCATCGGGCGCATAATCAAATGTAAGGCATTGAAAAGAGACTGCTTATCTTTTTAAGAGAATGGGGCAAATGAAGCGGTGAACAGGTGAAAACAACAACTAGTCAGTTGATTAGTTGTTAAAACCAAGCCTGTAAAAGAAATATTTAAGGGGGTAATATGCGAGAAACATAAATAGAACCAAGATTTTCATGATTCTCAAGGTTTATCATGACAGATCTTGAAGATCATGAAAATCTGTGTTCTATCACACCCTAGACATATAGCTCGCTGCTAAATTATTTCGACAGTAATGCTAATAATCGTTTATCTAAAAGTCCAGTATGCCATTTACCCATTCCGGATCAAGAGTGGCATTGTATTTTTTATAAAAATTTATTGCAGGCTCATTCCATTCAAGTACCTGCCAGACCATTCTTGAAAAGCCTTTTTCTTTTGCTTCTTGAATGATACGGTCGAATAAAAGTTTGCCAGCCCCCTTGCCCCTGAGTTTCTCCGTCACAAGAAAATCTTCCAGGTACAAGCACTGTCCCTTCCAGGTGCTATAGCGAATATAATAAAGTGCAAAACCTTCTACTTTCCCGTCAATTTCTGCAACAAATGCCCACCATACCGGTTTTTCACCAAATCCACTTTCTTCAAAATGCGCCAGTGAAACGGTAACTTCCTGGGGCGCTTTTTCATAGTCTGCCAGTTCCTGAATAAGTTCCAGTAATCTTTTGCAATCTGCTTTTTCCGCTCTTCTTATAACAATATTCATAGTAATAACTAAAACTTTATTTTTTTCTTTTCGCAACAAAGTTACCATTTGGCTGCTGGAAAGTAAGTTGGGTTACTTCAGTATCTTTTACTTCAAACTGTACATAATATCCCGGTAAAATTTTTAAACCAAAACGGTCATTGCCCAAGGCAGACAGTTCATATTCTGGCTGTCCAGGAATAAGTACATACAGTGTATTGTTTTTAACTGAAACAGTTACGTCAACACCACCAAGTTCATACTTACCCGCATATTTCTGTAAATCATTTGCGGAGGTCTTTATAGTTCTTGGTGTTCTGTTGAATTTTAATGCATCCAGTGTAGGTTCCAGTTTCAATGAAAGACTGCTGATATCTCCTGCTTCATTCATGAAAAACTGAAAACGCATCGGACTGCTTATGCTCGTATCAATACTTCCATCTTTTGACACATCATAGGGGACAAAAATATCATAATGAAAATGTTTTAACCAGGTAATATCATTACCAGGAAAATGGGCAAATAGTGAATCATTTCTGCTTATCAGTTCGGCACTTCCATATCCGGGATGATTGTAAATGCCTTCGTAATCTTTTAAGGCATGACTGGCTTTGGCATCCTTGTGTTGATTTGAACTTACTGTTTTGCCAGCTTCCTTGGCAGCCTCTTTTGCTTTTTTGGTGGATGATAGTATATCCCTGCTCCAGTCGAAAAAAGGAAGTTTAAGTAAACGATCTGCAATCGTATTTCTAACAATTGATGTGACAGAAGATGCGTTCTGATTGGTCAATACAATAATACCGATACTGTCTGTTGGAAAGAAGGATGTACTGGCCGAAAAACCATCAATATTGCCCCCATGTTCTACCCTGTAATGACCTTTATACGAAGCCAGCGACCATCCAAAGCCATAATTTGAAAAGAATACATCGGGTCTCTCTGAAGTGGGCAAACCGGGTGATGAAACCATTTGTGCGCTCATGGCATTGGCTACATAATTAGCAGGTAATATTTCTTTGCCATTGAATTTTCCTCCATTGATCCAGGTAATTACCCAATTGGCCATTTCAGTTACGCTACTATTGATACTTCCGGCAGGGCCCATTGCATCGATATGGTAATAATCAAGTTTATCTATGATGGAATCTTTTTTAATGCCATATCCCAAAGCCGCATCAGTATCCCTGGTTAATGCTTCAATACTTGTATTGGTTCTTTTCATACCCAATGGAGAAAGCAGGTTGGTTTGTATATTTTCTTCCCAGCTTTTACCGGTAATTTTTTCAGCAATCATACCCTGAGTGAGGAACATGAAATTATTATACTGCCATCTTTCCCTGATACCTGCACTGGGCTCCTGGTAACGGATGCGTTGCAACAAACTATCTCTTGATTTCGATTTAAAAAGATACCAGGAAAAATCATGGCGTGGTAAGCCTGTTCTATGGCTCATCATATCACGAAGCGTGATCATCCGGTTCATATCATCATTATAAAACCGGAGTTCAGGTAAATAATTGATGGCTGGTTTATCAATACTCAGTTTGTTTTCTTTTTGCAACAAACCGATTAAAGAAGCGGTAAATGCTTTGGTGCAACTGCCAATGGCAAAAAGGGTATTAGGTGTTACCGGTAATTTTTTCTCATATTCACGATAACCAAATCCTTTAGCGTAAATAATCTTATCTTTTTCTACTACTGCAACTGCAAAACCTGAAGCCAAATGGTCTTTTAGAATCTGTTCAAAACTGGTATCCAGTCCGGCGAAACGATCGACTGGTTGACTGTTGTTTATTTTCTTTTTTTGTGCGTAGGTGCAAAGCGACAGACAACAGGCTGACACCAATAATAATTTTCTCATGACACAATGTTTTAGCGGTATTTGCAAATTAGTAGCCTATAAGACTAAATTATTACAAGCAGTAATTACTTTAAAGCCTGCTCCAGATCATTCAGAATATCTGCACAGTTCTCAATACCCACACTCATCCTGATTAAACCATCGGTAATGCCGTATTTAATTCTTTCTTCCCTGGGTATTCCAAAATGACTCATACTGGCAGGGTGCGAAACCAGTGTATCCACCGTTCCGAGTGAAATGGCCCGTACACACATCTGTAATTTATTGATAAATTGTTTACCTGCTTCCAATCCACCTTTTAATTCATAACTCATTACGGCACCGGGCAAACGCATTTGTCTGGCACTCAATGCATAATCAGGATGGCTGGGCAATCCGGTAAAATTTACTTTAGCAATAGCGGGATGTTGTTCCAGAAATTCAGCTACTTTCTGCGCATTCTCACAATGTTTTTCCATCCTTAATTCCAGCGTTTTTATGCCTTGAGCGAGGAGAAAGGCATCGAAAGGATTACTATTTCCTCCCAACAACACATGCCATTTCCAAATGCTGGTGCTCATTTTTTCTATGTCTTTTCCTATTAACACACCACCAATGGCGGTTCCATGGCCGTTTAAGAATTTTGTAGTGGAATGAAATACATAATCCACGCCGTATTTAAATGGCTGTTGCAGGTAGGGTGTTGCAAAAGTATTGTCAACGCTTACAATCAGTCCCCTGCTTTTAGCGATACCGGTAACAGCAGCAATATCTACACATTGAATAGTAGGGTTGGCGGGCGTTTCAATATGAATCATTTTAATATGCGGATATTGTTGAAGGGCTTCTTCCACCTTATTTAGATCGCGCATATCAACGATAATCGCTTCAATACCGGTTGCTGCCAATACCTTGGTCATCAGTTCCTGCGTACCGCCATATAATGAATAATGAGACAGAATTGCATCACCCGTTTTCAAGTTACCCAGGAAGAGGGTAGTCATAGCGGCTTGTCCGCTTGCATGTAATAATGCTTTTAACTGAAGTGGTGCACCATTTTCGTCTTTTAAGCCAAATGCTTCGAGTGCAGCAATGGTTATTTCTGCAGCGGTAAATGTGGGATTTCCCCAACGACTATAAACCCTGGTTTTATCTGATCCTGCAAAGCGGTTCATACCATCTTCGGCAGTATCAAAAGTGAAGGTAGAAGTAGCAAATATGGGGGTTAGATGTGCATCTTCTGCGTTTTGGTGACCGCTGGCATGCATGGCAACGGAACTAATACCGCTTAGTTGAAATTTTTCGGACATTATTTGTAAATTGTCTGGATAAATAATTCTTCTTCCTCAAATGTAAGACGAATCATGAAGCAATTACTGATATCCTATACAGCTTATGAAATTTGGGCCAATGAGCAGTTATTACAGCTCACTACCGACTTGTCTCCCGAACAGCAAAATCAGCCTATTGTAAGCAGCTTTCCTTCCGTTCATAAAACATTCCTGCATATGTGGGATGCTGCCAGTGCATGGTGGCAAAGGCTTCAGATGCATGAACAGGTAGTAATGCCCAGTCTAAGCTTTCACCCAAGTATGAAGGATATTGCCAATGGATTATTACACCAAAACCACCAATGGTACTCATTTGTAAAGGAAGCATCAGAAGAAATGCTATTGGCATCATTGCCCTACAAAAATATCCGTGGGGAACATTATACGCAGCCTGTTGCAGAAATCGTGTTACATCTTTCGAATCATGGTACTTATCACCGGGGGCAGATAGTTACTATGCTGCGGCAATTGGGAGTTGAAAGAATTCCGCAGACCGATT
Source organism: uncultured Sediminibacterium sp. (assembly GCA_965650685.1). Classification (GTDB taxonomy): domain Bacteria; phylum Bacteroidota; class Bacteroidia; order Chitinophagales; family Chitinophagaceae; genus Sediminibacterium. The sequence goes on from CBFGPM010000015.1 coordinate 14,587, forward strand.
ATATTTTATTTACCCGGCAAAAATAAATGGGCATTGCCTCTTCACTGATTTTCTGCGAAGGTCATTCTGCTAAATTAGACAGAAATTAAAATCGTATCCAGGACCTTTAAGAACGATGGTCACGCTGTATTATTGTCTATCTTAGCGCAAAAGAGAATGCGATGAAGCGTATTGTTTACTTAGCTACTGTTTTTGTTTTATGGAATTTTAGTCAGTCTGCAAAGGCTCAGTTTATGGATTCGATCATGGACGCACATGCGAGTATCTTTCCCAAAGAAAAAATGCATATTCATTTTGATAAGCAATTATATAATAAAGAAGAAACCATCTTTTATAAACTCTACCTGCTGATGGAACAAATGCCCAGTCCGGCGAGCAGAAATGTTTATGTAGACTGGTACGATGTAAATGGTAAAATGTTGCGTCAAACAGTGGCACCGCTTTTTCAGTCAACCGCGAAAGGGTCTTTTGATATACCCGCCAATTATGCCGGAGAATTCATTCGTGTAAAAGCCTATACGAGATGGATGTTGAATGATGATACCAGTTTTATATACCAAAAAGATATACAGATTAATAATGGTAAACTTCCCGCTAAAAAAGTAACTGTCATACGCACCCGTGTGGAAGTTTTTCCTGAAGGAGGTAACCTGGTGCAGGGTTTAACAGAAAAAGTAGCTTTTAAGGCAACCAATCAGTTTGGTAAACCCATGTTTGTGAAAGGCGCTGTATTGAATGATAAGAATCTGGTACTCGACTCGCTCAGGATCCTGCACGATGGTATGGGCTTTTTTACGCTGAGGGCTTTGCCGGGAGAAAATTACCGTGTTGACTGGCTCGATGAAAATGGCACAAGGGGTAGTACGCCTATCAAGGGTATACAAGAAAAAGGAGTAGCCCTCAGTATTCGTGGCACAAATGATAAAGCCATTATACAGGTGCAACGTTCGGAGCAGGTTCCTGATAACCAGAAAGAATTGTTTTTACTGGTTCACATGAATGAACACCCTATTTATAAGGTGCAACTTAAAATGCCCGAAAAAACCCTGCTCAATACAGCAGTGCCGATTGATGAATTACAAACTGGCATTTTACAATTTTCACTGTTTACGAGCGACTGGCAACCATTGGAAGAAAGAATATTGTTTGTGAACAACCATTTTCATGAGTTTAATGCCAAAGTAAATCCAGGTATTATTAATCTTGAAAAAAGAGGTAAAAATATCCTGGAAATATTTGTTTCAGATACGGCCGAAACAAATATGTCGATATCTATTACAGATGCTGCACTATCCGGACAGGAAACCTTTAATATTTTCTCCGACTTTTTGTTGACTAATCAGTTGAGGGGGTATATACATAACCCTGCTTTTTATATGATCAGCGATGCGGATAGCATCACCAGCAGACTGGATCTTGTTATGTTAACCAATGGATGGAGAAAGTTCGATTGGGATAAAATAAAAGCCGCTAAAGAACCAGTGCTACAATTTCCACCGGAAACAGACTTTATGAAAATTGAAGGAAAAGTGTATGGTCTGGAAAATAGTGGTGGTGCCGGCACACAGCTCAACCTGGTGATGGTTAACAAAGACAGTAGTGTAAGTATGTATTTTGTTCCCGTACAAAAAGACGGCGGGTTTGAAGAAAAAGATGTTTTCTTCTTTGACACGGCTCGGGTTTATTACAATTTAAATGATACCAAAAAACTAGGAGGAAGGGTTACACAGGTTCAGATGAACAATGGACTCTTAAAAAAACAACCAGGCAGCACCACTAAAGTAGATGAACAGTCGGGTTTGCAATTAAGTTCTGACAGCCTGGCTTTGGCACGCATGAATTTGTTTTTACTCGAGGAAGAAAAACTGAGAAAAAGTATGGCTTCTGCAACACTGCAGGAAGTGGTTGTGAAAGCCAAAACAAAAAGCCCCATGCAGATCATGGATGAGAAATATGCATCTGGACTTTTTTCCGGCGGAGATGCTTATAGTTTTGACCTTACACAAGACAGAACCATTGGCGCATTTAATGTGCTGTCTTACCTACAGGGAAAAGTGGCCGGATTACAAATTACCGGCTCGGGCTCAAATATGTCGATGAGCTGGCGCGGTGGTACTCCTTCTTTATACCTGAATGAAACCCCTGCTAACCTCGATTTCATACAGACTTTGCCCATGAGTGATGTTGCCTATATTAAAGTGTTACGCCCCCCGTTTTTTGGATCAGCAGTAGGTGGCGGATCAGGCGCTATTGCTATTTATACTAAAAAAGGAGATGATGCCCGGAAATCAGATCCAAATAAAAAAGGAATGGAATCAACCATATTGGCCGGTTATTCGCGTTTCAAAGAATTTTATCACCCTAATTACGAGCAAGACCAGACCTACGATGCCGACTCAAGGAGCACACTGTACTGGAACCCATACATCCTTACCAATAAAAAATCACCCAGGTTCAGGGTAGAATTTTATAACAACGATTTTTCCAAAAGATTACAGGTTGTACTGGAAGGAATCAATGCAGACGGGAAGATTACACGTACGGTGAGGTATTTGGAGTAAGGGGTAGGTGCTAGGTGCTAGGTACTAGGTACTAGGTGTTAGGTGTTAGGTGTTAGCTGTTAGCCTTTAGGCGCACACTAGTACCTAGTACCTAGCACCTAACACCTAAGCCCTATTCCCCCTTCAACCCTGCTTTCTTAGCAATTATTTCCCAGGGATAGAATTGAAATGTTTTGTCTGTACTCATTGCAACAAATAGTCCACCTTTAAAGCCAGGTAACGTAAAAGAAGTAACATCACTACCATCACTTTGGTCTGTTGAAACAGGTACTGATTTGATCAGCGAATGATTATGGGGCTGATTATTTCTGCCTTCTCTTGCATAAATATTGAATCGATTGGCTGATTGGTCAGATACAAGTATATAACCAGTGCCATCATTGAATTTATAAATGGAGATCCCTTCATTATCTTCCTTAAAATCTCCCTGTCCGAAAACAGCCAGTTCCTCATTTCCTTTTTCAGGATCTGCATAATACTTTCTGATACCAAACTGCTCATCTGAATAATAAACATAACCAAGTTCATTATCTACTGCAATCGACTCTATTTCCTTCTTACCGGAAAATTTACCGAATGTTCTCACGAGGGTTCCTTTTACTACTCCATGTCCATTGTCTGATAGGAGGTACTGCTCAAGATATCCTTCAGCAGGTCCTGATTTACGGCCAACAATGGCAAAGATGGCATTATCTGCAGGGCGCTTATACAAAGCAATACCCATTGGGTGACGCAGGCTGTCTTTTACGAATACTTCAATACCACCGCTGTCTATTGCAGCCATATCGGGCAAACGAAAAATCCTGATGCTGTTTCTGTCTCTTTCTGTGGCTACTGCAATATCTGTCTTTGTTCCATTGAGAATGAGACCATAAGCAATATCAACATTATTCATTCTTTTGAGTCCGGTGACTGACCTGTTTCGGTCGATTTTTCCATCAAGTCCAAATACATATAAACCACCATTTTCTTTGTGCTTATCTGTACCAATGATGATACTATTGGATGGATTGACGCTATCGATCCAGATAGCGGGATCGTCGCTGTCATCAAATACGGTATCTGTTACCACCGTTGGTTTTAGTGCAGCTTCATCATTTTGTGCTGGTTCATTTTTGCAGGCAAAAGCAAATAGTATAACTGCAATGGGGAAGATTTTTTTTTGCATTTGAATCAGTTAAATAAAACCCCGGAATTACCCGGGGTTTATGATAAAATTAAGCGGTATGCGTATTATTTGTAAATATCAAACTTCAATCCAAAGTTAAACCTTGGTCCATAATACTCTAATTGAGCTGTTCTCGACTTATCGCCCTGGTAATAACGCAGCGGCTGGTTGGTAAGGTTATTGGCTTCTGTAAATATCCTTGTCTTAGGCGTAATGGCATAAGATGCATTGAAGTCAAGGAAGAATTGTTTGTCGTAAAAACGATCATTAAACGCATCTGCATTGTATCCTGCATCATCACTGTCATCAACATAAGCCGACGTGAAGTTGGCAGAAAGTCTACCTACGAATTGCTTATTCTCATATGAAACCGATAAGTTGAACATATGTGGTGCCGCACCCGGTAATTTTACATCGTTTCTTACCAGTGCACCCGATCCGTCATAGATACCATCTGCTTTGGAATGGGTATAGGTATAGTTTGCGTACACACCAAATCCTTTCCAGATGCCAGGTAAGAAATCAAGTTGTTTTTGTGCAGCCAGTTCGAAACCAAATAAACTTGCACCGTCGCCATTTCTGCGCTGCGTAAACTGCCAGTTTTCACCTGCACCGATTGGATTGGTTACAGTTGGGAAATCGCGTGAAAATTCAGACTGGGTATATTGCTGATCAAGGAAAGTATAGAAGAAACGGTCGATTTTCTTATAGAATACACCTCCAGAAATCAAACCTACAGATCTGTAATATTTCTCAAACATCAGATCCATATTCCATGATCTTACCGGTTCCATTTTCGGATTACCTGCACTCAACTCCTGGTCATTTGGATTGATGTTGAAGAAGGGTACCAGGTCATAGTATCTCGGACGGGCAATAGAACGGGTGATGGCAGATTTTAAAACGGTGTTATTATCAAACTTGTATTTAAGGTTAAGGTTTGGTAAGAAATCGGTATAGTTGTTTTTCAGGTTTGCAATTCCTTTAAACTGATCACCATCTTCCACAATATTACCGGTATAGTTGATGCTGGTACGTTCGATGCGCAAACCTACATTCGCAAATAAGCGATCGTTGAACTGTTGCTTCAAAGCGATATATCCTGCTGTAATAGTTTCTTTTGCAGTGAAATTACCCGAAAGGTATTCAGACGGTTCATCACTCTCATCAAATCTTGTAGCGTCTTTAAGATTCAGACCGCCAAGAAATCCAGGGGCAACAAATAAACCTGCAGCAAATTTTTCACCTGGATAAAACTCAGAAACTGTTTTATCAACTAGTGGTAATAAGCTGATGTTGGCAAAATTGGCAGTAGAAGCTCCGATAGGAGTATAGGAGAAGAAATTATTGTTCCTAATTTTCTCTTTGGTACGTAAACGGGCACCAAATTTCAGCGAACCATTTTGTCCTTTTACAATAGAAACAGGAATTTCGAAATTCAGTTTTGCGTTGATATCTTTTTCAAACTGATCCTGGAACTGTTCTGTCAGTTCGTTTCTTCTGGTATAAGCTGTTAATGCAGTATTATCTGTGAGATAAGGACGCTGAGGATCGGTTATATCCTGTGTTACAGTGATATTTCTTCTTCCCATAGAAACATAGCGCTCATGTGGCCTTACTTCAGATGCTCTTGCGAATTGCACACTCCAGTCTGTTTTCAACTTACCAAAAAGGTGCTCACCTTTTATGGCGAGTGAACGAACACGCTGATCTTCCAGTCTTCTGTTATCGTTGCGGTTATCGTCAATTCCACCTTTTGTTTGCCTGAGTACTTCACCTACATTATAACCGCTGATATTGCCTGCTCCATCATAAATCAGGTCTGTTGCAGCATTGCCACGAAAACGGTGGCGAAGACGGAAACGATTTTCTTTATCATCGCGCCAGTTATAACTACCAGTTACAAAGATGGTATGTAAGGGACTGATTTTATAATCAACCGTAGCAGTTACACTTCTGCGAACCCTCAATACATCGTATATACGCTGATCATGATCACTTACATAAACTTTGCCATTGGCATCTTTGCTCCATGTAGCTTCAATATTATCTGAACCATAATCATTTCTGTTGAAAGAGCCACTAACTACATAGCCCAGCTTATCTTTTGCAAAGCGGCTTCCGGCAATTAAGTTAACAGTGCCGATGAAAGAAGAGCGAATCGGATTGTATCCTCCGGCAACTGTAGCAGAAAAACGTTTGCCATTTGGAGCAGAACGAGTTACCAGGTTTACAGAACCACCAATGGCATCGGCATCCATATCTGCCGTAAGTGTTTTACTTACTTCAATGGTTTGAATCATATCAGCAGGAATAAGATCGAGTTGAACCCTTCTGTTATCGCCTTCTGCAGAAGGAATTCTTTCTCCGTTCAGCGAAACAGCATTGAATTCAGGACCCATACCTCTTACAATAATATTACGTGCTTCACCCTGATCGTTCTGCATGGTAACACCAGGTACACGTTTGATAGCGTCACCGATATTTGCATCTGGGAAACGACCAATCTGGTCAGCGCTGATGATATTGGTAATATTATCACTGTTTTTTTGCTGGTTAAGTGCTTTGGATTGACCTTTCAAACGATCACCCAGTACAATAACGCCTTTAAGTACGTTAACACCAGACTCAAGTGAAACAGTGAATTCAGACACAGTACCTGTGCTGTTAATTGTTTGCGTATAATCTTTGTAACCCAGATAGCTAATGGTGAGGGTATGTTTACCGGCAGGTATGTTATAGAACACTGCTGTACCGCTGGTATTAGATACTGCATTAAATTTCTTATCGTCGAGTGATACATTGGCTCCGGGTAAATTGAGCTTCTGTTCATCGATCACTTTTACTTTGATAACTCCGTTTTGTGCAAAAATGGTTGATGCCAATAAAAGGCATAACACACTAATGTAGATATTTTTCATATTCAGCGTTTGGTACACAATTTTTAATTGCGTGCAAAACTATCTGCTATGAACAGCCGTATTATTTATACCGGGTTATGAATTTGTAATCTAATTGTTACGGCAATGTGAATTGTCAATGGTGAATAGTCAATAGATCCGGAATTTATATTCCCTTCTATTCACCATTCACCATTGACAATTCACACTAAATCAAAGATCAATACCCCCATTTCACCCAGGTAGCTCCCCAGGTAAAGCCACCACCAAATGCGGCGAGTACTATGTTGTCGCCTTTTTTGAGTTGCTTTTCCCAGTCCCATAAACAGAGCGGAAGGGTGGCGGCGGTTGTGTTGCCGTATTTCTGGATATTGATCATTACTTTTTCTTTGGGCAATCCCATGCGGTTGGCGGTTGCATCTATGATGCGCAGGTTGGCCTGATGTGGTACCAGCCATGCAATATCATCACCGGTGAGTCCATTTCTTTCTAGTAGTTCTGCACTTACGTCGGCCATGCCTTTTACAGCAAATTTGAATACAGCCTGACCTTCCTGGTATGCAAAATGTTCTTTGGCCATTACCGTTTCAACGGTGGCGGGTTTTACTGAACCGCCGGCTTTCATGTGTAGGTAATGACGACCACTTCCATCGCTTCTTAAAATACTGTCCTGAATTCCTGAACCATCATTGGTAGGTTCCAGTAAAACGGCACCGGCTCCGTCACCAAAAATAATACAGGTGGCACGATCGGTATAGTCTATGATGGCGCTCATTTTATCAACGCCTACTACAATTACTTTTTTAAACCTGCCACTTTCAATATACATGGACCCGGTGGTGAGTGCATACAGAAAACCACTGCAAGCAGCACTCATATCATATCCCCAGGCATTGGTGGCACCTATTTTATCGCAGATGATATTTGCTGTTGCAGGAAATACCATATCCGGGGTAACAGTAGCGCATATTACGCAGTCGATGTCGAGTGGATCAAGGTTTTTCTTCCTCAAAATTTCCTGGATGGCGGGAACTGCCATATCGCTGCTGCCCTTACCTGGTTCTTTTAAAATTCGTCTTTCTTCTATACCTGTACGCGTGCGGATCCATTCATCATTCGTGTCTACCATTTTTTCAAGATCAAAATTGGTAAGCTTGTCTTCCGGAACATATCCGCCAACCGCTGTAATGGTTGCTGTGAGTTTATTCATTTATCGTTTGATTAATCGTGTCTAAAAATTCTTTAGGTGTTTGTACGAGTAGTCTTTTTGTTTTGAAAAGTTTTGGGTTTCTGGTTACTATTGTCTGTACGTCTTTTATAGTATATGCGCAAGCTATCTGGATAGCTTCTTCAAAATCGGGGACTGTATTTTCAAGGGCCTTATCAATAATCGCATCGTCAACCCTGACTGTATTCAGTAATTCGCGCATGTCTCTGATTGCCTGGACAGATTTTGCCTTTCCTTTTAATTTTGCCAGAAGGTAAAATAAAGTTGTGTAGCTAGTAGCCGCACAATACAGTTCAATCTGCTTTTCATAAGCCAGTTCTATCATTTCTTCTGCTTCTTTGTCGAAGGGTTGTCTTTCTGCAAAGAAATCAAACAATACATTGGTATCAATAAAAATTTTCCTCATGGATTGTATTTCTCCCAAATAGTTTCGTTCATCAACTCCTGACAAGCCCTTTCATCCTCCATTTTAAAGGCGCCATGCCATCTTTTGAGGTGGGGAGGGAGTTTCGATTTTTGCTTTTTGGAAGGGCTGGTAATGGCTTTCAGGTACGATTCTACCAGTTGAGAAACGCTTCGACCCGTTTTTTGTGCGTACTCTTTTGCGTCTCTAATGACCGATTCGTCAATCGAAAGCGTGAGTTTGGTCGACATACGTATAATTTATAAGCAAAGATACGTATCAATTTTGTTTTTTTAGCCCTATTTTTGAATCCTGCTATGATCGCTTTTGTAAGAGGAAAATTTGCAATCAAAACGCCTGCCCGAGTGGTAGTGGATGTGAATGGGGTTGGCTACGACCTGCAAATCAGTCTGAATACCTATGAAGCCATCAGTAAAGTAGAAAACGGACAATTACACACTTATTTACATATTACCGAAAATGCACAAACATTGTTCGGATTTGCCGATATTGCAGAGAGGGATTTGTTCCTTCAACTGATCAGTGTATCCGGAGTGGGTGCTTCAACGGCCAGGATGATGTTATCCGGGATGAAACCCGATGAAATTATCCGGGCAATTGTTCAGGGCAACACTAAGCAGTTGGAAGGAATCAAGGGTATTGGAAAGAAGTCGGCAGAAAGATTAATTGTTGAACTCAGGGATAAACTGAGTAAACAAACAATCGACCAGCCACTGGGAGGTTTTGCTACGGGAGTAGTAGGAATAGATCAGGATGCGGTTCATGCACTTGTGGCATTGGGTATCGCCAAACCACAGGCAGAAAACGCTATTAAAAAAACGATGTCAAACATACCTGCAGATGCATCACTCGAAATGGTGATCAAGCAGGCACTTAAAAACCTTTAGTCTATCGCATAAATTTCTACTTAACTAAGTGTACTACTTTGCGTTTGCGACTTCTCTTTATTATTATTATAGCCCTGACCTGGCATAACGATCTGCTTGCCCAGCAACGCGACTCATTGCGTTATCCCATCAGTGACAGAAGAGGCGATGCATTATCCAATAAAAGCAGGAATCCTTTTGACCTTCGCGATACAGCCCTTATCAAAAGAACCATAGAATACGATCCTAAAACCAAACAATATGTGATCGTAGAAAAAATTGGTAACCAATACTACCGCACCCCAACAACACTTAGCTTCGAAGAATTCTGGCGCTTGCAGGCAAGAGAACAGGAACGCGATTATTTTAAGAAACGCGCCGACGCTTTAACCCGACTGAATAAAAAAGCAGAACGTCCGCCATTACGGGCATATAACACTTTATTCGACCGCATATTCGGTTTAAATGAACTGGCCAACAGATACGCTGGCGACCTGGGCAATGCAATAGGTGATGTAAAGAATGCCGCAAATGACCTTGCCGCCCAGAACAGGTTGAAGATTGATATTCGTCCAACAGGCGATGTAAATATCATTGCAGGTTACCAGGGACAAAATATCAAAAACCCCACTTTACCCGAACGTGCAAGAAAGAATGGTGGTTTTGATTTCGACATGAATGCCAATCTGAATGTGAATGCGAATATTGGTAACAAACTAAAATTCCCCATCAACTATAACACTTTATCTAACCTGAACTTTGATAACCAGATTAAACTGGATTATAAAGGAATGGATGATGAATTGATCAAAAGTATTGAAGCAGGAAATATTTCTTTTCAATCGCGCGGTACACTGATACCAAGCGCCCAGAATTTGTTCGGTATTAAAACTCAATTACAATTCGGCAAACTATATGTTACAGGTGCATTAGCCAATCAGCGGTCGAGCAGACAATCTGTTGCATTGCAGGGCGGGGCAGCTTCGCAGAATTTCCAGAAAAGTTTAAGCGATTATGAAGAGAATCGTCACTTTTTAATGGGACAGTATTTCTACGACAATTACAACAAAGTAATGCGCAACCTGCCTGTGGTAAACTCACAAGTGCAGATACAGAGAATAGAAGTATGGGTTACCAATCGCACCGGTGCAACTACAGATGCACGTGATATTGTGGGTTTGATGGATCTGGGTGAATCAAGACCCTTCAACCCAGCAGTTACCCCACTCACCAATAATCCATTGCCTGCGAACCAGTCCAATAATTTATATGGGTCCCTTGCGGGTGATCCCAATAGCCGTAACCCTTCATTCATCAACACACTTTTATTATCCAAAGGATTAAGACCGGTTGATGATTACGAAAAAACTTTTGCAAGAAAATTATCTCCTACGGAATATACTTTTAACCCACAAGTAGGTTTTTTATCGATCAATACCCAAATGCAACCCGATGAAGTATTGGCCGTTGCATTCCAATATACTTATAATGGTCGCGTGTATCAGGTGGGTGAATTTTCTCAGGATGTTGCCCTCGATTCTACCAGCGGTGTGCAAAAAGTACTGTTCCTGAAATTGTTGAAAGCTACTTCACAACGCATACAGTTACCTATCTGGGACTGGATGATGAAAAACGTTTATTCGCTTGATGTTTTTGGTGGTATTCAACGCGAAGATTTTAAACTGAATGTGCTATACGAAGAACCTAGCGGCGGATTGAAAAGATACCTGCCTGAAACTTCTTCGGCTGTTGATGGACAACCACTATTACGTATTCTAAATCTCGATAGACTTAACAACCGTAACGATCCACAGCCTGATGGGGTATTTGATTTTATAGATGGGTTTACGGTATTGCCGCAAACAGGTAAAGTGATTTTTCCTGTGCTGGAACCTTTTGGTCGTGATCTCGATACACTTGCTTTTGCCGGACTTCCCTCGTCCGTTAAAAATAAGTATGTGTATTATTCATTGTACGATTCCATCAAGGCAATCGCACAAACCTATGCCAACCTTAACCGTTTTGTAATGCAAGGACAGGTAAAAGGGAATAGCAGCGGCTCAGAAATATTCCTCAATACATTCAATATTCCTCAGGGTTCTGTAACAGTTACCGCTGGCGGACAAATACTGAAAGAGGGAACAGATTATACGGTTGATTATAACCTTGGAACAGTACGTATTTTAAATGCGGGCATATTGAATTCAAATGTACCGGTGAACGTATCATTTGAAAACAATGCTGGATTTGGTATGCAGCAGCGTGGCTTTAGTGGCTTGAGACTTGATTATATCGCCAATAAAAAACTAACACTAGGGGCTACCGCAGTTAAGTTGGGCGAAAGACCATTTTTTACTAAGATGGGTTATGGGGATGATCCGATTAATAACTCCATGTACGGACTTGATTTCAGCTACCAGTCTGAGTTGCCGGGGTTGACAAGGTTCTTAAACAAACTTCCTTTTTATTCAACGAAAGCAAGTTCAGGTATCAATGCATATGGAGAAGCAGCTTTCCTGAAACCGGGGCACCCATCTCAGATAGGTAAGGGTGAACAGGGTTTGATATTCCTGGATGATTTTGAAGGAACAAGAACCAGCATCGATTTACGTTTCCCTTTTGTGGCATGGGCACTTGCATCTACACCGCAAGGCAACCCTAGATTTCCGGAAGCCACTTTAACCGATTCAATTGATTATAATTTCAACAGGGCAAAATTAGCCTGGTATAATATTGAACCAAACCTGCAGGATAAAAACAGTAGTAATAATCCGTTGAGAAGAAACCTGGCTGAGTTGAGTGACCCAAGGGTACGTCAGGTATTTACCAATGAATTGTTCCCGCAACGCACAACTAATATTACGGATGTACAAACCGCAACTTTTGACCTTGCTTTTTATCCCACAGAAAAAGGGCCATATAATTTTGAAACAAGACCTTCGGAATTTACGGCCAATGGACGACTAACCAAACCAGCTAATCGTTGGGGTGGTATTATGCGCGCAATTGATCAAACAGATTTTGAAACAGGCAATATTGAGTTTTTTGAAATCTGGATGCAGAATCCATTTATCCTGAACCCTACCAGCAGAGGTGGTAAACTGTTCCTAAACCTGGGTAATATCAGTGAAGATATTTTAAAGGATGGAAAAAGGTTTTATGAAAACGGCATGAATACACCTAATATTCCTGCATCTGTTGACAGCTCGAATACATGGGGTAAAACACCGGTAAACCCTATTCAGATAACACAGGCATTTAGTAATGACCCCAACGACAGAACCTATCAGGATGTTGGTTTTGATGGATTGGATGATGATGGCGAACGCAGAAAAAAAGGATATGTCTTAAATCGTATTGCACAAAATTTTGGAACAGGCTCTCAGGCATTTATACAGGCGCAGGCCGATCTTGCACGCGATAACTATAAATGGTTCCGAGATAATTCTTTCGACCAGACAGGAACCGGAATTTTAGGTCGTTATAAAAACCACAATAACCCTCAGGGTAATTCACCCATTGCAACAACCGGCGGACAATTTACTCCTGCCGCTACTTTATATCCTGATAATGAAGACCTCAATCGGGATAATACACTCAACGAAACCGAAGCTTATTATGAATATGAAGTAAACCTGCGTCCGGGTATGGATGTAGGCATTACACCTTATATAACTGATAAGAGAAGAATAACGGTGAATGCGGCAGATGGTACCACCAAAACAGAAGACTGGTTTCTTTTCCGTATCCCTATCCGTTCTTTCTCAAATAAAGTAGGCAGCATTGCCGATTTTAAATCTATTCGTTTTGCCAGGTTATACCTTACAGATTTTGAAGATTCGGTAGTGATTAGGATGGCGCGTATGGACCTGGTTCGTAACCAATGGCGTCAGTTTTCTTTTAACCTGGATACTACGGGTTCTTATACACCGGTAAACAACGCAGCAGGTACATCCTTCAATACCCTTGCGGTGAACCTGGAAGAAAACAGCAGCAGAACGCCGGTAAACTATATTATGCCTCCTGGTGTTGAGCGTGTACAATTATTGAGCAATAATGGTGTGAACCTCCAGCAGAACGAACAGGCAATGAGTCTGCAGATAAGGAGTCTAAGTACTGGTGACGCAAGGGCCGTATTTAAAACACTGAACCACGACCTCAGACAATACGGTAACCTCAACATGTTCCTGCATGCTGAATCGGTGCCTGGCCAGCGTCCGGTTGAGAATGATGAATTACAGGCGGTTATCAGAATCGGACAGGATTTCCTGAATAACTATTATGAGATTAAAGTACCGTTGAAAGTTACACTGCCTGGTAATTATCCTAAAGGACAGGAAGAAAAAGTATGGCCATTAGCGAATGAGTTGAATATTAGTTTGAGGGATTTGATTGACCTAAAATTGCGCAGGAATAATTTAGGTGGTACAGTAACAAATATCTATCGCGAGAAATTTGGTGAGAAAACCTATTCGATCAGGGGTAATCCAAACCTCGGTGAAGTAAGGGGCATATTGGTAGGGGTTGAAAATCCTTATCGACCCGATGGTCCATCGCTTAGTGCAGAAGTATGGGTGAATGAATTAAGACTCTCTGATCTTGATGAACGTGGCGGATGGGCCGCATTAGGTCGGGTAGACTTATTACTCGCGGACCTTGGTACGGTATCTGTTTCTGCCAACACACGTTCACAAGGATTTGGTACAATAGAACAACGCGTGAATGAGCGTGCAAGAGATAACCTCATGCAATTTGATGTCGCCGCCAATATTGATGCCGGAAAATTATTGCCCAAAAAAGCAAGGATTTCATTACCGGTTTATGCAAGCATCAACCGCACGGTACTAACACCGGAATATGATCCATTTGATAAGGATGTTAAGTATAAGGAGAAACTGAATAATAGTCCGGCAGATAAAAGAGATTCTATCAGAAAAGCAGCAGTTGATCAAACAACCATCCGTACCCTGAATTTTACCAATGCAAGAATATTGCCGGGTAATAAAACAGGTTTGCTGAGTCTGAGTAATTTTGATTTCAATTATTCCTTCACACAAACAGAACAGAATAGTCCGACAATCGAACAAAATAAAGTTACCAGGCATCGTGGTGGATTTGGATATACCTACAATTCACAAAGTCGTTATATCGAACCATTCAAAAGGTTGATGAAAACAAATTCGCCCTGGTTCGCGCTGGTAAAAGATTTCAACTTTAACCTGAGGCCGTCTTATATTAGTTTCAGGGCAGATATACAAAGACAGTTTGGAGAATTCATACCACGTATTGTAAATACCTTCGATGGTAAGGTAGATCGTGTTGATACCACTTACGATAAATATTTCACTTTCGATCGTTTCTATAACCTGCGTTGGGACCTTAGCCGATCTTTAAACCTCGATTTCTCTGCAACCAATAATGCCCGCGTGGATGAACCATTCGGCAGAATAGATTCAAAAGTTAAACGTGACTCTGTCTGGAAAAACTTATTAAAAGGTGGTAGAAATACCTTGTATACACAGAAAGCGGCACTGACTTATACATTACCACTGAATAAGTTCCCTTTGACAGACTGGATAACGGCACGATACGGATACACTGCATCCTATAACTGGATTGGTGCCAGCAGACTTGCGTATAACCTGGGTAATACATTGGAGAATTCACAAGAGAATAATATCACCGCACAGTTCAACTTTGCGAGTCTTTATGCCAAATCGAGATGGATGCGTGCATTAGACAATATACCTCCGCCACGACAAAAAGGGGATACCACCAAAAAACAAAAATCTCCATCAAACCTGCTTGGTTCTACACTACTGCCTAAGTCAGTGGCATTGCAGGGCTTGGCTGGAAAGGATAGAAAAGATGCCTTGAAAAAATGGCGGGCGCAGCGAAGAGATGAACGTATTGCGCAAAAATTATTAAGGGCAAATCAATTACCTGAACTAAGTGGGTTGGAAAGAACCGGAGGTAAATTGCTTACCATGTTAAAGAATGTATCGTTAACTTATTCAGCTAATTACCGAAGCCGATTGCCAGGCTATATGGATAGCACAAGATTTATAGGTCAGAATTTCAATAGTATGGCACCTGGGCTTGATTATGTATTCGGTAAACAACCTGATACTGCCTGGCTCAATAGAAAAGCAGCACAGGGATTATTATCAAAGGATACAACATTCAACTTTTTATTCCGCCAGAGTTTTGAGCAACAATTCAGGGTTACGGCGCAACTGGAACCAATCAGAGAATTGGTGATCGACCTGAACATAGATAAAACGTTTACCAAAGATTATTCTGAATTATACAAGGATACTTTGGGTAACGGAAAGTTCAGTCACCTTAACCCATTAGCAAGCGGAGGATTCAATGTATCCTATATCTCATTTGGTACTTTGTTTGGAAGCTATAATCCGAATGAAATATCCAAAACCTTTAAAACATTTGAAAATAACCGACTGATTGTATCGCGCAGGGTAGCAGAAGCCAATCCTTATTGGCAGTCGTTACCAGCAGGACAGAAATTTACTGCCGATGGTTTTGCTACGGGTTATGGACGATATGCGCAGGATGTGTTACTGCCATCCTTTCTGGCAGCATATACTGGTAAGGATCCGAATAAAGTGGCATTGGTAAAACAATCGAATCCGAATATATCATCCAATCCATTTAGTGGTATACTTCCTAAGCCAAATTGGAGAATGACTTATACCGGATTGAGTAAGTTAACAGGATTGGAATCCATCTTCAATAATATTACTTTGTCGCATGGGTACAAGGGTAACCTGAGTATGAACAGTTTTAACAGTGCATTATTGTATACTGATCCATTCCGATTAGGAGGCCCGGCATTTATTGATACGGTGAGTGGTAATTTTGTGCCATATTTCCTGGTGCCAAATATTACGATGCAGGAAAGTTTTGAGCCATTGATTGGTTTTGATATAACCACCAATGATCAGATGAACATAAAGTTCTCTTATGCAAAGGGACGCAGACTGAGTTTGAGTCTGATAGATTATCAACTGAGTGAAACACGCAATACCGACTGGGTATTTGGGTTTAGCTGGCGCAAGAGAGGGGTGAACCTGCCATTCAAATTACCTGGTGGTAAGGGTAAGAAACTGGAGAATGACCTTACTTTAAAGATCGATATATCCATGCGTAATGAATCGCTGACAAACAGTAGACTCGATCAATCCAATGCCTATGGAACGGGAGGGCAGAAAGAAGTATTGATACAACCATCAATTGATTACATCATCAACAACAGGGTGAATATCCGTCTCTTCTTCGATCAGCGAAGGGTAACACCATATATTTCGACCTCCGCGCCGAGTGTAAACACAAGGGCTGGGGTTAGTGTGAGGGTTTCGTTGGCACAATAGACTTATCTCTGATGTCGGATGGCTGATGTCGGATTTGGAGCGCTTACTTTTGGAAAGTTTTAAAACTTTCTAAAAGTTTCACTTTAGCAGCACTCAATCAAAAAATAGCAAGTATCCAATCTGTGATGTAGGCATATTATTATTTAGAGGGGAGGATATTTGAATTAAAACAGTTCTTTGGAGACATTTCGGGGAACCTGTTAAAAGCAGTATCGGCTAGTAATAACTTTAAAATATATAATCATGCGACTTATTTTGTTCTTGATTGGGGTTGTGGTCATAACATATTCGTTACCCGTAAAAGCACAAAATAAATTGGATCATTCAACGGGATTAGTATATATAGGGGGAGTTGATTCACTGGATAAGCATCTTTCAAAAAACCTCCGTAATAAGGTTAAGCCTATTTCGGACTGTTTCTTCTTCTTTAAGATATCATTACCTCATAGAGGAGATTTTATAGTTGAGGAGTTATATGGAGAAACCGATCAAATTTCCAGTATTGCCAAAGAAGCAATCCGTGCAACAGCAAATAATTGGATCCGTCCACAAAATGATACGCTTAATGTAGTAGTTCCTTTTTTTCTGATAAATGAAAAAGAAGATCAATCCGGTAAACCAACAGGTTATGCAAACTTTAAGATGAATCGGAACATGGTTTCTTGCATTTTATTTCCTCCAATTGTGTATACATATTATTTATCAAGCCATTAAGCTTAGCAGGAGGATATACTTTTTTGAACACTTACTTTGGAAAGTTCTAAAACTTTCCAAAAGTTTCACATTAGCAGCATCCCGATAAATTCTACATCACCAAAGGGGGCCTTCGGACAGCCATCTGCGTTTTCACAAATGCTAACTATCAATTAAATCTTTAAATTTCAAAACCCTTTAGCGTAAAGTGAAAAATTTACGAAGCTTCAACCTGTCATTTACTTTTTCTAAAAAGTAAATGATATATCCAGCTAAACAAAACACTTGTAACTAAAGCAAGTATAACAATCTTAAGATTTGTATTTCCATAATGGAATAAGTCTGAGTTAATATTTGTAATTTTTAACGCAGTGAACTGAAATAGAACGAAATAAATAAAATTAGTACCTACTTTAAAACTGATTGAATCTTTGGTGGTAAAACTTTTCATTACAAGTTTTACATATTCAAAAAATAATAACCCAAAAAAGAAGAAATAACTATAATAACTAATTGTAAACCAAAAATATCTTGAAAAAAAAGTGGCCCATTGCTTTTTAAAAGTCTCATAATCTGAATTTATTTCCGGAGCCGTATAGAATTCGATGGTACTGGTAAGTAAGCTAAATGCCAGTGGAACAATTAGAAATCCTAGTAAAAGCAACTTTAATAAATATGATATACTTTTCATAAACAGATTTTAGTTACAGGGCGCTGTTAATGGAATACTACATATTGGCATTGTTGATTTGAATACAGCCCATAATAGATTTCAGTTAGATCATACAATCTCTAAGTACCGCTATTCATATTATCTCATTTTGATTTACAAATGTACTCACACTCGATTGAGTAAAAACTTTCCAAAAGTTTCACTTTAGTAGCATCTCTAAAAATCCGACATCAAACCTCCGTCGCTGAAGCTATGGAGGTCGAGGCCTTTAAATAAAAAGCCCTCCGTCGCTAATGCTATGGAGGGCTATGTCGGGAAGACAGGATTCGAACCTGCGACCCCCTGGTCCCAAACCAGGTGCGCTACCGGCCTGCGCCACTTCCCGATTCACCCATCGAAGCCTTGGCGAAGATGGGTTCTGTTTGCTTTTATTCCTCACCCATCGAAGCCTTGGCGAAGATGGGCCACCTACGCTAAAGCTTCGGTGGACAAGTGCGGTGAGGGCGGGATTCGAACCCGCGGTACAGTTTAACCCGTACGGCAGTTTAGCAAACTACTGATTTCAGCCACTCATCCACCTCACCGGGCTGTTTAAAAGCCTATCCTTTCTTTTCAGAGAGGGCTGCAAAAATAGGTAGGTAAAACTTATCTGCCAAAAAATAAAACCCGGTAAATACCGGGTTTTAAAAATATTTCTTTCAAAATCGCTTTGAATGTTTCTACATCGCTGCTAATTGCACTTTCTGGGTCAGTTCCATCACGTTTTCCCTGAAGATAGAATCGGTATCCATCAGGTCTTTTACTGTTTGACAGGAGTGAATTACAGTGGTGTGGTCACGTCCGCCAAAATGCTCTCCGATGGTTTTCAGTGAATTTTTGGTAAATGCCTTTGCCAGATACATCGTTATCTGGCGGGCCTGTACTATCTCACGTTTACGGGTTTTCTGTAATAATTTGTCGTAAGGCACATCGAAATATTCACAAACCATTTTCTGGATCGCGTCGATAGTGATTTCCTTACTGCTTGTTTTTACAAAATTGCGCAATACCTTCTTGGCCAGTTCTACATCAATATCTTTTTTATTCAATGACGACTGTGCCAGCAATGAAATAAGTGCACCTTCCAATTCCCTTACATTAGTATTGATATTGTAGGCAACATATTTAACTACTTCTTTGGGCATATCAAGACCATCATTCTTCATTTTGCGCTCGAGGATCTCAATACGTGTTTCATAGTCAGGTACCTGTAAATCGGCACTTAAGCCCCAGCGGAAACGACTTAATAAACGTTCCTGCATACCATCAAGGTCCTTAGGAGGTTTATCAGATGTTAGTACCAATTGTTTACCACTCTGGTGAAGGTGGTTGAAGATGGCAAAAAATGCATCCTGACTTTTTTCCGCCCTGCTGAAAAACTGTACATCATCAATGATCAGTACATCTATCAACTGGTAAAAATGGATAAAGTCGTTAATCGCATTATTACGGCTATGATCCTGGAACTGGTTGATGAATTTTTCACTGCTTACGTATAAAACCACTTTACCAGGATGGGTTCTTTTTACCTCATTACCAATGGCTTGGGCCAGGTGGGTCTTACCAAGACCAACACCACCATATATAACCAATGGGTTAAAGGAATTAGCACCTGGTTTTTCTGCTACGGTTTTACCTGCTCTGCGTGCAACCCTGTTACAATCGCCCTCAATAAAAGAATCAAATGTGTACATGTGATTCAATTGCGGATCGATCTGCATTTTTTTCAAACCAGGAATAACGAATGGATTTTTTACCGGGTTATCAATAACCAGCGGAAAATTCATTTCATTATTGTTGTATGTTTTCATGTTGCTCGCAGGCACATCCATAGAACCACTTCTTCCATTGGTGTTTCCGCTATCAACCATGATCCGGTATTCGAGTCTTGCATCCTTACCTAATTCACGCTTAAGTGTTTTTGCAAGCAGGTTTACATAATGCTCCTCCAGGTATTCATAAAAGAATTGACTGGGCACCTGAATCATTAAAACGTTTCCTTTCAGCTCTACAGGATTAATCGGTTCAAACCATGTTTTAAAATGTTGCCATTCTACAATGTCTTTGATGATCTTCAAACAATTGCTCCAGACTGATTCAGCATTTTTAGCCATACAAAAAATGAACAATTTTATAATGAGTTAACGTATTCGCTTAGCCTTCAAGTTATCTTATTTTTCCCACATGTGGAAATGTTGAAAAAAAACAGATACAGGGGTGCGAATATGTAGACTTTATGTTGAAAAAAAAATTTTTTATTCACTTGTTTTTTTCCCTACAACCACAGTATGGGATTTTGCGAGATTTTTTTTCCCGAAACGAGAAAAATGATACTCCAATCTGCCAAGCTGAATCCCGCCAAAACCCACCTGATTTACCAGTACATCACCGCCTTTCTTATTCGTATACTTCCTGGGCTCTTCAAAAAAGCGATGTGTATGTCCGCCAATAATCAGATCGATGTCGAAACTTTCTTTTGCCAATACTTCATCACTTACCTTATTATCGGTATATCTGTCGCCCAGGTGCGACAAACAGATAACCAGATCACATCCTTTTTTATGCAATAATTCCGCTGTATTATTGGCCGCAACGATCGGATCCTGGTATACAGTTTTACCATACAGGTTATCCGGTACCAATCCTTTTAATTCAATACCTATTCCAAACAGACCGATTTCAAGTCCACCTTTCTTAATAATCTTGTAAGGCAATGTTTTGCCTTCCATGGGTGTTCCGGAAAAATCGTAGTTCGACATCAATATGGGGAAAGAAGCATGTTTTAGCTGGGTAGCAAAATTTTCCAATCCCAGGTCAAAATCATGATTCCCCATGGTAGATGCATCATATTGCATGGCCGCCATGGCTTTTATCTCAAGTTCTCCCTTATAAATATTGAAATAAGGGGTACCCTGAAAAATATCCCCTGCATCCAACAGTAATACATGCTCATCTTCCTCCCTTATTTTTTTAATCAGGGCTGCCCTCGCCGCAACGCCTCCGAGTCCCTGGTTGCGGCTCCCATCCATCGGGAAGGGGTCAATACGGCTGTGCACATCATTAGTGTGTAAAATGGTCAGCTTTTTTACCGGATCTGCCATTGCAGCCAGATCGCCAGGTGCAAATAGGGAAGAAGCCAGTATTGCGGCTCCAGTTTCTTTGATAAATTTTCGTCTATTACCGGCCATTTGTTACTCTGTTTTCAAGTACAGGGTTTACTGTTAGTCCTTTACCTGTTAATTCTGTGATATAATCTATAATCGCATCCCTCATCAAATACCCGCGGTTTATTTGAGGGATGGGTTTTAACATCGTACAATCTTCTCCTCCATTTGCGATATAATCGGAATGGGCAACTACATAAACAGCATTCGGATCTAATGGCTTGCCATTGATCATTACCTGTGTGGCTTTTTTATTGCGAATAACCATCTGAACACCTTTTGAAACCGGCCAGCCACCGTCTTCAGCCATTTTATCGAGGTAAGCCTGTAAAACAGTTCCTTTCAGTTCCTGTAAAACAAGCATATTATCGAAGGGCATTATTTCAAATACTTTTCCTACGGTGATATTACCTTTTGAAAAATAAGATCGTATACCACCTGCATTCATAAACCCGGCATCTATTTTACGATTGAAATTTTTTTCTGCCATTGCTTTATAGGCATCCGCAAGAAAATTTCCTATCTCACATTCAGGTCTGTTTCTATCGTATTGATTTGCGCTGGTGCCAATTACCTTATTCATCGTTACATTAAACTCTTTTGCATAAGGTGAGATTAATGCAACCATAGATGAATCTTTTTTCAGGTCTGGTTGAATACGATATTGTGTGTATTGTAGCGATGTAGGTTGGTAGAAACTGGAGCAGGAGCTTAGCAAAAAGACAATAGAATAGAAGAGGTATTTTCTCCTGTACATAGCAGTTAAAGGTTAGTTTCGGAAGGTACAATATAATTCATAGCCTCCCAGCATTTTTTCACTTAAAAGCAAATTTTAATGCTACTTTTACGGCCATTAAATTATAAATGAATGTCTTACGAAATTACCGGAAAACTAGTCGCCAAATTTGATATCGTTCAGAGAAGTGAAACCTTCAAAACAAGAGAATTTGTGCTGGAAAAATCAGAAGATATTGGCGGTAGAGTTATTACCAATTATGTAAAGTTTCAATGCGTTCAGGATAAGACAGCTATGCCCGATCGTTTTAATATTGGAGATGAGGTAAAAGTTCAGTTCAATATCAAAGGATCTAAATGGGTAAAGGACGGACGCGAGAATTATATCACCAACCTGGATGCATGGCGTATGGAAGCCATTAAACTCGGACAACAAGACGCAGGCTCCGGAAATGCCTATAATGATATGCCTCCTCCGGCGGATGTGGTGGATGATTTGCCGTTTTGAGTGGAGTCGGAAAGTCCGGAAGTCCGTGAGACCGGAAGATCATTCGTTAGAATAGTGGCTTACACCAAAACCATCATCTCCCGGACTTTCCGACCCCCGACTCTCGGACTAAAATTCTGGAAGTCCGAAGTCCGAAAGTCCGAGAGACCGGAAGGTGATTCGTTAGAAAAGTTGCTTACATAAAAACCATCATCTCCCGGACTTTCCGACCCCCGACTCCCGGACTAAAATTCTGGAAGTCCGAAGTCCGAAAGTCTGAGAGACCGGAAGATGATTCGTTAGAATAGTGGCTTACATAAAAATAATCATCTCCCGGACTTTCCGACCCCCGACTCCCGGACTTCAAATAACTTTTTAGGCTAAATACCTAACAGTATGCAAAAACAATTATCACTCAAACTAAAGCCTGCGGAAGCGGCTGATGAAAAAATTATTCGATCTTATATCGCTGGTGCAAGTGGTGTGAAAACGGAAGCTATTTCTGGCTTTCATTTATTGAAAAGGTCTATCGATGCACGAAGCCGGCAACAAGTATGGATTAATATAACTGTACAGGCTTTTATTGATGAACCTTTTTCTAACCGGGCAATCAACTCCATTCAATTTCAGGATACAGGCAATGCTACGAAAAGCGTCATTATTGTTGGTGCTGGTCCGGCAGGATTATTTGCTGCATTGCGCTTAATCGAGAAAGGAATTCGTCCCATATTACTCGAAAGAGGAAAAGATGTTCGGGCCCGCAGACGGGATCTTGCTCAATTGAATAAAGAGGGAATAGTTAATCCAGAGAGCAATTATTGTTTTGGGGAAGGAGGTGCAGGTACTTATAGCGATGGAAAACTTTATACCAGGAGTACCAAAAGGGGTGATATCAATCGTATTCTTCAATTATTGTATCAATTCGGTGCATCAGAGTCTGTACTCTTTGATGCGCATCCACATATTGGAACTAATAAACTCCCACATATCATCACCGCCATGCGTGAGCAGATACGCAATAGCGGGGGAATATTTTTGTTTGAAAAGAAAGTAACGGACCTGCTGATTGCAGGATCAACCCTGAAAGGGGTGATAACGGCAGATGGTGATGAATTGTTAGCTGATGATGTAATTCTTGCAACGGGTCACTCGGCAAGGGATATTTTTTTCCTGCTAAAAAACAGGGGGATTAAAATCGAAGCAAAGCCGTTTGCGCTGGGCGTGAGAATCGAACATCCCCAGCAGTTGATAGATTCGATACAATACCACTGTGTTATCAGAGATGGCGATTTACCGCCTGCGGCTTATGGACTGGTTGAACAGGTAAATAACCGGGGTGTGTTTAGTTTCTGTATGTGTCCGGGAGGTATTATAGCCCCCGCTGCTACCAACCCTGGCGAACTGGTTGTAAATGGATGGAGCCCAAGTAAAAGAAATAATCCGTTTGCCAATAGTGGGATGGTGGTACAGGTTGAACAAGCCGATGCGGTTCGTTTTTTTGAAAGAAATAAAAATTTGCTTGATGCTGTTTACTCTAATAGCAAAGATGGGACCTGGAAAGAAGATGCTTTATTACTGATGCATTTTCAGTCTGTGGTTGAGCAAACAGCTTTTCAATCGGGTGGGGGTGGTTTTGTTGCACCTGCACAAAAAATGGTAGATTTTTGTAACAATAAATATTCTACAAATTTACCTGAGTGTAGTTATCTGCCCGGTGTTGTTTCCTATCAGTTAGGTGCTGTGCTGCCTGATTTTATACATAGCAGTTTACAGGGTGGATTTAAAGCATTCGGCAATAAGATGCGTGGTTATTATACCAATGAAGCCCTGGTTGTAGCTACAGAAAGCAGAACATCTTCGCCGGTTCGTATACCAAGAGATGCGGTATCACTGGCACATCCTCAGTTCAATAATTTATATCCATGTGGTGAAGGCGCTGGTTATGCAGGCGGTATCGTCAGCGCTGCAATGGATGGGGAAAGGGTTGCAGATACCATCATAGCGAAAAGGGGATAAAGAATTATCCCCCTTTCATTGTCCTTGTAATCCTATTAAAAACTGAAAACTCAGGAAAGAGATAGGCTACCAGTATTCCCCCCGGTCATGGCAGCTATCTCCTGCGTTAACAGTGTTATTGAACTGCTGTAAACGCCCCTTCATGATGTAAAACTACCATGAGCAGTTTCCGCCCACAATGTGAAAAACACCCATTTTTTGGAGATTAGCTGAAAGTAGCAGAATTGTCAGGGAATTTGGCTGCAAGCTGCAGGCTGCAGGCTGCAAGCTTTGATTGGTGATTGTTGTAGGCTTTCTGCTATAATTGGAATAAATTAACGGGGCTTGGAATTGGATCATTTAAAATGAACTGGTAATGAAATATTTGCTTGCTTTAAATGCACTACCTGTTATTAATAGAACACAGATCATCATGATTTTCAGGATTTATCATGATAGATCTTGAAAATCATGATAATCTGTGTTCCATCCTACGCTCAACTAAATACCCCATATAGCAATAACTTGAAGCCTGCAGCCTGTAGCTTACAGCCAAATCCCCCCATATAGAAATAGCTAGAAGCTAGCAGCTAGTGGCTAGAAGCTTTTACTTGCTAACAACGAACTCAAAGTGTCACTAATTCATGCCGAATAGCATAAATAGCAAGCCCTACTCTTGTGGTAACCTGTAGTTTTTGAAAAAGAGCATCGCGGTAACCATCTACGGTTCGGGCACTTACACCCATTTCATCCGCAATTTCCTTGTAAGTTTTTTCAGTGCACGCCCAACGGAGAAAAGATAATTCACCTTCATTAATCATGCTTTTTTGTAAAGGCTCTTCTTTGTCTACTTCCTTTACTTTCATACGTGGAGTAACGAGTTCATTATAGAAATATCCCTTTTCATAAACTTCACGAAGTGCGTAACGTAGTTCTTCAGGTTCGCAATCTTTAAGGATATAACCACGTGCACCATTTTTAAGCATACGTATGATGATCAGGTCGTTTTTAATCATGCTGAGTGCTACCACCTTTATATTCGGATGATTTTGTTTGATCCATTTGGTGGTTTCAACCCCATCCATTACCGGCATGGTAATATCCATCAACACTATGTCGGGAATATTGTCTTTATTCAGTTGATCAATAAATTCTTTACCGTTGCCGGCTTCCATCATCACATTGAAATCCTGCAGCATACCGATAAGTACCGATAAGCTTTTTCTCAGGATTACATGATCATCAACCAATGCTATTTTTATCATGATGCTGCTTCTAACTTAAAATTCAGGTTGAAAGTGGTGCCGATACCCGATTCGCTATCAATTTGTGCAGATGCGCCAATCATTTCAGCCCTTTGTCTGATACTGCTTAACCCAATGCCAGGCTTGAAATTTTCTTTTAATTCATCGAATCCTTTTCCATTGTCCTTTATTTGTAAATTGATCTGGTCGCCTTTTTTCATGATAGCTACATCCACTTTAGTAGCATCGGCATGCTTTAAAATATTATTACAGATTTCCTGAATCATACGGTACAGGAAAATGGTTTTACTTTTATCGATCTGCAGACGGTCTGTTTCGGTATAAAATGAGGTAGTTAGTAGTCCGGTTTTTTCTAATTGTTGTAATTCGTGTTTGATAGCGATTATTAAGCCTTCTTCAGCAAGACGGTCGGCATAGTATCCTGCACTCAGGTCCCTTAGTTCGCGGATGGCTTTGCCGACGAGTTCGGCTATATTGGTGATTTTTGGGTCACGTTGGCCTTCCATCATGAGGATATTGAGGTTTACTTTTGCAAGACTCAATATTTGCCCTACATTATCATGTATTTCCTGGCTGACTATTTTAAAGGTATGGTCCTGCATCTCAAGCTGCGTTTGTAAAAGCTCTTGCTGAAACTGAACCTCCCTTACTTTCTTTTCGTAAAACATTTTCTTTTTTCTCCGGAAAAAATTTACCAGCACCAGCATAGTTACAATGCTGAATAGCAGGATGAACATTGTGGCTGTTATGATGCCGACAAGGACTTCTCTCGATACTTTTTCCATAAGAATATAGCTACGGTGATAAATCCGTATAAAAATACGCTTAAAACCCTTGGGAAAAAGTGATAGATTTTTACTCCCCAGATCATAATAGGTTCACCTTTCAGAAAATAATGTAAAGCGAAACTGATGCTGTTGCCAACATAAAATAATAGAATACCCATTACCAACCAGAAGTCTGGTACATGAAAAAGATTTGTTTCGTAGTCATCGCTCACGATAAACTGTTGGTACATATATGCACAGGAAATGCAACAAAGGAAAAAACCTCCTATTACATAGGTGTTGAAGTATAGCTGTATATAAACAGGCAAAAAGCAAAAATAGGAGAGCATGGCCAATACCAGCAAAGTAGTACCTACTGCAGTGATCCACTTCCATAGTTTAGACTGGAAGATTTCATAAAACTGATAGCCAAAAAATATAAATCCAAAAACGACTACCCAAAGGTATATATGGGTATTACCTGTTACATAGTCTGCATAATATTTTGCAAAATGTGATCCGCCAAATTCACCCAATAAAGTAAAAGCCAGAAATGGGATGAAATAGAAGTAACGGGTATTTCTGATATGCTTCAGGTTATATAGAGCCGCCAGCAATGCCAGCAGCTCTACGATGAAATTACTTAATATAGGCATCTTATAAAATTATGGTGCAGTATTTCCAGTATTATAGGCATTCATCAAATCTTCTTCCGGAACATCATTGAAGAGGTTGTCGGGATCGGGCAAACCAGGAGTTCCCTGCATTTGTCCAAACCTTCTCTTAAACATGTGTTTAAACATCCCATTTTCATTTGCTTTCAGTGCCATATAGGATGGTACTAATAGAACATTTAGTTTCTGATCATCTTTACTGATACAGGGCAAAAAGGTTACGCACTGTTGTTCGATGTCTTCAATTCCGAGTTCAATAAGGCATAACCTGGCTCTTTCCAGGTAATCCTGTATTTCACCAATGGAATAGGTGATGGCTTCCCGGTAGTAAGGAGTTTTCCCAAAAATCTCCCGATACTCTTGTAATTCTTCTTCTGCCAGGGGGTAGGGTACGTGGCTTCCGTAATGTGTACTCATTGCAGTTTGTATTTAAAGGTTAAAAATAAAAAACGGCTGTGCTCCCACAACCGTTTTTTCACCCATTTTTTTGTGATGTAATATAAGATAGTTAATTATTCTCCTGCAGCTTTTTTAGCAATCAGTAAATTTTGTTTGATCAGCTCATTTTTCCTGAATGACTCGAGTTCGCTATCCAACTGTTTTTGCATTGCCGATGATAAATTGCCTCCTAATGAGCTAAGATCTGGTTTGCCCGCATCTACCCAGGCGGTATACCAAAAATCGGCAATCAGTTCAGAGGCCTGTAATAACCGGTCATTGATACTGGTTTTTAAAGCAGCGGCATATGCTTTTGCAAATTCAGATGTATATGATTTCGATTCTTTACCTCTCCTTATTTGTACCCGATATTTTTGTTCGTCTGTAAAATGGGCAGAAACCTCTTTTTCTTTTGCGAGCATTTCCGGAACCATATCAAACCCAGTCCTTACAGCTTTCCAAACTGCCGCAGTGGGGTCTTTCAGATAAGTTGCCTGATGCGATGTATACAAATTATAATTTCCGATTTCAATTTCGGGTATCATCGATTCCCATAAACTATGTAATCCTTTCTGGTCAGTGAGTTGTCCGTCATAATTAACGGTTGTATGTAATGGCACATGGGCATCTCCGATATAATGTCCTAAATCAGCAGCATAGAAAAGGATACTGTCTTTTTGTTTCATTTTGAAAGCTGCAGTAAGTTTCGCCTGCATATATATAATATGGTATGGTACATAACCATATTTCAGCAGGCTGTCTTTTGAATAAACCTGTATGGCTTTTTCCCATTCTGTGGGCATTTTATGTGAAGCATCGGGACCATACATTTCAAAATCAATAAAATGCTTAGTGGCTTCAGTACTATCGGTGTTTCTTCTTTGGTCGGGTCTTGGGGCATTGGAAACCAGATTTTCCATGTTCTGGTAAAAAAATGACCTCACCGGATCCGGTAATTCATAAACAGCCAATTGGTGAATGGTTCTGTGTACCAGGAATCCCCATCCGGAACTAATAATCGTTACGAAAAGTAAAATGGGGAGAATAAGTAGTTTTCCAGCTTTTTTCATAGTATTTTTTGTAGAATGGGAGCGAAATTAGGATTTTAAGTACCTCAAACTGTAATATTTGATCATATTGAACTACAAATGGCCTGGGTGAAGCGCTTTTATTACCTTCAATCCCGGAAATTGTATCCATTACCATAACCAAACATGAATATGAGTAAGATTCTTGAACTGCAGGCATTAAGAAAATATTATGCTACCCAGAAAGCCGTCGATGATGTCAGCTTCTCCATCGAAAAAGGGAGCATATTTGGCCTTCTTGGTCCGAATGGAGCGGGTAAAACCACGCTCTTGCGTATGATCACAGGTATATTTTATCCGGATATGGGTGAAATTATACTGGATGGCAAGAAATTCGATGCCTTGAATGATGTACAGCTTATCGGATACATGCCCGAAGAAAGAGGTTTGTATAAAAAAATGAAAATTGGCGAGCAGGCACTATACCTGGCCCAATTAAAAGGATTGAGTAAGGCGGAAGCCATGGAAAAAATAAAGTTCTGGTTCAAGAAACTTGAAATGGAAACATGGTGGAACAAAAAGGTAGAAGACCTTAGTAAGGGGATGAGCCAGAAATTACAGTTTGTAACTACAGTGCTTCATGAGCCTAAACTGATTATTCTCGATGAACCATTCAGCGGATTAGACCCTTTGAATGCTAACCTGATTAAAGATGAAATCTTTGGTCTGGCACAGCGGGGATCTACCATTATATTCAGTACCCACCGTATGGAACAGGTGGAAGAAATCTGTGATCATATTGTGCTGATGAATCTCGGCAAAAAAGTATTAGATGGAACTGTTTCTGCAATCAAGCAAAGTTTCAAGGAGAATAAGTTTAGCATCAAAGCATCTGGCGAACAGATAAATACGGATAACCCGGCTTTTTCTCTTTTAGAAACTACTGCTAAAGGATATGTGGTAAAAATTAATGAAGGATATACAAGTAATGATATTTTAAAACATTTTTTACAGCAGGGTGCAAGCATTGAAGCATTCAATGAAATATTGCCATCATTAAATGAAATATTCATTCGTTTGGTAGAAGGCAGTAGCGCACGTACCAGATCATTTCAACAGGTAGATTAATCATTGGATTATTTATCACTTATCAACCACTAACGCTATAACTCATGAATAAAATATTATTAGTAGCAAGAAGGGAATTTTCAACCAGGGTACAGAAAAAAACATTCCTGTTAACAACCATCGGTGTTCCCGTACTCATTTTTGCATTTTATGCAGCAATGATTTTCTTCTCGGTTAAATCTGCCGATCATTTTAATATCGCTGTATTAGATAATGCCAATGTATTTAATGGTGTAATAGAAAGCAAGAAAGGCGGCGATATCAATTTCGAATTTGTAAAAGACGATACCAGCATACTTAAATCCAAACTGGATAAAAAAGAGTATGATGCCTATTTATATGTTCCGGCTACTTACACTATTACCGGTAATACAAACGATTCTCTACAGTTCAGGTCTGCTAAAACAGTCGGTCTGATGACCCGCGAGAAAATTGAAAGCCGTATCAGTAAAGCCCTCGAGGAAAAAAGACTGATGTCTATGAATATCTCCAAGGCACAATTGGATAGTATTCAGAACCAGAAAGAATCAATCACTTTTGCCAGTTCATCAGGTAAAACAGAAAACCAGACCAAAGTTGGACTCAGCTATGGCGTTGGTTTTGTTTCCGGATTTATGATTTATATTATCCTGTTTATCTACGGAACAATGGTAATGCGCGGGGTGGTGGAAGAGAAAGTTAGCCGCATTGCCGAAGTAATTGTGAGCAGCGTTAAACCTTTTCAATTGATGATGGGTAAGATTGTTGGTATTGGTGCAGTCGGTTTGCTACAGTTTATAATCTGGGGTGTATTAATATTTGGTATACAATTATTGATACCGGTATTATTCCCTCAATTATTCGAGCAAATGCAATCACAGCCAGTTCAGCCTGGTATGATGGCGGCCGCTACTAGTGCTAAACAATCGGGTGCCCTAAGCGGCATTATGGCTGGATTAAGTGAAATAAACTTCCCGCTTATCATTGGTTGTTTTGTGTTTTATTTCCTCGGTGGATATTTTATGTATGCATCCCTTTTCGCAGCAGTAGGTAGTGCAGCCAATGAAGACATGCAAGATGCTCAGAGCCTTCTGTTACCTATTATGATGCCCATCATTTTCTCCATCGTAATCATGATGCAGGCCGTAAATAATCCAAATGGTAATCTGGCAATTTTTGGTAGCTTATTCCCACTTACTTCACCCATTGTAATGATGGCAAGGGTTGCACACGGTATCCCAGACGGCGTAACCGTTTTCCAATTAATCCTAAGTATGGCATTCCTGATCCTCGGATTCTTCGGAACCACCTGGATCGCCGCTAAAATATACAGAACAGGTATTCTTATGTACGGTAAAAAAGTTACCTGGAAAGAACTTTGGAAGTGGGCGGTGAGGAAGAACTGACATTGAAAATAACGAATAAGGAATAAGAAATAAGGAATAAGAAAGTGAGATGCTGCTTCTACTTTCTCATTCCTTATTTCTTATTCCTTATTTCTTATTCCTTATTTCTTATTCCTTATTCCTTATTTCTTTATATCACCAGATTCAACACCAGTACCCCCACAATCCCCAGCACCGAAATAATCGCTTCCATTACGGACCAGGATAGGAAGGTTTGTTTGAGGGTGAGGTTGAAGAATTCTTTAAACATCCAGAAACCGGAGTCATTGATATGCGATCCAAAAACGCTTCCGGTTCCTATAGCCAGTACCATTAGCTCTGGAGAAACTGCACCTGCTGTTACCAATGGTGTTACAACACTTGCAGCGGTAATACCTGCAACCGTTGCCGATCCGATGGCGATTCTGAGCATCGCCGTTATGATCCAAGCAAAAATAAGGGGAGGCATTTGCCATTTACTGCTGAATGAGGCAATGTATTGATCAGTACCACTGTCTTGTAATACTTGTTTGAATATACCTCCGGCAGTAATAATCAATAGGATAACAGCAATCCCCGAAATGGCTTCATTCAACCATTTGGTGATGGTTTCCATATTGTTCCCGCCTTTTATACCGAAAAACCAGATGGCCATAAAAACAGCAATAAGCAAGGCAATCGTTGGGTCGCCAATAAACAAAACCGCTTTTTTGAATAGTCCATCTGCTAAAAAATATTGAGCCAGCACTGCCAGCGTAATAAGTATAACAGGAAGGAGTCCGATCAGAAAACTTGGCAATGTGCCGGGTAGTTTTTTGTTTTCTTCTGTTGAAGTACTAAACAGAAACGACGAAATATTCACTTCCGTTTTTTTCAATAACCTTCCAAGCATAGGGCCCGCAACTATTACAACAGGTATCGTTATAATCATTCCATAAACCAGTGTTTTTCCCATGTCTGCATGGAATGCATTTACCAGAAATACCGGACTCGGATGGGGTGGAAGAAAGCAGTGGGTAGTAGATAGCGCGGCAGCCATTGGAATAGCCACATATAATAAAGGGAGTTTTGCTTTATGTGCCACAGAAAATACCAATGGTACAAGTATTACAAAACCTGCATTATAATAAAGCGGAATACCGATAAAGAAACCTGTTAACATAATGGCCCACTGGATATTTTTTTCACCAAATCCATTAATCAGGGTCGTCGAAATTTTTTCTGCAGCACCACCTGTTTCAAGCAATTTTCCTAAAATAGCACCCAGGCAAATAATTAGTGCCAGTCCTCCCAAAGTATTTGCAGCTCCTTTCTCTACTGATTTAATTATTTCAGCCGGTTGCATGCCCAAACAAATACCAGATAGAATAGCAACGATCAACAGTGATAAAAAAGGACTCACTTTTTTATAAGTAAGGAATAGTTGCAGGCAGATGGCTAAAAAAATGACAAGCAGTTCCATATAATACTTTAAAAAGGTGAAATATTTATTTCGATGATGGAATAGCCATCACAGCTTCCAGAGCGGGCTTTGGTTGTTTATTTGTATCCCATAATAAAGGATAATTGGTTCTGTTTGGAATAGGGTAGTCGTTTTTCCAACTCATTCCATCATGTATTCCCCAGCAGGTTACACGGGCTATTTTATCGCGTCTGCCATAAAAAATACCAAATAGTTCTTTGTACCGGTTGGTTAATGCTTTTTGTACATCATCCGGCAATCCTTTTTGGTAAGGGTCTAAAAATGTTTTGAATTCTTCCAACTGAAATTGTTTATCGCTCATGCCTTGCCCGATAATCTGTCCTTCTTTTGTCAATGGTAAAACATCTACATCCAGTTCAGTGATCATTACTTTTACGCCCGTAGCAGCATAAGCATCAATGGCAGATTCAATGTATTCGGTTTTAGGGAAGTTAAGTCCCCAGTGACCCTGAATACCGACACCATCAATCCTGATACCTTCCTTCTGCAACATTTTTACCATTCGAACAATGCCATCTCTTTTGGTGGGGCGCCATGCATTGAAATCATTATAATACAATTCAGTATTAGGTGCATATTGACTGGCAAATTTGAATGCATACTTTACAAGTGTATCGCCATTGCCAAATGCATTTACCCATGTTGTGGGCCTGTAACTACCATCGTTGTCGATTACTTCATTAACTACGTCCCAGGCATGAACCCTGCCAGCATAACGACCGGCTACTTTTTCAATATGACTGCGCAGTCGTTCAATCTGTTCTGCTTTAGTGTTTGGCTGTCCATTTGCATTAGTAAAAAACCATGCAGGCACCTGATTATGCCAAACCAGGGTATGACCCACAATAAACATTTTATTTGCTTCGCCAAAAGCAACAAAAGCATCAGCCGGACCGAAATTGAATACACCGGGTCTTGGATTAACCAGTGCAGCTTTCATCGAATTTTCCAGTGTGATACTGTTGAAATGCTTCACCACAATAGCTTGTGAAGCTGCATCGCTTCCTGATACGATAGCATCGTTAACTGCTGCGCCAATAAGGAATGTATTTTTATAGGCATCTTTTAATCCAATTGTATCCGCCTTTTCCTTACCCGTAAAACTTACAATCGCATAAAGTACAAAACCATAAGCTGCAATCAGGAGCCATTTTTTTTTCATATAGCTGGTATTTCTTTTCAATCAGGCAACTATGTTAACCAATGTGCCGATTGATTCGATGGTAATGCTTATTTCGTCTCCGCTTTTTAAAGTGAAGCTGCTATCTGGTACAATACCGGTGCCCGTCATCACCAAGCAGCCGAAGGGAAAACTCGCTTCTCTGAATACAAAAGATACTAATTCTTCCGGAGTACGTTTCATTTGTGACAAAGTAATTGATCCTTCAAAGACAGTCTTATCAGCTCTATTAATAGAAAGCGTTATTGCTGTTTCTTTACTAAGAGGTTTGTCGGTAAGAAAAATACAAGGACCAACTGCAGCACACGCATCATAAGTTTTTGCCTGTGGCAGGTACAAAGGGTTTTCTCCTTCGATGCTTCTGCTGCTCATATCGTTTCCGATAGTATAGCCAATAATTTTACCTGAAGAGGTAACTACCAGTGTAAGCTCTGGCTCCGGCACATCCCATGTACTGTCTTTTCTGATCCTTACTTTTTCACCATGCCCTACAACCCGATGAGGAGTTGCCTTGAAGAATACTTCCGGTCTTTCTGCTTCATATACTTTTGCATAAAAATCTGCCCCACCACTGTCTTTACTTTCTTCCTGCCGGCCTATTTTACTTCTCAGATAGGTAACACCGCAAGCCCAGAGTTCCTGCTGGTTTCCAATAGGCGCTTTTAATGCATCATCCTCTATATGTTTAATAGGTTGAGCCTTTCCCGAATTGATCCATTCGGTTGACTGAATTAACGCATTATCGTTATTGATAAAGCTGTTCCAGTCTTCTCCGGCTGCAAAGAAAAATTGACTGTCTTGTTCTAATGCAATGCCATGCTGTAAGTGATAGGCCTTCATTTGTTTTTATTTTAACTTAATCCTTAATAAATACATATCATTGGTAACAAATAATGTCTTTTCATCGGCAGATAAAGCGACATTGGATGCTGCTTCCTGGAGTTTTATTTTACCAAGCAATACCGCTTTACTGTCGAAGATCCAAATACCACCCGGACCGGAAGCAAATACAATTCCTTTGCGGTTTATTTTAAGTCCGTCGGGTAAACCTCTTTCACCTTTTTGCATTTGTGCACGATAAAATATTCTTCCGTTTTTAAGTTGACCGTCTGATACATCATAAATATACCAGTTTGGTTTTGCGGGGTCTGAGTTTGCAACGATCAATTGTTTTTCACCAGGCAGAAAAGCAATACCATTTGGACGGGTAATACTGTCAGTAAGTAAAACAACTTCTCCAGATTTATTTACTTTATAAACGCCATTGAACGAAATTTCTTTTTCAGGATCCTGATCGTTTTGCATAGGCAATCCATAAGGAGGATCTGTGAAATATAATTCACCTGATTGACTGAAAACAGCATCGTTTGGACTGCTGAATTTTTTACCATCATAATTTCCGGCAAGGGTTGAAAAAACAGGCTTAGGGTCATTTAATCCAGCTTCCATTCTCGCCATTTGTCTGTTTCCATGTTGACATAATACGAGGTTGCCGTTTTTATCTAATAATAGTCCATTACTACCTGGCTCTTTACTTTTTGAATTGGTACCACTAAATCCGGATGGGGTGAGGTAAACCTCTGTTCCTTTTGCGGCTGTCCATTTATAAATCGTATTCTTTGGCACATCTGAGAATAAGAGCATATTATATTTAGCAATCCACAGTGGCCCTTCACTCCAATCAAAACCTTCTGCAATAATTTCGGCCTTGCTTTCAATATCAATGACTTTGTCCAAAGAACTGTTTAATCGTTCAATCGAACCTGTTGTTTTATATTGTGCGAATAAAGAAAAGGGTAGAGCAAGCGAGACTAATAAAAGAACGATAGTGTTTTTTTTCATGCTTTATAATTAATGTGAATCTCTGGTAACTACTGAACCGGAGCTTCCCTGTAAAAAGTCGAGGTCTGCGCCTGTATCTGCTCCCATTACGTGTTTAATATACAAGCTAACATAACCGCGGGTAGCAGCAGGAGGAGGGGCAATCCATTTACTTCTTCTTTCTGCAAGTTCTTCTTCAGAAACATCGAGATGAAGTTTTCTTGCTTCAACATCCAGCTCTATCAGGTCGCCGTTTTGTACCAGTGCCAGATTTCCACCGATAGCCGATTCAGGGGAAACATGTAGAACAGCTGTTCCATAAGCTGTTCCGCTCATGCGGCCATCACTTATACGAACCATGTCTTTGATTCCTTTTTCCAGTATTTTTTTAGGTAATGCCATATTACCAACTTCAGGCATACCTGGGTAACCTACGGGGCCAACATATTTTAATACCATCACACAATTTTCGTCGATATCCAGATTGGGGTCATCTATACGGGCATTATAGTCTTCAATGCTTTCAAAAACCACAGCTCTTCCTTTGTGTTTCATTAAATGAGGAGACGCTGCAGATGGTTTTATAACGGCTCCATTTAATGCAAGATTTCCTTTAACAACAACACAGCCTGCTTCCTGAATCAGGGGCTCGTTATAAGTGGAAATTACTTCTGTATTATAGCATTCTGAATGGCCTTTTATATTCTCATGATGGTTCTTTCCTGTTACCGTAATTACATTCTTGTGTAATTCGTTACGTAGTTCATTTAATATTACCGGTAATCCGCCAGCGTAATAAAAGTCTTCCATTAAAAACTTTCCGGACGGCATCAGATTCAACAGCAAAGGTATTTTGCTTCCTAAGGTGTCAAAGTCGTCGAGTGTAAGTGGTACACCTATTCTTCCTGCAATTGCCATGAGGTGAATGATAAAGTTTGATGAGCCACCAACAGCAGCGTTTACTTTTATGGCATTTTCAAAAGCTTCGCGTGTGAGTATTTTGTCGATGGTAAGATTTTCTTTCACCATTTCAACAATTCTTCTGCCACTCAGTTGTGCCATTACTTTTTTTCTTGAATCGGCTGCCGGAATAGCAGCAGCGCCGCTGAGTGTAAGTCCAAGTGACTCTACCATACATGCCATAGTAGATGCAGTTCCCATCGTCATACAATGACCAATACTTCTGCTCATACAGCTTTCTGCATATTCACATTCTTCCTGGGTCATTTTGCCCGTCTTCATGTCTTCATCAAATTTCCAGACATGTGTTCCACTGCCAATGGTTTGTCCTTTATAACGTCCATTCAACATAGGTCCACCAGGAACTACAATGGTTGGAAGTCCCACACTTGCAGCGCCCATTACAGTAGAAGGTGTAGTTTTATCGCATCCGGTAAGTAGTACTACACCATCCATCGGATTTCCCCTGATTGATTCTTCTGCATCCATGCTTGCCAGATTTCGGAAAAGCATGGCAGTTGGTTTAAGCAATGTTTCACCCAAACTCATAATCGGAAACTCAAGCGGGAAGCCACCTGCTTCTAATACTCCTCTTTTAACGGCTTCTGCATGATCGCGGAAATGAGCATTACATGGAGTTAATTCACTGAATGTATTACAAATACCAATTACGGGTCTGCCATCAAACATATCTGTTGGCATACCCTGGTTTTTCATCCAGCTTCTGTAAATGATACCGTCTTTATTCTTTTTACCAAACCAATCTTGACTGCGTAGTTTTTGGGACATATTCTTTATGGTCTTTTATACTTAGGTGTATTGTATATAATCAGTGAATATTTAATTCAATTCTTTTGCCGGAGTGCATTGCTTCATAGATGGCCTGTAAATAGATTACATCTCTTCTACCCATCTCGCCAGTAACAATGGATGGTTGATTATTCATGATCGATTGGGCAATTGCATCCATTTGTTTTGCCTGTTGGTTTACCTGCGGAAAGTGCATTATTCCTTGAGGTGTTTTACCACTTAGGCCATTGTAGTTATATGCAGTAGTTAATTCAAAAACACCTCTCTCAGCTTCAGCCTTCAAAAAATTCATGTTATCATCGTAGCTGGCATATCCTTTACCAATGAGGCCATCCGGGAACTCAAATTGCCAGCTAAGCGATTGTTCCACTTCACTAAATCTTGATAAATCTGTTTTTTTTCCCTCCTTTGCAGTAACTGCTATAGGTTCCATACCTGTAGTATAGCACATGCTTTGAACAGCATATATGCCAACATCCATTAGTGGACCACCACCGGCATATTTCTTGACAAGCCGCCATTCACCCATTTTTGGTTTAAATCCAAAACCGCCACTGATTTGTTTTATACGCCCATATATTTTTGAAGTGCCCAGTCTGACCATTTCAAGATTATAGGGCTCGAAATGTAAACGATACCCGATAGACAGTGATTTATTAGCTTTTTTTGAGGCCTCTATCATACGATCGCAATCTGCTACGGTAATTGCCATTGGCTTTTCGCATATCACATGTTTACCCGCAGCAAATGCACGTATGGTGTACTCGGCATGCATACTATTGGGTAATACTATATAAATAATGTCGATATCCGGGTTGTCTTTAATTTGCTCAAAATTGTCATAACTATATATATGGGTATCAGGTAATTTATATTTTGCCTTCCAGGCTGGAATCTTTGACGGGCTGCCAGTTACAATACCTTTTAGTTGACAATTATTGGTTTCTAATAATGCAGGTCCGAGTTGACCTGTCGCATAAGCTCCCAATCCTACCAATGCAATTCCCAACTTTTTAGGTTGATCCATACTTGTTTGTTTTATATCTGAAAATACCGGATTCTCGGCTAATCCCCATGTTGGTATGGCTAAACCCGCCATGCCGATGGTGTTGATGAACCTGCGTCTGGATAGTTGTCGGGTGACTTTCATTTCTGTAAAATGTGACACGTAATATAATTGTTATTTGAAGAAAGAAAGATAGATTTCCACTCAAAGATTTTAATTGCATAGATATCAGTAATTGGACCAAATAATTTGCCAACTGATTGCATTTGTTGCATATAAATTTTATAGATGATTATTTCAAGTAATTGATTAACAGATGTTTATAGTTGTGCATCGTTGCGGCCACTGATAAGGTAAGTTGAAATATTTAAAATGCTAAGTATTTGTTGCAATAATCAGTTACAACAAAAGATTAGTTTTGCAATCGACCACTCAATGTTGCATTTTAATTGCATCATGGAATTGTGTATAGCTCCATTTCTATGCTCGCCTTTTTTTTGCTGTTTTGATTATCTCAACAAGTTAGTAATCATAATTGCTTTATTCAGAAATGAATACCTATTAAACATTACAATACACTTTCTGGATGTACTTTATTGGAGCTGGTAGAATTTTTGACCTTACAGTAGTAGGTCATAATACATTTACATTATTGTAAAATGTTTCACTAGTAAAAGTCAATTTTTCTCATGTGTTTTATAAAAAATGCAAAGCGACCCGGATTTCTATCCGGGTTTTTTGTATTGGCTGTTTTAATAGTTAACGCTTTCTATGGCTAATTATCCAGAACATTATTCATGTGCTATGAATAAACAGAATCTTTGCCAGGAGTCGTTCGGCCAGTGGTTTTGGTTTTCAATTATACGATTGTTGTTATTGATGTTTTTTTAGTTTATTTAATAACAGTGTTCCTTACTTTGGATTAAAAATCAATGCACTATGAAATATTTTTATAGGTTTTTGTTCAATGGAATTTTTTTCTTAACTGTTTTTGCTTTACATGCACAGGTGAAAGTTTCTTTTGAAAACCCACCTTCCGAACCAGCCATTTTTTCGGCAGGGGTGATAAGTACCGGATTAGCTGAAAGAGATTTTGCCTTATCACCTGATGAAACTGAAATATTCTATACTGTTCAATCACCATTGGGTTATTTCCAAACCATCGTTTACATGAAATTGGGAAAAGACGGATTATGGAGCAATGCAGAACTGGCACCTTTTGCCGGTAATTTTAGTGACCTTGAACCATCTTTTTCTCCTGATGGAAAAAGGCTTTATTTTTCCTCTAATAGACCTGTCAGTGGCGATAAACTAAAGGACTATGACATTTGGTATGTTGAGAAGAAGGATGGCATGTGGTCAGCTATCCCTGTTAATATTGGAACACCTGTAAATACCGAAGCCAATGAGTTTTATCCTTCCTGTACAAAATCTGGTAACCTGTATTTTACTGCATCGTATAAAAACGGAGTAGGAAGGGAAGATATTTTCGTGGCAATTAATGAAGATGGAAAATTTAAGGAACCGGTTGCCCTTGATACTGCCATAAATTCTGTATTAGATGAATTCAATGCGTATGTATCTCCTGAGGAAGATTTTATTATGTTTACTTCCTATGGTCGGAAAGATGATATGGGCAGAAGCGATTTGTATATGAGCCAGAAAGATGCCACTGGTAAGTGGACCAAAGCAGTGCATCTTCCATTCTTAAATTCGATAAGAATAGACTACTGTCCTTTTTTAAGCTTTGATAAAAAGAAACTTTTTTTTACAAGTGAACGAAATCAGTTAAAACAAATATTTGAACCCAGAACTTCGCTTGATCAGTTAAAAAAATTATTTGGATCTCCACAAAATGGTACCGGAGATATTTATTGGGTGAATTTTGAAAAGGTTTTGGCAAGTATCAGGTAATTCTTCTCATTGAAATATTTAAAACAGGAGTAATAGCTGAAATTACAGTTTATTACTCCTGTTGTTATTTACCAACTACAGTTTGCTGCGTTTGAAATACAGCTTTTTAGTCAGCAGTGATTTTTACTTCAATTACTTCCTCTTGTAGACAGATTCCTGCTGTTGGTTGAAAAGAAAATTTTTTAAGCAATAGATGGCAAAAATTTACTGTCAACTAAATAATGTCTTGATGTAAAGAATGAACAGTACAGTTCTTCTCATACATACAAAAGACAGCATGAAAACTATTTTCTGAAACTAAAACTTACTCTATGAGAAAAGGAATTGTTTTATGGTGTTTTGCGCTACTCAGCAGTTTATGCTTGCTTGCGCAAACACGTATCGTCAAAGGAAGGGTTACCGATGAAACGGGTAATCCGATTGCTGGTGCATCTGTTCAGGTCAAAGGCACCCAGAATGGTGCTACTACAGACGGCGATGGTAATTTCTCTATTTCAGTGCCGGCTACCGCAAAACTTTTTGTTGTATCATCCCTAAACTTTATCAGAAAGGAAGTTGTTATTGGGAAAGGAACTTCACTAACCATCGCATTAAAATCAAGCGATGCGAGTTTGGAGGAAGTGGTAGTTATGGGATATTCAACTGTTCGAAAGACAAATCTTTCGGGATCAGTTGCAAAAGTTTCAGGTGCAGAAATTGAGAATCGTCCAAACCTGAGTTTTGATCAGGCTTTAACTGGTAAAGCTGCGGGGGTACAAGTAAATACCTCTTCAGGCTTAATTGGTGCACCGGTTAATATTCGTGTAAGAGGAACTTCATCCATTTCTTCAGGTAGCCAACCTTTAATTGTAATGGATGGTGTACCGCTTATTCAGGGTGATAACGGTCAGTTGTATAACCCAACCAATGCATTGGCAGATATTAATCCCAATGATATAGAAAGTGTTGAAGTATTAAAAGACGCTTCTGCAGCATCTATATATGGAAGTCGTGCTTCAGGTGGTGTACTAATGATCACAACAAAAAAAGGTAAATCTGGTGCTCCGCGAATTACCTACAATGCTTATTTCGGATATAGTCAACCATCCCGGTTAATGAAAGTGCTTGATGGTCCTCAGTACACTTCCGTAATTAACACTATGAGAACAAATGCGGGATTAACAGCTTCGGCAGCCAATGGCGACTTTAATGGCGATGGGATAACAGATAATACCGATTGGCAGGAGCAGGTTTATAGAAAAGGTATTACACACGATCATCAAATCGGCATAAGCGGGGGCTCAGAAAAAACAACCTATTATGCTTCTTTAGGATTCAATGATTTTGAAAACTATATCATTGTTAACAGACAAAAAAGAGCTTCTGCACGTTTAAACCTAACCACAAAAGTTACCAATTGGTTTGAAATTGGCATTAAAACACAGTTTACCAGAACAACTCTATATGGCTTAGGTTCTGGTACTGGTGGAGCATTAAGTGGCGTT
Source organism: uncultured Sediminibacterium sp. (assembly GCA_965650685.1). Taxonomy (GTDB): domain Bacteria; phylum Bacteroidota; class Bacteroidia; order Chitinophagales; family Chitinophagaceae; genus Sediminibacterium. The sequence goes on from CBFGPM010000015.1 coordinate 56,233, forward strand.
CCTTTTGGTCCTTTAACTGCTTACCCCAATGTACCTGTATATGATGCTACCGGAGCTTATTATGTAGGCAACGGAGGTAATACAGTGGCGCAGAATACACCCAACCCCGTTGCTGTACAAAACCTGAATTATGATACAAGGGATAACAGAAGATTTATCAACAGTGTATATGGTGAGTTGACACTGTTAAAGGGACTAAAATTAAAATCGCAGTATAATACCGATATGCAGATTGGTTTTACCGATCAGTATTGGGATCCTTCAGTAGGTGATGGGCAAGGCCTTGCAGGTTTGGGTCAGACGGTAGCTACAGATTCCAGGGTATGGAGCTGGTTCAACACGCTTAATTATAATAAGAAATTCGGAGACCATGATCTGGGCGTATTAGCTGGTGCTGAATACACTAAGAGCTATGCAACATTTAATTACGCTTTTGGTATTGGTCTGAATGATCCACTAATCAGGATCATCGATCCTGCAAATTTCGCTACAAGTGGTGGTCAGAATGGGATTGATATCAATAATGGGTTGGCTTCCTATTTCGGAGGATTCAATTATGGTTTCAAAGGAAAATATTTGGCGAGTTTTAATATCAGGAGCGATGCTTATTCAGGATTTGGTCGCACCAACCGTTGGGGATACTTCCCATCAGGTTCTGCCGCCTGGAAAATATCGCAGGAAGATTTTTGGAAATCCAGGTTAATATCCGACCTGAAATTACGTGCCAGTTATGGTATTACCGGTAACTCAAATATCGGGAACTATCCTAGTCTTGCAACTTTTGCGCCAACTCAATATGCAAATATTGCATCCTTAAACCTGAACAATCCTGGTAACAGTAATCTTCGTTGGGAACAAACTGGTCAGTTCGATGTAGGGGTTGATTTGGTAATGGGTAAGGGGATCAATATTGTGTTGGATTATTATCGCAAAAAAACCAAGGATCTTATTCTTAATAATCCCATTCTGGCTACCGTAGGATTCCCGGGTAATACCATCACTGAAAATATCGGAAGCATAGAATCATCAGGATTCGAACTTTCGTTGAATGTACCAGTAATTAATAAACGCGACTTTAAATGGGATATCAGTTTTAATGGTGCTACCAATAAAGCAAAAGTTATTTCAACCAATGCTTTTGGAAATGATATACTTGGCGGACAGAGCATTGTACGTCCAGGTTATAATATGAGTGCCTTTTACCTGATACGCTGGGCAGGGGTTAATAGTGCAAACGGATTACCAACATTCCTTGATGTAAATGGCGTATTGAAGCAATATGATCATGCGGCACCGGCAGCTAACAGGTGGACCAGGGTAAGTGATGGTGCTGTAACCACTGCTATTACGGCTGCTGACCGTGTTGTGTTGAATGATAAAACACCTTATCCAAAATTCTTTGGAGGATTATCGCAGCATTTTAGCTACAAGCAAATGGATCTTTCTTTTGATATGCAATATTCTTTTGGCGCCTACACTTTTAATAATACCATGCAAAACCTACTGCTTATGACGGGTACGCGTAATAAGAGTACAGAGATCTTAAGAGCATGGACAAAAGCAGGTGACCAGACAGATGTTCCCAAATTGTTTTTTGGTGAAAATCAATCAACACTTGGCTCTACCAGATTTCTTGAGAAAGCTGATTTTGTAAGGATGAGGAATATTCAGCTTGGGTACACTTTACCAAAGAAATTGCTGGAGAAGGCACATATTTCAAACCTGAGGGTATATGCTCAAATACAAAACGCATTTACCATTACTGGCTATAAAGGAATTGATCCGGAAAGTAATGCGAATGGCAATGTAAATATTGGATTAGGTATTGATGGCTTCAGACCATATCTGGCCCGCACATTCACTTTTGGTATCAACTTAGGACTCTAACATTAAATTTTTTATCATGAAAAAAATCATATTTAATGCATTTTTTGTGGCAACCATTCTTCTGGTTTCCTGTCAGAAAGAAGTGACTGAAATAGTACCGCCTGATCGTTTGTCGTCGGATTTGGCTTTCAGCACAGCACAAAAGACGGAAGCCTCTGTAATGGGAGCTTATAACGGACTGCAGGATGCAAATTTTCTTTCAGGAAGGGCATTGGTTTATGTTGATCTTTTAGGAAACGATATTTATGATCGCACCAATTTTTTTGGAGATATGCCTCGTTATAACCTGCTTTCCAATACCGGGTTTTCAGCAGGTTTATGGAATGCGGGTTATATTTCAATTGCCACTGCCAATCGTGCCATTGCAGGTATTGCGGCAAATTCTGGCGTAGTAAGTTCAGCAAAAGCAAAAGAATTGACTGCGGAATGTTTGTACGTACGTGCAGTCAGTAATTTTTATCTGGTGAACTTTTTTGCGCAACCTTATAACTTTACGGCGGGTGCAACGCATTTGGGTATACCTATTGTTACAGAAAATTTCACCAGTAATGATCCTGCAGCTAATAAACCACGCGCCACAGTAGCCCAGGTTTATACATCCATCATTAGTGATTTAACGGCAGCTTTGGCAGATCTTCCCGCAACTTATGGGGCAGCTAATTCTTATGCATCCAAAACAAGGGCTACAAAAGCAGCGGCGGCGGCCTTATTGGCAAGGGTGCATTTGTATAAAGGTGATTTTGCAAATGCAAAATCTGTTAGTCTGAATATTATTAATGGACAATATGGAGCTTTTGCGTTAAACAGTTCTCCTTCCGGTGCTTTTGGTCCTGGCAATTATCAGACTGCTGAAACTATTTGGAGTATTCCTAATAGTACCACTGATAATCCTAATACCAATAATGCCTTACCGCAACATTATTTCCCGGGAGGAAGAGGTGATTTGGCAGTATCAAATACTTTTCGTGATATTACCACTAATACATATTTCGCGCTCGATGATAAGAGACGAAACATGATTATACCAGGCACTACTTCAGCTACAGCATCTAGCTTTTTCACCAATAAATACCCTGATATAGCCACGAGGTCAGACTGGTCTCCGGTACTTAGATATGCAGAAGTATTACTAACCTATGCAGAAGCTTCAGCACAGGTGGCAACAGGTATTGATGCGGATGCAATTACTAAATTAAACCTGGTACGTGATAGAGCCAGGGTAACTGCAGCGCCATACACAATTGCAAGTTTTACTTCAAAGACCGATCTGATAAATGCCATACTTGGAGAAAGAAGAATTGAACTGGCTTTTGAAGGGCATCGCTTTTGGGATATTATGCGACAGAAAGGAACCGTAACGAATAAATATGATGGTGATGGTGTTACCATATTACCAGCACAGGCATTCGGCGCAAATAAATCTATTCTGCCAATACCACAGGGCGAAGTGGATAAAAGCGCCGGAATCTTGGTTCAGAATCCGGGATACTAAGTGTCATGCTTTAACCCATGCATTTTACAAAAGAGCTGACCTATGTCAGCTCTTTTAAATAAAAGTCACTCAAATGGAACATGAATTAAAAAAACACCTGCATAATATTCTCAAAGAAGCAGGGAATCGGAAAAAGAATATCTGGAAACGACTCGGAGAAATACTGGTAGAAATACTTATCATCGTTTTTGCCGTTTCATTCGCCGTTTATATGGAAAAGCAAAGGGAGCATGCACATGAAGAAAAGGAAGTAAAAGAATTTCTGATAGGATTAAAAACTGACCTCGAAAATGATATCAAGGAAATGACTGGAGATATATGGGGATATTCAACCTGTTCTACATGGCTGAAATACTTTGTAATGGAACAGCAGGTAAATAAAGATTCTTTAAATAAATACACCTGGGTTTTAATTAGTAAAACACATTTGCTGCCAAACAAGGGTAGGTATGAAGGATTTAAAGCCAGCGGGAAAATGAATACTATTCAAAATCATAAGCTGAGAAACAATATACTTGATTTGTATGAAGAGCGTATAGTAGGACTTACTAATGCCACTAAAGAATATATTGAACTAAAGGGTAAAATGCTGCAGTTATTATTTGCTAAAAGAATGGGTATAGGCACAAAATCGGATAACCTGGTAATGGTTTTGAAAGATAATGAGCTTCGAAACTATCTCCTTGCCCTGGCCGATGTGGGAGAAATTATTCAGCGATACCAGTCAGCCATTAAAGAGGTAAAAGGTATTGTTCAAATTATTGATGAAATATATCCGGAGCATTAAAAGAGCCTACAATAAAAAAAGATGCTTATCAGCCTTGTTGATTTTCCAGTAATTGCTGGATAAATTCTTTATACCCTCTGCCAATAGGGATACTTTTGCCTGCAATTTCAACATCGGCGGCACTATAGGCATCTATTTTTTCCTTGGAAACAATAAAAGACCGATGAATTCTAAGAAAGCCATTCTTGCCTAATTCCTGTTCAAGGTAGGAAAGTTGGGTTTTGGTAATGATGGTTTTTCCGTTTGTAGTGAATATTTTCACATACTCTTTTAACCCTTCAATATATAAGATGTTTTCCAGGAGCACACGGATTCTCTTCTTATTGACATTAAAAAATATAGCAGGCTTTTCTGCGGGTAATACCTGCTGAGAAGGTGATGGGGCAGCGGGCTGATGCTGCAATTTGTTAACTGCCAGTAGAAAACGGTTGAATTCAATGGGCTTTAACAGGTAATCGAGTACACCAAGTTCAAACCCCTCTAATGCATATTCGTGGTAGGCAGAAGTAATGATAATCTGGGGAGGGTTTTTGAGCATTTTTATAAATTCCATCCCTTTAATCTTAGGCATATGGATATCCAGGAACATCAGATCTATTTTTTCTTTCTGGAGTATTTCCATGGCATATATCGCATCTGAACAAACGGCTACTTTATGTAAGAAGGGCACTTGTTGGATATAATCGCTGAGAATTTCAGCGGCAATTGGCTCATCTTCCACAATTATGGTATTATAACGTTGCATTCCTGGTTAGATTTATCGTAAGTATAATCTTAAATGAATGGGTGGTGACATCAATTTGTAAGTTGTGTTCAGTATATAAGAGTTCTAACTGTCGTTTTACATTCTTCAATCCAATTCTGTCAATTAGTTTTTCACTGGAATCAGGTTTTGAATTCTCTATAATAAATCTAAGAAAGCCATTTTTTAAAATAGTGCTAATCGAAATATAAGATTCAAACCTGGTTTCACTTATGCCATGTTTAAAGGCATTCTCTACAAATGGAATCAGGATCAATGGCGTAATCTGTTGCTGCTGATTGTCGATATCTTCGTGGTAAGTAATATTTAACCGGCTACCATATCGTAACTGCTCCAGTTCAATATAATCTTTTACCACTTTTAACTCATCAGATATATTAATAGATTGATGAGCCGTTTCGTAAAGCATAAACCTGAGTAGTTTGGAAAGCTTCATCACGACTTCAGCAGTGTCGTCTGATTTTTTTCTGGCTAAACCGTAAATATTATTCAGGGTATTAAATAGAAAATGCGGGTTAATCTGCGATTTCAGAAACATAAGTTCTGTGGCCAGTTTTTTCCTGGCTGTTTCTTCTTCCTTTTGCCTGATTTGTAAATTTAGTCGTACCAGTTTAAGGGCAATGGCAATACCACAGATAAATGAAAGTAAAAAGGCATTATAGAAAATGGAGGCAAACTTTATATTGGCAATTTCTTTCGCCGGTAATCCGTATATATTAGGTACTACAACCAAGTCGTTTAACAGAGTAAAGAGTAAAGTGCCTAAAATGATAAAACTGCCCGAAAAACCAAAGGTTTTCAAGCCACCCCATTTTTTTGCATTGAACTGGTCTACAGCATAGAATAAGGTATATACCAACGGAATTTTAATCGTAAGAAATACCAATTGCGCCTTTAGAGATACTAGAATAATTTCAGCCAATGAAACATTTTCTCCGGAAAGAGGATATGCACTAACATTTAGATAGGTTTTGAATGCTACATAAGCAATCCAGAATAATGTATGGTGCAGAATTCGTTGTTTCACAAAGCTTTCATTTAGGCTGACAAGGGCTTGTTTTTAAAATTCATGTAAATCAGTTAATTAATTCAACTAAATATACCAAATTCCAAAAACTATGTCTGAACGACTGATTTTGGTCTATGGATATAATTGGTGGGTTGTGCCTGTAGTTAGAAGGTAATTGTTGTTTTGGTTGATTTTGAAATTTCTTTACCTTGTCAGTCCAAATAATTGCCATGAGAAGAAGATCATTTATCCAGCAAACTGGAATGGCTGCAGCAGGTATTTCTTTATTATCAAGTAGCCAATCCATTGCAAACACCAATGCCAGTAAAGTACGTATAGCAATCATCGGAACAGGTTTAAGGGGGCAAAACCACCTCGATCTCATTCTACGTAGAAATGATACGGAACTGGTAGCAATTTGCGACATAAATGATACAATGCTGAATAGTGCCAAATCAATGATTGCAAAATCTGGCAAACCCAATCCCCAAATTTTCACAGGCAACGCATATGCATGGAAAGATCTGCTGGCTAAAACAAAGCTTGACGGAATTATTATTGCAACCCCTTGGGAGTGGCATAAAGAAATGATCCTAGGGGCAATCGATGCTGGCATTAAATATATCGGTTCTGAAGTAGTGATCGGAATAACACTGGAAGATCATTGGGAAGTGGTTCGGGCTGCAGAGGCTAAAAAGGCCCATGTAATGATGATGGAAAATGTTTGTTACAGAAGAGATGTAATGGCCATTTTAAATATGGTTCGCCAGAATTTATTCGGTGAATTGATTCATTTACAGGGAGGATATCAGCACGATCTAAGAGAAGTGAAATTTAATGACGGTGTTCATCCATATGGCTACGGGGCAGAATTTGGTGAGAAAGGATTTTCTGAAGCCGCATGGCGTACGGCACATTCTGTAAATAGAAATGGTGATTTATATCCTACTCATGGTATTGGACCGATTGCTCATTATATAAATATCAACAGGGGAAACAGGTTTGTTTCACTTTCTTCTTTTGCTTCAAAAGCAAGAGGATTGCATAATCATGTTGTTAAGATGGGAGGAGCGAATCACCCAAATACAAAAGTGAAATTTAAACTGGGTGATGTAGTTACCACCAATATCCTTTGTGCGAATGGCGAAACCATTTTATTACAACACGATACCAATTTACCCAGACCCTATTCATTGGGTTTTCGTGTACAAGGAACCGAAGGTATCTGGATGGATGTGAACAAAGGTATTTACCTGGAAGGAAAGGCCGCAAAGCCACACCAGTGGGACAATGCCAAAGAGTGGCTCGATAAATATGATCACCCTCTTTGGCAACGCTGGAGCAAAGAGACCGATGGGGCCGGACATGGTGGAATGGACTTCTTTGTAATTCATGCATTAGTGGAATCCATAAAAAATAATCAGCCTACACCAATGGATGTATATGATGCTGCAGCCTGGAGCGCTATTACTCCTTTAAGTGAACAATCTATTGAACTGGGTAATCAGACTGTGCCTTTCCCTGATTTTACTGGAGGACAATGGATGTATCGTAAACCGGTATTTGCTTTGGACGACAGATATTGATAAGCATGCTTAGTTTACCACCTGAAGAAGTTTTAAACGCCTATGGACTTAATCCAGCGGAAATTTCCATTTCGGTTTTAGGAAATGGCCTCATCAATCATACCTGGAAATTAACTTCTTCAGATAATTCCTGGGTACTGCAAAAAATAAATGAAGCCGTTTTTGGTAATCCTGATGCAATTGCTCATAATATTGAAAAGATTGGCGCTTTTCTTGAAAAGGAATTTCCTTCCTATTTATTTACCAAGCCGATTAAAAGCATAACAGGCACGCAAATGGTTCGCTACAAGAATGCCTGTTTTCGTTTATTTCATTTTATACCAGAATCAGTTACTGTAAATGTGGTAAGTAATCCTGAACAGGCTTACGAGGCTGCCAGACAATTTGGCTTGTTTACAGCATCCTTACACAATTTTGATATTAGTGGTTTGGAAACAACACTGGCTGACTTTCACAACCTGGAATTAAGATACCGTCAATTTCAGGAATCCCTGGTGAATGGTATCAGGGAAAGAATAACTGCCAATCAAGACTATATTGAGTTTCTGAAGGAGCATCAATATGTCGTAGAACAGTATAAGGACATTTGTAATGACCATAATTTTAAGCTTAGGGTTACACACCATGATACCAAAATCAGTAATGTATTGTTTAATAAAAGTGGTAAAGGTTATTGTGTAATAGACCTTGATACCGTTATGCCTGGTTATTTTATCAGCGATACAGGCGATATGTTCCGTACTTATCTTTCACCTGTAAACGAAGAAGAAACCAATTTCGTATTGGTAGAAGTACGGGAAGAAATTTACAAAGCGATTGTAGATGGGTATTGCAGTGCTATGCAACCTTATTTATCAGAGATAGAATACAAGTCATTTTATTTTGCCGGACTGATGATGATCTACATGCAGGCATTACGTTTTATGACGGATTATTTGAATGGCGATAAATATTATGCCATCACTTACCCGGAACAAAATCTTAACAGGACTAAAAATCAACTTGCTTTAATGGAACGATACCTGGAGAAAAAAGAGCAGTTAGCGCATTATCTCCCCAACCTTTTATAAAGGCAGACAAACTGACGCGGTAATAAAGCCAGGTTGATTTTCAAGCACTTTAAGACTGGCTTCTTTACCATATAAGAGTGATAATCTTTTCCTTATTTCATCAAGTGCACCAGATTCTGCTTCTACATATGAATGAATGTTCCCATTGCTAATAACACCGAAGCAATGAAGGGTTTCTTTATATTCAGAATAGATTTCCAGTTTTGTATGCTCGCTACTACTGTTTATGCCAAATTTGATGGCATTTTCAACCAATGTTTGTATTACCATAGCAGGTACTGGCTGATCCAAAGTATCTTCATCTATCTCATAAAATACCTGCAATTGATCGGAGAACCTGATTTGTTCGAGGGAGATATAGTCTTTCAGAATTGAAAGCTCTTTTTCGAATAGTGTTTTCTCTGCTTTATCAACCTGAATACTGCTTCTCAGGATATTACTGAGCATTGTAATGGCAGACCTGGCTCTCACAGGATCTTCTGTAACCAATGACCGGATGCTGTTTAAGGAATTGAATAAAAATTGCGGGTTGATATGCGACTTAATGGTCGTTATTTCAAGTTCTTTCAGCAGGTTTTCCAATTTGGCCTGTTCTACATTTTGTTGCCTGGTTTTTTGAATATAATGGTAAGTGAAATAGAGAAGGTTCCAGATCAATACAAAATGAAAATAGGAAAAGGCAAAACGGATGGCAATATTAAAAAAGGAAAAATCAGTCAGGTTCACAGACTGTATGTTCATAAGCATTTCTGTCGCAACGATACATAAACCGATCAGAAAAGAAAAGAACAGAGACAGAATAGTTAATGCTATTAGTTGTTTCTTAAAATCGAGTAATAATATTTTCGTTTTTTGAATAACAAACCGCATCAAATGGGTAAGCCAAAAGCCAATAAATACATGGGTAAGCAATTGCTCAAAAAAGAAAGGCTGGGGTTCAGACCTGATAGATAAATAAAAAAATATATATATAAGACAGTAAAGTGCCCATCCTGCAACCTGAAAAATCCAGTAATTTTTTTTGTGATTACTCATTAGGGACTAAGATATTAAATATGCTATTATACTTCGCATATAGTGTATGTACGGTAATTGAATAATTTTTATCGGTGAGTATATGGTTGAATTTTGGGGAATTCTTCATGAATTATCTATAAATTTCGAGTTCAATAACCAACCACCATGAAGAAATTACTTTGCTTTTTATTATTGACAGTTCTGGGCTCTGCAATTACCTACGCTCAGGTAAAAGAAGAATGGAATACGATATTCCGGTCCATAAATGAGGAAGTCCAGAAAAATTCAAAAGCCTATGCTACTTTAAAAGAAGCCACTGAAACCATTGGGCATAGACTTACCGGCTCAAAAAATGGAGAAAAGGCAGAAGCTTATGCTTATCAGTTACTTAAATCTTATGGCTTTAAAAACCTGCGCTATCAACCTTTTGAAGTCGAAAGCTGGAGTAGGGGAACCATTCTCGTTGAAACAGGGGCAAATATGAATGCATTGAAAGAGGTAAAATCGGTTACGCTCGCACATTCTCCGGTATCAGCCGATATTAACCTTGAAGTAGTAGACATGGGAAATGGATTGGAAGAAGATTATCAATCTAACCCTGGAAAAGCGGAAGGTAAAATAGCGCTTGTTTACCTCGGTGTATTACCCGGATCAAAACCAGGAACAAGGAGTTTACATCGTTCAGAGAAAACAGCTCTTGCTACCAAATATGGTGCAAAAGGTATCATCATCATCAATACTGCAGATGGCGGTATTCTATTAACCGGAACAGCTTCGGTTACAGGAAAATTAATTCCTATACCAGCAGTATGTATCGGAAAAGAAGATGGTATGGCACTTAAAACAGCCGTAGCTGCGGGAAAACAATATGCCCATATTAAAATGACCAACTTCTCCGGCATGATTAAAGCAAGAAATGTAGTTGCTACGATTAAGGGTAAATCTAAACCAAATGAAAAGATTGTAGTTGGCGGCCACTTAGATAGCTGGGATCTTGCAACCGGCGCAATTGATAATGGAATAGGTTCATTCTCCGTTCTCGATATGGCCCGCACATTTATGGCATTAAAACTACAACCTGAAAGAACGGTTGAATTTGTAATGTTTATGGGTGAAGAAGAAGGCTTACTCGGGTCAAAAGCTTATGTTCAGGCAGCAGTGAAAGATAAGAGCATCGATAATATTCGTTACATGCTTAATTACGATATGACCAACGATCCAAAAGGATATTCAACAACTGCAGAAGAAAGTCGTGAATTATTCCAGGGCATCGGCGCAATTGCCAAAAGTATAGATACCAGTTTTACCAACCAGTTCAGAAGTGGTGCAGGCTTGCACAGCGACCACCAGCCATTTATGTTACATGGTGTACCTACTGGTGGTGCAGCAGGGGGTCGATTACCTAATAATGCCGGACCATGCTATCATGCAGACTGCGATGGTTTTAAACTGGTTGATGAACAAGGAATGAAAAATACTGTTCGATTCAACACCATGCTCTTATTTGGTATTGCAGATACTGATGTACTCAAAGCCAAACATTTTACGGATGCTGAGACAAGAGAATTTCTACTTAAAAGCAACCTGAAAGAGCCGCTTAAGATTGCGGGTGAGTGGCGTTGGGAAGACTAGAGAACAGAAGAATAATGAATGTCCAATTTTGAATTTTGAATTTTGAAGTTGGACATTCATTATTTGTTATTCAATATTTGCTTCAGCACTTCAATCCTGCCATCGATTTTTTCGGGGTCATAGGTTAGGCCTAGTATAGAAGCGATGATTGGGTAAACGTGGATGTTTTCGAATCCATCAATTTTCATTCCTTTCTTAAATGCGGGCCCCCATGCCTGAAAGCTTGCTCTCATGTCTGGGATCGTTGGATCATAACCATGTTTCCCCGGACTGGTCCACTTGCCATCCTTGCTGAATATTTTAGGCAGCTTTGCAATTAGTATAATATCTCCAATACGGTTATGCCAATCGTCTGATACACTGTAGTGGAACTTTTTCGGCATGTCTTTTTTCCGATAAACATCATAATCTTTTGCAGTGTTGCTTAATTCCTTAAACATGGGTTCAATGTCTGCTGCATCTTTTGCATACAGTTGAACTACTGCACTTCCATTACTGATATCGAATTTTTTTCGATCAATCGAAGAGGGATAAGGCATTGTATTTTTATAATCAACTTCAGCCATTCCATGATCAGCTACAAAAATGAAATTTACCGGTAACCCTGATGCCTCGGCTACTTCCTGTAGTTTGCCAATGCTTTCGTCTACAAACTGCACAGCATCGGCAGCTTCTTTACTCTCTGGTCCATATTCGTGGGCGGCATGGTCTACTTCGGGGAAATAAAAACTGATAAAATGCGGCCTTATATCTTCCGGTAAGGCAAGCCATTGTCTTACTTTTTCGATGCGATCAGTTATGCTGATCTTTTCATTATAAATAAAATGGTAGGTTGGAAATGTATTTTGAATAGGTGCTTCAGATGCTACCCAATAGAAACTCGCTGAGACCATTGATTGCTTTTCTGCTAATACCCAGATAGGCGTGCCACCATACCAGTAAGGGTCTGGAACCATTTTTTTATTACTCATGGAATAAAACTCGGTTCTGCTTCGATCGTAAAAGCTATTATCTACCAATCCATGATGTGCAGGGTATAGACCTGTTACAATAGTATAATGATTTGGAAAAGTAAGGGAGGGAAAAGAAGGCGTCATATAATCCGCATAAGCTCCTTTTTTACGGAGAGACAACAAGTTTTTTGCCTGGTATTTTTGTGCAAAATCAGCCCGAAAACCATCGGCAGATATCAGTATAACATAAGGTTTTTGCTGCTGTTCAATACTATTCTTTCTTCCTTCGATGATTTGCTCGGTAGTGTCCTGAGATTTTACTGTACAGAATATTACCAGCAAACAACAGGTTAGTAACAGCTTTTGCATTATAAAGGTTTTATGCAAAGCTAAGCACCAATGTTGGGATTCAGGTATCCGGATATTAGCAAATAATCAATTTTTACCCCATTTATGTTGCAGATACAGCGATATATAAATGGTAATAATGGCAGATAACATGCCACCGGCCAGATCAATGGGAAAATGTTGTGCCAGGTACACCCTTGAATAAGCAGCAGCCACTGCAATTAATAAACCAATTGGCATGATCCATTTTTTCTTAATAAAGAAACAGCCAAGCATGAAAACGGTAAAAACTGTGGTAGTATGGCCAGAGGGGAAACTGTTTAAAGTATGTAATGTTACACTTTCAACATGGTGAAATAATGTGTTGTCTGATATAGCAAGTGAAGGACGTGGGAAACCTTTAAAAAAGACATTCTTGCTAAGTTGGGCAATCAGTGTGGAAACAATAATAGCTGAAAAAGACAGTATCCAATAATCTCTTCTAAAGAAGAGTATACAGAGTGTTACCGGTACCCACATTATTCCGTCACCTGCATAAGTCAGGTATTTGAAAAACTGATCTGCCACAGTTCCCAAATCGGCATTGAGCAATAGAAAAGCGTTTTCCTTTCCATACCACAATGAAAAACCAAACAATAGGGCACTTAACATTAAAGTAATGCCAATTGCTCTTGATAGGTTTTGGGGCATATGACGCTTTGAGGAATTCACAAAGCGAAGAAAAGGAAAACGCTGCTAAACTGCAATTATCTTTATGCCACACCTGCCAGTTCCAGGCTTTTTTTCTTCAGCTTAACCACATCAAGGTTGTCGATTATGGGGTCCGCAGTAAGAATCAGAGAGCTGTTGTTCTCTTTCCACCAATTACTGTTGATTAGCTTGCTTACATGTAAAACACCAACCAGGTATTTTCTCTCTGCTTCTGCATGCCATTCTTCGATCCATTCAAATTCTTCCCTTGGAATATATTTCCAGTCATCAAAACTGATATATACTTTAAGGTAAAAATCATTGGTTAAAGTATGCGGTGTATGGTGGTATAATTTTTTATATTCATACCTGTAATTATACCTTAATGCTGCAATGTCACTCAGTACAGCAGATGCAGTAGGGAAGCTACCTGCTCCTTTACCATAAAAGAATTGCTTATCGGCAAAACCACTTTCTATTACAACTCCATTGTATTCATTTTTAACAAATGATAATGGATCATCCTGTTTAACGAATTGTGGTAAAACGAAAGCCGCTACGGTACCGTTTTTAAGCTTTTTGGCCTGGGCAATTAATTTGATATCCAGATTTTTTTCTTTAGCTACAAGGGCATCGCTCAATTGAATATTTTGTATGCCGCTAAATAAAAGTTCTTCCGGTGTTGAAACAATACCATACGCATGGTTCAGTAATATAACCCATTTGTTCAAAGCATCATATCCTTCAACATCCAGCTTAGGGTTACTTTCCGCAAAACCGAGTTGTTGCGCAAGTAAGAGTGCCGATTGGAAATCGAGCTTATCCTCAAACATTTTGGTGAGTATAAAATTGGTTGACCCGTTCACAATAGCTTTGATGGAATGGAGAAGATCATTGTCATAATATTCTTCCAGGTTCCTGATTACGGGAATGGAGGCACAGGCAGATGACTCATATAAAAATGACTGGCCAGTTTGTTCCTGAATTTCCAGTAGTTCCTGTAAATGTTCTGCGATCATTTTTTTGCTTGCACTTACTACAGCTTTTCCATTTTGTAAAGCGGTAGATACAATTTCAAAGGCCGCATTGGCATCGTCGATTACTTCAACAATCACATTAATTTCAGGATCGTTTAAAAGTATTTGCCTTTCCGTAGTAAATAAATCGCCAGGGGCATCTCTTTTTTTATCGGCGTTTCTGATACAAACTTTTTTGATTGTTGCTTTCAGGGAAGGGGTTTGTTGTAATACTTTGTACAAGCCTTCTCCCACTACTCCAAATCCAAATAATCCAATTGTTAACTGTTTGTGTGCTTCCATTAGTTTATGCTATTGTTTGTGTTGAATATTTTGATTGTTTGTTTTTTATCCGGTCAAAACTCTCTTTAAGGTCATTGATCAGGTCTTCTGTTTCTTCCAGGCCGATTGATAGCCTGATCAGGCTATCTGTTACGCCGGCTGCTCTTCTTTTTTCTGCCGGAATAGATTTGTGTGTCATATTAGCGGGATGTGATACCAGGCTTTTAATGCCACCCAGGCTTTCTGCGAGTTTGAATAATTGGGTGCTGGTAACAAATTCAATGGCTGCTTCTGCTGTATCTTCTTTGAGTGAAAAAGAAATAATACCACCAAAATTTTTCGCCTGTTTTTTCGCAATCTCATGATTGGGATGTGAAGGAAGCCCGGGATAATACACTTTATCAACCGCAGGATGTGTTTCCAGGAATTCTGCTACAGCCAAAGCACTATAGCAGTGCTGACGAATGCGTAGGTGTAATGTTTCGATACCACGAATAACCAGCCAGCTATCAAATGGCCCCAATATTGCACCGCATGCATTTTGAAGGTATTTAAGTCTTGCCCCGATTTCCTTGTCCTTCGCCACCACGATTCCAGCAATAAGGTCACTATGCCCACCAAGGTATTTGGTTGCACTATGAACTACAATATCAGCTCCCAGTGAAAGAGGTTGTTGAAGGGCGGGTGTTGCAAAAGTATTATCCACGCAAAGTAAACAGGCATTAGCTTTCGCAATTTTTGCTATTGCAGCGATATCTGAAATTTTAAGGGTTGGATTGGTAGGGGTTTCCAGCCAGATCAGCTTTGTATTGGGGGTAATTGCATCTACAATATTGGCTACATCAGTGGTATCTACATAATGCACTTTTATTCCAAACTGTTCGTAAACATTGTTGAATAACCGGAAAGCGCCTCCGTAAATATCATCAACCGCCACAATTTCATCGCCGGTCTTTAATAATTTTATTACGGTATCAATGGCTGCCAGTCCGCTTGCGAAAGCAAGTCCAACTTCACCTTGCTCCAGTTCAGCAATCAATTTTTCAAGTGTGGCCCTGGTTGGGTTTCCGCTGCGGGCATAGTCGTACCCTTTGTTTACACCTGGCGCATCCTGTACAAAAGTGGATGTCTGATAAATAGGAACTGCAATAGCACCTGTCAGTGGGTCTACCGGAATACTGTGGATCAGTTTTGTTGCGTTGCTCATTGTTAAACAGTTTGCTCCTTTCAGATGAAAGGAATGATGAATGTTGTTAATCAGTGTTTTTTTCGAAGCAACGAATCGAGAAGGAGAGCAGACTTACCGGGAGAGCATAAAAAAAGCTCACCTGGTAAGTCAGATGAGCTTGAACTATGTAGAACGGCGAACCGTTTAAAAATCAAACTATTACTCTGACTTATCTCTTTCCGCCTGGGGCGGAATCGGATTTGGCACCTTCGTACCGCTGAGTAAGCGATATGGGTTGCCAAGGCATCATCGGGCCAATTCCCTCTGCCTTTCTTGATAAGTTGTTGTGAAAAGAACTGATGCAAAAGTAGGGTAGCGGGAGCGAGATTACCAAATCTGTTTGGGAAATTATTTTGGTAATTCTCTGTAACCCTTTCCTGTAAAACATTCGAACAAATAAAAAAATATTACTAACGACTGTTCAGGTGCAACAAAATAGCTGCCCGGATGTTCCTATCTTTACTATTCAACTATGGCAAAGAAGACGTTAAAAGAGACCAAAAAGGAAAATTCGCAATTACAGGATGATCAGATTGCGGTTTTTGGAGCGAGGGAACATAACCTTAAAAATGTTGACATCCAGATTCCTAAAAACAAACTGGTTGTATTTACAGGTGTTAGTGGTAGCGGTAAATCATCACTTGCATTTGATACTATTTACAATGAAGGCCAGCGCAGGTACATGGAAAGTTTCAGCGCCTATGCCCGTCAGTTTTTGGGTGATATGGAGCGCCCAGATGTAGATAAAATTACCGGGTTATCTCCCGTTATTTCCATCGAACAAAAAACTACCAATAAAAATCCACGCTCTACTGTAGGAACAGTTACTGAAGTGTACGATTTTATGCGATTACTCTTTGCAAGAATTGGTGAAGCATACAGTTATAATACTGGAAAAAAAATGACCAAATTCAGCGAAGAAGAAATCGTTGAAAACATCTTCCAGAAATTCAAACAAAAGAAAATCACTTTACTGGCGCCATTGATTCGAGGTCGTAAAGGACATTACAGGGAACTGTTTGAAGACATCCGTAAAAAAGGATACCTCAAGGTTCGGGTTGATGGTGAAGTAATTGATCTTACTCCAAAGCTTCAGGTAGACAGGTATAAGATTCATGATATTGAAGTTGTTATCGACCGCTTACAGGTAACGGATGATATGCGCGTAAGACTTAGTCAAAGCGTGCAACAAGCTTTAAAAATGGGAAAGGACCTGATGTTCCTACTCATAAATGATACCCATAAAACGGTTCAATATTCAAAACAACTGATGTGTGAGGAAACTGGCATCAGTTACGAAGAACCTTCTCCCAATGCCTTTTCCTTTAATTCTCCTTATGGTGCATGTCCAACCTGTAAAGGATTGGGAAATGTATATTCCGTAAGTATGGAGTCGGTTATACCAGACAAAACACTGAGTATTAAAGAGGGTGGAATTGCCCCTTTAGGCGAACAACGTGATGCCTATATGTTTCGTAATGTGGAAACACTGGCAAAAAAACATAAGATCAGCTTAGATAAACCGATTAAAGACCTGCCCGAGAAATCGCTGAATATATTATTGTTTGGTAATCCAGACGGTATCACGGAAGAAACCATCGACATGGAAGAAGTGTCTGGAGGAACACCTTATGATGGTGTTTTTGAAGGAATCGTTCCCATGCTTAAACGTTGGTTCACCGGAACAGGAAGCAGCGAATCGTTGCGGGAATGGGTAGAACAATTCATGGAACTAAATACCTGTCATGAATGTAATGGAGCGAGGTTAAAGAAAGAAAGCCTTTGGTTTAAAATTGACGATAATAATATTGCAACACTCAGTAACCTGAACCTGGATAAACTCTACCACTGGTTTGAGGGAATTGAAAAAAGATTGGATAAAAAACAAAATGTCATCGCAAAAGATATCCTGAAAGAAATCAGGGAAAGGCTACAATTTTTGCTTGATGTTGGTTTAACCTATCTGTCCTTAAACAGACCTTCCAGAACCCTTAGTGGAGGCGAGTCGCAGCGTATCAGACTTGCAACTCAGATTGGATCTCAATTGCAGGGGATAACTTATATCCTCGATGAGCCCTCAATTGGTTTGCACCAGCGCGACAATCACCAACTCATTAAAGCCTTACAGAATCTGCGTAATATCGGTAATACCGTTCTTGTGGTGGAACACGATAAAGACATCATGCTGGCTGCCGATCATTTGGTGGATATTGGTCCAAGGGCCGGAACCTATGGCGGACAAATAGTAGCAGCAGGAACGCCCGCTGAAGTATTGAAAAGCCAATCAGAAACGGCTCAGTACCTTAATGGACAAAAACGCATTGATATACCATCGGAGAGAAGAAAGGGGAATGGTAAAATACTTGAACTAAAAGGCGCAGCGGGTAATAACTTAAAAGAAGTTAGTGTGCAGTTTCCATTAGGTAAGCTGATTGTAGTAAGTGGTGTAAGCGGAAGTGGAAAATCTACGCTCATCAATGAAACACTATATCCACTCTTATCAAAACATTGTTACAATAGCAGAGTGAATCCGATGCCATTTAAAACCGTAAAAGGGTTAGAGCATATTGATAAAGTTATCGAGATTGATCAATCTCCCATTGGAAGAACGCCAAGAAGTAATCCTGCCACCTATTGTGGCTTCTTTACGGAAATAAGGACATTGTTTGCTTCTGTTCCTGAAGCGAAAATTAGGGGTTACAATGCCGGACGATTTTCTTTTAATGTAAAAGGTGGCCGTTGTGATATGTGTGAAGGAGGAGGAATGCGTGTAATAGAGATGAACTTTCTTCCGGACGTATATGTGCATTGCGAGAAATGTAATGGTAAACGATACAATCGGGAAACGCTTGAAATCCGATATAAGGGAAAATCTATCAGTGATGTATTAAACATGACGGTCGATGAAGCCTGTGAGTTCTTTCAACCTGTGCATTTTCTCTACCGTAAAGTAAAAGTGTTGCAGGATGTGGGATTGGGTTACATAACACTTGGTCAGTCTGCAGTAACCTTGAGTGGAGGAGAAGCACAGCGTGTGAAACTCGCTACAGAACTGGGAAAAAAAGATACCGGTAAAACTTTCTATATACTCGATGAGCCAACAACTGGTCTTCATTTTCAAGATATCCGTCACTTATTGGATGTATTGAATAAACTGGTAGAAAGAGGAAATACAGTATTGGTAATTGAGCATAACCTGGATGTAATTAAAGTAGCTGATCACATCATTGACCTCGGACCTGAAGGAGGTGATGGCGGCGGTCTGATACTCTTCGAAGGCACCCCCGAAGAAATGGTGCACAACAAAAAAAGCCACACAGCTAGGTTTGTAAAGGAGGAATTGGGACTATAGACCATAGACCATGGTCTATGGTCATCAAGCCCTAACCATTTCCACGTGCTCAATGCCATCTTCCAGGTACATTTCGCTTACCTGAATAAAGCCGAGTGACTCATAAAACTTTTTCAGATATAACTGAGCCCCGATTCGAATGGGTTGGGGACCGAATAATTGGTGAGACTTTTCAATTGCATGATTCATTAGTTCCTTACCGGCTCCAGTGCCCCTGTAAGCAGGGGAACTAACAACCCTCCCAATCGAAATCTCCTGGAAGGCAAGTCCTGCAGGCAACAGACGGCTATAAGCTACCAGCTTATCTCCATCCCAACCCATAAGGTGCCAGGAAGAATAGTCTTTCCCATCGGGATCCAGGTAGGGGCAGTTTTGTTCTACCACAAATACTTCACTTCTGAGCTGCATAATAGCATACAGTTCATGTGGGGTAAGCTCATCAAAGCTTTTACATTGCCAATTATAAGCGCTCATAAAGGAATATCTGGTTGATCCGGGCAAAAATAATGGTAGTACCATATTTATTTCACAACTTTGGCCCGCTAAGAATAATTTATTTTTTGCACGAAAGGAATATGAAAAAACGAATAGCCATAATTGGCGCAGGCCCGGCAGGTTTAACTGCAGCCTATTTATTAGCCAAAGACGGACAATCAGTAACTGTTTTTGAGAAAGATCCTCAATACGTTGGAGGTATTTCCCGAACTGAATCTTATAAGGGGTATCATTTTGATATTGGCGGGCATCGGTTTTTTTCAAAATCAAAAGAGGTAGAAGACTTTTGGACAGAAATACTGGGCGATGAAATGCTGGAAAGACCCAGAAGCTCCCGCATTTATTATAACCATAAATTCTTTTCATACCCACTTGTTGCGTTTGAAGCTTTGAATAAGCTTGGAATTATTGAAAGCGGACTTTGTGTATTGAGTTACCTCAAAGCAAAATTGTTTCCGATTAAAAATCCTGCAAATTTTGAAGACTGGGTAACCAATCAATTCGGGAAAAGACTCTTTAATATTTTCTTTAAAACCTATACCGAGAAAGTTTGGGGAATACCCTGTAATGAAATAAGTGCTGATTGGGCAGCTCAAAGAATTAAAGGGTTGTCACTAAGCAGTGCCATCTGGAATGCACTCGTAAAACCTTCTAAAAAAGCTGGAGATAAAGTAATCAAGACCCTGATTGATTCTTTCCGTTATCCTAAACAAGGACCAGGAATGATGTGGGAAGTATGTGCCGAGAAAGCCAAAGCAAATGGCATGGTGCTTGAAATGAACTGCGGCGTTCAGCAAATTCAGTATGAACAGCAAAAATGGTCAGTAGTAACGAATAATAAAGGTGTGTTCTCGGATTTTGATTATGTACTTTCTTCCGCACCCATGCGTGAACTTGTTGCAAGCGTATCACCTGCATTTGCGCCATCAGTGCTAAAATCTGCTGCATCATTAGGTTATCGCGACTTTTTAACAGTGGTATTAATTTGTCGCGATGAAGACGCATTTAGCGATAACTGGATTTATATTCATGACCCAAGTGTTAAAGTGGGAAGAATACAAAACTTCAAATCATGGAGCCCATACATGGTTCCCGATCCTGAAATGGCCTGTTACGGGTTGGAATATTTCTGTTTTGAAGGAGATGGTCTCTGGACGAGCAGTGATGAAACGCTGATTGAACTTGGGAAAAAGGAAATTGAAAAAATCGGTCTAACCAAAGCGGCCTCTGTAGTGGATGGTTATGTAGTGCGTCAACCTAAAGCTTATCCGGTATACGATCAGGAATACAAATCTCATGTGGAAAGCATTCGTCAGGCTATAAAAGCTTATCCAGGCTTATACCTGGTAGGAAGGAATGGTATGCACAAATACAATAACCAGGATCATAGTATGATGACCGCAATGCTGGCCGCAAAAAATATTATTGCAGGTAAAGAAATTTACGACCTATGGGAAGTAAATGAAGATGCAGAATACCATGAAGGCGGAAACAGGGGAACCGGTGATCAGGTAGCAGGAGCAGGCAGAATGATACCGCAGAAGGCTACGTCTTGAGCTGCAAGCTGCAGGCTA
>CBFGPM010000016.1:0-75406 GCA_965650685.1 uncultured Sediminibacterium sp.
TTGAATTTTGAATTGAAATCCCAGCTGTCACATTTTTAATTTGCATGCATGAGTCTATGGAGCTTTCCTGTTCACCAAAAATACACCAGCAAAAATACTGAGTGCTGCCAGGGCCTTGGTGATAGTGAAATGTTCGCCCATGAAGACCATTGCGATGATGGCAGCAAATACGGGTTGTGTGTATATATATGATCCTGTTGCTGAGGAGCTAAGTACGGCGAGTCCATATACATTCAATAAGTAAGCAATAAATGTAAGGAACAGGGCCACAAATGAAAGGGCTATCCATTGAGCTGTTCCGAATGCCTGCCAGTCGGTATGTATAAACTGGTCTATCCCAAAAGGAAGAATCATGAATGTGCCGAATGTAAATACCCATCTTAAAACATGAATGGGTTTATATCGCTCCATTAATGGTCTAACCATCACCAGGTAAAATGCATAAGAAATGGCATTTACAATAATCATCAGATCACCAAGTAATATGTCTTTCCCATTTTGCTGCATATCTTTCGATAGAATCAGCATAGATGCGCCGCCGATACCTAAAGCAAGGCCCATCAGTTTTCTGATGGTTAATTTTTCTCGTAGCAGCCATGCAGCGATGATGGTAATAAAAATAGGTGTGCCAAGTGATAACAGGGAACTATGTATAGCCGTTGTAAGAGACAGGCCCTTGATAAAAAATAATTGGTTGATGGCCACACCGGTTAATGCACATAATAAAAAGCGTGGAAGGTCTTTCTTATCAATACCAGCTTTTCCGGGCTTCATTAAAAAGACTAGCCAGAATAAAATAAGACTCGATAATACACGAACCACGTTCAGTGCAAACGGTGCTATGTATTGAGGTGTAATTGTTTTTACGACTGCATATCCCGACCCGAATATCAGGTTGGCTCCTAAAACGGCCAGATGTGCTTTTGTATGATTCCTCATGTAAAACACAAAAATATGATTTTCTGTGCGGCTCTATTTTTCGAATTGCGATGAAACAGTTTTTATCAATTGCTGCAGATCGGCCGTATTTAAAAGAGAAACTGCCGGAAATTTATAATCATATGATCGGGCCTGATCAATAAGTTTGGCCAAATCGAATGTTTCCTGACTTGCCGATAAGGCATAATTTTTTTCACCCAAAATTTTTGCCAGGTATTCCTGTTCTGTTTGTCCGGGAGTTGGAATCAGTATTGATTTTACCTGAAGTAGCATCAGGTCCATCAAACTTGAATATCCACTACGGGCAATGACAATTTCGGATGTCGCCAACAAGTCTTCCAGCTCGGTAGCATTAAGATGGTTAAACTGTTTTATAAACGAGGGCAATGGCAATTTTTCTTTGGAAGATGGAAGTCCACGTACGATTGTCAAAGGCTGTTGTAAACCTATTGCCTGATCAACTATTTTCTCCTCAAGTAAGCTGCGTTGCGGTTCAGGACCAGAAAGCAAAACGGTAATACCTTGTTTCGTGGGGTTTTCTTTTCGTTGAAACCTGGTTAAAAGACCCAGGTAAGCGATTGGAATCTTGGGGTTTTTTTGTGGGTGTGATAGCACGTCGGCCAAACCACCACCATCCTCCATATCGGGTACCCAACAGGTAGTAAAGCGGTTGATATAGTGATAATTGAATTTTTGAATCAGCTTTTCCAACCAGAGGTAGGGTGCTTTAATGGTAAGTTGGTGGGTAATAAAAACGGTAGGAACTTTAGTGCTCCATAAACCATATCGGTTATCAGCGATAACCAGGTCTATGTTGTGCTGGTCAATTACATCATCCAACCAACGGTTTTCCGCCCTGACAGCCTGGTAAATTGCGGGAATTTGCTGTAATATTTTTACTGGCAGCCAACCTTTGGTTCGACTATAACGTATTTGATAGCCTGGAAGCCGAAGAAAATCAAGGTTTGGAAACTCCTTTTTCAGGAGTATTTCCTGGGGACCATCGCTCGCGATTATAACCTTATATCCTAAAAATTGCAGGTTATGGATCAATGGAATACAACGGGTGGCATGTCCAAGACCCCAGTCGAGCGGGGCTATCAGGATGGTTTGTATGTTAAAATCGGCAGACAAAATGGCTATGACTCTTATTTTTTGGGTGAATGATGTACTTTAGAACATCATTATGAAACGGAAAATAAACCAAATAATCGTTTTACTGTTAGTTATTGCATTAGCGGGCAGCTCTTGCGGTATTTTCCAAAAAGGAAGAAACAGTAAAGGCGGATGTAACTGCCCCAATAATGTTCGTTAAAGCACTGTTTGGTATGAAAGACATGAACCGGGATCTCTGGCTGCTTTGCAAAGAAGATTATATGACCCAGTCTGAGCTGGATCGTCAGGTGAACCTGTTAAATACCATATTGTACCATACCGAAAGTTGGCCCAACTTCTGCGTGGCCCACGAAATCCTCGATATTAACCGACATAAAATTATCCGCAAACCTCATTTAATGCAAGGCATTTTGAAAGAACGTGAGTTGAAGGCCTTTGTGTTTGTAAATAACTTGAATTGAAGTAAAGTAAAGAAGGCTGCGAGCTTCTAGCCTCTAGCTGCTAGCCTTGATTGGTGCTTGTTTTAGGTTCTCTGCTATTATTTGAAAAATGACGGGGCTTGCGAATTTGTTTTGTAAAATCCAACTTAAAATAAATTTCTAATTACCATATATAGGCTTTTTGAATAGTTAAATTAATTAGCAAAAAAAAGCTAGAAGCTTGCGGCTTGAAGCTGTTTTCCCTGGTCAACAATGGCTGCTAGCCATAAATACACTCCGATCAATGCTTGCAGCTTGTAGCTTGCGGCTTGAAGCTTAAATAAAATCTTATTTAAGTTTTTCCAACGCAGCTTCCAGTTTACCTAACATTTCTGGTATTTCTTCTTTTTTACAGGTACCTACGCTTAAGCGATACCATGGGTTATTGGCTCCTGCTCCAAATGCGGAAAATGGAACAACGGCTAGCTTGGCTTCTGCCAGTATATAAGAAGTTACATCTGATTGTTTCTCTAATATATTTCCTTCAGCAGTTTTTTTACCGGTAAGGTCTAATTTAATGGTAAGATAGATGGCGGCTTGTGGCGCAATGGCATCTACGCTGTAACCCTTTTGTTGTAAGGATTTGAAGCCATCATGTATATTTCTTAAACGAAGTTCTATTTCAGCTTTAAAATGCTGGAGGTATCGTTGAATATTTTCTTTCTGTAATAAATACTTCGCTACAGCTTTCTGTTCTGCCATTGGTGCCCAGGCACCCACATGGCTCAGGATAGCTTTCATTTTTGCTATAACCGTTGATGGACCTAATGCCCATCCCACACGTACACCTGTTGCAGCAAATACTTTGGAAATTCCATCAATAAAAATGGTGTACTCCTTCATTGCTGGTCTCAATGCGAGTGGATTGTAATGAACCGTGTTACCATAAGTAAGTGTCCAGTACATCTGATCAAACATGAGGTAGCATTTCTTTTGACCTTCACCTCTTTTGGCATTTTCTTCCAGTATCAGATCACATATAGCTTCCAGGCTTTCTTTTTTCAGAGTGGTGCCTGTTGGATTTTGAGGTGTACAGATACAAATTAGTGTTGTGCCGGAAATATGCTTACGCACATCTTCCACAGTAGGCATAAAATCGTTTTCAGGAGAACATTGAATGATACAATGTTCAGCATCGGTAAGATGTGCATAATGGTTATTGTTCCATGATGGTACACCGTAAATAACTTTGTCACCTTTGTCAACAATTGCTTTGAATAAGGTATAAATCAGCGGGCGTCCACCAGAAGCAATCTGTATTTCGCTTGTGTCGAAATCAAGTCCTTCCCAATCTTTGATGAAAGCAGCAACAGATTTACGTAAATCAAGTACTCCTTCCGCAGCAGGGTAACTGGTATTTCTGTTACGATATGATTCAATAATGAGTTCTTCCAATTCGGTAGGAATAGGAAAAACAGCCGGATCAAAATCACCGATAGTCAGGTTATAAATTTTCTCTCCATTGCGGATTCGCTCGCTGATGGCATTACCCAGTTTTACAATTTCACTACCAGATAATGTTTCAGCTAAATGACTCAGTTTCGGTGCGCGCATAATTCATAGTATTTGATCCGGCGGCAAAATTACTATTTTCTATCGGGTTACAGGGGGTGAGATCAGATTTGACCTTTGTATGACTTGATATATAAGCCACAGTTGCACAGATTACAGCACAATTACAGTAGATATGTGGCCTTTTACCTATCGTTTATATGATCTGCGATTGTTATTTGCGCTGCAATACCTTTCCGGGCAACAGGATGATTCCTTTCAACAAACTGAACACACCATCCACCGCAATACCAAGTAAACGAAAAGGAAGCGTTAGTATCCAGAATATCGGATAAAGAACTAAAGCAAGAATGGCTAGTGGCCAGCATAGTACAAATAATATTATCCAAACGAGGAATGTAAGCATGTAGTAAAATAAATAATTTATTGCATAGCAGTAAACGGTTGATTTATAAACGGCAAATTTTGCGTAGGATGGAACACAGATTTTCATGATTCTCAAGATTTATCATGATAGATATTGAGCACCATGAAAATTTGTGTTCCATTAATACTTCGTGAATGAATTGAAAAAATAAAGGGCCGCAATTTCTTGCGGCCCTTTAGATAATGCGTTGGATTGGTTTATTCTAGTGTCTTGTAATCTTTGAATAATTTCAACTCAATAGTATCCGCCACTGAACGCAGTGTTTTCCATTTGGTATCAAAAAGTTGATTTGCAATGGTAATCACTTCGCTGATTTTATCTTCTGCAGCTTTCATTAATCTTTCTTCCTGTTCGCCAGGCATGGTTGATTTACCCATTACATTAGAGCGGGCCTCACTCAGGTAAGTATTTACAGTTACCTGAGGAATATTTCCATAACCCTGTCTGGTTTGTGGTTTACCATTTAGCATGGTGCGAATATTGGTTAAACCATCTTTAACAGCTTTTATCGATTTGCGTATGGTATCTGCTTTCTTGGCATCAAGGTTAGGTAAAGCTGTTTCTATTTTATTCATAATAGTTTCAGCATCCACCATTCTGTCGTTCAAGCTACCTAAACGAATAGCAGAATTATTCAGCCTATCGTTTGCTTTGCGAATCGCATCACGTACTTCTTTCGGAGTTGGTGCATAAGGGTCGTCATTTACTACCACCATGGTACTATCGCTCAGGTTTCTTCCTAAACTAAGCACTACTTTATAGGTTCCCGGATCAACTGGCAATCCCGGAGGTTCAGCATTAAATCCGCCAAAACCACCTCCTGCACCGCCTCTTCCTCCACCGCCGCCGCCGCGACCACCAGCACCACCACCTGTGCGTACACCTTTACCTTCCATTCCCCAATAGTATTTGTTAAAGCCTGTATCTACTTTGGTGCGCAGTGTTCTTACCAGCTCATTCTTTGCATCATAAATACGTAAGGTTACAGTATCACTGATCCTGTTTTTACCGGTATCACTGGCTGTTTTGTTAACAAAGAAACTGATAGGTGCTCCGCCTCTTTTGTTTTCACCCTCATAACTACCCCAGATACTATATTCAATACCAGATGCCAGTTTACGTTTTGCCTGATAAGCTTGTGGTGCCGCGAATGCAGTAAGTTTATTACTAAACAACTGCCCCTTATTTGCAGCCAGTTTGCGCAGTGGATTGATATCATCGAGGATATAAATAGCACGCCCAAAAGTGGCGATTACCAGATCGGCTTCTCTTTCTTGTATAACCATATCATAGGTTGATACAGATGGGTATCCATTTTTAAACTGCTGGAAACTGGTACCATAATCAAAGCTGATAAATAGTCCTTGTTCAGTTCCTACAAATATCAGGTTCGGTTCAGTTGGGTCTTGTATTACACATAAAGTATAACCTATAACTTTTTTCTCATCTACAAGATTTGTCCAGGTTTTACCATAATCAGTTGTTCTGTATAAATAGGGTTTGTTATTACCCCTGCGATAATCATTTACTACCACATAAGCTTCACCTGCATTGTGTTTTGATGCACGAATTTGTGGCACCCATGCTCCGGCTGGCATTCCAGGTAGTTTGCCGCGGAAATTGGTCCAGGTTTTACCTCCATCTCTGGTTAGTTGAATATTTCCATCATCGGTACCAACCCAAATAACACCTCTTTCTTTTGCTGATGGTTCGATTGAGATTATCGTGCAATAATTTTCTGCGCCGGTAATATCAACTGATAATCCACCATTGTTACTCTGGTCAATTTTTACACTGTCATTGGTAGTCAGGTCACCAGAAATTTGTGTCCACGATGCACCTTTATCTGTGCTCATGTTCAGCAACTGACTTCCATAATAAATCGTTTTTTTATCGAAAGGATCCTGCGCTATTGCAGCATTCCAGTTAAAGCGCTGACGTATACCGCTTGCAGTAGTTGGCGGACGAATGCTCCATCTTTCACCAGTTGCAATATTATAACGGCCTACGCTACCGCCCTGACTCATACAATACACCCAGTTTGGATCTTCTGCATCGGGCATCACATCGAAACCATCGCCACCAGCAACTCCCTGCCAGAAAGCATTACGGATACCGCTTTGTCTCCATACATAGGCCGGACCATGCCAGCTACCATTATCCTGTAAACCACCCATTACATTGTAAGGAATATTATTATCTACATTGATGTGGTAGAATTGTCCAAGTGGTAATTTCTCGTCAAACTGCCAGTTTTTACCACGGTCGCGTGTAATGGCAATACCACCATCGTTACCATCGATGATAAAGTTGCCATCTTTAGGATGTATCCAGAATGCATGGTGATCAGGATGTATACCTGCATAAGGTATTACTGTTTTGAAAGTTTTACCAGCATCTTCACTTACGGTAATAATCTGGTTGATATTATACAACCTGTTTTCATTGGTAGGATCAATAGCAATATCCTGGAAATAAAAAGCACGGTTGGTAACAACAGATGATTCGCTATTTACAAGCTCCCAGGTATTACCACCATCATCACTTTTATATAAACCATTTTTAGTTGCTTCTACTAAGGCAAAAACACGATTTGGATCATTGCGTCCAATCGTAATACCGATACGACCATAATCACCGGCTGGTAAACCATGTTCTTTACCCAGTTTGGTCCAGTTTTTACCACCATCAAGTGTCATATAAAAACCACTTCCTTTTCCACCTCCCTGTAAGCTCCATGGAGTGCGCTGGTGCTGGTACATATTTACAAACAGCTTATTCGGGTTTGATGGATCCATCACCATATCACCCACACCAGATGTTTCATTGGTGTATAATATTTGTTTCCAGGTAGCACCGCCATCGGTTGTTTTATATACACCACGTTCAGGATGTGCCGCAAAGGGATTACCAATTACACCTACATAAACCACATCAGGATTGGTTGGATCGATGATGATACGGTGAATATTGCTGGTTTTTTCCAGTCCCATCATTTTCCAGGTTCTGCCACCATCAATACTTTTATACAAACCTCCACCAAGGCTGATAGAGTTACGGGGGTTACCCTCACCCGTACCTGCCCATACTATACTTGGATTGCTCTGTGTTATGGCAACTGCTCCTATATTTAAGATAGGTTGATCATCAAATACAGGACTCCAGCTAGCTCCGCCATTCTCCGTTTTCCATACACCACCACTGGCAGTACCCAGAAAAATGATGTTTGGATTAGCCCATACAGCATCTATAGCGGTAACACGACCACTCATTCCGGCTGGACCAATACTTCGCGGCTTTAATTCTTTAAAATGTTTGGAAAGATCTGCCTGCTGGGCAAATGAAACAAGTGCAGTGCCGAAAAGCATTGCACCTAACAGTAGTTTTCTCATTCAATTGGTTTTTGGAGTTCGGAATTTCCGAAATGATGGGCAGTCTGCCAAATCTGAAGGATGGGTGGGTAGATTAGCGTCAAAAAGATCGGAAAACAAATTCAGTGTATTTCTGTGCTTTCAGTGCCATTAAAATTTGCCACAGAATACACAGAAAATCACAGAATGGATGCTGCTTCACTTTCGGACTTCCCCACTTTCGGTCTATATTTAACGAAACATCCATTTTGAATAAGAACCGTTTTGTAACCGGCTCACCCATATATGTAGGTATTTATGCAGCACTCGCTGCATTTCTTACTTATACCATGATATTCGGTTTCCGTAAATCTTTTACCGTTTGCACATTTGATGGTATGACCGTAGGTAGCCTTAGCTATAAAACAGTTTTAGTGCTTAGCCAGATGATGGGCTATCTGATGGCTAAGTTTTATGGCATAAAATTCATCGCTGAATTAAAAAGATTCGGACGCAATAAAATCATCCTGTTATTGGTAGGCATAGCATGGATGGCATGGTTGTGTTTTGCATTAATTCCGGCTCCTTATAATATTCCTTTTCTATTCATCAATGGATTTCCTTTAGGTATGCTATGGGGAGTTGTGTTTTCTTATGTTGAAGGCAGAAGAAGTACCGATTTCATTGGCGCAGCACTGGCAGTGAGTTTTATATTTTCATCGGGATTTGTGAAATCTGTAGGTGGTTGGTTGATACAATGGGGTGTTTCTGAATTCTGGGTTCCCTTTTGTACTGGACTTGTATTTGCATTGCCCCTTTTGTTTTTTATCTACCTGATGGAAAAAATTCCTCCTCCCGATGAGGCCGATGAGGCTTTGAGAATGAGCCGTATACCCATGAGCGCCGACCAAAGAAAATCTTTTATAAAACAATTTTTACCCGGCATCATAACCTGTATTGTGATATATACTTTCGCTACCCTGTTTCGTGATATACGCGATAATTTCAGTGCTGATATGTGGAAGGAAATGGGTTATATAAATCAACCTGCCATCTTTTCTAAAACAGAAACACCTATCTCGCTAATTGTACTGGTCTTAATCGGTAGCATGGTAATGATTAAGAATAGTTTCAGGGCACTGATGGTTGCACATGTATTGATTGCTTTAGGCTTTGTACTGGCAGGCATTAGTACTTGGATGTTTACCAAAGAGATGGTTTCACCGATGTGGTGGATGATTCTTGTAGGACTTGGACTTTACATGGTTTATATTCCGTTTAATGCCGTATTCTTCGAAAGAATGATTGCTGCATTCAGGTTTACAGGAAATGTTGGTTTTTTGATTTACCTCGCAGATTCTTTTGGTTATCTTGGCAGTGTAAGTGTATTATTAAGCAAGGAAATATTTAAAGTGCAACTTAACTGGGTTACCTTTTTCTCCAATAGTGTGCTGATTTTATCTGTGGTTGGCGCATTGATTACTATTTATGCAGCATGGTATTTTTGGAGGAAGTACCATAAAGAAATCAAACATCGAGAACATAAGTTATCCTTGTAAAAACCCTACTATGTCTAATATCAACAGAAGAAATTTTTTACGTAGTTCAGGTAGCATTGCCATTCCAGCAGTATTACCATTTTCTGGTTTGCTTGCGAATAGCAATCAGCAGGAAAGTGATTTACCTGCAAAACCTTTGGTTAAGTTTTTTGGAGATGGTGAAATGTATGAACCATCGGATTATATACGTGTGTTGGCAGAAGCGGATAAAACAGTTGCCATCGCTAAAGACCGTTATGGTGTAGGAGGTGTAGTAGAAGCACTGGAGAAAAATTTCGCTGCGCTTACCGGAAAAGAAAAAGCCATTTTCATGCCTAGCGGAACCATGGCCAACCAACTTGCTATTGCTGTTCTAAGCGGACAAAAAAGCAAGGTTTTTGTGCAGGAGGTAAGTCATGTTTACCGCGATGAAGCTGATGCCGGGCAAACGGTTTTTCAAAAAAGGTTAATGCCTTTGGCTAAAAATGAAACTTATTTTACAGCCGCACAATTGGAAACAGCTATTCGTGAAATGGGAAACGAAGAAGCTTTTAACACAGGCATTGGTGCTGTTTCAATTGAAAATCCGGTAAGAAGAACGGATGGTGGACTTGTACCGCTGGATGAAATAAAAAAGATCAGGGCCTATTGCCAGCAGCAAAAAATTCCTATGCACCTGGATGGTGCGAGGTTGTATGTCGCCTCTGCATGGTCTGGTGTTTCTATTAAAGAGTACAGCAGTTATTTCGATACAGTATATATCTCCTTATATAAATACCTGGGCGCAAGTGGTGGTGCTATTCTTTGTGGAGATGCTGCCGTGATTGATCAGATGGTGCACCTTATTAAAATACATGGTGGGTCTATGTATGGCAACTGGACCAATGCCGCCATGGCTCTTCACCGGATGGAGGGGGCAGAAAAGAGATTTAAGGACGCTAAATTAACTGCTGAAAAACTATTTGGCGCATTAACTAAAACCGGAAAATTTACCATAGAACCTTTAACTGGTGGCACCAATATTTACCGACTAACACTGGCTAAAAATATTGATGGGAAAAACTTTCAAACCAAACTAAACCAACAGTTCAATATCCGTTTACCCAGACCCGATACCAATAACCAATCATTGATCAGCATTAATGAAACCATCCTTTACCAATCTGTAGATGCATTGGCTGAGGCTTTTGTAAAGGCGACCATAGTCGATAGACCATAGACCATGGACTATGGTCTATCGACTTATTACCCCTTCTTCCCTGCCTCGTATTTCTTCTTTGCCTCTTCTGCTTTTTCAAAGTCGAGCACTACACCATTGATACAATAACGTAAACCAGTTGGTGGTGGACCATCTTCAAAAACATGGCCTAAATGGCTTTTACATCTGCCGCACTGTACTTCGGTTCTTACCATTCCATGGGTATTATCCGGAAGGTATATTATGGAACTTTTGGTAATCGGTTGATAGAAACTTGGCCATCCGCATCCACTATCGAATTTGGTATCGCTTTTAAATAATGCGTTGCCACAAACCGCACAATAATAAGTACCGATTTCCTTAAAATTCTCAAACTTGCTTGTATAAGGACGTTCTGTTCCTTTTTCCCTGGCTATATAGTATACCTCTGGTGAAAGTATTTTTCTCCATTCTTCGTCTTTCAAAATCACTTTAGATTTATCGGTCCGGGAATAAGCCGGGTTATTATTTTTTTGTGTAGTGTCCATTTTTTGCTGTTTCTCCTGGTTATTTTGTGAATAACAACCCTGTGCAATGAATGTTGTCAGGACTATTACCGCTAAAAATTTCATATAATAAATTGTTTTATACATTAATTTTGTCTTGTTGCGCTTATAAAATGCCCCTTAAATACAGACGAACACTTGTTTTTTTCCTTACGAATCTGTTTTATTCAATGTTTTAATGGTTTGTTAAATGATTTTTAAGGGTTTGGGCTTATATTTGTAGTTCACGCAAGGTTAGTTTGTACATGTTTAATATTATTCTGTTTGGACCTCCCGGTAGCGGAAAAGGCACACAAAGTGAGAAACTGATTGCAACTTACGGATTAAAGCACTTATCTACCGGCGATTTATTACGTTCTGAAATTGCAGCCCAAACACCACTTGGGATGGAAGCCAAAGCTATTATGGACAAAGGCCAACTTGTTCCGGATGAGGTTGTGGTTGGGATGATCAGTTCAGCATTAGAACAAAATCCACAGGCAAAAGGTTTTCTTTTCGACGGATTTCCCCGTACAGAGGCCCAAAGTATTGCGCTGGATAAGCTGCTAAAACTTAAAAATACGGAAATAGGTGTGGTACTTGCATTGGATGTTAGCGAGGAAGAACTGGTTAAGCGCCTGCTTAACCGTGGTAAAACCAGCGGCCGCAGTGATGATACGAATGAAACCGTTATACGTGCAAGAATTACTGAATATCACCAGAAAACCACTGTAGTAGCCAACTATTACGCAGGTTTTGATAAAGTGGTGCATATTAAAGGGGAAGGAACGGTTGATGAAATATTTTCATTACTACGCAGCGAGATAGACCAAAGAATGTCTTAATTATATAAGAGTTTAACAACCAACAACCAACTGCGATCCCGTCATTTCAACATGACGGGATTTTTTTATCTATCAATGCCCTGTTAAAGCTTTGGCTGATTTGTTTACCCTTTAGCTATCAATTGTACTTTTGCCCTCCCCCAATGTGTTAAGGGATAAATGTGCGTATGGTAATATTTCAAAAAAGAAGGCTTTTTCTCGGTGGCATCAGTCTGTTGCTGCTTTGTCTTGTATTTGGCTTAACCGCTTTCTCTGAAAAAAAGAACAATACAGCAATCGTATTAAACAGCCGGTCCGATTCTTCTCATAATGAAACACTGGATCTTTACGAAAACCTGGACCTGGAAAAAATGGGGCTTTCGCGTGAAGCATTTTTATACGCACTTAAGGGGTATAAACATTTACAGAAAACCGGAAAGCTTTTCAATGATGCGGTAATTTCTGTAATTGATTTCAGCCTTCCTTCCACACAAAAGCGCTTTTTTGTTATTGACCTGGAAAACGATAAGCTACTCTTTCATACCTATGTTTCCCACGGAAAAAATTCCGGAAAGCTGATGGCTAAAAATTTTTCCAATAAAAGCAGCAGCTACCAAAGCAGTTTAGGATTATACACAACCGGATCTACCTATTTTGGCAAACATGGTTATTCATTACGACTGATTGGAATGGAAAAAGGAATCAATGACCAGGCCATGAAAAGGGGTATCGTAATACACAGTGCAGACTACGCTTCTGAAACATTTGCCATTCAGCAGGGTTATCTGGGAAGAAGTCAGGGTTGTCCCGCCATACCGGAAGAGGTTCATAAAGCACTTATTGAAACCATCGAAAACAAGTCCTGTCTCTTCATTTATTCCCCGGTCAAAGTTTATTCAAAACTGTCTAAGTTAATTTGATCCTTCCTAATAACCGAACATCATATTTTAACAAGTTTTTGCCCTTGCCAACTGTCTACCTTTAGTTTAAGGTGCAACACGTAGAATTTTTTCATACAGAACATTTCAACCAAAACTATCAACGCCTGAAAGCGGATGATGCTATTTCCTATTTCATCGATTTTTTCTGGGAAACCAGTTTTGATGATTTATGGGATCAGTTTCCCAAAGGTTTTTCCGACGCGTTATTTCCGAATACGGGATATACTTACCTGCTAAACCTCGGAACTCCTTTTGTAATGCAGGTGGGTGATAAGAAATTTGAAATGAAAACCGATGGTTTCCTTCCCAGACATCGGGCAATTGAATGCTTTCATCAGCCAGGAAATAAACTATTTGGTATTAAATTCAAGATTTCGCCGGTTATCTTCGAAAAGAAAATAAACTTCTCTGAATACAGGGAATATATTTTTCCGCTTAGCTACCTGATGGATGCAGGTATTATAGCCAAAGTAAAAAAAGCGCAAAACTTTGAAGAGCGAGTAGCTATTCTTACAGCATATTTTAAAAATATTATTGAACAATATTCGGGGTCGCTTAAACCTATTCAGATTGTTTCTGAAATTCTGGCGCATTGCGAAACCAAACGTGACTTTATTACACCCGTAGAAGATTTTGCCAAACAATATGGAATTTCATCCAGAACCCTTCAACGCTATTTTGAAACCGCAACAAGTATCAGTACAAAAACTGCCATACAAATCATGCGCATACGAAAAGCTACTGAACACCTGGTAAACGATCCAGCGAGTTTTAAAAGTGCTGACTATGGTTATTACGACCATAGCCATTTTTACAAACACTTGAGAAGCTTTCTGCAAAAAAATACACTCAAAAAATTACAGCCACACCTGAAATTACTGGAAAAGCTTCATGGTAAACATAGGAGTGAATTGTCAATGGTGAATGGTCAATAGGAGTGGTTAATCATTCACAATTAAATTGACCATTCACCATTGACAATTCACATCGTTAGTTGCCCGCTCTGCTTCTTTCTTCTTCTGATGCTGTTGCTCTTCTCCTTGCAGCTTGTACCGTGTTCTTACCAAATCGATAAGTAAAAGTGAGGTTCGCTACCCTTGTTTCACGGTATGCCCTCCATTTTTCGATGTAGTTATTATAGGTTATCACTGCTTTCGGTAAGCTTGTCCAGAAGATATCGGTAATATTGAAACGAATGGTTCCTTTTCTTTTCAGTACCGTTTTCTGTATTCCAAAAGCCAACCCCCATTGCGGATCAAGCACCATAAAGCCATATTGTCCGCCAGAGTTGTAGTTTACATTTAGTTCGCTCACCCATCCATTTCCAATGGTAAAACTATTATTCGTACGCAGATCAAATGCAGGTTTACCGTTATTGAGTGTAGTACCTCCAAGCTTCCCGTTAAAATGATTGTAGAATACATTTCCATTGTTAACCATATTCCACCAGTTGTTTATGCGTATCGGTGCGGAAACGGTTAAACCATAGTAATCCTGAGAACTAAGGTTTACCGGAATTTGTACGGTTACATTATCATCGGATGGTATATTCGGAAACACGTCTTTAAAGCGTGCTATGGCAATATTCTGGTTTTGTTTTGTATGACTATAACCCAGTGTAAAGTTTAGTTGCTTCATGGTATAGCTCAATTCATAAGACCAGGTAAGCTGTGGTAATAAACCCGGTTTGCCTGTTGAGTAAGTCGTTACATCTATCAAAAACAAAAATGGATTTAACTGCGAATATCCTGGTCTGTCGATTCTTCGGCTTACAGAAACACCGATAGTATGATCATCTTTCAACTTGTAATTAAAAAAGGCGCTTGGGAACAACTGGAAATAGGAGCTATCGAAACGTATATTTCCTTTTATCTGATGGGTATTGATTTTAGTATGTTCGCCTCGTAATCCTAATTGCAGACTGAACTTTTTAAACTCCTTATTAAAATTCAGGTATGCTGCATTATTATATTCATTGTATTTAAAACGGTTTGTTTTATTTACATCATCCTGTGGAGTACCGTTACTCATGTCGTAGAACTTCGCATCATTATCTGCAGAAACATAACTTGTTTTAGCTCCGGCTTCAATTCTTCCTCCTGATTTTAAGGGGTTTGTATAATCCACTTTTGCCGTTTTTAAAATCAGTTTACCATCCTGATCGCCATCAAGAATATAATCGGGTTGCAGACTTCCTCCGCTGAGGTTAAAATATTTTGTGGCTACCCGTGAAAGTGAGGCTGAATTGTACTCTCCATAATCAACATCTGCTGTTAATTCTTTACCGTTATTATTAAACGCATGTTTAAAATTAATATTGGCCACTACATTTTCAGCATGGTCATTATTGGTAGCAATGGTTTGAAATGTGGATGTCTTTTGTCGAAGTGCGTTTAGCACTTCTGATCCATTTATATTTTTTCTGCCGATCTTATTAAAGTTTGCACTAACCACTGCACCGATAATCGTTTTATTGGATGGAAACAGATCGAGTCCTACTCTCGTATTATGAAAGTGTACGGGTGTTTTGGTGTAATTGTCTTTTAGGTCACCGCCGGTATAAACCTGGTTATTGTCATAAAAATTTCTATCAAGTATCAGGTGATTCAGGTTCATCCGATAACCATAGGAATAGTTCCCAAAGAGATTGATTTTTTTATTGCGGTGATTAAAAGTTAATCCGGCATTCGATTTCGGATAAACACCCTGACCATAACCCATGGTTACCGTTCCATTGGTTCCCATTCGCTGGTCTTTTTTCATCCGGATGTCTATTATACCTGAATTACCAGCAGCTTCATATTTAGCAGATGGATTGGTGATAATATCAATTCTGTCAATGGTGTTGGCAGGAAGTCCGCGAAGGTAATTGGCAAGGTCTGCACCTGTCATAGGCGTAGGCTTTCCATCAATCATTATTATCACCCCCTGTCTTCCTCTTAAGCCAATCGCATCGTTTTGGTCCACGGTAACCCCTGGGGATCGTTCAAGCACATCTAGTGCAGAGCTTCCTGCACTCACAATACTGTTTTCAACGTTTACTACAATTCTGTCGGTAAGTTTCTGAATAAATGGTTTACGGCTGGTAACGGTTACTTCACTTACCGATGTGGGTGCGGGTGTTAATTGAAACGGACCTGCAAGCTGCTCTGGTTGTTGTGCGGTAATTATAATTGGTGCAGTAATCAATGTAGTAAATCCTACCCCTGATATCCTGATAAGGTATTCGCCCATTAAAAGCTGATCAAATAACGCCAATCCCGTTTTGTCAGAAATAGCTGCTTTCACTAATCCAGAATCCCTGGCCCTTAATAATTCAACAGTAGCATTTTCAACCCCTGTTGATTGTGCAGTTTGAACTGTAAGGGTAATTTTACCTACACGCTGAACTTGCGAATAACCATTAGCAAAGAGCAATGCAAAGCATACCAAAAACAGGTAAATTTTTCTCATAGTATCCGTTTATCAACCAAATATCTGTTCCGGCAAAAGAGTAGGATACCATATTCTGTTGAACAGTTAAACAAGCCTATTCAACGGATGTTTTCGTAGATAACGCTGTCAGTTTTTTACATTACTTAAAGGGGTTGGCAAATTTTTCCTGCTGAATACTGGTTACATCGCTTAGGGTTTGCATAAAAGCAAGTAAACGTTGCCTGTCTTGCGGAGCAACCGTATGTTGTGGAATTGGGTTATTCGCTCCTGCCAGCATATTTTGCAAACTGCTTATAGATCCATTATGAAAATAAGGCGCTGTATTGGCTACATTTCTGAGTGATCCCGATTTAAACGCTCTTGTTCCATTAATTCCCTGATCAGTGGGGTCCGCCAATCCAAATGGTGCAGCAGGAGAAGAAGTAATAAACATGGGCGGGGCATGACAACTAGCGCAGGTTATATTACCGGCATTCAAAAATAAATTCTCGCCAACAGCTTCATCCGGGGTAAACTGAGCCTGTCCTTGTTTCACCTGGTCATATTTTGATTGGGTAGTTATAATAGATCGTAAAAACTGAGCCAATGCTTTTGCAATCCGGTCACTTGTTACCTGTGTGGTACCAAATGCATTTTGAAACAGTGCGGGGTAATATGTTTGTGCCGCGACCTTCTGCTGTAATTCATCAAGTGTTAAACCCATTTCAGTCATGTCTTGAATAGGCATTAAAACCTGTTGTTCTAAACTGGCTGCTCTTTCATCCCAAAACATTTTACCAGATTTATAGAAACGAAGATTCAGCAAAGACATGGAATGACGTGCTGTTGAACCGCCAGCAAAACCTTTGCTTTTTAGAGCAGAATCTGAAAAAGATAATGATGGCTGATGACAACTGGAACAGCTAATGGTATTTGTTTTCGACAACTTTACATCATAAAATAAAACCCTTCCTAAAGTTGCCCCATGATCTGTTACCGGATTATCGACAGGTGTATTATCCTGTTGCGCCAGGGCCGTTGCTATATGGGAGGGGAGACCAACATTTGCATAACTATAGGGTGTTGCGGGTAAACTAGGTGCTTGAGCAGTATTTGAATTTGTATTCGTTTCGTTAGGTCCGGTATTCGTAACTAGCGCTGCAGTTTCTTTACTCGAGCAATACTGAAACAGTACGCTTATTCCAATGATAAACAGGCTGATTTTTGTTTTCATGTGCAGGCTATTAGGTTATAACATTATTCATTAGAAGCATGAATGCCGCAAACCCTTCGGCCTTAACAAAAATTTTGCATCTGATATTATTTGAGCAGGAAGAAAGGGCTCATAGAAACTAGTCTGGCGTAGGATGGAACGCAGATTTTCATGATTCTCAAGATCTATCATGATAAATCTTGAGAATCATGAAAATCCGTGTTCTATTAATATCAGATATTGCATTAACAACAATTAAATATTTATTTAACCAACTGACTTTAAATTATCTAATTCGTTGTCCCGCTCAATTATTCCATTAAAAGCAGAAATCCTAAAACAGGCACCAATCAAAGCTAGAAGCTAGAGGCTAGAAGCTCGCAGCCTATTTTCCCGGGACAGTCCTCTAACCGCTGATTGAAACACTGTTGATATATTTGACTTATGCAACAGGTCCTTTTACTCCATGGCGCTATCGGTTCGCAGGAACAATTGTATCCATTACGCGATCAGCTTTCTTTAGCCGGTTACGAAGTACATAGTATTAATTTTTCCGGACATGGCGGAAAGTCGTCAACCAATCAGTTTTCAATAGAGCAGTTTGGAGAAGAAGTATATCAATATATTCAGGAACATAGTTTAGGTGAACTGCTAGTTTTTGGTTATAGCATGGGTGGATATGTTGCGCTTTTCCTTGCTTCAAAGTATCCTGGTATATTTAAAAAAGTATGCACTTTGGGAACCAAATTTAACTGGACTCCTGAAATTGCTGCTAAGGAAGTAAAGATGTTGAACCCATCTGCCATTGAAGAAAAAGTGCCTGCATTTGCGCAGATACTCGCAACCAGACATGGCAAAGATCATTGGAAGCTATTATTAAATAATACTGCTACAATGCTGACGGGCCTTGGCAACAATCCGCTTTTGACCGATGGTGTTTTACAAAAAATTGATCTGCCAGTCTTATTACTCATCGGCCAAAAAGACAATATGGTTAGTATAGAAGAAACAGAAGCAACAAAGCAATGCTTACATCAGGGTTCAATCTTCATTTTGCAAGGTACCCCTCACCCAATTGAACAGGTAAATATTGGTTTGTTAGTGGAACAACTAAATAATTTCTTTCATCACTGACGATGTAGAATTTTTATCAGCAATTTCAAAAAATCATCTGGTTCAAAAGGTTTGGTTACAATTCCATTGATGGACAGGTTTCTGGCTTTTTCTTCCACTTCCGACGGAAGACTGGCGGTTAACGCAACGATGGGTATATTGATTCCCTTTGAACGAATGATGGAAATAGCTTCATAACCATCCATAACTGGCATATGCATATCCATAAGTACCAGTTTATGTATGTCTGGGTTTAATTTTTTTACTGCTTCTTCTCCATTTACAGCAACATCAATATTTGCCCCCCATTTTTCCAGGAAGGTTTTGGCCACAAGAACATTGAGTTCATTGTCTTCAGCCATCAACATTGAAACACCACTCAATGGTCTTCCCTTTTCAATTTCAACAACTGGTTGCTGGTCTTCCTGGGTAAATGAAAATGCCTGTGAAACAGGGAAGGTTTGTGTGAAGAAAAATACCGATCCTTTTCCAGCTTCACTAGACAATTGTAACTGTGAGCCTTGTAACTCAAGTATTTTTTTACAGATAGCCAGTCCTAATCCCGTTCCGCCAAAGCTTCTTGAAGTTGATGTATCGGCTTGTGTAAAGCGATCGAAAATGAGTTTTTGTTTTTCGGCGGCAATACCTATTCCCGTGTCTTCTACTTTAATGGTAAGCGTTACGTGTTGCTTATTCATTTTCTCCTGCTTAATCACCAACTTCACATGTCCCTTTTTGGTGAACTTAATGGCATTCTGTAAAAGGTTTCCAACCACCTGGCTTATGCGTGTGGGGTCAGAAATAATTCGGGTATTAAATGCCGGGTCCTTTTCGAGGATTAGCTCAATATCTTTTTCGGCAGCCAGTGTTTTCAATCCGGATAAAATATCCTGAAACACTTTTACCAAATCCATATCGATGTATTCGAAGTTAATTTTACCCGCTTCGATTTTATTATAATCAAGTATATCGTTTACAATTGTAAGCAGGTTATTAGCAGAAAACAGTAACACATTCAACTGTTCTTTCTGATCTGGTCTTGGGTTATCTTCTAATAAAATATGAGAC
The DNA here is from genome assembly GCA_965650685.1 of uncultured Sediminibacterium sp. Lineage (GTDB taxonomy): Bacteria > Bacteroidota > Bacteroidia > Chitinophagales > Chitinophagaceae > Sediminibacterium. The sequence continues at coordinate 19,657 of CBFGPM010000016.1, forward strand.
AGACCAATCACGGAATTCAAAGGTGTTCTGATTTCATGCGACATATTCGACAGAAAATCGCTCTTGGCAAGCAATCCTTCTTCAGCTTCCCGCTTGGCTTTGTTCAGAAGATAAGAATACCGATAAGAAAGTATTAAGGATTGCAGGAAGAAGAATGCGATATAACCAAAAAACAGTACTTCCTTTTGTGGCGCAACAAAACCAAAATACTGGAGGTTAATGATTACAAAAACCAGCATTACAACTCCAGTGCTCAATAATGCATAACCAGCTCCTAGTCTTTTTTTCCGATAAGCAATTATATAAACATAAAACGTGTAGGCAATTACAGAAAACATTACCACCAGAAAAGGATTGATCAACTGTGTAAACACGGAAGGTGGGAATATGATGGTAATTAGCGAGAGTATAATACATGCCCACATTTCAATGGCTGTAATATATTTATTTGAATCTTTTGGATATAGCTTCTGGGTATACTGAGTAAAGAATATTACACTGATGAATAGCGAAAGGTATTCCAGGTGTACCGTAACAATCCATGAAACATTTCCAATAATACTATGCAGTGCATATTGAGATGAACCTACTATACGATAGCTGTAGGTTATACAGAATAAGGCAAAATAGAGTATGGTTCGATCATAGCGTCCAAAAAAGTAGAGACCGAAAAAAAACAGCCCGCACATTATGATACTACCCATTAAAATAAAATCAAGGGCATTGTTTTTTTCTCTTTCCCTGAAAAGTGTTTCTTTATTACCTATCAGAATCGATTTATAAGGGCCTCCTTTAGAGTGCTGAAAATTGGCAACCTGAAGTATTAATTTTAGGGTATCGCTTGTAAGTGAAACTTCACGGGTAAACTGTTGCCAATGAGGGATGGTTGTTTCAGCTGAAACACCGGGCACTCCTGATTGTACAAAGAGGTCATTATTAACAAAAAGCTTATAGCTGGTATAAGTATCTGGTACATCGAGTGCTATGTTTTTTGCCCCTTTTGGCATCAAAACAGTTAACATATACGATGCGTATCCTTTAGCTGAAATATGTTTTCCACTAATTAGTGTATCATCCCATCTTTTCGGAAAGGGGATCATACCTGTCATTTTACCATCCGGCTTACCTGGCTCACAAAGTTGTTGCCAACATAAACCCCATTCTCCATCCAGTGCTATTGTTTGTTTTGATAAATCTGTTGATCGAAGATCAATAATTCCTTTAGCTGCCAAAGGTTTTTGAGCATACATGTTGGCAGTCAGGCTCAGGACAATAAAAAAAATAAAACCCTTTATTAGAAGGTTTTGGGATCTTGGATACAGTTTCATCTGCTTACGTATAGGTTAACCGCAGGTGTTTCAATGCTTTCGCTTTAAATTTACTTAAAACTTCTGCGAAGTTCCGAATTAATCAACAGCTTTCCTTGTAAAATTTGTTCTTTTCACTCCTGTAAGTATAATGCCGACTAGCTTTCCTTATTACCATTGATCCTCAACCACATTCTTATGTGGTTTTGCTGCGCTGATATTTCTTTCAGATTTGCCTTTCAATCTATAAAAGCTTAGTATGAAACACGAAACACGTTACAATCCCTTTCACATGATACACCAGGGTCTACGCGCCATGCTCTATCATAATTCTTTACAAGTTCAGCAGACTGATTTTTTAGATGATAAAGAATCAGAAAAATTAATCTTATCAATTAAAGAACTTATTTGGCTATTTGAAAGTCATGCGCATACAGAAGATACTAAAGTTTTCAGTTTAATTGAATCAAAGGCACCAGATGTGGTAGCCGATTTTGAAAAACAACATGAAAAAGACCATATACTGGCTACCCATTTACAAGGATGTATCGAACAATATGAAGCTGCATCAAAACAATCGGATAAGGTTTTTGCAGGTCGCCAATTGCAATTTTCACTTGCTGAGTTTACCGCGTTTAACCTCAGCCATATGAATATGGAAGAAGTGATTATTAAAAATCTTTTATGGCAACATTTTACGGATGATCAGTTACATCAGATGACGAATGAAATACTTGCTGATATTCCGCCGGAAAAAAATGCCCGTTACAGCTATTGGATGTTAAAAGGATTGGCAACGCACGAAATCATTGATTGGTTTAAAACCATTCAGCAAATGGCGCCTCCTTTTGTATTTGAAAATATGATGTCGCTGGCATCGAGTGCTTTACCGAATGCACAACTTCAGCAAATACAGGAAGCTCTGTTGGTAGAGTTGGTATAAGCTTATTCAACTGTATAAATAAGAAGAGGCCCCCAAATGGAGGGCCTCTCTGGTATATGGTCGGTTAGTAAGTAAGCTATTATTGCTTTGTTTCGAGCAGTTTAAAGAACTGATCAAGCATTGGCTGGATAACGATTCTTGTTCTGCGGTTAGCCGCTCTACCTTCAGCGGTGCCATTATCTTTCAATGGAATATACTGGCTTCTTCCTGCTGCAGTCATCCTTTTTGGATCTATACCATAAGTATCTTGTAAAATACGTACAACCGTTGTAGCACGTTTAACACTCAGATCCCAGTTGTCCAGAATTCCATTGGTTTTAATGGGAACTGAGTCTGTATGACCTTCAACAATGAATTCAATTTCAGGTTGTGCATTCAATACTTTAGCAACTTTACCCAACACTTCTTTTGCGCGGTCAGTTACTTCATAGCTTGCGCTTTTAAATAAAAGTTTATCAGAAATATCAACGTATACTACTCCCTTATCTACTTTGATATTAATGTCTTCATCATTAAGGTTTCCTATAGCACCTTTCAAATTCATAACAAGGGCCATATTCAGGGAATCCTTACGGGCAATTGAACCCTGCAGGTCTTTAATATAAAGGTCTTTTGCACCGATGTTCTCAAGTGATTTCTTGATACTTTCAGCCTGAGCTCCTGTTACTACAGAAAGGTCTTTCAACTGATTCAAAACAGTGGTATTGTTTTGTTTTAAGAAATCGATTTGTTTATTCAGATCAGCCAATTGCTCCTCAAGCGCCTGTTTACGGGTGTTAAGCTCGCTGTTTTGACTTTTTGATTTTGCCAGTTGGTTTTCGAGGTCTTTGATCTGATCCTGTAATTCGCGGTATTTGCCCTGCATATCAAGATAGGCTCCGCTTAACTGGGTATATTTTGCCTCAGATTCTTTAAATTTCTTGGTACTTACGCATGAAAACAGCAGCATAGACGACGCCACTGCCACGATGAAATGATTGGTTTTCATAGCTCTACATTTTTATCCAGCTATACAACGAAAAACCATACCAAAATATTGCGCAAGAAGAAAAAATGCTATGCTATTCAAAAATAACGATGCTTTCGGCCTTATACCAGTCTGCATATTGACTACTATACCGCGCATCTATATTTTTTCTTTTAATCTTTAGTGTAGGGGTTAAAAGCTCGTTTTGAATCGTCCATTCTTCTTTACAAATAATAATCCGGGCCAGTTGTTCATGGTGTTCAACTTTTTGATTCACCTCGTTCAATAAATTTAGGAGCGTTGTTGCCAATAATTCGGGATTTAGTCCACTCGCCTGTTCGCTCAAAGTACACAAAACCATTGCTGCTGGTTGTCCGGAACCAACCACACATACCTGGGCCAGGTACTCATGTGCTGATAATTGATTCTCCATGGGTGCCGGGGTAATATATTTTCCTTTCCCTGTTTTAAACTGGTCTTTGATTCTTCCAGTGATGGTTAAGAACCCCTCTTTGTCAATTGAACCTTCGTCGCCCGTTTTCAGGTAACCGTCTTCAAAACAAGATGCTGATAGTTCAGGTTCTTTATAATAACCCAACATAGAAGCATCGCTTTTTACCTGTACTTCATTGTCTTTCCCTAATCGAACTTCCACCAAAGGATATGGCTGGCCCACCGTTCCAAATTTTGCATGGTGCTTTTTATTGACATGTGAAAGTGCTACGTTTTCTGTCATACCATACGCTTCCTGTATAATAATGCCAAGTTTAGCATACCAGTATAATAAAGCGGGATTAATCGGCGATGCTCCGGTGAAAATATGTCTTGCTTTCCCCAAGCCTAATTTCTTCCTGATCTTCTTTTTAATGAGTGAGGATACAAGTGGAATTTTTAGCAGTGTATCGAGTTTCTTTTGGGGAATTTTTTTGAGGATTCCTTCTTGCATTTTTTCCCATATACGTGGTACAGCTAAAAATACGGTTGGCTGTGTGTGGGCAAGGTTTGCTGCAAAACTATCTATTGACTCTACAAAATAAACCGTACTTCCGGTAAAAATAGTTCCGCATTCTACCAGCATTCTTTCCGCAACATGGCAGAGTGGTAAATAAGAAAAGAAAACTTCTGTTTTGATGTCTGGAAAATTCATTAAGAATTGATCAACTGCAAATGCCATTGCATGAAAAGTATGCATCACCCCCTTCGATTGACCGGTTGTTCCTGAAGTATAAACAATACAGGCTAATGCCTGTGGATCCAGTTTAGGAATATTTCTTATTGGTTCATGCGCTTCAACCAGTTCATCCCAATTCAAACAACCATGGTTAGGATAAAAAGGGAAACTAATTTGTGTAAGATTGTTTGGTACACCTTTCCTTATTTCTTCCGGCTGATCAAGTTTGCCAATAAAAATGGCTTTGCTTTCACTATGTAAAATTATTTCTTGTAAAGTATCTGCACTGATGTTAGGGTATAACGGTACTGAAACACAACCTGCCATTGCAATAGCTAAATCTGCCATGATCCAGTGTGCACAGTTTTTACTCAATATTGCCACCTTATCATCTTTACCGAATCCCATGGCATTTAATGCTGCGGCCATAGTTCGAATCTGATTTCCAGCTTCCGCCCAGGTAAATGTTCGATAAGTACCTTTTACAGGTTCTGCCAAAAACAATTGCTGAGGTTTTTCAGACTCGTATTGACAAAATTTTTCTACAATATTTGGATAGTACATAGCCGGCGTTTGATGGATGATTAAGTTGTTGGAGGTTGCAAGTGTGTCAAAGCCTGTTCTGCTATTTTTCCCTGAACAGGTGCATAAAAACGAAGGATTTTTCTAAAGTCTGCTTCCTCATCTTCCGTCGTATAAAAGGGTTGATCAAAATAAACCTGCTTCTTACCAAAATCAAATGCTACCATTACGATCGGCACTCCCGCTTTTTTGGCGATATGATAAAAGCCCGTTTTTAAACGGTCTACTTTTTTGCGCGTTCCTTCCGGCGATAGTGCCAATACAAATTTTTCGTGTTGGTTAAACAATGAAACAACTTGATCTACCATATTGTGCTTATTCGACCTGTCAACAGGATAACCACCTAAACGGCGAAAGAAAAAACCAAATTTCCCTTGAAACAATTCTGCCTTACCCAGGAATTTAACATGATGTAGTCTTAGTACACTGCGTACTGCCAAACCAATGATAAAATCCCAGGCGCTGGTATGGGGCGCAACAATAATGACATATTTAGGAATATGATGCGGGAAATCAGGCTGAACCTTCCATCCCGTCATCCACAGGTAGAGTTTCCAGAGTAGTCTCATGGGCAAGCAGTTGGAAACAAGATAATTTGAAAATTTGGAAATTTGAAAATTTGAAAATGATTAAAGGGCCTGCGGCCCTGTTATTTTATGTTATAATTATAAAATAATCGCATTAACGAAGGCTCTTTCATTTTCAAATTTTCAAATTTTCAAATTTCTTCTGCAGCGCAAACATTTCGTCGCGCAGCCTGGCTGCTTCTATGAAGTCGAGGTCGCGGGCAGCTTTTTCCATCTGTTTTTTGGTTGAAGCGATGGCTTTTACAATTTGCGGAATGGTTTTGTATTCTATCTGCTCTTCGGCTGCGGCGGTAATTAATTGTTGTTCTTGTTGTAAAGCATATGGATTTGATGGGTCATATCCTTTAATATCTAACACTGATGTTTGGGCAAATACCTGTTCCTTGCTTTTGATCACTGTTTTTGGGGTGATATTATGGGTAATATTATAGGCTATCTGCTTTTCTCTTCTTCTACTTGTTTCATCAATGGTTCTTTGCATGCTTTCCGTCATCTTATCTGCATAAAAGATAACCAGTCCGTCCACGTTTCTTGCTGCCCTTCCGGCGGTTTGGGTTAATGATCTTTCATTCCTCAAAAATCCTTCTTTGTCAGCATCGAGAATAGCTACCAATGAAACCTCGGGAAGATCCAATCCTTCACGAAGCAGGTTAACACCAACCAATACATCAATAACACCCAACCTAAGGTCACGTAATATTTCTACACGTTCCAGCGTATCAACATCACTATGGATATATTTTGATTTGATATTGATACGGCCCAGGTATTTATCCATTTCTTCTGCCATCCGCTTGGTAAGTGTTGTTACCAATACCCTGTCTCCTTTTTTTACCCGCTTATCGATTTCATCCAACAAATCATCTATTTGGTTTACACTTGGGCGTATTTCAATGGGAGGGTCCAATAAGCCCGTGGGACGCACCACTTGTTCCACAACAACACCTCCCGTTTTTTCCAGTTCATAGTCGCCGGGAGTTGCACTAACAAATACGGTTTGTCCAACAAGCGATTCAAACTCATGAAAATTCAGCGGACGGTTATCCATAGCACTAGGTAGCCGGAATCCATAATCCACCAACACCATTTTCCGGCTTCTGTCGCCGCCATACATACCAGCTACCTGTGGAATGGTCTGATGACTTTCATCAATCACACACAGAAAATCTTTTGGGAAATAGTCTAACAGGCAAAATGGTCTGGTACCAGGGTTTCTTCGGTCAAAAAAACGGGAATAGTTTTCTATACCATTACAATAACCAAGTTCCCGAATCATTTCTAAATCAAATTCTACTCTTTCTTTCAATCGCTGGGCCTCGATAAATTTTCCGATATTTTTAAAATATTCTACCTGGGCCATCATTTCATCCTGTATTTCACTCATCACCTGCTGAATCATGTCTTTGGGTGCCAGGTATAGATTGGCTGGAAAGATTGCAGCAGTATCCATTAAACCTATGCGTTTATTGGTTGCTGTTTCAATACTTTCTATTTCTTCTATTTCATCACCAAAAAAACTAATACGGTAACCAAAGTCAACATAAGGAAGGTTAATATCAATAGTATCTCCTTTAACACGGAATGTTCCCCTTTTAAATTCTTCCTGACTTCTGCTGTATAATGCATTCACCAGTTGGTGTAAAAATCCTTGACGGGAAATTACCTGTCCTTTATGTATCCGGATAATTCCGTTTTCATATTCTGTAGGGTTACCCATGCCATAAATACAGCTTACACTAGCTACTACTATAATATCCCTTCTTCCGCTTAATAATTGAGAAGTAGCTTGTAGGCGTAGTTTATCCAGTTCTTCATTTATGCTGAGGTCTTTTTCAATATACGTATCGCTAACCGGCATATATGCTTCTGGCTGGTAGTAATCGTAATAACTAACAAAATAACCCACTGCATTATCTGGAAAGAACTGTTTAAATTCTCCATACAGTTGCGCTACCAGTGTTTTATTATGGGTAAGTACCAGGGTTGGCCTTTGTACATTATTGATAACATTGGCCATCGTGAATGTTTTACCACTGCCCGTAACACCTAATAGTGTTTGGTACTGCTCTCCATTCAAAATACCGTCAGTAAGTTGGGCAATGGCAGAAGGCTGATCGCCTGCCGGCTGGTAGGATGAATGTAATTTGAAAGGCATAACTGGTTACTTGAAAAGATCATAAAGTTACTGCCTAATTATTATGGCTGAAGGAAAACTTATGAAATAAGTAATCCTCTTTTGTATATTTACTTTAGTTAAGAACGATATTAAATATCTGTGTTGTATGCACCCTGCTTCTGATGAAAAAACTGTTTCAGTTGTTTATAACCTCGAACATTTTTTCGAACTCTCTGCTGATTTATTTTGTATTGCCGGATATGACGGATATTTCAGAAAAATAAACAGCGCTGTTTGTAAAACCCTTGGATTTACGGAGCAAGAATTGATGTCTTCTGCCATTTCGAGTTTTATTCACCCCGATGATCGCCAAATAACAGCCCGTTATCGGAATGAATTAATTCAAGGCGAGCCATTACTGCATTTCGAAAACCGATATATCACTAAAACGGGAGAAGTTGTTTGGCTTTCCTGGACTTCCATGCCCGTACCTGAAGAAGAACTGGTTTATGCCATCGCCAAAAATATCAGTCATAAAAAATCTGAAGAAGCAGACCGTAATAAATTAATTACTGAACTAAACAAGCTGAATACAGATTTAAAACAATTATCGTACACTACTTCGCACGATTTAAGATCGCCGGTGAACAATATGCTCAACGTTTTTAACCTGTTAAGCAATAGAACTATTGAAGACGAAGAAGTGCATCGTTTTCTGGCTATGTTGAGGTTAGGAACTGAACGCTTGAAAGAAACACTGAATGAATATGTTGACCTTATTAGTACAAACAAACATGTAAGAATTGAACAAGAAGATATTCGTTTGGAAGAAGTGTTTGAAAAAGTTACCCAGTCAATTCAAACATTAATTGCCGACTCGAAAGCACAGATTAGAACAGATTTTGCTTCATTACCTGTTATACATTTTAATCGCTCCTATTTAGAAAGTATTTTCCTAAACCTGATTACAAATGCTATTAAATACGCATTTCCTGGCAGACAACCACTTATTGAACTTCATAGTTGGATAGAAAATGATCAGCTTCTTTTAAGTTTTACAGACAATGGCCGTGGGTTTGATATGAATAAAGTAAAAGACCGCATTTTTGGGATGCAGCAACGGTTTCATGATGAAAAAGACAGCAAAGGCATTGGTTTATACCTTGTACACCACCACATTACTAGCATGGGCGGTGCAATTACCGTAAATAGTGAGCCAGATAAGGGAACTTCTTTTATCATTAAATTTCCCCATCAATAAATTTAACCTATATAAATATTTATGCTAAAATCAAGGTGTGCAATTTTGTGTTTACTGATTTTTAGTAGTGTTATCGGTTATGCACAAAATGGAAAAGAAGCTTTTTTTGCCTTTCGGGAAGATTGGTCACCCATTAATAATATTAATCTCGCAACCTATTTTATGCATCGTGTAAAAGAGAACGACACTACTTATGTATGTCGCTTTTACCGGTTGTTTGGTCCGATGGTTAAATGTGAAACCTATAAAGACGAAAAACTGGAAATACCACATGGTCGTTTTGTTTGGTATAATGAACAAGGCCTGGTAGACAGTTTGGGAATGGTAAGTAATGGCAAAAAAGACAGATACTGGGACTTTAAAGCTGCTGATGGAAAATTAACCATGAGCGTATTATTTGATAAGGGCAAACGTGTTTGGACAAAAGACTATGTCAGTCAAAAAACTTTTTATGCTGATGGAACCGTTGAAGATCATAATGCCCCGAAAAAAGATACTGTTGAAGCAAAAAAAGTTACGGTTGTTCAAACTCCTGCTGAATTTAAAGGTGGTATCCAGGGCTGGACACGCTACCTCGAAAAAAACCTCAAAACACCTGAGCGGTTTAAAAGTGTTGTAGGTAACGGGGGTAAGGGAACTGTTGTTGTTCTCTTTACAATTGATACTGAGGGTAAGGTTACCGACTTATTTATTGATCGGTCCATTGAATGGTCCGTTGACATGGAGTCGCTACGGGTTATTAAAGAAAGTCCACGCTGGAAACCAGCCAGTCAAAACGGCAAAAATGTGCTTTATCGACATAAACAGAATATAACCCACTCTATTTATTAATTGAAAATCAATGAGTTAAGTTCTTTTTGCAAAACTTAATATTAATTAATTGTTACCATTTCGTAAATTCATAGTGTACTGAAACACTTGGATTTGCCTAAAAAAGCATACATATTATTCATTATCACGGCTTTATACATTTCCACGGGCTATTCACAAATTGCTAATAAAACCGGTGAGCTTGTATTGGATTTCTATGGCGATTCTCTTTACCTGAACAATGACCCTTCTATAAATATTCAATTTACCAACCCGATTTCAAAGAAAACTATTGCCGATTTTTATTCGCAACTTAAATCCGGTAACTATAAACCTGTTATCCAACATTTACTTGCCTTTCGGGATAATAAACAACTAGACGATTGGTTTTATTACCAGCTTATCCGTACTACTGCGGAAAAATTAAGTCCTAAAGCAGATAATTATCATCGGTATACTTTGTACAAATGGTTTTTACTAAATGAGTCTGGATATAATGCAACACTTCGTTTTCGGAACGACACTTTGTTATTGTATGTAAGAAGCGAAGAAAATATTTACGACATCCCTTATTACATGGTAAACGACAAGCAATATGTTTGTTTGAACTATCATGATTATGACAATAAGATCAATATTGAAGCGGAGCCTTTTACTACAATAGCTTTAAACGAAGGGGGAAACAATCGTTTCTCCTATGAAGTAACACAGCTTCCACAAATCAGGAATAATAATTTTACTGTTAAACAACTGCAATTTGATTATCAAAACAAGGAATACAAATTCAATGTAATGTTGGATAAACAGGTGCAGAAGATTTTTACAAATTACCCAGTTGTAGATTATGCTTCTCAGTTCAGTATTCCACTAAGCCAAACGACCTATAACTCACTGGTGCCATTATTAAAAGAGGCCGTGAAGGGCATGAACCAGCAAAAAGGTGTTGATTATCTGATGCATTTTACCCGTTCGGCTTTTCTTTTCGAAACAGATACCAAGGCTTATGGTAAAGAAAAACGTCTTTCGCCAGAGCAAACGCTTTTTTATGAGTACAGCGATTGTGAAGACCGCTCTGCTTTTTTCTTTTTCCTGGTAAAAGAAATTTATAAATTACCGATGATTGTTTTATCCTATCCTACCCATATTACTGTAGCGATACAATTTGATAAACCGGTTGGCACTCCAATACTTTATAACGGCGAACCTTATTGGGTTTGTGAACCTACTCCTCAAAAAAAGGACCTTAAACTAGGTCAACTACTTCCTTCTTTAAAAAAGCAGGCTTATGAGGTGGTTTATGCCTACAGGCCAAACTAGTATATTTCCCACTCATCACTACCCTGGTATTTCGGGTAAAAAAAATTTTTATCTTTTTGTCTGATCTGGTTTCTGGTAATCGTTATGTTATCGTAAACCAATCATTCAATCCTTAAAACAACAACAATGAGCAATTTTATGTTTCTTTTCCGCGGAGGTCTGGATCCATTTACCGCATCTCCTGAAGCCATGCAACAAAACATGGAAAAATGGTTTGCCTGGGTAGGAGAGCTACAGGCATCTGGTGTGTATGTTGCCGGTGAAGCACTTATGCCTACCGGAAAAACATTACACAAGGACCATGTAATTAAAGATGGCCCCTATATGGAAAGCAAGGAAATGGTAGGTGGCTTCTTTGTAGTAAAAGCAGATAGTCTGGAAGCCGCTATTGAAATCGCCAAGGGATGCCCTGATCTTGAACTTGGTGGTTCTGTTGAAGTTCGCGATGTAGTGGTATTCGGATGATTTCATCCCCACAACATACAGAACAACTTATTGACCATCTTTTCCGGCACCAGTCGGGAAAGATGGTTGCTGTATTGAGTCATATCGTAGGACTTGAACAAATTCACCTGGTGGAGGATCTGGTGCAGGATAGTTTTATTGGGGCTCTGCAGCATTGGAAACTAAAAGGTATTCCACCTGATCCTGAAGCGTGGCTTATGAAGGTTGCCAAAAACAAAGCCGTTGATCTGCTTAGAAGAATGCATTATCATTCCCGTTATGTACAATCGCAGAACGATTTTAATCCCGATCAGGAAGTTGCTGCCTTTTTTCACGAAAAAGAAATAAGTGATAGTGAACTTAGAATGATGTTTGCCTGTTGTCACCCTTCTTTTTCTGTAGAAGATCAGGTTGCCTTAACGCTTAAACTGGTCTTTTCATTTTCCGTATCAGAAATTGCTAGAGCATTGGTTGTTACAGATGCCGCTATGCAAAAAAGACTGGTACGCGCAAAAGACGTTTTGAAAAAAGGGAAAATCAAGCTTGAAATTCCTTCCGGAAAACAACTGCAGGAACGAATGGCCATCGTCAGAACCACGCTGTATCTTTTATTCAACGAAGGTTATCTCTCGCTCAACAAAGAAAAAATTATCCGCCACGATCTTTGTATGGAAGCCATCAGGTGTACAAAAATTATTACAGAACATCCTGTTACCAAAGATCCCATCAACTTTGCCCTGCTTGCTGTTTTCTGCTTACATGCTGCCCGATTCGACAGTCGTATTTCTGAATCAAATGAGTTAATCTTATTAGAAGAACAAGACAGATCGCTTTGGGACCATGCGCTGATTAAAGTAGGTTACCATTACCTTAACCTTGCCTCATCATCGAAAGTCATCAGTCAATACCATATTGAAGCGGCCATTGCTGCAGAGCATTGTATGGCAAAAGAATTTGCCTCTACCAATTGGAATCGTATCCTCACACTCTACAATCTTTTAATACAGGCAAATGACAGTCCGGCAATCGTGCTAAACCGAGCAATTGTTTTATCACAGTTGGGCGATACTGAAAAAGCTATTACTGAGGTATTAGCAATTCCAGGAATTGATCAACTTATCCGATCTGATCACCAATATGCGTCGGTATTGGGTTATCTCTATATGAAATTGAGTAACCATATCAAGGCTCTGTCATACCTGAAGCAAGCACAATCCATAACCAGCTCTCTGGCAGAACAAAAAATACTACAGCTACGAATTGAAAAAGTTGCTTCAAATTAATTCAATATTCCGGATCAATTATCTATTTGGAAATCTTCGATACAATTGCCTTTACCTTACTTTCAATTTCTTTATCGGTTAATTTTCTTCCTGATAATTCGGAGGTTGTCCAACCCTGCCAGATTGTTTTATCTGTATCAGCATCCATTAGTGTTAGGGTTAGTGTGCCTTCTTTTACCTTCTCAATATCTTCATCATAACCCATAAACCTTGACGGGTAAAACACAGGTACCCATCTTCTGTTTCGTGGGTTAAAGAACCAACGTGTAAAAGGTTGTGCATATACGGGCGTGGTTGTTCGTTTGTTTTCTTCTTCAATCATCACATCATAAACCAGGTACACATCCGGGTTCCTTTTAACTTCTTTCCACCCTTTGGCTGTAAGGTTTTTATCGATTGCCTGACGAATTTTTCGATTCGTTAGGTCGTCATTTTTTATTTTATCGGAGGCTGTTTCCTTATTTGCCTGAGTAGACACCCAACTATAGGTTCTTATTTTACTAAAGTCAACATCATTGTCTTTCTGTACATATGCTGTTCTTCCGCAACTGCTTAATATCATTACCACTACCAGTGCGGTCAGCCATTGAACTCTTTTCATAGTATGCGGTTTTAATTATTGAATATGTATACACTGATATACATTCAATCTTCATGCCCGCAATTGCAAAAAATGGCCTAAATATTTGTCAATATTGCGTTAAAAGCCGGAAGTTCTTGGCCCATGGACTATCGACTATGGACTATGGACTAAATATCATTCGCAATGAACCATAAGCCATACGCTTGCTGTCAATTTTCCCCTGCCAGGAATAGGTATTAAACCAACAAAAGGGCCGCTGAGTAGCGGCCCGGATACACATGAGAACTATTACTGTCTGTAGAAACAGTTGGTAAGTATTATTGTAACGATTTTCTGAGGTATAAGTTACCGTAGGTTGATTTTAAAGCATAAGCCGGACCATTACCCATGGAGGAAGTAATAGATGTATAGAAATCCCTTTCTTCCTTATCGGTAATATTGAGTTTCAGGTTTGAATAAATCTGGCCATAATGGGTGGTAGCTGATAGTTTACCTGTTGCGGTTTCGTTGATCGATGCGTCGATACCACCATAGGTTGCATCAACTTTTATCGGTGCTTTATAATTTACCAGCTCTACGATTCCGTATTTGGCTTTCACAAAGGTTTTTTGCTGGCTTTGCGGTATTTTGATATCGAGGGTTATTTCCATGTCTACCCCTTCGGAATATGACCTTGCCCCTTTTAAATCGACTGTAAGTTTTTTAAAGTCTTCTTTGGTTGCATATACGGTTTTCTTCCCATTCTGAATCACTGTATAACGTTTCGGAAGTTTTTCCAGGTCCTTGATAATATTCTTAATACTGAATACTGATCCGTTAGTAGACTCAACAAGTTGAAAAGCTTCGTTGTTTTCACCATCATTGATGCTTACTGTAGCGGTGATTGATATTTCGGGTTTATCCCAGGTGCTTATTTTAACTACTTTAGGATAATCAAAAGAAAGCTCCAGTTCTTGTCCGGCTTTAACCGGATAAGTTTTGGTAATAGTTTGCTGTGCCTGCGATGCTAAGCATATTATGCCGCATAGCAGGGTTAATATTGTTTTCATCTGCTTGGTTTTATAGATTTTAACCTAAATCGATAAGAGGAACAGTATTATATTCAGCAATAAAAACGGGTTTCTATTGCTGAATGTTGAATCGACTAGTTTGATTTACGGAGGTATACTTTTCCGTAGCTTGAGGTAAGTGTCATATCAATTCCACCACCATTCAGTTTTCCTTTGATATGATTATCGCTGTAGCTAACCATATCGGCTGAACCAGATTTTTCAATCTCAATTTTAAAATCAGCCGATGCCAGTATTTCACCCCATGATGTATTCATTTTCAGGTTGGCTTTGGTAGCTGTTGACATTGAAACATCCACATAACCATACACGGATACAAGTGAAACAGGTCCTTTAATGTTCTGTCCGAATTTCACATCAATACCGCCGTATACAGATTTAATGGTGAGGGGGCCAGTTACATTTTCGAGGTTTATTTTATTGTACTGTACTGATATTTCAATTTCACTTTCTATGTTTTTGAATGTTGCAGTTGTATTACCCATTACTTTGTTGAATGAATAAGAAATTGAAATGCCCTTAGGTACTTTGATTTTTATTTTTTCGGCACCTTTTCCTACCTGGGTAACTTCAACGGTGGTTCCCTTATCTGCTACATTAATGCCCAGTCCGGTATTATCCTGTAAACCAGAAGCGCTTACAGGACGAAGTCCTTTGGCCCTTTCGTCTTCATCACCATCTTTTTCCTTACCGGTGAAGATAATTTCATTGCCATCATAACCTTCTACTGTTACACCAGGAGTGCTGATAACCAGTTTTCCGGTAGATTTAGCTAGTTTATATTCTTGTGCAAATGAGCTGGCAGTAACCAATAATGCTGCGATTGTGCTGAATATGATCTTTTTCATTGCTGTTTTCGTTTTTACGTTTTTGATGAGGGTTTTCGGAATTTGATCGTCATGCATGAACCGACTTATTTCCGTTTGTTGTTTATGGTAAATATTAGGATCCAAGTGTAAGGATGCTAGAATAAGCTCTGTCTTTTACTGCCTCAGTAGTATTTACATCTTTCACCATTTTTTCGAGCTCACTCAATATGCTGGTTTGTTTCATTTTGGTAAGAAGTTGAATCAACTCCACCTGAACTACCGGATCTTTCTGGATTTTGAGTGAAGCGGTAAGTTTTTTTCTTACATACGATTCACGGTGAAATCTTGCAATGGCTTCCAGTGCTGCCAGACGTACATTCGTATTGGGGTCGTTGTTCATTGAATGGAACAGGGCATCCACAATATCTTTGTCGGCATTTTTCATTTCATATGCTTTCATGGCTGCAGCAATACGTGTGCTGGCAGATTCCATATTGTTTAAGCTTGCAAACAACATTTCTTTGCGTTGATCCACTTTTGCAGTTACAAAAGCTGTTGTTGGTTCTTTATCTGTTGTACCGGTTATTACCGCAGGTTCTTTTTCTATTATTTCCCTATCATTAGGTATTTCCTTTTTTACCTCCTGCTTATTGGGTGTAAGTCCAGCCAATGTTTGTTGGTTGCTATTATCTGAATTCATCCACCAAATACCAATTCCGACGAGTACCACTACACAAGCCGCGGCTACCCAACGCATGGCAGTAAAAGAAATTACGATTCCTTTTTTTGAAGGCTCCTGGGCGGGCTGCGCCATTCTTTGTTGTATACGTGAAAGCACATCCGGATTGGGTACCCGATCATCGAATGCCTCACGGTTTTCTGTAATAAATTTTTCTAATCCTTGTTTCATGCTTCATCTCCTTTGCTAAGGCTTTTCAAAATTTTTTGTTTCGATCGATGGTATTGTATCCGCACATTGTTATAAGATATACCTAACATCGTCGCAATTTCTTCCTGTGGTATATTTTCAAAAAGATATAGTTGAACTATGGTCCGATACGAATCGGGTAATTCTTCAATCGCTCTTTTAACTTCTTCTACCTTAAAACTAAACTGTGCTTCATCGATGGGTTCTTCTTCGGCTTGTATAGATTTACTATCATCTATTTCCACGAGTTTCAATTTCTGTTTACGCATCCAGGAGATGGATTGATTAATGGCAATTCTTTTTATCCATGCCCTGAATCCGCCCGTGTGTTCAAATTTGTGGATGGCTTGAAAAGCAGCCACAAATACCTCCTGCAACAGGTCTTCAGCCTCACCGGTATGTTGTACCAGCCGGAAAATGGTATTGTATACCTCTTTCGAATATTGGTGGTACAATTCTGTAAAAGCGGACGAATCGCCCCTTTTACATCTTTCCACTACCTCATCGTGTTTTATTGTGAAAACCTGTTCCAAATCTGTTTGCCTGAGTACTTGTAGTTATCTAATCGCAGGATCTTTCTCTATGTTACACAAATTACCCGGATTTTTTTCCTGGAAATAAAAAAAGCGGCCTGTGTAGGCCGCCAAACGTGTTTTAAACACACAATATCCAATTTCCAATTTCGAAGTTGGATATTGGAAATTGGACATTGATTATTTAATACTTTTTCTTCTCCCTGATTTCAAGCACTTCTTTCTTCAAAGGTGCAAGTTCATTTGGGTCGAGGTGGTTCCAGGAGGTATTAAATACCTGCTTATAGTAGTCTTGTAATGCTTCAATCATAGGGTTAATTACTCCCGGATCGCGGCTAAAGCCTACGTTATAGGTCCTTTCAAGGGTATTGTAAACAGGGGCTATATAAACCTGTTTTTGTTTCAGCGGAATGCTTTTTGCCCATAGTTTCTCTTTGGTCAATGGCTCAGCAGCAACCAGGTTTACTTTTCCGGATAAGATAAAAAAGCCGGCATACTTATAAGCAGTTCTATAAGTGGCATAACGACCTTTTCCAGATACATATTCCTGGTATGAACTCCAGTTTACGTTAGAACCATTGATATCGAAGTCTATTTCAACCTGTAATAGCAGGTCGCTTTCTTTTTTATCGTTATATACCACCTGGTCGTAATATTCAAATGGTCCGCGAACAGAATATCCCTTTGCAGTTAGTGATTCGTTATAATCTGCGGCCATGGCTTTAGAAAAATCGCTGAAGATTTTATAGTTAGAGAAAGCAAATTTCTCCTGATAAGCCGGGTCTACCAGCAGAAAAACTACCTGTGCAGATTTTGCAGGTGCTTTCTCAGGTGGCTCATAATCGTAGTTAGGTGCTTTAATAGTAGGTACCGGAGGAGGCGCCGCCTGCTTCGGACCAGAACTGGCAATATACAATGCAGCATAAGCGATTACTACAAATGATGCCAGTAAGTGGGTTTTGTTTTTCATAAGCGATTATTTTTTTGAAGCATATATACAGTTAAAAAAGCCAATTGGTACATCAATATATCTATCCAATCACCCGTTCCTGCTATCCACCCCAACCATTGAAAAATTTCTGTTGAGCTGATGAGCAGCCACAAAAACCATTTCCAGAACAGCGGAATATTTTGCCATCCATTCCATATCCACACAAAGCAAGACCATAATGAAACGCACCATAGATAATCAGGAATCCATCCTGAACCAGGAAAAGAACTTGTTTCTTTTGTTTGGTAGAACCAGGTTTCAAAAAGAACTGGGTATTTTCTTCCTTTCAGGTATATCAAGGTTCCTGCGATAAGGGGCAGCAATATCAACGCAATCCTGGTATATGTTTTATTCTTCGCGCTCAAGCTCCTCTGTGTTGATCTTATCATCAAAGGAAACCACTACATAGTTTTCCGATTTCAGTTTAGCAATAAGATCGTTTTTATATTCCAAAATCTCTTCTAATGATTCAAATAATCTGGGCGACTTCCATGTTTGTGTTACTTTATTTTTAAAATAGCCCAGTTTTTCAAACTTTGTTTTGAAATGCCCTACTGATCGCGTTGCTATTGCACTATAAAAATCCTTTGCCTTATAAATACCACTTATAATCGCAAATTTTTTATAATGGGCTGATCCTTTCGGATTACACTCGATACAGGTGGTAGACAGGTACATAAAACCATATCCTCCGGTTGTATCTCCAAACTTGTCGTTTTGAACCTGCTGTGTGGTATCGGTTACCTGAGCAAAAAGGTCTGTTTTGCAGCACGCAAATAACATGACTAATAATATAAACCGCAGCCGAAATCCCCCTGTATGCATTATAGTAAAATTAGGCTGTAGGTAAGTTATAAAAAATACCTGAAAATGAGTAGTTTATGTGGGATGAAAGTTCATAGTCCATGGTCGATTGTCCATGGTATATAAATCATGAACTATCGACTATTTCCTCCGAATATTATAAATCGCAACTGGTGGGTCGAGATATTGATTGCGGTCATTTTGCATATATATCTTTCTAACTACACTCATGCCATGAATTACCTTCCCGAAAGCAGCATATCCCAATTTATCTGCTACATTTTCTCCGCCTTCATCTAAACCAGGCTGGTCATCGATACATATAAAAAATTCGCAATTGGCCGTTCCTGGTTCCAAACGTGCTACCGATATAACACCGTCTTTGTGTTTTATACCAGTAGTTCCTGTGCTTTCATGTGGAATACCGGGAATACTTCTTGCTTTTTCGTTTTTCGTTCTCCATAAACCACCCTGTAATATTTCAGTTTTGGGTGCATTGGATGGTTGATTACTCACATTAAGTACCCTATAAAATGAAGTGTTTTCATATAAACCAGCATCCACAAAACTTAGAAATGCCCCGGCAGTCTTTGGCGCTTTGTCGATATATAATTCGATTTCAATTTTACCATATTTAGTCTCTATTTCTACAACTGGATTTCCTTTGTTGCTCTTTTCAGCACAGCTTATCGTGCATAACAAAACGAATAATATCAACAGGTTGCGGTACATGACTAATCTTTCAATTCAAATAAAAAAATTTGTGTTTGTTCTGCCTTTGAGAAATTATTATCGGCTATCATCCATAATGTTCTCTTGCCGTTCGGAAGGGTTGGACCAAAACACATACCTTCCACATTATCGGTATAAATACCCAATTCATCAAGGTTCAGTAATAATTTTTTCTGCAATGGTTTATTGGGTGGATTATTTTTCAGGGAATTGATGTGCCTGATATCTTCCGCCTCTTTTAAATCAAC
Source organism: uncultured Sediminibacterium sp. (assembly GCA_965650685.1). Taxonomy (GTDB): domain Bacteria; phylum Bacteroidota; class Bacteroidia; order Chitinophagales; family Chitinophagaceae; genus Sediminibacterium. The sequence goes on from CBFGPM010000016.1 coordinate 39,143, forward strand.
CTGGTATATTTTGATGGTGCAGGGAATTCGGCCTGTTGAAAAAGATCTTTCCATCACAAGCAGTTTATTGTTGCCTGCATATAATATATCAGGAATACCATTTACCATAAAACTTCCCGGAGGATTTGGAGCATACGCAACAGGGTCTAACTTATAAGCATACTGTGCCGTATTTTTTCCATCAACTGTGTTGAATGTATAAATACGCACCCATGCATCATTAGCTACCAAAGCCGCTTGTGAACCATCTTCATATCTGGGTTCTTCCAGGCTAACGTATAGTTTTTTATAGTCTGATGAAAAAGAAGCTCCTTCCAGTACACCATTGCGTCTTGGACCATTTAATGTTTTTTGCATTTTTAAACCGCCAGGTAATGGTAGTGTACGTATATGCTTACCCGATGTTTGAATAATATGAATAGCAGGATCCTGTATCAGGCTATCACTAGCGTTCATGAGTCTTTCGCCTTCGCTTGTCCAAACCAGTTCTTTTGTTTTGGGATTATAACGGATAGATTCCGGATCAGGTGTAAGGCTTCCGTTTTCTTTTATAGATGGATAAGTTTTTCCATTGGGTTGCAGCAGGAAAACGACTTCCTGTAAAAGAACGGTATCAATTTTTTCTGCCGACAAGGAAACACTGAAACGATAATACCGGGCCGGTTCCCGGTCTGATCTATCGTCGCTGATGGTATAAAAGGAATTCGAGCCAGCATCATAATCAATACCCGACAATCCGCCCTCAGTTGTTTCTTTAAAACGAAAGTCATGCGGTATCGTGTACACATCCAGCAGTTTTAATGATACTGGTAATTTTACGCTACCTGCTTTTTTAATGCCATTACATGCAATCAGCAATAGTAGGGTGACCGGAATAAGAATTCGTTTCAATATTTTGGTATTGTAGTAATGCAATTTAAGCCACAGACACACAGATTTATCATGTCTAATCCGTGTATCTGTGGCCTAAATTTTAAACTTAGAACTGGTTTATTTCTTCTTCAATTTCTTTTTATGTGAAAAAACCCAGGGCAATAATTTGGGTTCTGCGAATGCGTTGTTCCAGCTATCGTGCCCTACACCTGGATATTCTGAGTAAGTAACATCTGTTGCGCCGGCTGTCATCAATGCTTTGTATAATTCCCGATTGGGTTCCGGAGAAACTACGGGATCTTTCTCTCCGTGGAAAATCCAAACGGGTACATCTTTCACTTTACTTACATAATTAGGAATATCAGCTATGCCGCATATGGGAAAAGCGGCCGCAAAATAATCCGGGTTACGGATCAATAAATCATAACTACCGAATGCTCCCATGGAAAGCCCACCAAGGTATATTTGTCTTTCAAGGATTTTCCTGTTTTCCAGGAGGCTGTCCATCAATGCTTTAACCAATAATTGCTCAACCGGTGGCTCCGATTCAGAATCAGTGATCATTTTACCATCCACCCTTTTAAATTTAGACCAGGATTTATTCGTTGGACATTGAGGGAATATGACAATACTTTTGAAATATTTTCTATTCTCAGGTTTGAGGAACAAAGCTGCACCATGTGTTAACTGCGCTTTATTATCATTGCCCCTTTCCCCGGCTCCGTGCAAAAACATCACCAGGGGATAAGCGCGGTGTTTTTTATAGTTTTCCGGGTAGAGAATCCGGTAACGGAGCGTATCATTTCCCTGGATAAATAGTTTTGATTCAAAGGCAGATAGATCCTGCGCCTTCACCATTATACCATAAAATATAAACACGATAAGCAGGATATTTTTCATATAGCAATCTTTAGATAAATCTACAAAAAATATTAGCGCAGTATGGCGACTGTTTTCAAAAAAAATAATCTGTCTCTACCTTAAAATAAGGATCTTATTGATCCTGTGGGTATTGCGTATAGGATGCAGTTTTATCGCAAACAATGGTGGGTAGAAATTTATATTGAAGTTATTAGGCGCAACGGTACATTTGTTATAGATGAAACCGAACCTATAGTAAAACAGTATTCAGGAAAGGAATGAAGGAGCGTTTATTAAACGTTATCAGGAAATATCGGTTTTCAAAAATGCTTTCCTGCCAAAGTGCATTAACACCTCAATTATTTAAACTATGGAAGTTCTACAGGAAGATAATGGTAAGAAAGGCCGGTTTTATATACTTATAAATGGTAAAACAGAAGCCGAAATGACCTACACCTGGGTAGGAACAGAACGCTTTATTATAGACCACACGGAAGTTAACGAAGTGCTGAAAGGTAAAAATGCAGGAAAACAAATGGTGGTTAAAGCCGTTGAATTTGCCAGAGAAAAGGGTATTAAGATTATTCCTTTATGTCCTTTTGCCAATAGTGTTTTCAAAAAAACGCCCGAATGGAGAGACGTACTTTAGAACCACATTTTGCAATCACTGCTGTCCTGAGAAATTTGACTTCAAGCTTTACATATCGCGTATGATGGAACACTGATTTTCATGATCTGTCATGATAGATCTTGAAAATCATGAAGATCCGTGTCCTATTAATAACAGATTGGGCAATAACAGCCATCTAAAGCAGAAAATCTATAATAAGTACCCATCAAACCTTGTAGCTTGTAGCTTGCGGCTTGTAGCCGTTTTCCCCAGACATAAATGGTTCTGCTCTACAAATGATTCTGCTGGGCATACAATACCATCATGGCAGTATTCTTTAAATCTAATTTGCGGAGAATATTTCTGCGGTGTGTATCAACTGTATAAGTACTGAGAAATAATTTATTGGCTATTTCGTGACTCGTTAATCCTTGCCTGATCAGCATAATGATCTCTTTCTCTCTTTTACTCAGTACATCGGCGTTTGATTTAAGCTCCTGTTTCTCTGCTGACCACATAAATACCGGGTTACCTGAAATAGCTTCTTCAATAGCCGATAATAATTCATCTGAAGAAAGGTTTTTTATCAGGTAGCCCATTACCCCTTCGGTTTTACATTTGTAAATGATATCATTATCGTTTTCCATGCTCAACATAAGTATTATGGCCGATGGGTTCTCTTTTAATATCGTCCTTGCCACATCAATTCCCTTGGCGTCTGGTAGGTGGTAATCAAGCAGTAAAACCTCCGGCTTTTTTTCTTTATATAGTGCCAGTCCTTCTTTTGCATTAAATGCCTCACCCACCCAATTCAACCAGCCAATTTCTTTGGTTACACTTTGAATACCTTCTGCAAATATTTTATGGTCGTCTATAATCGCTATGCTGATTTTTCTCATACTATTCGCTTTCCTTTTCCATGATTATTTCAATAATAACAGTTGTTCCAAACTTGCTGCTGTCTACATTTAGTTTCCCTTCCATGTATTTTACCCTTTGTCTGATACTCTTCCAGCCAATGCCTTCTCCTTCTCCGGGTTGAAAGCCTTTTCCATTATCCTCAACCATTAAAGTCAGCCGGTTTGTTTTTTCTTCTTCCCAAATTTCAATATTTACTTCGGATGCTGATGCATGTTTTTTTATGTTATGTATTAACTCTAAAACAATCCGATACAATGCTGCTTCAACTTCAAGCGGGTAGCGTCTTGGTATGGAACTATGGTAGTTAATATTAAATGTTTCACCCGTATTCCATCTTGCTATCGCTTTTTCCAGTACCCTTTCAAGCCCCGATTCCTCCAGGTGAACCGGCATCAGATCATGTGCAATATTACGTAAGTCATTAATTGCCTGGTCTAGCTGATCAGATACCCATACCTGTTCTTCCGGATAAGGTTTCAGGCGATGATGTGCCCCAATTCTAATACCTCCTAGTAATCCTCCTAAACCATCATGCAATTCTCTTGCCAATCTGTTTCTTTCAATTTCCTGTGTCTGGATCATTTTATCTGCAATGGTTCTTTTCTCTTTTTCAAGCGCCTGTTCGGCCTTTTCTTTTTCGTTCTTATAAAAATTATATCGTTGTGTTAAGCCAAATGAAAGAATGGTACTCTCTCCCAGAAACCCTACCGGAGATCCATACATATTCGCATAAAACATAAGGTCGCCTCCAATATTATATTGAGATAATAAAATCAACAAAATATATACGCTAAAAAAACAAACGGCCATCAGGAAGAAAAGCGACAGGTATTTTTGTTTTCCATATCCTTTCCAGATAAAGGTTATGATCAGTCCCAATACAAATACCCAAATGAGGTTCATCGTAGTAAGGTATCCATATCGAAGTAAAGTGCTGCTGCTGGGAATATCAGTCAGTAATAAACCTACACTTGAAAACAATAAGAGGAACTGTAATATGCGAATAGTTTTGGTATAACTTCTTTGTGTATTAGGTATGGTAAAAAAGCGAGCTGTTAGCTCAAGTAAAAAGATAAAAGATATATTAGAAAAGAACGGACGAGATTTGCTTGTAAATTCCGGCCATTCGGGCCATAAGCTTCTGAATCCGATTCCCCATTGTGAAATAATCCAGCATACAGAACAGATTACATATAAGCTGTAAAATAAATGGATATGATCTTTCAGCGATACCCATAAAAAGGAATTAAGCACGAGCAGAAAAAAAATCCATCCCAAAAAAATACCAAAAAAGAAATGACGATCTGATAAATACGATGCCAGTGATGAGTCCTTAATCAGTCGTAATGGTATATTTAGGGATTCTCCTTTTTTATCAATCCGAATTAAATAGATATGTGGTACTGCTTCAACCGGATACCAGTAATCCGGTGCATCAAGCACGCGCTGCGCATAGGGATAATAATCACCGGACTGGTATACTCTTTGCCATTTTCCTTGTTGCTGCTCATAAATGCTGATATCATTGATGTGCGGGTTGGCCACCTGAATCCAGCTTTTTTCTGTTGGATTTATAGAAAGCTTTACCCACCAAACCTGCTTGGTAAACCCCGCATTAAAAATTCCGTTACTGATATTTTGTGCATTGCTTTCAATTGCGTTAGCGGCTTCTTCTACACTATAATTAACACTATCGGGTGTTACGCTAAATATTGGTTTGCTGAAGTGTTTGCTGAAGTTAGTTAGGTTATAAGAACCCCAGAACATTAATATAAAAAGCAGGATAGTGCCTGTAATCAACAACGGTATTTTGGGGATGGATTTTAATAACATAGCTCTTCGCTCGTTCAGTACATAACAATACGAAAAAAGCCCGGATTACGGGCTTTTCGTGATTAGTTTTATTCATTACTTAAATGCCGGTGGATGCATTTCATCCCAACCTGTTTTCTCCTGGTACCATTTAGCGGCCAGCAAAATGTTGGCTTCACCAAATAACCTACCTACAAAAGAAATGCTGGTGGGTGTATTTGATCGCTTATCGAAACCAGTAGGAACGCATACAACCGGATGACCAGTAAGGTTTGTTATAGCCGACTGGTTTCCGCTTCCTCGGGTCGGACAAATAATCACATCGAACTGGTTAATTACTTCATTTACTTTTTGCATCAATATATTTCGATGTCTGTTAGCGTTTATATATTCTACAGCCGGAACAAACCTGGATATACGAAATGTATTCGGCCAGTCGTTGCGCCCTTGTCTTGTCATCTGATCGTCAATATCATTTCTGGTAAAATCGTCGAATGCTGCTGCGCATTCTGCACTGATTACAATATCCATAATATTAAAAGGGTAGACCGCACTATCCGGAAAATCCATTGGAATTAATTCTACTCCCATTGAACGATAGGTTTCTAAAACCTTCCATTCCGTTCTGCTTGTATCTGTAATACGATCAAAGTAGTTTTTTGCATAACCGATACGCAGTTTCTTTATATCTGTTTTGGGTGAATAGTTAAACGGTTTATTTATCGCACTCATGTCTTTTCCGTCTGTACCCCTGATATAATTAAAAACGATTGCCGCGTCTTCCGCACTTCTGCATATTGGGCCAATTTTATCAAGACTCCAGCTCAACGTCATAGCGCCTGATCTGCTGATTGCTCCGAATGTTGGTCTTAATCCTGTTGCCCCACAGGTTGATGCCGGTGAAATAATGGATCCCCAGGTTTCTGTACCGATCGCAAAGGGTACTAATCCCGCAACCGTTGCAGAAGCGGACCCCGCTGATGAGCCAGATGAACCAAATCTGGTGTTCCATGGATTTTTGGTTCTGCCACCATACCAATAATCACCCATAGCAAGTGCACCAAGGGTAAACTTGGCCACCAGTACCGCACCTGCTTCTTTTAGTTGATTATACACAAATGCGTTTTCGTCAATCTCCTGGTTTTTATAGGGTTCAGCTCCCCAGGTTGTTTTGGTTCCCTTTACCGCAAACAGGTCTTTTAGTCCATAAGGAATGCCATGCAAAGGACCCCTATATTTACCAGCCGCTATTTCTGCATCCGCTTTTGCCGCCTCTGCTAATGCAATATCTTCTGTTATAGAAATTACACACTGCAGACTATCGCCATATTTTTTTATGCGATTGATAAAGAATTTAGCGAGGGCAGTAGCACTAAGTTTTTTGTTTTTGATGATAGACGAAAGTTGGGCAACAGAGTACCAGGCAAGATCATTCAAATCATTAGGAAGTGACACATTATCTGGAATATTCCATTTAATAGGTTGTTGCTTTTCATTAAAGACCATTCCGGGTAAAATAGCGCTATGCGAAAGTGTTGGAACGATATTATTTGCCAACGTTAGTTTATGCATTCGCTGGTATACTTCCACATTTCCTTTTATACCACCATACATGGTATCGATTTCCTTCTGTGTAAAATTCAGGTCGAATAACCTTGCAGCAGCGGGTATGTCTTTTTTAGAAAGGGTATCCTGGGCCTGTATCACAGAAGCAATTAGTAATAATGCAGCAGTTATGGATTTTCTCATTTTTTTATTTTGTTATAGTAGAAAAAATAGTAGTCGCTTAGCTACTAACATTTTTATGGCAATTCTGTTGAAGAAAAAGTGTTGCCCTTTGTAATATCTCCTGTTTCAAATCCTTTTTTAAACCAATACATTCTTTGTTTCGATGTACCATGGGTGAACGCATCGGGATTAACCATTTTTCCTGCCGATTTTTGCAAGTGGTCGTCGCCAATTGCATTGGCTGCTTTAAGTGCCGCTTCAATATCTCCGACTTCAAGTATATTGTTTAGTTTCTGTGCGTGATGTGCCCAAACACCAGCAAGAAAATCTGCCTGTAATTCAAGTTTTACAGATAACCTGTTGTATTCCATCTCGCTTATACCAGATTTCATCTGCTGTAATTTTGTGGTTGTGCCCATTTGTTGTTGTACATGATGACCTACTTCATGCGCTATCACATAAGCCATTGCAAATTCACCTTCCACTTCAAATCTTTGTGATAGTTCATCAAAAAACGATAGGTCTATATATATCTGTTTATCTGATGGGCAATAAAAGGGTCCTGAAGCCGCACTTGCAAAACCACAACCAGATGAGGTGGAGCCGGAAAATAAAACTAATGTAGGTTGCTGATAACGATCTCCGATAGATTGATAGATTGAATCCCAAACATCTTCGGTATCTGCCAGTACTACTTTTGTGAAGCTGGCTAATTTTTCTTCGCGTTCACTAAAGACCTGAGTGGGCGCATTTGTTTGCTGAAGGGTTTGTTGTATTACTTCATTCGGGTCTCTTCCAAATAAAATATAGATTGCAATAAGTGCAACCGCACCTAATCCACCCGTAAAAAAGAATGGATTTGTATTCCCTCTCCGGTCATCTATATTATCGCTTTGTCTTCTTCCCTGCCAACGCATATTATGTTTGAATTTTTGATTTTAGGTTTGTCGAATTATTCACCCAGCATTTTTACCCACTCATATTGGTCCAATAATTCATTGTTTTTGAAAACCATTTTTCGCTTTATCGACTCAAGGATAAAACCGTTCTTTTGCAATACCCGCATGGATGCTTTATTGTTTTGAAATGTATACGCTTCTATTCTGCTCATTTCCATTTGTTCGCTGATGTATGAACACAACAATCTACATGCTTCTGTGGCTATTCCGTTTCCCCAATATGGCTCTCCTATATAATACCCGATTTCAATGTTTTTCCTATATACATCTTCTTTCAAAGTACAGCCGCAACCACCTACAATTTTCTGTTGCCATACTATAGCAAAGTGCTGAACTGGTTTTTCCGTCGCTGATTTTGTTATCCATTGTAATGCATCTGTAACCGTATAGGGACTTGGAAAAAAATCGCGCATATTGTTCCAAATATTCCGGTTATTGGCTATTGATACAAGGGACTGGGCATCTTGCTTTTGCCAGGGTCTCAAAACAATATCAATCATCTTGTTTCTTTATTGTTCTGTTCAGGTAATCGCTATAATCGGGTAATTGCGATTCGTATTCCTGGTGCATAAATGGTGATGTGATCAGGAAATCGGCCGTTGCTCTGTCGCATGCCATGGGAATATTCCATAAAACACATAACCTCAGCAATGCCTTTACATCACTATCGTGTGGTTGTGCTTCCATTGGGTCCCAGAAGAAAAACATCATATCAATTTCTCCATTTGCTATCATCGCACCAATTTGCTGATCACCTCCCATCGGGCCGCTCATGAGTTTTTTTACCGGTCGATCCATTTTTTCTTCAATAAGTTTTCCGGTAGTGCCTGTAGCAAATAGTTCGTGTTTGGAAAGTACTTCTCGGTTATGCGCAACCCATTCCATGAGGTCGGCTTTTTTATGGTCATGTGCCACCAGCGCAATTTTTTTTCGCTGTCCTAATTTCTTTATTGCTGACATGTTTTGCAGTTGTTTCTTATGCGACAGAAAGATAACTTTTTCTTTTTGCTTCGCTGACGTTTACGGTTTTATTTTATAGTGTACCGCGTACCACGCTGTTATTGGATGGGTTAGCAATATGATAGCAATAAGATAATTGGGTAAATGCAGCGCAAAAAGCAAAGCAGTTAAGAGGCATAAATAAAGAGGATAAAGCAACAACAGCATACCAAATAATACCGAGTCATAAAAAACAGTATTCCTGGTTTTCCTTTTTACGAATTGTTTGATCAGTCCATATATAGGTATGTGTAAAAACAAGCCAATGGAAGATAATAAAGCATTTAGCGGGTTTGAATTCTTTTGCTCTTTTTCGGGTAGTTGAATCATTTCTTGTATTGAATCAAACAGTATACGATTAAATTCCTGCATGTTCTGGGCATCTTGCTCATGCTTAAACAGGTCCTCTGTTTTATAGGGTTTTGCAAACTGTATCCGAATGTTTTTGCCAAATTGGTGAAAGCTGTTATAGGCAATTGATACGGGCATTATTCCAGTTATTCTGCCTTGCTTTTTTTCCGTAAGTGCTATTCTTGCTGCCCCTTTTTTGAATGGTTGTAGTTGATGTGTATGTAAACAAATGCCTTCAATAAAAATCAATACTATTTTCCCTTTTTCCAGCAATTCTGCAGAGCGGTTAAAAGCATGTTCATTGAGGTGCAGGTTTTCTTTTCCTTCGGATAAACGATAAACAGGTATCATGTGCAGCAGACCAAGTAAAAAGCGATGCCATGGTTTACGAAAAGCATCACCCCGGGCCAGAAAGTAAATCGGTTCTTTAAATTGGGCGGCTATTACAATGGCGTCGAGGAATGAGTTCGGGTGGTTTGCTACAAGTAATAGGGGTCCTTTTGCATACCTGTTTTCCTGGTTTACCAATTGGATATCTACACAGAAAATTTTGAGTGCAAGTCTAATTGGCAGTTTTATCAGGCTATAGATCAATCCGTTGTTTTGCTTAAAAATACAGTAAGTTCAAATTAAGATCTGAGGAAAAAGGGTGGTTTAGCAGCTATTATTTAGTTTTTTTCTATTGTTATTTGGTAATAAGCTATTGCAGGGAGATTTTTCCAAAGAAAAAGCCACCTCCTGGAAAGGAGGCGGCTCATATTTACTAACCCATCTCAAAAAAATTTAGGCTTCGGCAACGGCTTTGGCTTCTGTCAGTTTGGCTCTTATTTTGCCTTCTATCTCATTAGATAATTCTGGATTATCGTTGAGTAACTGTTTAACGGCATCTCTACCCTGACCTAGCTTATTGCTTTCATAGCTGAACCAGGATCCGCTTTTCTGAACGATTCCTAGTTCTACGCCCATATCAATTATTTCTCCCACTTTACTAATACCTCCTCCGAATATGATATCGAATTCGGCAGCGCGGAATGGTGGTGCTACTTTATTTTTTACCACTTTTACTTTTACCCTGTTTCCTACAGCTTCATCGCCATCTTTGATTTGTGTCATACGACGAATATCAAGTCGTACAGAAGCATAGAATTTTAAGGCATTACCACCGGTTGTTGTTTCAGGATTGCCAAACATTACCCCAATTTTTTCGCGCAACTGGTTAATGAATATGCAAACTGTATTTGTTTTATTAATGGTTGCTGTAAGTTTTCTTAAAGCCTGGCTCATCAAACGCGCCTGCAATCCCATTTTGCTATCACCCATTTCACCTTCCAGCTCACCTTTTGGTACCAGCGCGGCAACAGAATCTATCACTACAACATCTAACGCACCAGATAATATTAACCTGTCGGCTATTTCTAAAGCCTGTTCGCCATAGTCTGGCTGAGATATAAGCAGGTTGTCTACATCCACCCCAAGCTTTCTTGCATATGAGCTGTCGAATGCGTGTTCCGCATCAATGATGGCACACATACCGCCTTTTTTCTGCGCTTCTGCAATTACATGAATAGCAACGGTTGTTTTACCAGATGATTCTGGTCCATATATTTCAATGATTCTTCCTTTGGGTAAACCGCCAACACCTAATGCTGTATCAAGACCAATAGACCCTGTGGAAATTACTTCCATAGCATCTTGTGTTCTCTCATTCATCATCATCACACTGCCTTTTCCAAAATCTTTGTCAATCTTATCGATTGTCAGCTTCAGGGCTTTTAATTTTTCTGCGTTACTCATGGTTTTCTTTTTTGAATTTAATGGGACTGTAAAAATAGTTCCCGGGAATCAAATAAACTAATTTTTTTAGTATTTTTTTTACTAACGTCTTTAGTTTGGCCTTATTGTGCTAAAGTAGGGGTTTGTTTTTTGCCGGGATCGCGTATTTATACCTGATTTTGGGGCGAGTTTTGCACATTGCGGGTGAGTCCGGAAGACCGAAAGTCGGAAAGTCCGATAGCTTCACTAAGTGAATCACTTCGTTACATGGAGGAATTAAAACCAAAACATCCTCTAAAACCGGTCTTGCCGACTTTCGGTCTTCCGGACCCCTTACTAATAAGTATTCGTCATATCCTCATCTACACAAATAATAAAATCTGCTCGGCCTAAATGTTCGGCGCTGAGTTTGTGGATGTCTTTTTGTGAAACGGTACTAATAGTGACTATTTTTAATGACGGGTTTTGTCTTTTGAGGTACCAGTTTAATCCATCATAAAAATCAGAATGGTATGCCCCATTATAATGTATCAGCAATGACCCTGGCTTATAATATTTCAGCATAAAATGCGCCATCGTAGCGTCTTTAATGGCTTGTGCCTTGGGTAAGTTTTCGCCTCCGTGTCCACCCATCATTTCAATCATTTTTTTATAACCCGGTAATTCCGCATCATAAGCAATCGGTAATGGGGCTATCCATGCTTTTTCCTTGGCGGGCAAACTATCTAATACACCGAAGCCGCTCTTTGCTACCATTGAAGCATACCTGCGTGGTACATTACTTGCCGCAAAGGCAATTTTATTTTCCTTTGCGAAATTTACCAATGGCGCATAATCAGTCGGGTAGTTTTTCCAAAGTCTTGCCATCGAATCAAGTTGTTTCTGTTTAATGGATCCGGCAAGGTATAGGTCTAAGGCTTCCTGGTTATCCTGCTCAAACATTTCTGCTCCGAGCACCAGGTCGCGTTTTCCACTCAGGTCTTTTGTTACTTCCAATTGCAACCAGTGAGCAATAGCGTTGTTGTGAAATTCCCCAAAAAGTAAAATGTCTTTATCCGCGATAGCTTTGAGCATTTTTTCATAGCTCACTTTCTTGCCCTTAGCATTATAGATGATGTATGGTTGTTTCTTTTGTGCAGCAGCTGTAAAAGAAAGGATAACCAGCAAGGAGAATATCATTTTTTTCATAATAAAGCAATGTTAGGGTTTTTTCCCTGCGTTAACTCCATTTCCTCTCGTTCTCTGCGGTGGGGTTCCTCACGTCACCCTGACGAAGGAAGGGACCGCAGAGAACGAGAGGAAATGGGGATTTCGCAGAGTTGTTTACTTTTACAAACCGCTCGTGGCTCACAGCCAAAAGCTCATAGCTTATCTGTTATACTCACTCAGCCAATGAAATTGTTTTTCGGCAAGACGGTATTGTTTATTGGTTCTTTTGAGTCTTATAAATAATGTATCGCCTTTTACCGGGCCCCTCAAGGTTATGGTGCTGCTGTCTGGAATGCTGTATTTCAATGTGAACAAGCTATCAGATTGAGGCCCCGCCCAACGGAAAGTCATTTGTTGTTTGACCGTATCAACAAAATATCCGAAATAAGCTCTTCCATATACACGTCTGAACATGGTATCAGCGCTCAGCATACTGCCGCTTGTTCCGGGTTGAAAAATAAGCTGGCTCCATCTGTGTGTTGAGTCGCCGATGATAGCAGGTATCGTATCCTTGTTTACTACGAAATCGGCTACATCGTACACTCCTGAACGAATGGGCTTTTGATCGGATATGTTTTGCATACCCTGGTAACGTTCATACGAATTATAAAATGGTAGTATAATGATCAGCACAACAAATAAGCCCTTTAATACATAACGAGTAATACGCTGCCATTTTTTATTGATCGTAATATCATATATCGTACTTACTGGTGCTGTTTTATTATGTATAAAAAAAGCTGCTATTCGCTGGTGCTCCTGTATTACCAGAAACATCGACATGACCACCAGGTGTGTTGAAAATAATTTTACAGGAATATCATAGCTCAGGTTCATGGCCATTACATTGGCAAAAACGGCCAATGCCATTAAGGCCCCCGCTGTGGCTGTTTTTCTGTTGAATAACAATAGTCCTACTATTACTTCTGCAACTCCTGAAAATACCTGGTATGGGGTTGAATAGCCGATGAATAACCACGATAACCTCATTGGTAAAAACTCTCCCAATGGAGTAGCAAGTTGACTTAGCGACGGAAAATACATTTGTAAGGCAAATACTTTAATAATACCATATCCAAATGCCACCATGGCTACATTATAGCGCACGATGGTAACCAGTAAATAATTCCATTTGGGATATCCATTTTTGTTTTTATCTGCAACCGTCCATATTAAGGATACAAGCAGAGAAAATAACGTAAAGAACCATAAATGTGTCCAGGCCCAGGATGTATCGCCACTACCATTTAGTGGTACTAATTCTTTATATACCTTAAAGATGTTTTTATTCGCAAACTGAACAAGCTGTTCCTGCAGCCAGTACCAAGGTTGCGTTACCACAGAAACATAAGGCAGGTTTTCGATCCATGTCCACGGTGCTATGGATATCATGAAGTAAACGAAGAAAAACCTGAAGAGTAGTTTTTGGGTAAAATTCCAGTGGGTGTTTGTATTCATACAAGCATGTGTGATTGGTAGTATGAATATATTATTTTAGCCACAGATTATTATGAATTAATCTTCGTTTCTGCTTCTGAAGGATATTGGTCGTTTTGTACGTTTTTATTGTCACAAAATATGTTTACCAGCCAATCCCATAATCTTCCCCGTGATTACTACTGCCTCCCCAGAAGCTCCCGTGTTTCCAATCGAACCAGATAGCATTTATTGGACCGCTGGTGCGGTCTTCAAAGCTTAGGGTATATCCCATTGATCTTAATTCTTTTCGCACCCAATCGGGTGTATTGCTGTGTAACAACAGGTTTCCCGGGCGTGGTGCTCTGTCTGCTGTTTTATTTCCTCCGAGGGATAGCCATAATTGATTGGTATTTATATTGGCCGCCTCGCTTGCCTCTTGCACCGTCATCCCGAATTCAACCATGTTCAGGAAAAACTGTAACAGGTTCTGATCTTGTGTATCACCACCTTGCACAGCAAAAGAAAGCCATGGTTTTCCTTCTTTCAAAGCCATAGACGGTGTAAGTGTTACTCTTGGTCTTTTTCCGGGTGCCACTACATTAAAAGGATTTATTGATGAGTCTAACACAAAACTTTGCATACGCTGACTCATACCAACTCCGGTATTTCCGGCAATACATGCAGGCAGCCATCCTCCACTGGGGGTTATAGATACAACCCATCCATCTTTATCTGCCGCTTCCACGGATGTGGTTCCCATCCATAGCGCTTCTTTATATTCTGCATCAGATAATGATGCCATTTGTCGCTGATCATGTGCAGGTGTAAATCCTCTCTTACTGCTGGTATCTTTTACATCGTATCCGCGACTTTTTAATAATTCTATATATGGATTTGTTTTTCCTTCAAATGGATATGGATCTCCAGGACCAGCATTGGCATCATTTCTTTCCATACCAATTAGCTTTGCTCTTTGTTTTGCATATGCTTTACTCAATAAACCTTTCATCGGCTCTTCTGGTGCAGCATAAGAATCGCCATAATAAAAATCGCGATCCGCAAAACTCAGGTTCATCGCCTGATAAATCGTATGAATATATTTCGCTGAATTATAGCCCATATTTTTCAGGTCGAAATTTTCCAGGATATTCAACGCTTGTAACATAACCGGACCTTGTGTCCACTGTTTCAATTTGTATACTTCTATTCCTTTATAATTAGTTTGCAGGGGCTCTTCTTCTATTGGCTTCCAATTGGCCAGGTCTGCTTTTGTGATCAGCCCTCCCTGTTCCTGTGCACCACGAACAAATTCATCTGCTATATCTCCTTTATAAAACCGGTCATAAGCTGCATAGATAGCCTGCTTCCTGTTTTTACCGGCTTTCAATGCATTCTGTTCTGCTTCCACCATTTTTGTAAGTGTATTTAGCAGGTCTTTCTGCACAAATATTTCTCCTGCCTCCGGTGCTTCTCTTTTTTGTCCGGCATGGGTAAGGAAAACTTTCTTACTATATGGCCATTGTTTAATCTGGTCTTTTCCTCTTTCAATACTATTGGCCGTCTGCGCTTCAATCGGATAACCTGCAGCTAGATCCATAGCGGGTGCTAATACTTCTTTCAAACTCATTGTGCCATATTCTGCCAGCATATAGCATATTCCTCCGGGTGTACCTGGTGTAGTGGCAGCCAACGGACCATACTGTGGCGGGAAATTCATTCCCTTCGCTTTAAAAAACTCCGGCGTTGCGCCCGTAGGAGCTACTCCCATCGCATTAATAGCAATAACTTTTTTTGTCTTTGGATTATATATCAATGCCTGTGTTTCCCCTCCCCAGCTCAACACATCCCACATGGTACAGGTTGCAGCAAGCATGGCACATGAAGCATCCACTGCATTCCCTCCTTTCTGAAAAATCATAGCCCCTGCAGTAGCCGCCAGTGGCTTACCTGTAATCGCCATCCAGTTTTTTCCATGCAGTGGTGGTTTTTGAGTTTGTTGGGCGATGGCAGTTGTTGAAATAAATAAGAAAACAATGAGTAGATTTTTCATACTTATAGTTGTTCTGTAAATATAAGACGAGACGGGAGAAGAACAGAGAAACAGAGAAATATCCAACACCCAATATCCAAATACTTGGAAATTGGACATTCCTCTGTTTCTCTGTTCTTCTTTTCCTACGCCATTACTGCTAGCATTGAAAGTAAATATTCTCCTGCCAGTTTATTGCCTTGTATCTTGATTATGGTTTCTTCTTTTTTTATTCCTTTTGTAAATAGACGCCAGGCAATTTCACCTTCAATTGTGATGAGGTTTTCAGTTATTGGCAGATTTTCTGCCTGTATCCATTTATTCCCATCATGGTATAGATGCCAGATGCCGCCAGCTTCTCCGGTTATTTCAAAGGATAATACTTCATCCTTCTTTGCCGGAAAATTTCTGTAATGATGTGGTAGTGCGCGCATAGATGTTTCCAAATGTGGGTGATACCATTCTCTTTTATACAGTTCTTTTTCTTTTCCTAGAGCCAGTCTTATTTGTTGCTGGTGGTGCCATTTTTCTGTGTATTCTCTTGCCCAATGAAACCAGTTGGCAGATGTTTCTTCGCCCGCCCAGGCTACAGAAAATAAAGCCGGTGCAAAAAGATCTATAGTGGTGAGGTAATCTACTATTTCTTTATTGGTTTGTTTTAATAATTCAATCACCAGTTTTGGGCTCATTCTTTTTGCTGCCCTAATCCAGTCAGCATTTAACTGATTGAGGTAAGCCAATAAATCATCATAACTATTGATTCTTCCGGGAGGATCTCCAAAATAACCATCTCGCTGTATGGATAAGATCCTGATATTTCCATCCAATAAATGCAATACAACATCTTCCACTTTCCATTTCGGTACAATGGTTTGTTTTTTCCAGTCTTCCGGAGATAAGTTTTCCAATAACTCAACCAATTTCTGATCAAGCGCCGGAATACGGTCGGCAATTAATATAGGACCGGGAGTGTTCATAGAGGGAAGATAGGAGGGAAATGAGAAATAAGAAATAAGGAATATGAAATAAGGAAGTTTTTTTGAAATAGGCAGAATTTTAAATTTCTCCTACACAATCACTTTCTCATTTCATATTCCTTATTTCTTATTCTTCTGTTCTTTATCCGATAAGTCCTGCTGCTTTACTAATCTCCAACATTCGGTCCATCGGTTTTTTTGCTGCGAGGCGCAGATTTTCTTCCATGTGGATTTCTGGTTGTTCATACATCATACATAAATACAGTTTTTCCAGTGTATTCAGTTTCATGTGTGGACAATCATTACATGCGCAGTTATTAGTAGGTGGTGCAGGGATAAATGTTTTTTCCGGACTAGCTTGTTGCATCTGGTGCAGAATGCCCGTTTCTGTTGCAACGATATATTCCTGGGTACTTTCGGTTTGAGAATACTTTAATAACTGGGTTGTGCTTCCAATATAATCTGCTACTGCTAACACAGCTTCTTCGCATTCAGGGTGTGCGATTATTTTTGCGTTGGGGTGACGAACTTTTAGTTTGGTTATCTTTTCGAGGCTGAATATTTCGTGTACCATACAAGCGCCGTTCCAAAGTAACATTTCTCTTCCTGTTTTTTTACTCAGGTAGGCACCTAGATTTTTATCGGGTGCAAAAATGATTGGCTGATCTTTTGGTACACTTTCAATAATCTTTTCTGCATTACTGCTGGTGCAAATGATATCAGACAGTGCCTTAATCTCTGCAGTACAGTTTATGTAAGAGATTACGATATGATCGGGGTGTTTATCCCTGAATGCCTTAAATGGTCCCGCAGGGGCACTATCGGCTAAAGAACAACCCGCTTTTAGGTCGGGTAAGAGTACTTTTTTGGTTGGATTCAGGATCTTGGCTGTTTCTGCCATGAAGTGAACGCCGGCAAATACGATAATGCTGGCATCGGTTTCGCGGGCTTTTTGGGCCAACCCAAGACTATCTCCAATAAAGTCTGCCACGTCTTGAATATCTGGTTCCTGGTAGTAGTGAGCGAGTATAACCGCATTTTTTTCTTTCTTTAGTCGCTCAATCTCGGCAAAAATATCCAGACGCGCATCTATTTCTAAATCAAGGAAACCTTTTTCCTGTATTTTTTCTTTTGCTTCAACAATGTTCATAATCACGGTAATAATAATTAATAATACCTATTTATATAAATCACTTATTACTATTAGGGGTGTGGATTTCGGGATAACTTATTTATCCCCATCGTGCAAAGTTAACCTGTATGAGTTTATCCACCCTAATTAACATGTTTTTCCACGGCTTAACATTCCGGTAATATTGAATAAACTGCTTTTAACCCACATCCGTTAATAAGTGAATACACATACCCCTATTTTAACAATTCACTTTTGTTTCACTGTGCGTTAACACGGGGTAAAATGATAAAAATATCAGATCGCAGATGGCAGATGTCGGATTTGGTGGTATTTATTAGGTTCTTTTCCACATAAATGATCGTAAAAAGGTCATTTATCCACTATAAAGCTAGGTTATAAACAGGAGGGTGTGCATTTCAGAGGATTGACCCCGATTTTGTTTGTTTTTAGATTTTAAGACTTACATAACTTAAATCTGATATCTGACATCTGATATCCTGAATTCTGCTTCCTGTCTAGCTTAAAATAGGTTATCCACAATTTGTTCTAATGCTTTAATCCCCTATTTTTGCCTCCCGCCATATAGGCGGTTTTATTTATTGTACCAATTAAACTGATTTATGTCTGTTATTCAAAGAATTCGTGACAAAGGTGCCTGGATCGTTTTTGCCATTATTGCATTGGCCCTGATTGCTTTTATCCTCCAGGATGGTGTAGGAAGAGGTGGTAGCGCTTTTTCCAATACAACTGTTATTGGTAAAGTAAATGGTCAGAAAATCGACCGCCAGGATTTTGAATCTAAGCTTGCTATGCAGGAGCGTATGTATGGTGCACAAGGTGCTCAACGTGATCAATTAATTGGTGCATTATGGATGCAGGAAGTTGAAAGAATTGTGTTAGATCAGGAATACAATAAACTTGGTTTACAGGTTTCCCCTAAAGAGTTAAGCGATATTTTATTTGGACCTAATTCTCCTTTACGTCAGGAGTTCACAGATCCTAATACCGGTGAATTTAAAGTTGCCGAAGCCAGACAAGCTTTTAATCAGCTTAAGAAAAGTACCAATAAGGAACAGGTTGAAATGATTAACAAGGCTTATATCGAACCAACGATTGAGCAAACCCTGAGAAGCAAATACCTGGCTTTATTACAACAAGCTTCATATGTACCAAAATGGCTGGTTGAAAAACAACAGGCAGATAATAATGCAATAGCAAATATATCTTATGTATATATGCCTTATGCTGCTATATCTGACAGCGCAGTTAAAGTAACTGATGCTGATATAGCTGCTTATGTAAAAAAACATAGCAAAGAATACCAGAAAGAAGAAGAAACACGTTCTATTAACTATGTTTACTTCAATGCTTCTCCTAATGGTGCTGATACACTGAATACATTAAATCAGGTAATGAGCCTGAAAGATGAATTCGCTACAACAACTGAAGTTGCTTCTTTCTTAAGCAAAGTAGGAACCGAACTTACTTACTACGATAGCTACTTTAGTAAAGCAAGAATGCAACAGCCTAATAAAGACTCAATTACCAGAACTCCTGTTGGAGGCCTTTACGGTCCTTACCTAGATGGTGGTAATTATACAATCGCTAAAATGGTTGGTGTTAAAAACTGGCCAGACAGCGCTCGTGTACGTCATATCCTGATTGCAACACAGAACCCACAAACAGGTCAAATTACACGTCCGGATACAACAGCTAAGAAACTGGCTGATAGTATTGAAGCAGCCATTAAAGGAGGTGCTGATTTTGTTGCCCTTTGCGCAAAATATTCTGATGATGGAAACAAAAACACCGGTGGTGTATATGAATATTTTGAGCAAGGTAAAATGGTGATCCCTTTTAATGATTTTTGTTTTGATAAACCTGTTGGATCTAAAGGTGTGGTAAAAACAGATTTTGGATACCATTATGTAGAAGTGTTGGGACAAAAGAACTTCAACCCCGCATATAAAATCGCTTATTTATCTAAACCAATTTTGGCAAGTAGTGAAACAATAAGTGCTGCAAATACAGCAGCTTCCCAATTTGCTGCTACCGCTAAAAAAGGAAGTAAAGAATTTGCTGCTGCTGCTTTAAAAAGCAATGTGAATATTCTTACTGCTGCAGATATTAAGCAGAATGATTTTAATATTAATGGAGTTGGACAAACACGATCCCTGGTTCGTTGGGTTTATGAAAATAAAACTGGAGCTGTTTCAGAACCGGTTGAAGTTGGTGACCGTTATATAGTTGCCATAGTTTCTGGTATTAATCCAGCAGGAACCTTATCTCCTGCAGAAGCAAGACCGCTTGTTGAAGGATTTATCCGCAACGAGAAAAAAGCAAAACAAATACTGGATGGTAAGTTCAAAGGAGCTTCTTTAGAAGCAATTGCTTCTTCTATCGGTACGCAGGTATTGCGTGCAGATAGCCTGAGCTTCTCAACTCCTTTCCTTCCAAATGTTGGAAGCGAGCCTAAAATTATTGGAGCCGCTTTCAATAAATCTTTACAAGGAAAAGTTAGCAGCCCAATTGCCGGCTTAACTGGTGTTTTTGCATTAAAAGTTGAAAGCAATAGTGCGCGTGCCGGAATAATGGATGCTGAAACAATCAAACAAACACTTTTACAAGGAAGTCGTGTTGCAGTTTTCCGCGGTGTTCAGGCTTTGAAAAGTGCAGCTGTTATAAAAGATAACCGCTTTAAATTCTATTAAGCTTAATCTTTAATATTTTACAGCCCCGGTTCTAAAGACCGGGGTTTTTTATTGAAAATCAATCCGTTACAGTTACTCATCAATAGCTTTCCCATTACCGAAAACAGCATTTCAAAGAATGTGGTAATTTTACAGATAATTTGAGTGTATGTCTGAAGTGATTGTAAACAAAGTAGCGGAGAGTGGATTAATCAGTTTTGACCTGGAGGAATATTATCCCAAATCGATCCGTAAAGTGTTTGATCTGAAAGATCACTTATTTATGGGTTTAATATTGAAGGAGAAAGATTTTCGTGCTGCTCTGTTACAAATAGATTGGTCTGAATATGCGGGAGCAGATGTTGCTATTACTTGTTCTGCAGACGCTATTATACCTATGTGGGCATATATGTTGGTTGCCAGTTATCTTGAACCTGTTGCACAACATGTAATTGTTGGAACCGAAACTGAATTGATTAATCAGTTAATGCTGAAAAATATTGATGCAATTGATGCTACAGAATATACTGACCAGCGAGTTGTGGTTAAAGGTTGTGGTGATATAGCGATTCCTGAAGCTGCATATGTTGCTATTACAAATAAACTTCGTCCGGTTGCAAAAAGTATCATGTACGGCGAACCTTGCAGCACGGTTCCCATTTTTAAGAAACAGAAAAATAAGGAATAAGAAATAAGAAACAGAGAAATAAGAAAGGGAAGGATTCACAGTTCCTCTGTTCCTTATTTCTTATTCCTTATTTCTCTGTTTTTAACTTCATCAAACCTGCTATCGTAATCTTCCCGGATAGTACCGAGTATTCTGTCCCAGAATAAAAAGTATAAACCGTAATTGCCTTTAAAGTATTGGTGGTGCTGGTTATGGTTCACAGATGTGTTGATCCATCTTCCTACTCTTGTACGGTGAAATCCTTTTGGGTATAACTCATAACCGAGGTGACCATATACATTATACACAATCATGAAGAAGAAGAATATTAGCAGGTGCGTACGGTGTATAGGAAAAGTAAAAGCAAAAAGAAAGAGCACCCCAATTTCTATAAATGCTTCTATCGGGTGAAAGGAATAGGCTGCCCAGGGAGATGGGTTGGTAGACTTGTGGTGTACAAGGTGTACGTAATTAAATATTTTTTTATGGTGCATTAATCGATGCAGGAAATAGAAATAGGTATCATGTATAATTAGCATCAGAGGAAACACCGCGATATAATAGGTCCAACCGTAATCACTGATGTTTTTATAGAATGTAGTATGGGGTCTTAATAAAGGGCTCGTAAAAATGAAGGAAGAAACCAGGCTAAAAATAACCATCGGTATCAGCGAATAGCCAATCTCCCGGAAATAATCTTCAGATTTTGGAAATCTTTGCTGAATTTTTTTATAGAGCCATTTATTCCTGAATACCAGGTAAAATATGAGATAAGCAGAAAGGGCCAGCAGAAAATATCTGGAAGCAATTAGCTCAGCGTTTTTCCAGGCAGCGGTCCAGTTCATTTATCAAGATTTAGCCATAGAG
Organism: uncultured Sediminibacterium sp.; assembly: GCA_965650685.1. GTDB lineage: Bacteria > Bacteroidota > Bacteroidia > Chitinophagales > Chitinophagaceae > Sediminibacterium. The sequence continues at coordinate 61,023 of CBFGPM010000016.1, forward strand.
GGATAAAATTACCCATCCAATATACTATTTATATAAAATGTATGGCATCTCCTGAGTATTAGAAAAAGCTTAATTATTTGCAAAAGAAAAGGGATCCTTATTGTTCCATAAATCGCTGTAATCCGAATTTAGCTTTCAGTTGTAATTTTTTATGAAAATAGCCAGACCATCCCATCAGCCAACCGGTTAGACCAAAAGCCTGTTTGCTCCAGCGATAAATGGAAAAAGCATCTGAATGTTCTATAATTAGACCATCCTTAAAGCGCATGTGCGCTGTTATATCATTCTGTACTTTTCTGCCTGTTTGTGTAAAAGTATATACCGCATTCCAATGGGTGGTGGTATATTCTTCATCCAGTATTTTAATGTTATCGTAGGTTAGGGTAAAATCTTTGGCTCTTGTGCAGAGCATTTCCCACATAGCTTTCACTTCATTACAATCTAAGAGGCCAAATACCGGATCACTGAACACCGCTTCCGGGTGGTAACAGGATTGCATAGTACGGTAATCGAGTTGTTGAAACGCGTCGTAGAATTTGTGTATGGTTATTTCGTTGTTATGCATATTTGTAAATCTAGAACATTGTAAGCCGAACTTATCATTCATCTATTCCTAATGCGCTTCAAGCCAATTGCCTCCCATGCCAACTTCTGCTTCAACGGGAACCTCGTTTGGTAGTGGCATGGCTGATGTCATACAGCGGATGATCAATTCTTTCAGGGTATCAACTTCTCCTGGGACTGCATCAAAAACCAATTCATCATGTACCTGTAAAATCATCTTCGATTGCCATTTGCCGGCTTTCATTTCATCGTGAATCTTAATCATGGCTAACTTAATCATGTCTGCCGCTGTTCCCTGAATAGGAGAGTTGATGGCATTTCGCTCTGCAAATCCCCGAACGGTGAAATTACTGCTGTTGATATCTTTAAGCCAGCGTTTTCTCCCTGCTAATGTTTGTACGTAGCCATTTTCTTTTGCAAAATTTATCTGCTCATCCATATATCGCTGGATGTTGGGAAACTCTTTCTTATAGTTATCAATAATTTCTTTTGCCTCTGTTCGGGAAATGCCGAGGTTATCTGCAAGCCCGAAAGCACCTTGACCATATATTATACCAAAGTTTACGCTCTTTGCTTTGTAACGCATTTCTTTGGTTACTTCTTCTTCTGGTACACCATATACTTTTGATGCAGTAGCTGTGTGGATGTCTTTATGTTGTCTGAATGCCTCACACATATTCGGATCGCCACTAATGGCAGCAACAATCCGTAGTTCTATTTGTGAGTAATCTGCACTCAGTAATACACGGCCTTCTTCTCTTGGAATAAAGGCTTTCCTTATTTCCCTTCCCCTTGATGTTCTGATAGGAATATTTTGCAGATTGGGATTATTACTGCTAAGTCTTCCGGTAACTGCAACAGCCTGCGCATAACTGGTATGTACCCTTCCTGTTCTTGGGTTGATCATTTCGGGTAATGCATCAACATAGGTAGATTTCAGTTTAGTTAATTCCCTGAATCCAAGAATATCATCTACTATTTTATGTTGATTGGCCAGTTTCAATAATACATCTTCACCTGTGGCATATTGACCGGTCTTTGTCTTTTTTGCTTTTGGATCTAGCTGTAGTTTTTCGAACAATACTTCACCAAGTTGTTTCGGCGATGCGAGATTAAAACGAACTCCAGCTTGTGTGTATACGCTTTCTTCACAGCGTTTTGCTTCTGTTTCTAATTCTTTACTATACTGTTTCAAAAATTCCACATCAATTTTTACCCCTTCAAACTCCATATCTGTAAGCACCCTCACCAGTGGATTCTCAACATGTGCAAATACCGGTTCTACTTCTTTTTCTTTTAATAGTGGTACAAAAACCTGTTTCAGTTGTAAGGTTATATCAGCATCTTCTGCAGCGTATTCTTTTATTTTTTCCAATTCCACATCACGCATGCTTCCCTGGTTCTTTCCTTTTTTGCCAATCAGTTCTTCAATATGCACCGGCTCATATCCAAGGTATTGAGCACTCAGCAGATCCATGCTTCTTCTTCCTTCCGGTTCAATCAGGTAATGGGCTAGCATAGTATCAAAGAGTTGCCCTTTTATTTCTATACCATACCATTTTAAAACCAGTAAGTCGTATTTAGTGTTTTGTCCGACCCAAGTAATAGTTTCTTTTTCAAATAATGGTTTGAATAAAGCAAGGAGTTGTTTTACTTCCTCTTGATTTGGAGAACAGGGTATATAATATCCTTCTCCGGCAGTAAATGAAAAACTTAATCCAACTAATTCTACATTATTTGCATCGGTTCCGGTTGTTTCTGTGTCGAAACAAATTTCTGTTTGTTGAAGGAGTGTGTTTATAAGATCCTTAATTTCTTTTTCCCCCTGAACCAACAGATAGTTGTGTGGTGTGTTTCCAATATTTTTTTCTGCAATTAAGCCCAATTGTTCTGTTTCTGGTCCGGCAACGGGTGTTGATTTTTCAGGCTCAGCTTGTTTCGTTGTTTTTGCAGCAGACTTCGGCGCAACTGTATTTCCAAAAAGGTCTGTCTGAATTCCCTGTGGCGCAGCATGAAAAGCGTTAAAGTCGTCGCCGAGTATTCTTTTTCCAAGAGTTTTAAATTCCAGCTCTGTAAACACCTCATTTAATTCTTCTTTATTCCATTCTTTCAAACGATAGTCTTCCTCATGAAACTCAACCGGCACATTGGTTATAATGGTTGCCAGTTTTTTACTCATTACCGCCAGGTCAACCGCATTGCGCACTTTTTCTCCAACGGCTCCTTTAATTTTGTCTGCATTGGCCAATACGTTTTCAAGCGTATCGTATTCTTTCAAAAGTTTGGCAGCGGTTTTTTCTCCAACTCCAGGAATGCCTGGTATATTATCTACTGCATCTCCCATTAAACCCAAAATATCTACTACCTGTTCAACGCGTTGAATATCCCAACGTTCACAGATCTTTGCGGCATCAAGTATTTCAGATGGATTTCCGAATGCGGCAGGCTTATAAATGTATACATGTGGGTGAATAAGTAACTGACCGTAATCTTTATCCGGTGTTACCATATATACTTCGTATCCTTTGTCGGCAGCCTGCCAGGCTACTGTTCCGATAACATCATCTGCTTCATATCCATCCATTTCTACTACGGGAATATTAAAGGCCCGGATGATTCTTTGTATATCAGGAATGGAATCAATTAGATCTTCTGGCGCTTCCTGCCTGTTTGCTTTATAATCTGTAAAATCTGTGTGCCGCTCTGTGGGCGCATGTGTATCAAAACAAACCGCCAGATGGGTCGGTTTTTCTTTATTGATCAGGTCGAATAAGGTATTGGTAAACCCAAACTGGGCATTGGTATTTCTTCCTTTAGAAGTAATACGCGGGTTTCTGATAAGGGCATAATAGGCACGATATATTAGCGCCAGCGCATCCAATAAAAATAACTTTTTAGCCATATAGCTAAGGTAATGAACGTTATCGGCAAAAAAGAAAGCATCCGGTTATAAACGGGATGCTTTTTGGAAAATCAAGGATACGGGATTGCTGATTTCGTATTTTAATGTTTCTTTTTAAGGTTCAGGTAGTCCAGAAAGTAAATAATACGGATGGAAATACTGTTCTGCTGATTGGCGTTTAGGGTGTTTCCTATATTTTTAAAATAAGTTGTTCGGGTATCCTGATCAAAAGTACTGATGGCATCTTTCCAAACCACATTAATAAAGCTTCCCAATGCGAACTGCCATGTGTATACCATATCAATATTGAAATAATTCACATTGTAATCTACATTACTGCTGATGCCCCCTGGAATATGGTTTAGATAGCCATCTTCACGTAATTTATAGAATTCCTTGTTAGCAACTTTACTCCAGTAATGTCTTGCCCTGAAAGACAAGCCCATTTTATTATTGAAATTATATTTGACGTTCAAAACATTTTCAACGGTATTTCTTTTACGAAGCGCAAAGATGATACTGTCCGGGCTGAACATAGTAGCGTAACCCAGGTTATTATGTGCCAGTTGTAAGAAAGTGCTGGTAGTAATAGTGAGTTTTTTGTTGAAGCGATAGTTATTCCTAAAGAAAATCTCTTGTGTATTACTACCATATTTATCAAATGTCCGGTTATAGAATTCTACTACGGCCGAATATTTTTTTGCGTTGTTTGTTTCAAACCAGAATCCCCACATATAGCTTCCAGGACGCTTGAACACTTTACCATTTACCCTTGGCTCAAAGAAGTCGTTTTGTTCCGGATTTATATTAACATTGATACCAGCCCACCAAAGATTTTTTAATTGTCCATTTACATTCGCATTGAAATTAAAGCGCTGATAATCCATCGGCTTATAACGCATCGAATAGCTCAGGTTTAAATTAGCGTTGATACGATTATACCATTTCTTAGGTTTTAACCATCTATAACCAACCCAAATACCATTGTTGAAATAGTTGTTGTTGGTAAAATAACCCATGTCGTTATGGTTATATTTATTATCAGCAAGCTCTTGCCAAACATTAAAATTGAATCGGCCACTGGTTTTACCAAAACCGAGTGTGTGGTTATAACCAGTAAGCGTTTTTCCAGGGGCTTCATAACCAATTAACTGGCTTACACCTACCTGACCATTTACGTTCCAGGTGTTTTTCTTATCATAGATATCCCATAAAGCGGCGGTTACATTTGCATCATAATCTGTACCACTTCTTGTTACATTGGTATTGATGAGTGATACGCTTGAATTGTTTTTTAATGTTTGATCAAATACAATGATATTATAGTTTGTCAAAGGATTGGTTTCAATCTTACGAATCTCTTCTCCGTTTTGCTCTATGGATGCATGCTGCGCTTTGGTTACGGCGTTAAAGAAACCAATACCAAGTCCACCACTGGTTCTTCCACTTATTTTACTTGCATTTAGCAAGCGTGTTTCTAGTGGATTTTTGGTTATAGATTCTCCGGGTTGTAATTGTCCATTTACTTTACCAATATGCATTGGTGTTCCACCGATTCGTCTGCTGTAAAAGAGATTACCTTTACCAAACAATTCCGTTCCCTCGGTAAAGAAGGTTCTGTTTTCATTGAACTGTACTTCAAAAGGAGTAAGGTTTAAAACCTGGTTATCACTTTGTACCTGACCAAAATCTGGTACCAGTGTCATGTCGAGTGTAAAAGCCTGATTGATACCATATTTCACATCCATACCCCCATTGATAGAGGTGGTCGTGTTTTTAACCCCGGGTGTATTATAGGGATAATGATTTGCGTAGGTAGATAAATAAGGAGAGAAGGAAAGTCTTACAGGTGGTTTAATATCCTGAACACCCGTCCACAAGCCAAACTGTGCTAAAAAGTTACCGCCAATTGCAGGGTCCGTCGGGCTCCACATCATTTGTTTACCACTTTTACTGCGCCTTCTGGTGATATTAATGCCCCAGTCTTGAATTTTCTTATTACCAAAACGAATTGCGGAATAAGGTATTTTCATTTCAAAGGTCCAGCCATCTGCCTGTATTTTGGCATTGCTTTCAAATACGCTGTTCCAGCTACCATCTTCACCATTGGAGGAATATTTCGCATCGAATTGCTCGCCTAATGCAGTTACATAATATCCGAAGCCATTGATTTTATCATGATAAGTATCGAAGATTACTCCGACAAAATCGTTTACACCAACGACATCACGTCCTACGAGCTCCTTTGTAATACTATCGGCACTTGCCTCGTGTGCATATCCAGCTATATAAATCGCATTGTTATCATACAGAATCCGAATTTCTGTGCGATTTTTTTCCTCTTCTTTATTTCCAAAAGTTGGTCGCCATTCTATAAAATCGGTGGCTATGGGTGCACTTGCCCAGGCAGAGTCGTTTATAATACCATCAATAACGATCTTTTTGGTGGTTCTGGTTGCGGCTATTTTCTTTACCTGTTTTTCATTTTGCTGTGCGTTTAACACAGTTAATGAGGTAATTAAACATAGCATGGTTAATAAGGTTCTCATTCAGTCGGTTTAAAGTGTATCATTTTCCAGGGTTTGCACATTATCCTGGCGATTTATACGAAACTAAACGTAGTAAATGTAGAAACGTTACATACGAAGCCCTGTTAAAGGGTGCACAAGAACGATGAGCGGTAAATGGGTAAGAAGGAAGGCTGATTACGAGGATGTGTCTGTAAATATTTTGTTAACCCCCTAACCCTGAACCAGTATTAATTCCGGTGAAGTGGGGAAAAGCAAAGCCCCGACAGATGATTTGCCGGGGCTTTACTTTTAGTATGTTGTAAGGCGAAATTTATTTAATACCGTACTTGTGTTTATAGCGCTCAAACAATTGAGTATGCTTACTGCTCAGGCTGATACTACGACCCTGAATAAATGCATTTGTAATAATGCTGCTCTTCATATCGAGTATATCTCCTTCACTAATTACAATATTGGCATCTTTACCTGTTTCTATAGTTCCTGTTTTATCATCGATACCTAGGATTTTTGCAGTGTTAGAAGTAATGGCTTTTAATGCTTCTTCTTTGCCAAGACCATAAGCTGCTGCAGTACCTGCGTTGAAGGGCAGGTTTCTACCACGATTCTGCGGATCATCATCATTTAAACAATATAATACACCAGCTTTTTGAAGGAACGTCGCTGATTTATAAGGTTGATCAACATCGTCGTCATCAAGGGTAGGAAGGTTATGTTCCTGGGTGAGGATAACAGAGATATTATTTTGTTTGAGCAGGTCAGCAATTTGCCAGCTTTCACCAGCACCTACCAGTACTACATCAAAACCAAACTCTTTTACAAAATCAATAGCTACCAGCATTTGTTTAACCTGAGAGCAATGAATAAACAGCTTTTGTTTTTTCTCAAATAAAGCTTTTGTTGCTTCAAATTTCAGGTTAATGCTTTTGCCTGCATCTTTCTGATGATAAGCTTTGGCTTCTCTGAAAAACGCTTTTACACCTTCAATTCTATCCAGTGCAGCCTTAATTGGATCTCCTTGCTGTCCGCCAAATTGGGCAAACAATGCAGCAAAACGACCACCACCCGGACGGGCGAGCAGACTTGGCATATAAAACTGCATACCCATATCAGGTTTATAGGCGGCATCTTCAAAGTTCCATGCATCTAATTGTACAACAGATGATTGACCTGCGATTAGTTGTCCGCCAGGCATTACATGTGCCAATAAAATTCCGTTTGCACGAATAGTATTGGTTACAATTGATTCTGCTTTATAAGCGACAATGGATCTTACTGATGGATTCAGTTCTCCAATTTCGTTTACATCGGTACTTCCGCGTACACCTGATATTTCAATCAGACCGAGGTTAGAAGCAGGAAGTATGATACCTGGATAAACATGTTTACCCTTGCCATCAATGGTGGTTTCTGCAGATGGTGCACTTGATGCTGCACCAGCATAGGTTATTTTACCATTGTCGAATACAACCGTACCGTTTTCAATAACGGTTCCGTTTCCAACATGCACCGTTGTGTTTGTGATGGCGGTTTTTTTGGCCTGTTTTGCTGCAGGATAAACATCATCCTGAGCAACTGCACTTTTAGACAAGAGCAGCGTCAGCGCACTTATATATAAGAATGATTTTTTCATGTTAGAATGTTTTATTGGTTATCGCCGTGTATTTCTTCTTCTGCCTCAATTTCAAGCATACCAAGCTTATGAGAGTGATCCAGACAGGTGTGTACATATTTGTAACTAGGAGTTGCCGGCATTGTTGGACGGCCACCTCTTTTTTCGCCTACCATTTTATTGATCAGTCTTGTACGCTCAGCTAATACCTGCTTACGCATTGCAGCATCCTTTTCACGGTCGAAATAGATCGTACCATCTACCATGGTCTTTTCTGCTTTAGCATAAATACTTAACGGATTATCGCTCCATAGCACCAGGTCAGCATCTTTACCAACTTTAATGCTACCAACCCTATCATCTACATGCAGCATTTTTGCCGGATTAATTGTTACCATTCTTAATGCTTCTTCTTCTGTAAGTCCACCATATTTTACACTTTTAGCAGCTTCCTGGTTAAGGCGACGAGCCATTTCAGCATCATCAGAATTAATGGCAACATTCAGTCCCACTTTGTTCATGATATAAGCATTGTATGGAATAGCTTCCGTAACCTCTACTTTGTAAGCCCACCAGTCTGAGAAGGTAGATGCATTAGCACCATGCGCTTTCATTTTATCAGCTACTTTATATCCTTCCAGAATATGTGTAAAGGTGTTGATTCTAAAACCAAATTTTTCAGCTACACGCATAGTAGCGGTGATCTCGCTTTGCACATAGGAGTGACAGGTAATAAAGCGTTGCTTGTTCATGATTTCAACCAGCGCATCCAGTTCAAGATCACGGCGTGTGCCTTTAGGATCAGCTTTCATTGATTTCTCATAAGCTACAGCACGGTTAAACGCATCGGTTAATACCTGTTCAACACCCATACGTGTATCAGGGAAGCGGTTGTTATTGGTTGAGGAAGTACGCTTAACGTTTTCACCTAACGCGAACTTGATGAACGGATCCCAGTTTTTGAATTTGAGTTCTTCATCATTTACACCCCAACGCAATTTGATCAATTGTGTTTGTCCACCAATGGTATTGGCAGAACCATGGAGAATATGTGAAGTTGTTACACCACCGCTTAACTGACGATATATATTAATATCATCCGGATCGAGGTTGTCTCCCATACGCACTTCTGAGGTAACACTTTGTGCTCCTTCATTTGTTGATGCAGAAGCAATATGTGAGTGTTCATCTATAATACCGGCAGTAAGGTGTTTTCCTGTACCATCAATAATAGTTGCAGAAGCATCACTTAGGTTTTTACCTACACGTGCAATCTTGCCTGCTTTTACCAAAACATCTGCACCTTCCAGTTTACCTTCTTTTTCACTGGTCCAAACAGTTGCATTCTTAATAAGGTATGTACCCTGCTGTGGTAATGTAGAGTCTGTACCATAAGCTGTAAAGGGATACATTGTTTTACCAATACGGTTTGGAGGTGTAGGTCTTGTGCGGGCTGTGGCAGTATCAGGCTTGGTGCTATTTAGTTTAGCGGTCCAGGTCATTCTGTTACCTTCAGCATCTTCAGCCATACCATTCCAGTCGCCACCGCCATTGTTGAAACCACTAAAACGTATATTGTTACGTGAACGTTTTTCTGGTGCGAAGCTGAACTTTACTACTTTACCATCAAAGCTAAATGTTGCATTAACGGTATCTTTTGCGATAACGGTTGCTGCACTGTTGCTTTTTACATCTATTGTATATGTATTGGTTCCTTTAGAACTGTTGGTAGTAAGGGTATATAAACCACTTGCGCTGTTCCATGCTGATTCGTTAACTGCATGTTTTACCCCCTGTACCCAGTTCTGTAATAATGTGGTTCTTTCACCAAATACTGGACCGGTAGTAATTACGAAGTTGGCCAGTTTGCCATTATCGATACTTCCTACTTTATCGTATACGCCTAACCAGGTAGCTGGTGTTTTAGTCAGTGCTTCCAGTGCAGCTTTTTCTGTTAATCCGTTTTCCATGGCTTTTCTGAGGTTGGCCATAAAAGTGCGGGCATCTCTAAGATCAGCAGATGTTAAGGCAAAGGAGATACCTGCTTTTTCAATTGCTCCAGGATTGGTTGGTGCAAGTTCCCAGTTTTTCATATCGGCCAAGGAAACAAGGCGTGCATCATTGGGGTCTTCTACATCCATTGCAGCAGGGAAGTTTAAACCTACAATCAAAGGAGCTTTGGTTGCCACCACTTCTTTAATTCTTTGGTATTCTTTTCCGGTTGCTTTTAAAATGTATTGTACACCAAATTCATCCCCCACACGATCTGCACGAAGCAGGCTCCAAAAATCATCGCCACCTCTTGCTGCCGGATCTAAAATTTGTGGAAGTGATTGTTGCTCATTAAAATATTTAAGGGTAATATTTACACCATCTCCCTGTAACCCAGCTGCGGCTGGATTATTCTTGTACCACTGTGCGTCTAAATATGTTTGACGCAAAAGGGCAATTGTTCCCATTAATGATCCTGGGTAAGATTGTGTAGATGTTCCTTTATTAAATGAAAGTAAGGAAGCAGCTTTTTCTTTAACTACCAGAAAATTATCGGGTTCATTTGCAAGGGTTACTACTGTACCTGTTCCACGAAGTATACCATCTTTCTGATGTGTGAGTACGGTACCGAAACCCATGTCACGCAATGGTTTCGCGCGTGACTCATCGGCACTAAATATTTTGTATGCCTGTACATCAGACTTAAGTGCCTGGTTCCAGCCATAAGCGCCTTTCTGATTTGTGGTTAACTGTGCTGGTTGGTTAAAATTGAAACCACCACCGCCTTGCTGGCGTTGTGCCTGAGGCATACCGTAGTCGCTGTAGATATCTATGAAAGAAGGATAGATATATTTATCCTTGCAATCAACAACTACTGCGTCTTTGGGAATGTTTACTCCAGTACCTACCGCAACAATTTTACCATCTCGTATTACGAGCGTTGCGTTGGTTAATGTGGTTTGTGCATCTTTAACGATGGTGGCATTGGTAAACGCATAACATCCGTCGCGTTTATCACCAACACCATTGACCTGAAATGTTTCCTGGGCCTGTAGCAACGATGCAAACAGGAGCCCTGAAAACAGGAGCTTTAGTCTTCTCATGATAGTGTTTAGATTGGTTTTTGGAAGACTTTAAAGCTACATAATTAAGCGAGGCTACAAAAAAGGTTTTAGTGTTTTAAGGATGAATGGAAGAAATGAATCGGTGGAATGAGGGAGGACCTATACCGTGGCTTCTCGGTGACCATAGTCCATGGTATCGTCTATGGTCTTCCATCTGTTTCCTTGATGAACTTAATTACACCTTCCATGAATACTTTCTGATCATCCCACATAGAGAGATGACTGCCGTTGGGACAGTAGAGGTATTTTCCGTTTTTTACCTGTTTGCTCATCCATTCCATATGAGCTGGGTCCATCGTGTCGTATTTGGCACCTACGGTTAGAGTTGGTACGGTAATTTTTGGTAAGTCAGCTTTTCTGTCCCAGGTTAATAATCTGCCACCAACCTTAAATTCACTTGGTCCCTGCATCATCACATATATTGTTTCGTTTATATGTTTAAATGATCTCGCTACAGGGTCCGGTAACTCTGGTAATCTGCAAAGGTGTTGGTTATAATATTCTTTGAAAACGAGTTCCTGATAAACGGGGTCTTTGAATTGTCCCTTTGACTCATAGGACTGAAGTGAATCGATAAGGGAGGGTCTCATTTGAGCGCGTAAGGTTCCATTATATTTTTCATAGTCCGGTATACTGGCCATCATATTACAAATGATTAGGCCTTTCAGGTTTTCCTGGTATTTAAGCGCATACTCCATACCAAGTATGCCACCCCATGAATTACCAAGGATATAAAAATTATCCTTTGTTAAACCCAGAGCCTTGCGCACCTGTTCTACTTCTTCTACAAATCTTTCTGTTGTCCATAAGCTACTATCTGTTGGTTGGTCGCTATAGTATGAACCTAGTTGATCGTATTCTATTAATTCAAATCCTTCTTTTGGAAAATAGCTTTCAAAAGCTTCCATATATTCATGGGTCATTGCCGGACCACCATGCAATAACAATACTTTTATTCGGGGGTTGTTGCCGATGGTTTTTGTCCAAACTTTGAATGTGCCTACCGGTGTGGTTATCGGTATCATTTTTATTCCCGCAACCTGAACTCCGGTATCGCTGTGAGCAAAGTATTCTGCAACGGATGTTTGTTTTTGTTGGCAGGAAAAAAGAAGGGTGGTTATGAATAGCGCAAGTACAATTCTCATGGCATGATTTGATTGTGTGTTACTAAAGTTATTGTTTTTAGCAGGATAGTAGAAATAATTATAGCCACAGATGCACAGATTACAGTAAAAGTAATCTGTGCATCTGTGGCTATAATTCGATTGTTTATCTACCCATATACACCATCAATATCTGCACATCGCTCGGGTTAACACCACTGATACGGCTAGCTTGGCCTAGTGTGCGTGGACGTATTCGTTTAAATTTTTGTAAGGCTTCGTTAGAAAGCGCTGCTACACGATCGTAATCAAATGTATCTGGAATTTGTGTGTTTTCCATTTGACTCATTCGTGTTGCTATTTCCTGTTCTTTCTCTATATACCGCTCATATTTTATTTGTATTTCAGATTGCTCAATACTATCTACATCAAAATTTGCAAGTGCATCTTTTAATGCTGGTATGTACTGTACAAGTGAGGGGAGATCTACATTTGGTCTGAGTATAACTTTAGAAGCTTTTTGTTTTTCTGTTATTAAAGCCGACCCTATTTTTTCAAAATATGGATTGATTTGTTCTGGTTGTACATTCAGCTCCTGTAATATTTTTTTGATACCACTGACATTGTTTCTTTTGCTGACTACTTTATCCATTCTTTCCTGAGAAGCAAGCCCAAGTCTGTAGCTTAATTCTGTTAAACGCAAATCGGCATTATCTTGTCTTAGTAGTGTTCTGAATTCTGCTCTGCTGGTAAACATCCGATAAGGCTCATCGGTTCCTTTACTAATCAGGTCGTCGATCAATACGCCGATATATGCTTCACTTCTCTGTAGGATTACCGGATCAAGTTCACGGGAACGTTGGTGTGCGTTGATACCTGCCATCAACCCCTGGCAAGCCGCTTCTTCATATCCGGTGGTTCCGTTTATTTGACCGGCAAAGAATAAATTCGGAACCAGTTTTGTTTCCAGTGAATACTGTAATTGTGTTGGTGGAAAATAGTCGTATTCAATGGCATAACCAGGTCGGAAAATTCTGCAGTTTTCAAAGCCAGGCACTGTACGAAGCGCTTCGTACTGTACTTCTTCTGGTAATGAGGTAGAGAATCCGTTTACATATATTTCAACGGTATTCCAGCCTTCAGGTTCTACAAATAGTTGATGACGTTCGCGATCTGCAAATCGGTTTATTTTGTCTTCAATGCTTGGGCAATACCTTGGGCCTGTTCCTTCAATTCTTCCTTGAAACATTGGACTTCTATCGAAACCGGTTTTCAGTATATCATGTACTTTTTCGTTGGTATAAGTTATGTAGCAACTGCGTTGATCGGCTGCTTTTATTCTTGGTGTATCGGTATAGGAGAAACCAACAATTTCTTCATCGCCTTTCTGTTCCTCCATTTTACTGTAGTCGAGGCTTCGTCCGTCTACACGGGGAGGAGTGCCTGTTTTCAGTCTATCGCTTTCAAAACCTAGTTCAACCAATTGCTCGGTTATTCCGGTTGCTGCTTTTTCTGCTACACGGCCACCACCAAATTGTTTCTCTCCAATATGAATGATCCCATTTAAAAATGTTCCGCTGGTAACGACAACTGTCTTCGATTCTATATGATGACCAAGTCCGGTTACAACACCCGATGCTCTACCATCTTTAATAATAATAGAGCGAACCATATCCTGGTAGAAATCTACATTGGGCGTATTCTCCAGCATCTCTCTCCACTTGGCAGCAAAGAGCATTCGATCGTTTTGAGTGCGTGGGCTCCACATTGCCGGACCTTTACTGCGGTTCAGCATCCTGAATTGAATGGTACTTAAATCAGACACGATTCCGCTGTATCCGCCCAAAGCATCTATTTCACGAACAATTTGTCCTTTGGCAATACCACCCATGGCAGGGTTGCAACTCATTTGGGCAATGGTTTGCATATTCATGGTAACCAGTAAAACCTTACTACCCAGGTTGGCGGCCGAGGCGGCAGCTTCACAGCCTGCATGGCCGGCACCAACTACTATTACATCATATTGCGGAAACATAGTTTGCAAAGATAGTTCAGGCGAAGGTTAAACGAATAGCTTATCAATATATTAGCTATTGAATGCCGATCCTGGGTTCCACGTGGAACATGTTTCACGTGGAACGTAGTGATAATCGATTGATTTTTACAGATTTCTGCCATTACAACTGGAATTTCAGTTGCTCTTCGGGATTCCATATCCCAGACCTTGCCAAAGGATTAAATATCTCTAAAGAGGAGGGATGTGTTGGAAAGCCAATTTTGTACGTCCATTATCCAAATTGAAGGGGTCCCTCTGAAAACTATCTATACGCTTCACCATTGGATATTCTGCAGTTCTTCCGTTAAGTTCTTGCCACTGAAAGCACAGAAATACACAGAATAGTCGTTTAACCGTTGTACAACCCAAATCTGCGATCTGCGATCTGCCATTCCTCAATCCATATCCGCCATCAGCGATCAGACATCAGCCATTTCCCCATTCCTCTGTTCTTCCGTTAAGTTCTTGCCACTGAAAGCACAGAAATACACAGAATAGTCGTT